>JASGDN010000049.1:0-75836 GCA_049841275.1 Thermomicrobiales bacterium
CAACCATGCGGGCGCGGCAGATCCCTGCCCCCGTGGTCCCGTGAGACCGCAAAAACGCGTCGGTCGCCACACCCCGCCGCTCCGCAGACCCCGCACCATTGCCGGGGCCAGCGAGCCCGCATCACCCAAGGACGGGTCAGATGAGAGGACTACCCATGAAGGAGACCCCATGCTTCGCCGGGATTGATGTCGGTCGCGATTGGCTCGATCTTGCGCTTCGTCCGAATCGCCAGCACGAACGATTCGCGAATGACGAGGACGGCATCGCCCAGCTCGTCGCGCGCGTCTGTCCACTGCACCCCGTCCTTGTCGTGCTGGAAGCCACCGGCGGCCTGGAAGGACCGGTCACCGCCGTGCTGACCCGACGGCGCCAAATCATCGCTATGCTCGTCGCCGAGCAACAGCGACGACGGACCATGCCAGAGGCGCTCCGGCCTCGCCTCGATGCCCACATCGCCTGGCTGCGGGCCGAACGCGATGCCCTCGATCGGGAACTCCACGACCAGATCCGGCGCAGTCCACTCTGGCGGGATGACGATGCCCTGCTGCAAAGCGTGCCCGGCGTCGGCCCGGTGTTGGCAACGACCTTGATTGCCGAATTACCGGAGTTGGGGCACCTGAATCGGAAGCAGATCGCGGCGTTGGTCGGGGTCGCGCCGCTCAATTGCGAGAGCGGCATCCTGCGCGGACGCCGGATCATCTGGGGTGGTCGTGCCCAGGTCCGTGCCGCCCTGTGGATGGGCACCTTGGTCGCGGTCCAGCACAACGCGATCCTGCGCCCCTTCTCCGAACGCATGCTGGTTGCGGGCAAACGGAAGAAGGTGGCCCTGACAGCGTGCATGCATAAGCTGCTGACCATCCTCAACACCATCCTTCAGCACCGCATCCCATGGCGGGAACCAGCGCTGCGCACTTGACGGGCAAGACCATTGCTTTTTTCGGCGAACTCCGGATCGGGCCGCTCGCCGAACCACGTCTCTTGCCTCCGCCATGGGATGACCGCTCGCTCGTGGCAACCAGGATGGACTCTGCGGTAGGCTCGCGGGGAAGTTCCCCTCGTTCCGGGGCTGGCGTCGATCTTGCGCCAGCGGAAACCGGTGTTCTCTCGCACTCTGCCATGCCGATTCTCGTTCAAGGAGTTTGTCCATGACGGAGCGAAGCCTGCTACGGCCCGGGGAGATGGATGTCTCACCACGCTGGTCAGGGAAGGATCGCTTGCCGGGACTGATCGCCTTTATCGTCTCGCAGATCGTCGTCGTCTTCCTGATGTTCCAGATTTACAAGATGGCCAGGAAGACCTTCATCCAGCGAGCCGAGACGGTCGCCTACGGTCACGCCGTGGATGTCCTGCACCTCGAGGACCGGCTGGGACTTGGGTTCGAGCTTCCACTCCAGAAGTGGCTTCTCCGGCAGCCGGAGTGGATCATCCACGTCTTCAACAATTTCTACGCCTATTACATGTATGTCTTCTACGCGTGCATGGTGGTGGCGATGTTCTTCGCCGTCGAACGCTGGCGCTACCTGCGTCGCTGGTTCTTCATCAGCATGGCGATCGCAACGCCGCTGTATGCGATCTACCCACTCGCGCCGCCGCGCTTCATGCAGCCCTACGGCTGGGACTTCGTCGATACCCTCGCCGTCTACGGACCGAACTACTTCTCCGAGAATGGACTCGTCACGGCTAACCGGTTCGCGGCGATGCCGAGCATGCACGTCGGCTGGACGACCCTGGCCGCCATCGTGCTGGCCGTCTGCCTCCCATGGCGAAGGACCGGCATTGCCATCGCCGCCGCCCTTATCGTCATGATCTCGCTCACGGTGATGGTGACCGGCAACCACTACTGGCTGGACGGCGTCGCAGGCTGGATCGTCATTGGTGTGGCGGCCCTCGTCAATCGCGTGCTGCCCTATCCGCTTCCGATTCCCTGGCCGTGGGCGCGCAAGACGATGACGTCCGGAGAACGAGCGAGGGAGTCCGGGGCATCGAGCGCGGCCACGAATCCCTGATGCGATCCCACATCGTGTTTTCGCAAAACGCTTGACAAACCTGGGGCCTGCCCGTAAGATCGCAGAGGTCACAAATGTGGCGAATACGACCTCATGGCATGTTCGTCATGAGATGCCGATGTATCGCAGAGCATGTATGCCGCTATCCAGAGATCGCGGTCACGGAAAGGAGGAGGTCCATGGAGCAGATCATCATTGCACGCCGAAACCTGGTGTTTGTCCGGGTTAGCAGGACTTCCGGAATCCGTGGCATAGCGCGCTGGCATGCGAAGAGGGCTTGTAGGGCCTGATCCTTGTCTCCAGACGGCGGTCGAGTCCCGGATTGCGCACCCAGCGATCCGGGACTCTTTGCGTCCAGGCGCTAACGCCAGCAATCTGGACGCATCGGCCACCCCTTCATCGAAAAACTAAAAACGTCTCCCACTGCTTCTCAAGATATGAGGAACAGATGGGTCATCGTGTCTTGATTTTTGAATCACAAGGACTATCCATGAATTCCGAACTCATGCTTCTCGTCGACCAGCGGCACGCCGAACGCCGTGCGAAGCCCAGTCTCCGTCCGGTTCCCGATACCCGCCCAACCAGACGCCTCTCTCAATGGCCAAAGCCATCATCCACCAAAAGGGATTTCCAGACCATGAACACCTGGCACATCGACACCAGCATGTACCTGCACCTCGCCCAGCTCAAGCACGAGGACATGATTCGCGCCGCCATGCTTCACAAGACGCTCCGCGAGCTGAACGGTTCCCAATCCGTCACGCAGCGCGTCCGCCTGTCGCTGGCGAATGCCCTCATCACGCTTGGGCAGGCCATGAAGCCGGACTCCCGCTCCGAGGACTGGACCGGCTCCGCACCGCGTACCGCCGCCTGATCCGCGTCCACATGCAAATCGCCCATCCAGAACCCCGTCCGGGACGGCTGCCTACGCCGCACCGGACGGGGTCCCTCGTTCCTCGCGACGACATGAAACAGGTGTCCCGTGTGGACCTTGCCCGCAGGCACGCACCGGTGCCACACTGGCAGGCAGAACGCATCTGCCCGACTCCACCGCCACCGCCTGTGGCTTCCTCCGACCGACGGGATTCACCGGACCATGACTCGCATCATTGCCTTCTTCAATCAGAAGGGCGGCACAGCCAAGACCACCAGCACGCTCAATGTCGCTGCCGCCCTCGCCGAACGCAGCCATCGCGTCCTGATGGTCGACCTCGATCCGCAGGCCAGCCTCTCGATGGCGACCGGGATCGATGTCGCCGCGATCGACCTCAGCGTGTACGACCTGCTGCTCGATGACGCGGTCGGCATCGCGGATATCGCCCTCCCGACCACCATCCCGGGTGTCGACATCGCTCCGTCGCATCCCGACCTCGCCGCCGCCGAACTCGAACTGCTCAACGTGCTCGAACGTGAGCGCCAACTCGATCATCGCATCGACGCCGCCGACCTTTCCGCCTACGACTTCGTGCTGATCGATGCGCCTCCCGCCCTCAACATCATCTCGATCAATATCCTCGTCGCCACGCAGGAGCTGGTGATCCCGATCGAGCCGCATCCGCTCTCGCTGATGGTCCTCCGGCGCCTCTTCGAAACCATCCGCCGCATTCAGCGCCTCAATCCGGAGCTCGTGCTGCTTGGCTTCCTGCCGACAAAGGTTCACCATTCCTCGCGCCTGGCGAACGACATGCTCGACACCCTGCGCGACCAGTTCCCGGACCTGCCCCTGCTCCCAACGATCCCACTTTCGGTAAAGGGCGCCGAATCGACGGCCGAACGGACCAGCGTCCTCCAGTACATGCCGAGGTCCACCGTGGCCGCCGCCTATCGTGAGGTCGGCGAGTGGATCGACACGGCAGGAGGCGAACCATGACCGACCGCGCGACTGCCCGTGCCCGCCGCAAATTCACGGTCGATGCCCTGTTCGAGGACACTCGCCCCCAGGCAAAGGGTGTCACGGATCTCCAGGACGCGAAGGAAATCGCGCTCGACCGCATCATGCCCGATCCCGACCAGCCGCGCCGCAGCTTCGATCCGGACCGGCTGCAGGAGCTTGCCGCCAGCATCCGGGCAGAAGGCGTCCTCCAGCCGATCGTCGTACGCTACGCCGAGGCCGACGACCGCTATGTGATCGTCCACGGCGAACGACGGTGGCGTGCCTCCGCTATAGCCGGGCAAGGAACCATCCCCGCCCTCGTCCGCGACGTTCCCACCGAACGCCGCCTCCTGCAGCAGCTGATGGAGAACGTGGTCCGCGACGACCTGAATGCGGTCGATCGTGCAAACGCGTTGCGCGCACTCCGAGCCCAGCTCGGCGATCCTCCGTGGGAGGTCGTGGCGGAAGCCGTCGGCATCAGACGAAGTCGTATCTTCCAGCTGCTCGGCACGGGCAAGCTCTCGCTCGAGGCGCAGGCCAACATCCAGCACGGCGCCCTCAGCGAGAAGCAGAGCC
The DNA here is from genome assembly GCA_049841275.1 of Thermomicrobiales bacterium. Taxonomy (GTDB): domain Bacteria; phylum Chloroflexota; class Chloroflexia; order Thermomicrobiales; family UBA6265; genus JASGDN01. The sequence continues at coordinate 4,457 of JASGDN010000049.1, forward strand.
GCCTCCTGCAGGGCCTTCCGCCCGCGCGGCAGGAGGCCCTGCGCCAATGGCTCGTGGCCGATCAGCCGCCGGCCACGCTGGCAACCCGGGTCGCGCGGGCCTTTCGCGATCATCCACTCGCCGACGACGATTCCGTGGAGGAAGCGACAGCCGCGCTCGCCATCCTGCGGGACCTCGCCCAGGTCTCCGATCCCCTCCAACAACGCACGCAGTCGCTCGCCCTGCTTTCCGCAATCGAGCATGCACGGTCCGGGTCGAAGGCCGACCGCACGGGCCTCAAACGGTTGGGGAGCCTCGTCGGGACGAAGACCTTCGATCCCCAGCGGTTCGCCCAGGAGACCGGCGCCCTCAGCCGCGGACTCGCTGAACTGGCGTTGCACGACCATGAGCGCGATGCCGCCGTGGACGAGCAGCTACGCGCCCTCCATCGAGCAATCGGCTCCCTGTTGAACGACTGATTTCCCTTTCTGGCAATTTTCCCTCCCCCAACGGCACGGCTCCTACATGAGGGCTGGCAGGTATCGTCGATACCACCGGATTTCCAAAGGAATGGCGGAGATACGAGCATCTCATGCCTGGGAGGAGTGTTGTCATGTTCTCGCAGCCCCTGAAATCGGCCCGTGCGCTCACGGTCGGCCTGCTGCTGGCAGGTTCAACCATCGCGGGAAGCGTCGGGCTTGTTGCCGCGCAGGATTCGTCCACGACCACCGCTGCCAACACAGAAAGTCATCTCGCGCATATCCACAAGGGAACGTGTGCGAACCTCGATCCCGCGCCACAGCAGAACCTGAACAACGTGGAGCCGCGCAAGGACGACGATGACGACGACAAGACGCCAGAGCCGCAGGGCATCCTGACCTCGCCGCAGGTGCTCTACTCCAAGACCGATGTCGACATGAAGCTCGATGACATGCTCTCCGAAGCGCATGCCATCAATGTCCACCTCAGCGCCGAGCAGCCCGAGGTCTACATTGCCTGCGGCGACATCGACGGCACCGTGATCGACGACGATCTCTACATCGGCCTTGCACCGCTGAACGACTCCGGCTACTACGGTGTTGCGAAGCTGCACAAGGACGGCGACAAGACGGAAGTCGAGATCTTCCTCGTCGTGCCGGCGGAGACACCGTCGAACGCGACCCCGGTCGCCTAGCACCGGTCACGTCCACACCATGCAAAACCGGGATGGTTCGAGTGCCATCCCGGTTTCGTATGCCCGGCGACTCCGGTGTGCGGCCTGCGCAGTCTGGTACGCTCTCCGGGGCCGCGTTTCGGCCCCGATGATCGCTCGCAGGCAGCCACCCGGTGTTCCAAGCCTGCCCATCCCGAGAGACGCATCCAAGCCCATGTCCTCACCACGCCCTGCCTTCCGCCGATGCTCCCGAGCTGCACTCTTCCCGGTTGCCCTCACCATACTCCTCGTCCTGGCCGGATGTGGATCGAGTGAGAAGGCCGCCGAACCGACCGCCACCACTGGGCCGGTGGCCAGCCCGACCCTCGCGCCGGGCGAGGTTTCCGTCGATTCCCTGCTCGGCCGGATCGATGCCGCCTGGCCGAAGGTGCAATCGATGGTTGCCACCTCGTGGTCTGGCCAGTATGCCGATCCAATGCAGGCCATCGCCGCCACACCACCGGCCGACCAGATGATGACGGTCGAAAAGGTCGTGAAACCCTCCGCGCGCAGCATCTCCACGAGCATCGGCGGCGTGGCGGTGGACGAACAGCTCGCCGTCAACGGCATCGTCTACTTCCGTGGAACCTCCGTAACCAATGCGATCGCGCCATTCATGGACGCGACGACCTGGGTTCAGGTCGACCCCTCGATGGTCTCCGAGGATTCTCCGGTCGGGCAGCAGCTGGCCTATCTCATCGCCCCGCTCCAACCACCCTACGGCACGGTGAGCGACACGCTCCGTGGGCACGGTGCAACGCAAACCGGCCAGGTGACCGTGGGCGGACGAACCTGCGATGTCTACGCCTTCACGGATCCATCGACGGGAGACGATGGCATCGCCTATACGCTTTCCCTCGACAGCACGGGACTCCCCTGCTCGCTGACCCAGTCCGCCGGCGGCTATGCGAACGTCACAACGTGGACCTTCAACGACCTCAGCATCGCGATCACGCCTCCGGCCAACGCCGTCAATGCCTCCGGCACGCCAGCCGCGTAGCCATGCATCTCCCATCGCGCGGAGTAGCCGGAAATGGTCCGCAGCGTAATCCCGTCCGGCACGGAGTCACCATACAAATGCGGTACGCCGTGTGCGACACTGCGGTCATACAACGCGCACGCGCGGAAACATCTCAGTAGTAAACCTCTCACGTTCCAGAAGGGAGCCTGAATGGGTACGACGCCGAAGACAGGGCATCTCCGAACGATGGCCCTGGTATTCGCAACGGCATGTTCATTCCTGCTGGCCGTGACGCCAGTTGGTGTCCGGGTGGCGGCGCAATCATCCGATGACATGAGCGTGGAACAACTGGTCGAAAAGGTCGGCGGCGCGGTGGTCACCGTCGTCAACTTCACGCAGACTTCCAGCGGCACGACGAACTCATTGCAGGCCAGCAGCAGCGGCAGTGGATTCATCATCGACAAGGACGGCCACATCGTCACGAACTGGCACGTCGTCTACGGCGGAGACGCATTCGCCGTCATCCTCTCGGACGGAACCCAGGTCGAGGCCGACCTCGTCGGCTCCGACCCGCGCGACGATCTAGCGATGGTCAAGATCGACCCGAAGGATGTTCCGGCGACCGTCTCCTTCGGCGATTCCGACGCATTGAAGCCAGGCGAGCCGATCGTGGCGATCGGCTCGCCGCTCGGCGCCTTCACGAACACCGTCACCGATGGCATCGTCAGCGGCCTCGGCCGTAACGAGTTCGCCGCCACAAGCAACTATCAATGCCAGAACTACACGAACCTCATCCAGCACACCGCGCCGATCAACCACGGCAATTCGGGCGGACCGCTGTTCAACATGAAAGGTGAGGTCGTGGGGGTGAATACCATCGGCCTGCCAAGTTACAACGGCGAGCCGGTGCAGGGGCTCTTCTTCGCAGTGCCGAGCAATCTCGTGAAGGATGTTGCCGGCCAGTTGGTCCAGACCGGCAAGATCGCCGCCCCGTTCATCGGCGCCGACCTGCTCCCGATCACGCCGGACCTCAACGCCCAGTATCAGATCGGCGTCGATCAGGGCATGCTCGTCTACGACATCCAGCGAAGTTCCGCAGCAGACAAGGCAGGACTGGAAGTCGAGGATGTGATCCTGGCCGTGGATGGCGAGGACATCACGCAGGACATGTCACTCTCCCGCATCCTGCTCGACTACAAGCCGGGCGATACGGTGACGCTCACCATCCTCCGCCTCGACCAGAATGATCGGTGGCAGCAAAGCACTGTGAAACTCACCTTCGATGAGACCCCACAACGCCTCTTCGAGCGGTGCGCGCTTTCGGACGAATAGCCGCCGGAACACACCAGCGCCAGACGCGACCCCGGCCCCGGTACAGGAGCCGGGGTCGCGCGTTCGCCCGGCGGATGGCGTACCTTTCCTTACGGACGTCGGGTCGCGAGGATCCACCGAGATTGAAGGCGCGCCGCCGCCAAGGACAGTGCGACATGCATGCGTATCAGACCTATATGCAGGAACTCGCGAAGCTGCTCGACATGGTCACGACGACCCAGGGAGCGCGAATCGAGGAAGCCGCAACTTGGATGGCGGATACCATCGCCGAAGGGGGCATCGTCCATCTCTTCGGCAGCGGCCACTCCCACATGATCGCGGAGGAGGTATTCCACCGCGCCGGGAGCCTGATGCCGCTCAACCCGATGCTGGACGTGAACCTGACGTTCCTCGGATCGGTGAACGCCACCGTCCTCGAACGCACCTCTGGCTATGGCCGGGTCGTGATCGCCTCGCACGATATTCGCCCCGGCGAAGTCGTGATCGTTGTCAGCAATTCCGGTGTCAACCCGGTGCCGATCGAGGTAGCCCTCGAAGCGAAGGCAAACGGAGCCCGAACCATCGCCATCACCTCCGACCGCCACTATGCCGATGCCCCATCCCGTCACGCTTCCGGCAAACGCCTGGCAGCGGTCACCGACCTTACGATCGACACCTGTATCGCCGCCGGAGACGCGCTCGTGGACGTGCCAGGAACCGCATACCGCAGCGGTGGCGCCTCGTCAGCAGTTGGGATCGCCATCGTCAATGCGGTCGTCACCGAGACCGCGGCGAAACTGGCCGAACGCGGGATCGAGCCGCCGTTGATCCCGACCATGAACCTGCCGGGCGGCGACGAGGCGATGGAAGCGCTTGTCGCGACCTACGGCGCACGCCTTCCCCTCCTGAAACGCGCCTGATACGACAGCACGCCGAATCCCGGTGGAGCAACTCCACCGGGATTCGATCGCGTGCCGCAAGGGTGGACCCACTACAGCAGAATCCGAAAGGGTAGCCACCCCAGATGGGGCGATCCTGGTGATCGCCCGAGGTTCCGCCGGGACGCGCCGGGCGATCACCAGGATCGCCCCTACCAGGGATGGTCCTGCCTCGTGGCGACCAAACCGGACTTCGGTCTAGTAGTGAACCACCACCCGCATGCCAATCGGCGCCTGGGCGTAGAGCCATGCCGCAACATCGAGCGGCAGGTTCACGCACCCATGACTCATCGTGTACCCGAAATTGTTGTGCCAGTACGTCCCGTGGAGCGCGTGCCCACGGTCGGTGAAATACATCACCCAGGGAACGTTCGGCACGTTGTAATACTCACCGCCAATCACGCCGGACATCGTCTGCGACGTCAGCTTCGCGTTGATGTGGAATGTACCCGTCGGCGTGTCGAAGCCGGGGCGTCCAGTGCTGACGTAGGTGCCGAGTACCCGGGTGCCGCCACGGTAGACGATCATGTACTGCGTCGAGAGATTGACATCGACCCAGAGTTCCCCCGTCGCACCGGAGATCCCGGTGAGGTACGTGGTGGAGATGAAGCCGGCCTGACCGGCGCATGTCACCGGCTGCCAGCCATTCGAGGCCGTCCCCCGGTACTGGACGATCGACCCCTCCGGCAGCGTCATGATCACGGGCGCAGTGAGGCTCGGCTGCGTGCGGCAGTTCAGGCCACCGCCGTCGGTACCCGTCACAACGCCAGACGACCCTGCGGGTGGTGTCGTCGTTGGTGTGGGTGACACGCCCGGCGTCTTGACCGGCGTCGGCGTGATGGCGACGCCGGTGAGGTAGGCCGTCGAAATGTACCCGGCCTGTCCGTCGCAGGTCACTGGCTGCCAGCCATTGGACGCCGCGCCGCGATACGGCAACACGGTCCCTTCCGGCACCGTCGTGATGATGACGCCGGACGTGCTCGGGGTGCGGCGGCAGTTGACGCCAACCCCGCCGGTGCCCTGGACCTTCCCGCCGGCCGTCGGCGTTCCGGTTGGCGAGGCCGTCGCACTCGCCATCGCCGTGACTGTAATCGTGACGGTTCCGGTCACGGTTGGGGAGATGGTGCCCGTTACGGTCGGCGTGCGCGTTGGTGTGACGGTTCCGGTAGGACGCGGTGTCGCAGTGGGCGTGACCAGAATCCCCGTGAGATACGTTGTCGAGATATAGCCCGCGCGGCCGGAGCACGTCACCGGCTGCCAGCCGTTCGCTGCCGGACCACGGTAGGTCGCGGTGTCGCCTTCGCGCAGGACCGTGATGACGGTTGCCGAGGTCGATGGCTGGGTGCGGCAATTGACGCCTGCCCCGCCGGTCCCCGTCACCTTGCCGGATACCGGCGCGAGGGTTGGCGTGATTGTCGGCGTCAGCGTCCTGGTCGGCGTGGATACCGTCGTGGGTGTCGAGGAGGCGGCTGCCGAAGCGGTAGCCGACGGACTGGCCGTCGCGGCCGTTGTGCTCGTACCGGTCGCAGTGGGCGTCACAATGGATGTCGCGCCAAGGGTTGCCGTCGCCGTGGGCACAGCATCCGTCGCGGTTGCCGAGGGAGCTCCATCTGTGGCGGTCGGGACAGCATCAGTTGCAGTCGGGACGACATCGGTCGCCGTTGGCAACGCGATCTCGTCGGTCGGCGATGGTTCGACCGCCGGCTCGAAGACCGGCGTCGCCGTCATTTCGATGCGAACGGCATTCTCGCCAAGAGATGGATCGACCCAGAAAGTATCGATCTCGTGCTGGAACGGCCCCTCGCCATCCCCCATCCAGGTGATCTCGTAGGTATGGGCGCCAGCGGCCACACCGTCGAGATACGCCTTCCCTTCGAGAATATCGACGCAGGTGACGCCATCGACGCAGAGACGATAGCCGTCCGCAATCGGCTGGTCGTTCGCGTCGACGATCCGGAACGCAACCGGCGCCGATGCCGAAGCCGTATCGACCGGCTCATCGGTGGCGATTTCGCCCTGCGAGCCGTCGGAAACCGGGGTTCCGCCGTCCTGGGCGAGTGCGGGATGCAGCAGCATCGCCGGCTGGATGGCAGACACGACCAGCGACAACAAGGCTACTGTGAGCCATACCAGCCGCATGCGCCGCGCGACCGATGAAGGAACAACCTCTTTCATGGCGAAGCCCCCACACTTCCCGGCATTCCCTCCCCAGGGAATGAACGCGGGAAACGACCCGGCAACGACCGGTCATGTCATCTCAATGCCAGCCGATGAACGACGAGATCCGTGCGTGCCACCTTCTCTCCTGTTGTACGTTCCCTCACGCATCATACATCGTTGCGCGGCGCGTTGCATCACGTCAGCGCCACAAAGGCCATATGCCGATCCGCCGCGGAAAACCCCTCGTCAGGCTTCGGAACTGACCTTCTTCTCCTGCTCAACCGCCAGCGTCTGCGTCCGCTGATACGCCGCGTAGACGGACTTGCTGAGCACGGTGCGCAGACCGCCCTTCTCCATCTGGTAGATCGCCTCCGCCGACGTGCCGCCGGGCGAGGTCACCATGTTCCGCAGCTCGGCCAAATGCTTCCCCGACGACCGCGCGAACGCCACCGAACCTCCGACCGTCTGCAGCACGATCTCCTCGGCGATCCGGCGCGGGAACCCCATATGAACACCAGCATCGACCAGCGCCTCCATCATCAGGAAGACGTAGGTCGACCCCGTCCCGGAGAGCGCCGTCGCCATATCGACGTACTTCTCGGTCTCGACCTCGAGTTCCTCTCCGAGCGCGCCCAGAGCCGCCCGCACCTTGGCCCGCGCGGCGTCCTCCACGGCAGGCGTCGCGCACCAGACGGACATCCCCTCCCCGATCTGGGCTGGCGTGTTCGGCATCACCCGCACGATGCGACGGTGCGCCAACCCCTGCTCCAGCGTCGCGATGTTCGCACCGGCGAGGATCGACATCACCACCTGTTCGCCGGTGAGGACGTCGCGCAGTTCCTTCATCACCGCGCCGATCACCTGCGGCTTGACGGTCAGCGCCACGAGATCCGCGCCCACGACGGCATCGGCATTGCGCTCGACGGTGCGGATGCCGAATCGCTTCTCCAGCGCATTCCGGCGATCTGCACGTGGATGGCTCGCCACAATCCGCTGTGCCGGGATCATCTCCTTGGCGAGCAGTCCGCCGACGATGGATTCCGCCATGATTCCCGCCCCAACAATCGCCAGCGTTGAATCCGCCAGCGCCGCTGCTCCCTGCTCGATGTCGCTCATAGCACCCCCCGACCGATTGCGATTCCGTCCGATGCCCTCCATTGTGATGGCCAGATGCCTCCCGGCACAATGAACCCACATGAACGGCATTGGCCATGCAACGATGACCGTCACAGAAGGAGACTCCGCCGTGACCGCCCACCCCGAATCCGGCCACCGAAACCGCCTCGCCAGCGAAACCAGTCCCTACCTGCTCCAGCACCAGACCAACCCGGTCGACTGGTATCCGTGGAGCGACGAGGCGTTCGCTCGCGCGCAGGCGGAGGACAAGCCGGTCCTCGTCAGCATCGGCTATTCTGCCTGCCACTGGTGTCACGTCATGGCGCACGAGTCGTTCGAGAACGAGGTCATCGCGACCTTCCTCAACGAGCATTTCGTCGCGATCAAGGTCGATCGTGAGGAACGCCCGGATGTTGACGCCATCTACATGGCTGCCGTCCAGGCGATGACCGGGCAGGGCGGCTGGCCGCTGAACGCTTTCCTCACGCCGGATGGCGTGCCGTTCTTCGCAGGAACCTACTGGCCGCCTAAAGCGCGAGGCGGCATGCCAGGGTTCCCGGACGTGCTGGAAGCGATCGTCTCGGCCTGGACCACCAACCGGAATGGTGTTGCGGACAGCGCTGGTCGCGTACTCGCCTACCTGCGTCAGTCCACTTCTGCACTCCCGGCGCAGACCGATCCTGCCCACGAACCGCTGCGCGACGACCTCGCGGCGCAGGCCCTTGCCGGAATGGAGCGCACCTTCGACCGCGAGTACGGCGGGTTCGGTGGTGCGCCGAAGTTCCCGCAGGCCTCCACGATCGAATTCCTGCTGCAGCATGCCAAGCGCACCGGTTCGGAGCCGGCCCGTGCGATGGCAATCGCGACGCTCGACCGCATGGCGGCGGGCGGCATTCATGACCAGCTCGGCGGCGGGTTCGCGCGGTACGCCGTCGATCGCATCTGGCTCGTCCCCCATTTCGAGAAGATGCTCTACGACAACGCCCAGTTGATGGCGCTCTATCTCGACGCCTGGCGATTCACCGGAGAAGAACGGCATCGCGTCGTGGCGGAAGGCATCGCCGACTGGGTCCTGCGCGAGATGACGGCGCCCGACGGCGGCTTCTACGCCGCGCTCGATGCCGACAGCGATGGCGAGGAAGGCGCGTTCTATACCTGGACGCGCGGTGAGGTCGACCGCGTGCTCTCGCCACACGTCGCACCGGAGGACATCGACCTCGTCTGCCTGCACTTCGGCATCGACGAGCGCGGCAATTTCGAGGGCAAGACCGTCCTCTCGATCGTCCGCCCCATCACCAGGCTTGCGCCGCAACTCGGCCTGTCAGAGTCCACCAGTGCCGACACGATTGCCCGAGCCAAGGCGTTGCTCTGGGCAGAACGGGAGGCGCGTTCCCGTCCGGCGCGCGACGAAAAGGTGATCGCGGGCTGGAACGGCCTGATGCTGAAGGCGTTCGCCACCGCCGGTGCCGCGCTAGACCGACCGGACCTGCTGACCGCCGCCGAACGCAATGCCACATTCATCCTCGCAAGCCTCCGCTGGCCGGATGGCGCTCTGGCCCGTTCGTGGCGAGACGGCATCGTGCGCGGCCGCGGCACGCTGGAAGACCACGCCTTTCTCGCCGATGGGCTCCTGGCGCTCTATACCGCAACCGGCAAGCGTCGCTGGCTTGACGAAGCGAACGCCCTGCTCGATACGATCCTGCGCGACTTCCCGCACGATTCCGGCATCGGATTCTCGGATGTCAGCGCAGGCACCACCGATCTCATCGTCCGTCCGCGCGACCTGCAGGACGGTGCAACACCAAGCGGCAATGCGGTTGCCTGCGATCTGCTGTTGACCTTCGCCATCCTGCGTGAGGACGATGGGTTGGCGGAACGCGCTACATCGGTCCTGAGCGCCATCGCACCGATGATGGGCGAGCATCCCGTCTTCATGGGGCGGTTCCTGGCCGCGTTGGAGCGATTCCTCGCACCGCGCCGCGACCTTGTCCTGAGCGGCGATCGAATGAGCGAGGCGTTCCATGCGTTACACCAGGCCATCGGGCAACGATACGAGCCACTGCTGGTGACCGGATTCGGGTTGGACAAAGGCGATGGAACGGCGACAGGCCGCTATCCATTGCTCGCAGCCCGACCATCCGTAGAGGGGGCGGACGCGGCGGCCTGGCTCTGCGAGGGCACGGTCTGCCTTCCGCCTGTCACCTCGGTCTCCGCCCTGACAGAACTCCTCGACGGATAAACGACCGCCGGAGCGACGTCGGGCGTTGACAGCAGGGATTCGCCGACGGGCTCCGTTGTCCATGCAGGACTCGTTCGCGGATCGCAACCACTTCACAGACGGTTTTCCAGGTCGGGCATCGTCGCCAACGTGTCGCGCGGAGGAGCGGGACAGTCTGGTTACCCGAAAACGGAGAGCAGGATCGCGACGACAATCACCACGACCAACACACCCGCCAGCACCAGGAACCGCTGGGACAATCCGGCGACTGATGCAGCCTCGGTGTTCGCGGGTGGGGCGAGCGGCTCGGATGCCGCAAGCAACTCGTCCCGGAGGGAGGGCGGTACCGGCACCGACGACTCGCCATCTGAAACCGGCGCCTGAACCGTAATGGCTGTCCCGGGTTGGAGGTGAACCTCAGGCGAACGAGACGTACCGGAACGGTCCCGCTTGCCAAGTTCCACCAGCCACGAGGGAAGGTCATCCAATTCGATCAGCGATGACGGGTCGATCGGGGTCCGGTCCGGCTCCGGCAGGAACTTCGGTTCCCTGATCGTCCCTTCAGTGCCAGAACCCGACGCGTCATCCTCCGGCGTAGCGACCGGCTCCCCTGTCTCCGCCGAAACGGCACCAGAGCCTTCCGAAGCAGATTCAGGGATCTCCGGAACGACCATCCCACGCCAGGCGGGCGGGCGCCGTAACCAGTCCGGCATGGCCTCCGGAAGACCGCCGTCCGGGATTGCCGGTTCCGGCGTCGCCTCGGAAGACGGCGGGCGCTCGGGATCGTTGGTGCGCGTATCGTCACTCATGACGGTTTCCCACCACGGCGCGGCTTCTGGAGCTCGTCGCTGTCCAGCCAGATCGTCACCGGACCGTCGTTCAGCAGCGAGACTTCCATATGCGCCCCAAAGACGCCGTAGGATACGGGAACGCCCAGCGCGGCCAATGCATCGCCGAACTGCATCACCATCGGCTCGGCGATGGCTGGCGCGGCAGCACCCACGAAGCTCGGGCGCCGTCCCTTCCGCACATCGGCGTAGAGCGTGAATTGCGAGACGACCAACGCCCCGGCACCCGGCACGCTATCGGCCAGCAGGTCGAGCAGCGAGCGGTTCATCTTGCCCTCCGCATCCTCGAAGATGCGGAGGTTCGCGATCTTGCCGGCCAGCAGGTCGATCTCTGCCTGGCCGTCGCCCGCGGCGATCCCGAGCAGGAGCAACAATCCGTTTCCGATCGCCCCGGAGACCTCGCCATCGACCGTCACCCGTGCGTGGGAGACGCGCTGCAGGAGCACCCTCATGCCAGATCCTCCCGCGGCACGATCGTCGCCGTCGCCAGCGCAGCAATGCCTTCCTCACGGCCGACGAAGCCCATCCGCTCGTTCGTGGTCGCCTTCAGGCTGATATCCCCCGCCGGAATCCCGGTCGCCTCGGCGATGGCGGCTCGCATTCGCGCGGCGTGCGGATTCACCTTCGGCGCCTCGGCAATCACCGTTGCATCGATATGCACCGGCTCCCAGCCCGCCTCACGCACCAGCCGCACCGATTCACGCAAGAGATCACGGCTGTCCGCGTCCTGCCAGCGCGGATCGCCCGGCGGGAAGTGCTTGCCGATATCGCCGAGCACCGCCGCACCGAGCACCGCGTCGGCGATGGCATGGAGCAACACATCGGCATCGGAATGGCCATCCAGCCCACGGTCAAACACGAGTTCGACGCCACCGAGCACCATGCGCCGCCCGTCGGCGAATCGATGCACGTCGTAGCCGATGCCAGTGCGAGGGAAACGTCGGCTCATCGGGATTCCTCCACCCGGCGTGTCTTCAGCAAGGCCTCGACCAACACCAGATCCTCTGGCACAGTCACTTTCAGGTTCGACCGCGATCCCGGCACGATCCGTACCGGCCAACCGAGCACCTCGAACATCGACGCGTCGTCTGTGAACTCGTCCTCATGGCCCGTCGTGCGCGCCAGCGCCTCCCGGTATTCCGCGAGGCGGAAGCCTTGTGGCGTCTGCGCGGCCCACATCCCGACCCGCGGCACCGTCGCCTCGATCGTTCCCTCCGTGACGCGCTTCAGCGTATCCGCCACTGGCGTCGCGAGGATCGCCGCACCGGAATCGCCTGCGACTCCGGCAACGGCATCGAAATGCACGGGTTCGGCAAGCGGTCGCGCGGCATCGTGGACGAGCACGACCTCGACATCCGGCGCCAGGGCATCGATCCCCGCCCGCACGGACGCGTGACGGTTCGCTCCGCCAGGCACGATCGCGGCAACCTTCGTCCAGCGACCGCCAACGATCAATGTGCGAACCTCGTCTTCGGTATGGTTGCCAAAGACGACCACGACATCCCGCACGCTCGATGCCGTCTCCAGCGCGTCCAGCGACCAGGCAAGCAAGGGATGCCCTGCGCAGGCCGCAAGGACCTTGCCGCCATGGCCGAACCGCTCACCCTTGCCCGCAGCCACGACAACGCAGGCAACCACGGAAGCGCGCTCCAGGTCACGCCCGCATCCAGTCATCGCCTGGCCTCCAGCCGCAACCGTTCCCAGACCGATTCCGGCACCGGCGCGGACCCAAGGTCGCGCCCTTCCTTGAAATTCGGGCCGTGATAGTCGCTGCCACCGGTCGGGATCAGCCCACGCCGGTCGGCGATCGCCAGCAACTCGACGTGCTGACCAGCATCGTACTCGCCGTAGAAGACCTCCATACCACGCAGGCCGGCCGCCACGAGCCGGTCGAGCACCCCTTCGACCTCATCGATGGTGTCGCCGGTCGTGTATGGATGGGCCAGCACCGGAACCGCGCCGTTCGCGAGAATCAACGCGACGGCATCCTCCGGCGTAAAGCGCTCACGCGGCACGAATGCGGGTTTGCCGGGTGTCAGCAACATGTCGAATGCCTCCCCCACACTCCCAACCGCGCCGATCTCGACGAGCGCACGGGCGATGTGCGGCCGCCCAATGGTGCCGGTCTCTGCCTGCATCAGCAGAGGCTCCAGCGCGATCGGATACCCAAGCTCATTCAGGCGCTCGACCATCCGCTCGATGCGGCGAATCCGCGACCGTGCAAGATCGGCCAGCTTCGCCCGGAAGCCGGAGTCCGCCGGATCGACGAAGTAGCCGAGAACATGCACCTCATAGCCACGGATGCTCGTGGAAAGCTCCACGCCGGGCACCAGGGTAATCCCCGTCAACTCGGCGGCAGTCATTGCCTCCGCGAGACCGTCGATCGTGTCGTGATCGGTGATACCCAACACGGAGAGCCCCTGCGCGTGGGCCTGGGAGACCAGCGCGGCAGGGGCAAGCAGACCGTCGGAAGCGGTGGTGTGGGTATGTAGATCGACCGTGGAGACCGCGGGATTCGCCATGATCGCCGCTATCGCACCTCGACGACGAGGCGGATCGCCGTCCGATCCTCGTTCTCGATGGTGACATCGATGAAGGCGGGCAAGCAGACGGCGTCGATGCCCGTCTCGCGCAGATAGTCGCGCGCGATCGCAACCGCCTTCACGGCCTGATTCGTCGCCCCGGCGCCAATCGCTTGCACCTCTGCACGCCCGCACTCGCGCACAACGCCGGCAATGGCTCCCGCCACCGCGCTCGGCCGCGAGCGGGCGGAGACCTTCAGGACCTCATCCACGGCATCGATGAACTCTGCCCCAAGCAGCGCGGCGGCATCGATCGGATGCAACGAGCCGTTCGTCGTCGCGCCATCAACATGGCCGTTCGCAACGATGGACGTCTCCTCCACGGTGCAGAAGGCGGTGGTCGAGGTAAACGACGCCGATGTGGAGGTGCGCTCGTAGGAGAATTCGTAGGACGCTGGCGGTGTGGCGGCAGCAGCATCCTGCCAGGCACCATCAGGCGACTCTACCGGCTCGGTCGGCTGCTCGTCGGACACGGCCGATTCGACGGAGTCGGGTCCGGACGAGGGCGTCTCCTGGTCGCGATCATCCGCATCTGGCGGAAAGCGCGACCCTTCGGGATCGATCTTGATGTCTCGAAGATCGAGCTTGCTGAAGAACCGATTCATACGTGAGGTCCCCCTCATACCATCCCCATGGATACCCGAAGTCCGGGTGCTGCGACGATCGGGAGCGCCTTCGTCCCACGCCAGATGCGCCAAGCCCGAGCCCCCACAGCCCAAGCGTAGAGTGGCAGCGGCGAACGAGAGAAACGGGCAATCCCGACTGGATGACGACGGCAGCCATCCATCGTATCCGCGTGCAAGTCTACGATGGAACCGGAGTAAAGGCACGAAACCGGCACTCCGGCCACCCGGAACACAGGAAAACGAGGCAGGATTCGGGTGAATCCTGCCTCGTTTTCCTGTGTTCAGCCTATCGTGCGTAGTCGACGGCGCGGGTCTCGCGAATGACCGTGACCTTGATCTGACCCGGATACTCCAGGGTCTCCTCGATCTTCTTCACGACATCGTGCGCCAGTTTGCTCGCACCGAGATCGTCCAACGCGTTCGGCCGGACGAGGATGCGAACCTCACGGCCGGCCTGGATGGCGAAGGACCGGTCGACCCCCTCGAACGAATTGGCGACGCCCTCCAGCGCCTCCAGCCGCTTGATGTAGGTCTCGACCATCTCCCGGCGGGCGCCGGGACGGGCGCCACTGATGGCGTCCGCAGTCTGGACGATGAAGGCCTCGATGGTCTGGGGCTCTTCTTCGTTGTGGTGCGCCGCGATGGCGTGAACGATCTTGGACGATCGTCCGAGCCGCTTCGCAATGTCCGCCCCGATCAGGGCATGCGGTCCCTCGACCTCGTGGTCGACGGCCTTGCCGATGTCGTGGAGCAGACCAGCCGTCTTCGCGACGTTCACATCGGCACCCAGCTCAGCCGCCAGGTTCGCGCAGAGGATCGAGACCTCAAGGCTGTGTCCAAGCACGTTCTGACCGTAACTGGTGCGGAACTTGAGCCGGCCAAGCAGCTTGATCAGGTCTGGATGCAGGCCGGGGACATTCGCCTCGTAGGCGACGCGCTCACCTTCCTCGCGCATGATCTGCTCGAGTTCGAGCTGCGTCTTGGTGACGACCTCCTCGATCCGCGCAGGATGGATGCGTCCATCCTGCAGCAGCTTCGTGAGCGCACGGCGGGCGACTTCCCGCCGGACCGGGTCGAATCCGGAAATCGTCACGGCTTCCGGCGTGTCGTCGACGATGAGGTCGACACCGGTCGCCTGTTCCAGCGCGCGGATGTTGCGTCCTTCGCGCCCGATGATCCGCCCCTTCATCTCATCGTTGGGGAGCGGAATCACCATCACCGAGGATTCGGTGACGTAGTCGGCAGCGATGCGCTGGATCGTGGTGGCCAGGATCTTCTGGGCGCGGCGATCGGCCTCTTCCTTCGTCTCGCGCTCGATCTCGTGAAGCCGGCGAGCGGCCATGCTCCGCGCCTCGTATTCGACCTCGGCAACCAGCTGGTTGCGGGCCTCTTCGGAGGTGAGCCCTGCGATCCGTTCGAGTTCGGCCAGATGCTTGCCACGCACCTGCTCCACATCCTGAAGCTGTGCCTGCTTGAACGTCTCGAATTCCTGCGCCTGCCGGTGCTTCTCCTGTTCCCACTGCTCGTGGTTCCGGGAGAGTTGCTGCTCCTGCTTGCGCACGCCCTGCTCGCGCTGTTCGAGCGCCTGAGACTTCTTGTCGATGTTTTCTTCTTTTTGTTCGATGCGGCGTTCGATCCGCTCGATCTCCTTCCGGCGCTGGGTCAGCTCCCGGTCCAGATCGGCACGGAGCCGGATCGCCTCATCCTTTTCTGCCAGGGCAGCCTCTCGTCTCCGGGTCTCCGCTTCCTCCGAAATGCGATCGGCTTGATCCTGGGCCATGCGCACGCGGGAATTCGCACGCTTGTCCAGCCAGAACCAGGTCGCGAGAAAGGTCAATCCGGCGGCGAGGATGGCTCCGATGGCGTAGATCAGCACTTCAACCATCGACGTCGCTCCTCATGTGCCCCATGCGGGGCTTTCAGTTGTTAAGGTGTGTCAGGAGAAACTCGCTCCCCACGGGTGCGATCCATGCGTCGGCGTTTCCTCTCGATGCCTGCGCATATCCCCTTCCACGGGAGATGATACGGTTAACATGAAAATATCGTCAACCCGTCGTCTCTTGGCGATGCACCCTGAATTCTCGTACGTACGCATCGTAATAAACCCAAACACCGAAGTATCCTTGTATACATCGGTCGCATGCTGCCTCGTGTGCGCAAGCAGCTTCTGCGAATCATTCCCGGCGTCGTTCACCTTCCCGGAGCATTCCCGCCATGCCGAATCCTCCCTGCCCGGACGAACCGATCGTCTCGATCCACGGCGGCCTGATCACGCTCGGACCGCTCATCCGCGATCTCGTTCCGACGCTTACCCGCTGGATGAACGACCTCGATGGCCGCCGCACACTCGCGCCCGCCGCTCCGCGCCCGATGACGGTCGAGGCCGAAACCGGCTGGTTCGATTCGATTACGACATCGGACGACATCGTCTTCCTGATCCGCGAACGCACCACCGGCGTGCCGATTGGCACGTCCAGCCTGATGGACGTCGACTTTCGCAACCGCTCCGCGATGTTCGGGATCTACATCGGCGAAGCATCGGCGCGCGGCAAGGGGTATGGCTCGGAAACGACGCGCCTGATGCTGGACTATGCCTTCAACCTGCTTGGCCTCAACTCGGTCCGCCTTGGCGTCGCCGCCTTCAATCCGGCCGGCGTCCGCGCCTACGAAAAGGCCGGCTTCCGCGAAGTCGGCCGCTGGCGCGAACACTGGTGGCATGAGGGAGCACTGTGGGACGAGATCCTGATGGACTGCCTGGCCCGCGAATTCACAGCCTGCACCGGCCGGAGCGGGCAGTGATCCGCGCCGATATGCGACACTGAGGACAATTCGCCACTGCGCGCCACGATCGACAGGAGAAGGGGACCCGGCGTGAACGCATCGTCATCCGGCACACGAAACGGCAGCAGCACGGGCGGACGGGAACCGGTCGCCAGCGATTCTGCCTCCGGCGACGTCGCCCTCCTGATCGACTACGAGAACCTGCAGATCAGCCTGAAGCGCTACTTCAAGCTGACCACGCCGAAGATGAGCCTCATCATCCAGGAGGCGCAGGAACACGGGCGCCTCGTCCTTGCCCGCGCCTACGCGCCGTGGACCAGCCAGGACCTGGCGATCGACGCCGAGAACCTCTATCGCCAGGGCATCGACCTCATCTACGTTCCCGCCGGCAAGAACAGCGCCGATGTCCGCATCGCCGTGGACGCCGTCGAGACCAGCGCCCGCAACGACAACATCGCCACCTATGTGATCGTCACCGGCGATGGCGACCTCATCCATCCGCTGAACTACCTGCGCCAGCAGGGCCGCAAGGTCGTGGTGATCGGGGTCGACGCCGCGATGAGCCGCATGCTCTCCGCCGCTGCCGACGGCGTCCTGCTCTACGAGCGCGATCTCGACCCCTCCGTCCGCCGCGAACAGCCACCCAAACGGCAATCCGGCGGCAAGGCCTCCGACCGCAGCGGCACCATCAAGCAAGAGGAATCGCCCGCCACCACGCGTCTGACCCCGCTTCGCGAGTTCCCACGTCCGGAGGACGCGTTCAAGCTGGTGCAGGATGTCCTCGCCCGCCACGGCAACAACGAACCGATGCTCTATCAGGAAGTCGGGCATTGGTTGGGGCAGGACCACAGCATGCGATCCCGCACGTGGTACGGCGTCCCATTCAGCGTCTTCATGGATGCTGCGCAAGACGCGGGATTCGTGACGCTGACGACCTCCGGAGGCAACAGCTACGCATCGCTCCCGTCCACCTCGCTCGCGGACGATACAGCAAACGACGACGAGGGGCCGGACGACGACCGCGAACGGAGCGGGGATGGCGGCTCCGTCGTGCGTCTGGAATCCCTCCGACCGGAGGAGCGCACAGCCCTCTTCGATGCGCTGGAGGACCTGATCGCAACCAAGAAGCAAGGGTATGTCACCTTCAAGGGGATCCAGAAGCACCTGCTCGCGTCCAGCACGCTCCCGCGCCTCAGCGAGGAGCAGATCAAGAGCCTCCTCAACGACCTCGCCGACCGCGATCCGCCAATCCTGATCCGGCACCAGCGCAAGGGACGCGGCGGCGGCTTCACCTATTCGGCCTTCACCCTCAACCGCAACGCCCTCCCTCATCCGGAGGAAGATCTCCATCCCGCCGATGTGGAATACGAGGTCCCGGAAAGCTAGCTGACTCATGGAGGGAATGGGATATACCGTGTATGCCCCGCGCCCACGATTATGTCAATCCGAGCACGCAATCCGCGAGCAGAGACGGCATGAGCGGGGGAGCACACCGAGGAATCACGTCGCGTGCAGAACATTGTCCATACCGGGGTTTCCCCGACTCCGCCGTCACGCGGCGGCTACCGCGACCCCGCTCCGCTCGGGATCACAAACGCGGCCAATGAAGCCCGCAACATGGCATTCCAGATGAGACGGCGAGGGTTCGCCTACGACGCGGTTTCGATCCGGACACTTACGGCATGGGCACTCGGCAGATCGTCCGGCAGTGTCACGATCAACGCATCCGCCATCCGCTCGAAGGCAAGATCCACATACTGGAACCGGACGCCGGTCAGCAGCGAAACCGTCGCAATCGTTCCCGGCAGATGCTCCGATCCTTCCCGCAACGTTGCGATACGAAGCGTGCGATCCTTCGGAATCGCCAGCGCCGTCGCGTAGAGATGTGGTCGCTGGACACCTCCTTCAAGTTCCGTCCGCTGCGTGAAGCGGATATCCTGCGCCGTGAAGGCTGCCCGCTTCGTGTCTGCAAATGATCCCGCCACGATGGCGGTCGGTCCCTCCCCATAGACCGTCCATGGCCGTGTGCCGTAGATCGCCTCGCCGTTCACACGCAGCCAGTCGCCGATCGCGAGCAGGATATCGCGATCCTCATCCGGGATCGTGCCATCGGCACAGGGACCGATGTTGAGCAACAACGCCCCGTTCTTGCTCACGATGTCCACAAGGTCGCCGATCAGGTCACCCGGCAGCTTGTAGTCGTTGCCATCGGTGTAGCACCACGAATTCCTGGCGACCGACGTGTCCGTCTGCCAGAACTGCTTGCGAATGCCAGCGAGTTGGCCGCGCTCGACATCGAACACGGCGGCGCTCGCCGGGAAGGCATCGTGCTTGTAGTTGATGGTCACGCCACGTCGCCACTCCGCACCACGGTTGTAGTAGTAGCTGGCGAACGTCTGCAGGTACGGCGCGAAGACTGGCTGCTCGATCCACCAGTCGAACCAGAAGAGTTGCGGCTCGTACTTGTCGACGATCTCGCAGCACCGCAGCAGCCAGTCTTCGAGGTAGGCATCGTTCGGGGGCAGGATGTCCGGCTGGGCTGGTCCGTAGAACCCGGCGAAACGCGGATCGCGGACATCTGAATCGAATGCCATGCCGCCGTTCATGAACCACCAATGCTCGGCGCGGTGGCTCGACACCCCGAAAACCATCGACTCGCGCCGGACCGCCGCCGCCAGTTCGCCGATGAGATCGCGCTTCGGTCCCATCTTCGCGGCGCACCACGCCGTACGGTCGGAGTCGTAGAGTGGAAAGCCGTCGTGATGCTCGGCGGTCGGCACGACGAACTGGGCACCCGCCCGGCGAAAGAGCGCTGCCCAGGCATCCGGATCGAATCGTGACGCCGTGAAGTGCGGAATGAAGTCCTTGTACCCGAATTCGGCCTGATCGCCATAAGTCGCGCGGTGGTGCTCGAACTCGCGCGTACCCTGGAGGTACATATGGCGGGGATACCACTCGTTCCCGAATGCGGGAACGGCGTAGACGCCCCAATGGATGAAGATGCCGAACTTGCCGTCGAGATACCAGTCCGGCACGCGATAGCCCTGCAGGCTCTCCCACGTCGCAGCGAACGACCCGCGATCGATCGTCGCGACAATCTCGTCCCGATACCCACGCGCATCCCGATCCGTCATCTCTTCCCCCTCATGCCGTCAACCTTGCTCGGGCACGACAGGGAATAACGGCGCCGGACTTACTCGTCTCCGGCCTCGATTTCCCCATTCTGCCCCGCCACACCGATCAGCGGCAGTATCTCAGGGGGATTCGCGGCGAGCAATCGCCATGCATCCGGCTCCCCGCCGAGAAAGCGCAGGAGGTCCTGGATCGCCCCTGCGATGGCTCGGCCGAGGGCAGGTGTCGGACGCACGCGCGGCTCCAGGTGCAACGCCTTGATCGTCAGGACCTTCGTCTTGCGGTCGAACGACGGGTCCAGCCGCCCGACGATCCGCCCGCGATGGAGGATCGGCAGGCTATAGTACCCGTAGACACGCTTGTGGGCTGGGGTGTAGACCTCGATCCGGTAGGAGAAGTCCCAGAGCAACTCGCCACGATGCCGGTTCCACGTGAGGTTATCGAACGGGGAAAGGAACGTCGTCAGTGTTGGGCGCATCCGGCCTGCACGAAGTTCCTCCAGCCGCTCCAGTTGTCCGACGTCGATCCAGGTCGGCTCGACGATGCCCGGCACCTCGATCCGCACGATGAGCCCGTCTGCTTCAAGCTGCGGCAACAACCGCTTTGCCGCAGCAATGGGGAGATGAACCGGCCCACCACTTCGGAAGTAATTCGCGACCCAATGTGGGGTCATGATTCCGAGCGCCTTCACAGCCCGCGATCCGAGTTCGCGCTGCACCTCCGCAACGGGCATCGCTTCTCCATCCCAGAATCCGGGAATGATGTGCTCCGGCAAGTCGAACACCCGCCGGAACCCGTCGCGCCGCCGCACGATGGCGTCGCCATGCGTCCACATGTACCCGAGCGCCATCCGCTCCGGCTTCTTGCCATACCAGTCCCATTCGTGCGTGGTCGCCTCATCCGGCGCCTCGAAGTCGAGCGAGGAAATCGGCCCCTGATCGCGCATCACACCACGCAACCGGTCGATCGCCTCGATGTTCTCAGGCTTCAGGCGCCACCCATCCTCGGCGCGCCGCTTCTCCATGTAGCCCCGAAACAGCGGCAGCATTTCGATCGGGATGATGGCGGCCGCATGCGCCCAGTATTCGGTAATCGCATGGTCGGGATCGTAGAGATCGGCGACAAGGTCGGGATCATACGGTCCCAAACGGCTCCAGAGCACCGTCTCGTGGGAGCGGGAGATGACACTGATGGTGTCCAGTTGTACATACTCGATCGCACGGATCGTCGCGAGGATGTCCGCCTTGGTCGCCCGCCGGCGAAACGGCCGGCGATCGAGGCCCTGAGCGGCCACGGCGATCCAGCGCGCCTCATCGCGTGTGAGCTTCAGTACGGACGTCACCTGCTCCCATCCCCTCGAACGTACGCCAACAAGCCTGCGAAGGAGATCGTAGCAGCGATGCCGGTCGGTTTCGGTCCGCTATCGACGGATACAGGTCACCGCCGCTACCAGGGCCGGCCGAGCAGTTGCCGAATACGAAGTCCCCAGACCATCAGCGCCGCCTCGATCACGACCCGGCGCGACAGCTTGGAACTGCCGGCGACCCGATCGGTGAAGGTGATCGGCACCTGTTCGACCCGCCCCCCGGTCGAGAGGGTGCGGAACGTCGTCTCGATCTGGAACCCGTAGCCGTCGGCGTGGACCGACGACAGGTCGATGGATTCCAGCGTCGCCGGTTTCCAAACCTTGAATCCGCCGGTGAGGTCACGGATCGGGACTCCGAGGATCAACCCGGCGTAGATCCCGCCGGCCCGGCTGATGAGCTTCCGGTGCCACGGCCAGCCATGCGTATCGCCACCAGGAATGTAGCGGCTTCCCAGCACGAGGTCCGCATCGGTCTTCGTCGCGACCGCCACCATACGAGCAAGATCGCTGGGTTGATGGGAGTGATCGGCGTCCATCTGGGCGATCAGGTGCGGATGCGTCTCCTGCGCAAGGGAAAGCCCGGCCACATAGGCGCGCCCGAGGCCCTCCTTGCCCGTGCGATGCAGGACATCGACGCGGCCAGGATAGTGCTCGGCAAGATCGTCCGCGAGCGCACCGGTGCCATCCGGCGAGTTGTCGTCCACGACGAGCACCGCATACCCGTCCCCGAGCGCGAGGACTTCGGTCACGATGGCCCGCAGGTTGTCGACTTCGTTGTAGGTGGGAATGACGACCAAGACATCCGGCACCGGAAGGAACTCCGGGCGGGTGCGGTTCTCGGGAACACTCACGAGGTGGCGTCACCTCGTCCGCGTTCGAGCAGGAACCCGACCTGAACAAGCAGCGCATCGACATCGAATGGTTTGGAAAGCAATGCGTCCGCTTCCAGTTCGGCGGTGCGGTCACGCAGGGTACGGCTGGCGGACATCGCGATGATCGGCAGCTGGGCGGTCTCCGCTTCCTGGCGGAGGCGAGCAATGAGGGTGCCGCCATCGACGCCCGGAAGCATGATGTCCATCAGGATGAGATCCGGCTTCCAGTCGCGCGCCATCATCAGGCCCTGGGCGCCATCCCGCGCGACGGCCACGGTGTGCCCTTCTCCCTCCAGCACGACCTCGATCAACTGGGCAACATCGTTCTGGTCTTCGACGACGAGGATGCGTGAACTCACGACGCTTGTACCTTCTTGCAATGCGCGGCTCTGCAACGAGGCTTGCCCCTGCACGGACAGTATATGCGGTCGGCGCATAGCATGCCCTGTTCCGGGGAGACGCTGGGACTCGTCTCCAGGTTCCGCGCCGGGATCAGCGGCCGAGTCGTGCCGGTTGCGTGTCCACCAGGTCCGCCCCCAGATCGTTCAGTTTATCCACGAAGTTCGCATAGCCGCGATCGATGTGGTCGACATCGGAGATCACCGTCTCCCCGTCCGCCACGAGCCCGGCCAGGACCAGGCTCACGCCGGCGCGGATGTCCAGCGCGGTGACGGCGGCACCATGCAGCCTCGTCGGGCCGTAAACGATCGCCGTCGGGAAGCGGGGATTTCCTACCCCATCCTCACGCGGTGTATCGACCTGGGCACCCATCTTCTTTAGTTCCTCGACATAGAGCAACCGATTCTCGTAGACACGCTCCTGCAGGATCGAGGTACCGTTGCACTGCGTCAGCAAGGGCAGCATGGTCGCCTGCTGGTCGGTCGGGAAACCGGGGAACGGCAGGGTCTGGATTTTGACCGCCCGGCGCTCCCGGGCAGGCTTGACCAGCATACTGTCGTTGCCGAACCAGAGCTTCGCGCCGATCTGCCGCAGCTTCTCGGTGACGGGAAGCATATGGGACTCGATCACCCCTTCCAGGGAGACTTCGCCGCCGGTGATGACGGAGGCAATGGCGAACGTCCCCGCCTCAAGCCGGTCCGGGATGCAGACCACCGAGGTTCCCCGCAGCTTGCCAACCCCCTCGATCACGATCGTTGGCGTCCCGAGACCGGAGATGCGCGCGCCCATGCGATTCAGCATCTCGCCAAGCCAGATCACCTCCGGCTCGGCGCAGGCGTTGTTGATGACCGTCGTTCCCTGTGCGAGACAGGCGGCCATCAGGATATTCTCGGTCCCGGTGTGGGTGGGATAATCGAGATAGACCGGCCGGCCGGAGAGCGCCCCCGCCTTCGCCACGACCGTCGACCCAATACTGGTAATCTCCGCGCCAAGTCGCCGGAACCCGTCGAGGTGAATATCGATCGGCCGGGTGCCGATCTGGTCCCCTCCGGGATCGGCGAATGAGATCTCGCCTGCCCGGGCGAGCATCGGGCCGACCACGACCACCGACGCCCGGGTCGCCTTGAAATGCTCGGCTGGCGCATCGGTGCGAGCGATCTTCTCGGCACGAACGGTTACGGTTTCCCGCTGTGGAGCGATCTCGACCTCGGCACCGAAGACCCGGAGCAGCTCGGCCATCGAGAAGACATCGGAAATCATCGGCATGTTGTCCAGGCGGACTTCGTCATCCGTCAGAAGGCAGGCAGCCATTGCCTTCAACGCCGCGTTCTTCGCGCCGCCGATCTTCACGTTGCCTTCGAGCCGTCGCCCGCCGCGTACCTTCAGGACGCGCTCGGCAACGGGCAGATCGGTCGCAATCGTCTCGACAGTGACGGACATGGAAACTCCTGGCGGTAGTGATCGGTCAGCGAAGCGGGCATCGCCCGGTGGCTACGGCGTGGATGACATCGGAGGTCGGGCCACACAGCGATGACGCTGCAGGCAGTATAGGGGAGGTTTCCCGTTCCCAAACGAAAACAGGACGCCATCCCGAAGGATGGCGCCCCGTTTATCCTGCCTCGAACCGGACTGGCCGGATCAGGGATTTGGAGTGCTGCGTCCGCGACGGCGGTGACCGATCCGCAGACGGACGGCAGCCCGTCGCAAGGCGGCATCAGCCTCCGCGATGGAGACGGCGTCGGCGCGGTTGCGCTTCGTCTCCTCGGCGCGGGCGCGGGCAGCCTCGGCCCGCTCGACGTCGATCTCGCTCGCTCGCTCGGCGGTGTCGGCGAGGATCGTCACCCGATCGTGACTGACCTCGACGAACCCGCCGAAGACGACAATCGACTCCTCCGAACCGCCCTTCTTCACCCGCAGCTCACCAAATGTGAGCAGCGAGATCAGCTGCGCGTGTCCAGGCAGGATGCCCAGCATGCCGTCAACCCCAGGGACGACCGCCATGTCGACGTCATCCATCTGGAAGACGACCCGCTCGCCGGTCACGACCTCCACATGAAGTTTGGCCACGAAATGCCTCCTTGCGCCTCACCAGCGCGGGAGAGAACCGGTCTAGCGGTTCTCGGCGGCCATCTTCTCCGCGGCCTCAACGACCTCGTCGATGCTGCCCTTGTAGCGGAACGCCCCCTCCGGCAGATGGTCGTGCTTGCCGTCGAGGATCTCCCGGAACGAGCGCACGGTGTCCGCCAGCGAGACGAAGCGGCCCGGATTGCCGGTGAACTGCTCGGCGGTGAAGTACGGCTGCGACATGAACAGCTCGATGCGCCGCGCACGGTCGACGATCTGCTTGTCCTCGTCGGAGAGTTCTTCCACACCGAGGATGGCGATGATGTCCTGCAGGTCGCGGTAGCGCTGGAGCACTTGCTGCACGCCACGGGCCACCTGGTAGTGCTCCTCACCCACGATCAACGGATCGAGGATGCGAGACGTGGAAGCCAAGGGGTCCACCGCCGGGAAGAGACCGCGCTCGGCGATCGACCGTTCGAGCGAGATCGTCGCGTCGAGGTGGGCGAACACGGAACTCGGCGCCGGGTCGGTGTAGTCGTCTGCAGGCACGTAGACGGCCTGGACCGAGGTGATGGATCCGGTCTTGGTCGACGTGATGCGCTCCTGGAGCTGTCCCATCTCGCTGGCCAACGTCGGCTGGTAGCCCACGGCGCTCGGCATACGACCGAGAAGGGCCGAGACCTCGGAACCTGCCTGCACGAAGCGGAAGATATTGTCGATGAAGACGAGGACATCGCGTCCCTCGTCGCGGAAGTACTCCGCCATCGTCAGGCCGGTGAGGGCAACGCGAAGGCGGGCGCCTGGCGGCTCGTTCATCTGCCCGAAGACGAGCGCGGTCTGGTCGCGCACACCGGACTCGGCAAGTTCGCCCCAGAGGGCGGTGCCTTCGCGGGTCCGCTCGCCGACGCCACAGAAGACGGAGTAACCGCCAAACTCCGCCGCGATGTTGCGGATGAGCTCGGTGATGACCACGGTCTTGCCGACGCCTGCGCCGCCGAAGACGCCAATCTTGCCGCCGCGGGTGAACGGAGCGATGAGGTCGATGACCTTCGAACCCGTCTCCAGCACCTCGACCTTGGTCGACTGCTCGTCGAATCGGGGAGGATCGGCGTGAATGGGCCGGAACTCGACCGCCTTCACGTCGCCCTGCTCGTCGATCGCGGCGCCGGTCACGTTGAACATGCGGCCGAGGGTCGCCGGGCCAACCGGCACCGCGATAGCCTTGCCAGTGTCGATAGCATCCTGACCGCGGCGCAGGCCGTCGGTAGTGCTCATGGCAACGGCGCGAACGCGGTCGTTGCCGAGGTGGATCTGGACTTCAAGGACGAGCTTGGTGCCATTCGGCAGCGTCGTCTCAAGGGCGTTGTAGATCTCCGGGAGTTGATCGGGTGGGAACTCGATGTCGACGACGACGCCGGTGACCTGAACGATCTTGCCGGTGGCGCCGCCCGTCTTGGTTTCGGGAGCAACTGCGGCTGCAGCCATGGTGCGTGCCTCGCTTCGTAAAGGGTCCTGTTCAGGTCACCGGCGACAGCCGCCGGTGACAGGCTCGAATCTGGTGTTACTCGACGCGGAAGGCGTTCGCGCCAGCAGCGATCTCGGCGACCTCGTTGGTGATCTGTGCCTGGCGCGCCTTGTTCAACGCGAGCTGGAGATCGGAGGTGAGCTCCTTCGCGTTGTCGGTCGCGTTGCGCATCGCCACCATCTGGGCCGAGTAGAACGACGCCACGTTGTCGAGCGCCGTCTGGTAGACCAGCCCCTCGACATAGCGCGGAAGGATGCCGTTCAGCACCTCCTCCGGGCTCGGCTCGAAGATGTAGTCCTCGGTCGTGCCGCTTCGCTCGGGCCGGACGATGGGCAGCAGCTGGATCTGTTCCGGGCGCTGCACCAGCGTGTTGATGAACTTCGAATAGATCAGATGCACCGCATCGACGTTGCCCTTCAGGAATTCGTCGATCGCAATCTGCGTCGCCGGGCGGATATCATCGAGACCCGGCGCATCGCCAAGACCCTGGAACTCCGCAATCGCATTCTGCCTGGTCCGCGCGCAGAACTGGATGCCCTTCTTGCCGATGGCAATCACCTTGACATCCACGCCGGCCGCCTTCTGCTCGCGCAGGTAGACGCTCACCCGGCGCAGGATGTTCGCCGTGAGGGCGCCGGCAAGACCGCGATCCGGGGTCACCAGAATCAGCGCGGTCGTCTTGATCTCGCTCCGGGCCTGGAGCAGCGGAAACGCCTTCAGCTGCTCCGGATCGTTCTGGGCCGCCGCCAGATCGCCGAGCACCTGGCTCAGACGCTCGTAGTAGGGGCGGCTGCGGACCACACGGTCCTGGGCGCGGCGCATCTTCGATGCAGCCACCATCTCCAGCGCGCGCGTAATCTGCGACATGTTCTTGACGCTGCGGATGCGGCGACGAATTTCACGTGGGCTTGGCATATCGCCTCATCCTCTCGTGTTAGTCGGCCGCAGTCGCGCTGGATGCGCTGCTGCCATAGTTGTTGGTCGCCTTGAAGTCCTTGGTGGCCTTCGTCAGATCGGCAACGATCTCGTCGGTCAAGGCCTTCTCGGTCTTGATCCGCTCGAGCAGATCGACGTGCGACGTGGTGAGATACTCCAGGTACCCGGCCTCGAAGGCGCGGATCTGATCCACGGCCACATCGTCCAGGTGACCGGCGGAACCAGCCCACAGGATCGCCACCTGCTGCTCCACCGGGAGCGGGCTGTACTGCGGCTGCTTCAGGACCTCGGTCATGCGCTGGCCGCGCTCGATCTGGCGGCGCGTCGACGGATCGAGGTCGCTGGTGCCGAACTGCGCGAAAGCCGCCAGCGAGCGGTAGTTCGCCATATCGAGGCGGAGGCTACCGGCCACCGAGCGCATGGCCTTGATCTGGGCCGAACCACCGACGCGCGACACCGAAAGACCGGTATTGATGGCCGGGCGGATACCGCCATAGAAGAGGTCGGTCTCCAGGAAGATCTGGCCGTCGGTGATGGAGATCACGTTCGTCGGGATGTAGGCCGAGATGTCGCCGGCCTGCGTCTCGATGATCGGCAGCGAGGTCAGCGAGCCGCCACCCAGCGCATCGTTCATGCGCGCAGAGCGCTCGAGCAGACGGGAGTGGAGGTAGAAGACATCGCCCGGATACGCCTCGCGTCCCGGTGGGCGGCGCACCAGCAGCGACACCTGGCGGTAGGCCTGGGCCTGCTTCGTCAGGTCGTCGTAGATGATGAGCGCATCGCGGCCGCTCTCCATGAACTCCTCGCCCATCGCGGTGCCGGAGAACGGCGCAATGTACTGGAGCGCAGCTGGGTCGGACGCCGAGGCAACGACGACGATGGTGTGCTTCATCGCGTCGTTCTCTTCGAGGATGCGGACGATCTGCGCGACCTGGGCACGCTTCTGTCCGATGGCGACGTAAATGCAGAGCACCCCACTGTCGCGCTGGTTGATGATCGAGTCGACGCCGATGGTGGTCTTGCCGGTCTGGCGGTCACCGAGGATCAGCTGACGCTGGCCACGACCGATGGCGGTCATGGCGTCGATAGCCTTGATGCCAGTCTGAAGCGCGGTCTTCACGTCCTGGCGCTGAATGACGCCCGGCGCGATGCGCTCGATATCGCGAGCCTTGTCCGTGACGATCGGGCCCTTGCCGTCGATCGGCTGCCCCAGCGCGTCGACCACGCGGCCCAGGAGGGCATCGCCCACGGGAACCGACGCAATCTTGCCCGTGGTGCGGACCTCGTCGCCCTCTTCGATGGTGGTGTAGTCGCCGAACACGATGACGGCCACCGTGTCCTCACCAAGGTTGAGGGCCAGGCCCTGGGTCCCAGTCTTGGTGAACTCGACGAGCTCGCTGGCCATCACCTGCGTGAGGCCGTAGACCGTGGCGACGCCGTCACCGATGCCGATGACGGTCCCCACGTTCGTAATCGTTGCCTGGTCTGAGAATCCCTGGATCTGCTGCTTGAGCAGATCACTGATCTCGGTCGCGCGTACCGCCATGATCGCTCCGTTCTTCCGCGGCATCAGTGCCGCGCCACGCGGTCCTGCCCGTTGCCGTGGGATGGTGCCGTGGATGATTGCCGATTGTCGTCCCGAACTGATGCATGCTCTCGCCGTGCGGAAGGCCGGGACGACCTCCTGACTCCGCACCAACCTGCGTCACCTGCCGCGTGGCGAAACTCCTGTCGCGAGGACCGGAATCAGGCGGCGAGGCGCGCCCGCAGGTTCCGCAGCTGGTTGATGACGCTTCCATCGATCAACTGGTCGCCGATGCGCGCCACGATTCCCCCGATGATCTCGGGATCGACCGTCATACGCAATTGCACATCCCGGCCAAGCAGCTGTTTCAGCTGCCGGCTGACGAGCGCCTGCCCGTCCGCCTCCAATGGCTCGGCGGTGGTGACATCCACCCGCACGATCCCCTTGGAGGCCAGATCGGCCTCGTCCACGAGCGCAGCCACATCCGGCAGGATGACGACCTTGCGCCGCTCGATGAGCATCTTCACCAGGTTCAGCGCCTCCGGATGCAGATCCGGCAGCACCTTTTGAACGACGGAGAGCTTTTCGCTATTGCTGATGTTTGGATTGGCAAAGAACCCGCTCGCCTCGGGGCCAGCGACCAGATCGGCAAGGCCGTTCAGGTCACGCTGCCACCGGTCGAAGTTTCCCTCGTCCGTTGCCAGCTCGATGACCGCCTGTGCGTAGCGCATCGCCGAACCGCTCGCCATCGCTCGTTCCCTCGTCTCTCACCGTTCAGTACGCAGGAGGCAAAAGGCAGTTGGTCGAGTGGTTGTCGCCTCATCCCTCCTGCCTTCTGCTTACCTCGCTAGTTCCGGGACACGCGCGACGCATCGGCCAGGGTCTGCTCGATCAGCTCGGCCTGGGCCTTCGGATCGAGTTCCTTGCGCACGATCTTGCCAGCCGCAAGCACGGCCAGGTCGCCAACTTCCTTCCGAAGTGCAACGCGCGCTTCTTCGGTCTGCTGGCGCAGCGTGTCTTCCGCCCGCTTGAGGTATTCCTCCTGCTGGACGGCTGCTTCCTCACGCGCTTTCGCGATCATCTGCTCACTGGTCTGCCGCGCCGAGGCCACAATCTCCTGGGCCTCCCGCCGCGCCTGGAGCAGCGCATCTTCGTTGCGCGCCTGGGTTTCCTTGAGCTCCGCCTGCATCCGCTCGGCAGAGGCCATACTCTCCCGAATCCGCTCCGCACGCTGATCGAGCACCCGCACGATGGGGCCGACTGCGAACCGCCAGAGCAGATAGATGAAGACGAGGAAGGCGACCAGCTGGACGGCGAGCTGCCATCCATTGATACCCAACTTGTCCATGGTCGGCCTACCCTCCGTTCACACCCATCATCGTCGCCGGCATCCGGCACGCATCGCGCCGGGCGCCGAATCCGGGGCCGGCGCCCGGCGCCACACGAGCGCGCCGAGCTGACCAGCCAGCAGGACTAGACGAAGGCGATGATGATGGCGATAACGAAGGCGTAGATCGCGACGGCCTCGGCGAGCGCCGCACCGATGATCATGGTCGTGCGGATCTCACCGGACGCCTCCGGGTTGCGGCCGATGGCCTCCACGGCGCCACGCACCGCCATACCGATACCGAGGCCTGGGCCGAGACCGCCAAGGCCAATGGCGATCGCCGCACCGATGTAACGCACCGCATCCGAATCGGTAATGCTTCCAAACACGTGACGAATCCTCCTGCTGGCGCCAGCCCGCTGTGTCGTGACACGAGACGGCCCCATTGCCGTAATTCAAGACGACACTCGCCGTCTCGCCTGCTGATACGAACACGAAGTTGATAGTTTCGAGACCCACCTGCGCGTCGTGCGGCGCGCAGGTGGGATGTCTCGCGAGGGAATCAGTCGCCCGCGCCCGAGGCCGCGACCTTCGGATGATCCGAAGAGCCTGCCGCATCGTGCTCGTGCTCGGCCGCGTGATCGTCGCCGTGGGCGTCAGCGGCGGCCAGGGTGATGTAGATCGTGGTCAGAAGCGCGAAGACGAGCGCCTGGATGGTTCCGAACATCACTTCGAGGAATAGGAAGATCACCGGGAAGAGGAAGGGAAGGACGGCGATCTTGATGGCAGCGGCCATCGCATACATGACACCCAGGAGCACCTCACCCGCGAACACGTTTCCGAAGAGTCGTGCGGAGAGCGAGAGAATGCGTGAGAGCTCGGAGATGACCTCGATCGGGAAGATGAACGGAGGATTGGCCATGTGCTTGAGGCGGCCACCGACGCCATGCGCCCTGATCCCGTAGATCTGGACCATCGTGAAGGTGAGCAGCGACAGCGCCAGCGTCATGTTCAGGTCGGCGGTGGGGGCGCGGAAGAAGGGAACGAGCGCCTTGTGCGTCTCCTCGTGTCCCGCCGACGATGCCTCGACATGCTCGCCGGAACCGGTGCCAGCCGTCCCCTCGTGGTCGGAGCCGGCCGTGGTTGCAGCAACGGCGGTGGCATCGGCAACCACGTGATCCCCGGCAGCCGGGCTGGCGACAGCCGTCACCGTGGCGTGCTCCACCGGCTCTTCGCGATAGACACCGATGGTGCCCATGCCGGGAAGAAGACCGGAGAAGTTCGAGAACAGGATGAAGATGAAGATGCCCGAAATCAGGGGAAGCACGGTGCGGCCGAACTTGCGCCCGGCAGAGCCCTCGACGAGACCCATGATGAACTCGATGATCATCTCCACGACGCCCTGTCCGCGGCTGGGCACGGATTGTGCCTTGCGCGCGATGGCGGAGAAGACGATCAGCACCACCGCCATGACGATAAACATCGTCAGCATCGAGTTGGTGACAGGAATCGGGCCGATGTGAAAGAGCGTTTCCGCTGCCAGCGAAATATGCAGTTCCATGTGTCCGGCGCTACTCCTCACCCTCGGCGTCGCGAGTCTCGTTGCTTCGGGAACACCCGTGGTCCCCGCTATGTCGATGCGCGCATCGGCTCGCCGGAGCGAGAGGCCAATGCACCCTGGTCACGTCAGCGGCTCTTTGGGAGTTTTCCGGGAGGAAACGCGCCGTTCGATCGCACGAGAAAGCGGCCCAGCCGACCCCTTCTTCGTTCCGAGCTGAGTCAACTCATAGAGTTGATACCCGGCTGCGATCAACCCGATTCCCACCCCGACAAGCAGAAGGATTGGCGCCGTTCCCAGCATGCGATCCAGGAAGATGCCGCCCACAATAAAAACGACCAGCGATGCAACGATCGAACACCCCAGCCCGGACGCTATACCCAGCGTTCCGAGTTCCTTGCTGTCGATCGGCGATTCGGGTCGCTCGGAGGTCACGCCTCACCCCTGCTGCCTGTCCGATGGTAGCACATGCCATCGTATCCTCACCAGACATCCGTGACCGGAGTATACCAGAGATTGTGACCGAAATCACAAATGCTCGGGAGAACCGGCACTCCCTTTCCGAAGTATGGCATGCGTGCCGGATTGTGCCTACCTGCAGGGCGAACCCGCGTCCCATTCCGCGTCGGCTCCCTGCCGGCGTGCTACACATGCCCCAGCACGAATCCATCCCGGTAGGGATCGGCCGGGTCGAAGAGCAACTGGCTCATGCCGACCAACGCTCCGCGCCCGGAGATCTCGACGATCACGGATGGCACCTCCCCCACCGTTTCCGACATCACGATCCGGCCGGAAAATGTCGAGCCGATGATGCTCTCGTTGAAGAACGTGTCGCCGATTCCCACCAACCCATCCTGCGCCAGGCAGGCCAGCTGCGCGGCAGTTCCAGTGCCACACGGCGAACGGTCGATGATGCCGCCCGCATAGACCGTGGCCGAACGAATACTGTACTCATCGTCGGGCGACGGCTCCACGATCATGGTTCCATACAGCCCGGCAAGCGACTCGTCCACCGGATGCACCACATCCACCACGTTGGATACGGCCTGCCGAATCCCCACCCCCGCTTCCGAGAGCGCCTCCGCATTGGCCGGCGCGATCGACAGGCCGACCGCCTCCGCTTTCACAATGGCGTACCAGGCGCCGCCGAACGCGACGTCCACCGGGATTGTCGTGCCGCGATAGTCGATTTCGAGATCCTTGTACATCCGGAAGGACGGAATGTTTCGGAACCGGACATCGAGCACCCGTCCCTCGTCCACACTCGCGCGGGCCTGGACATTCCCGACGATCGTCTCGAAGCGGATACGCACTTCTGGCCCGTCCGCCGGCACTGCTCCGGTCTCGATCAGGGCCGTCGTCAATGCGATCAGGCCGTGACCGCTCAGCGTGCCATAGCCGCCAGCGGTCATGAAGATGACACCGTAGTCCGCCTCCGGGTCGACGGGCCTCAGCAGCAGCGCGCCCGTCAGCGAGGCATGCCCACGCGGTTCCAGCAGGAGCTTTCGCCGCAGGTGGTCGTAATTCGTCCGCAGATCGTTCAACCGATCGCGCATCGTGTTCCCGCGCAGCCGGGGCAGCCCGTGCGTCAGGATGCGAAGATGCTGGCCGCCCGCGTGGGCGTCGATCGTGGTCAGAACGGGGTCAGAGCGCATGAGTTCCCCCTCGGGATACGTGCTGGAATGGCCCTGGTAGGGTGAGATGGAACCGGCTGGTGCAGCCCCACACGACGCGCGGGCACGGGTCGTCAGTGTCCTGTCCCATCGAAACACCGTGGCCGGCACGATGCGCCGCCATCCGGGGCGCGTTCGCCGGGTAGGATACCGCGCGATCTGGCGGATTCCCGTCAACGCTGGCCGTTCACCCCAGTCAGGAGCGGGTCACCACCAGCCGTACGGGATGTTGCGATACGGGTCCAGTTCCGGGAAGACGCCGACCGCCACCAACGCCTCGACGCGGGCGAAAAAGGCGTCCAGCTCCTCGCGGCCCAGCAGTTCGCCGAGCTCCGCTCGCATTGCATCCTCCTCATCCGTCAGCCCGACCAGATCCTCCAGCAATAAGGGGTCGATGGGTACATCGTTGTATTGCCACAGCACGGTCCGCAGCTTCGGCTCGATATTGAACGTCAGCCCGTGGTCGATGCCCCACAACCGGCCGGACGCGCTGATCAGGCAGTGCGCGAGCTTGCGATCGGCGTTGTTGGCGATGTGATCGAAGAGCGCCATCCGCTCGATCTCGATCCGGCGTTGCCCCCAGAAGCGATGGTCGTCTTCATGGTCCGGATGCGGCTCGATATAGAGCTGCACGCTGCCCGATCCGTGTGGACCATCGCGCAGGACCGTCGGCGGCACCAGATTCCAGCCGAGCCGCCGGCTGAGCAGGTACGACGCCCGCTCGCGGTAGCTCAGCGTACCGGTCGGAAAGTCCCAGAGCGGACGTTCGCCCCGGCGCGGCTTGTAGATCGCCAGGTGCCCGCGCGCATCCTCATCCTCCGGTTCGAGGGCAACAGCGAACGTGTAGTTCGAGCCCCACGGCACGAGCGACGCCGCCGTAATTTCCGCCTCGGCGAGTAGGCGGATGGCCTCTTCCTCGGGCAGGTCGGCCTGGGCGACCGGTGTTCCGTCATCATTGTCCTGAAGGAGAAGGTGCAGGTCTGGCATAGGGGGAACGTCCTGAATCATCGGGGGCATGTGCCGCGCTGCACGTCGGCCGCGATCGCCGCAACCGTCCTTCCAGGATTGTAGCGGCACCCGCGGCCCCTCCGTCTGGATTCGGACCGCACGCCCCATCGCGCGATCCGGAAGGGACGGGTACAATCGCCGCAATTCCGTCGATGCTCGTCCGGCACCGGTCCGGACCCTGCCTCCACTCGATCCCACGCAAAGGAGCGTTCGATTCCATGAAGATCGTGCGATACGCGGATGCGACTACGGGCACCCCCGCCTACGGCATTGTCGAGGGCGACATGGTCTATGCCGCCCCTGGTGACCTCTTCGGTGGCCTCACGAAGGGCGACGCGGTCGGCCCGCTGGCCGACGTGAAGGTCGTCACCCCACTCGATCCGGGCAAGGTGCTCTGTATCGGGATGAACTACTTGAAGCATGTCACCGAGATCGATCCGACCCGGAAGGTGCCGACCGAACCGGTGGTCTTCATGAAGCCGACCTCGGCCATCATCGGTCCGGGCGAGACGATCGAGATCGCGAACCCGCAGAACAACACCGACTACGAGGCGGAACTGGTCGTGGTGGTCGGCAAGACGGCCCGCCGCGTGGCCGAGGCCGATGCGCTCGACTACGTCCTCGGGTACACCTCGGGCAACGATGTTTCCGACCGCGTCCTGCAGGCCAAGGACGGCCAGTGGATTCGCGCCAAGGGCTTCGATACCTACCTCCCGCTCGGCCCATCCATCGTCACCGACCTCGATCCGGCCAATACGAAGGTCGAGTCCCGCGTGAACGGTGAAACGCGCCAGTCCGACAACACCGACGGCCTGATCTTCAACGTGCCGTTCCTGGTCAGCTTCCTCAGCAACGTGATGACGCTCGATCCGGGCGACATCATCATGACCGGCACCCCGTTCGGCGTCGGTCCGCTGAAGGACGGCGATGTCGTCGAGGTCGAGGTCGGTTCCATCGGGGTGCTCTCCAATCCGGTCGCAAACCGCGCCTGATCCCGAAGACGCCCCCGCCCACCCTCCTCATGGCATATCCCCCGCCCGGCCCCTGCATTTCTCCAGGGAGCCGGGCGGCGCTGCGTGTATCCTAGGCGAATACGTGCGGGCAGCACGCATGCCCCACCCTCGTCCGCCGCACGCACGGGAGGCAGATCCCCATGAACGTCACCATGTTCGGAACCGGTTACGTTGGCCTCGTCACCGGCGCCTGCTTCGCCGAGAGCGGCAACGATGTCATCTGCGTGGACATCGACGCAACGAAGATCGACGCGCTTCGCCGGGGCGAGATTCCCATCTACGAACCCGGCCTCTCCGGGATCGTGAGCCAGAACGTGGCCGCCGGCCGCCTCACCTTCACCACCGATCCCCGTACAGGCATCGAGCCGGCCGAGGTCATCTTCATCGCTGTCGGCACGCCCTCGCTGCCCGATGGATCCTCCGACCTCCAGTATGTCCGGAATGTCGCCACCACGATCGGGCAACACCTCGCTCACGACACGGTGATCGTCAACAAGTCCACCGTGCCGATCGGGACCGCCGATCTGGTGGCGGGCATCATCAAGGAGCAGCTCGATGCCCGTGGCGTCGATGTCTCCTTCGATGTCGTCTCGAATCCCGAATTCCTCAAGGAAGGCGCCGCCATCGACGACTTCCTCCGCCCGGACCGTATCGTGGTCGGCACAAGCAACCCACACAGCCTCGAAGTCATGCAGCAGCTCTACGCGCCGTTCAACCGGAACCACAACCGCTTCCTGGCGATGGATGTCCGCTCCGCCGAACTCACCAAATACGCGGCGAATGCCATGCTGGCAACCAAGATCTCGTTCATGAACGAGATCGCGAACATTGCCGAGCGGGTCGGTGCGAACATCGAGAACGTCCGCATCGGCATCGGCTCCGATTCGCGCATCGGCTACAACTTCATCTACGCCGGTATCGGGTACGGCGGCTCCTGTTTCCCGAAGGATGTCCGCGCCCTCGCGCATACCGCCTGGACCAACGGCTACGATGCCGAATTGATCCAGGCGATCGAATCCGTCAACCAGCGGCAGAAGCGCGTGCTGCTCGACAAGATCGTGGAGCGCTTCCAGAGCGATCTTGCCGGGCGGACCTTCGCCATCTGGGGGCTCGCCTTCAAGCCGAAGACCGACGACATGCGCGATGCGCCGAGCCGCGCCATCATCGAGGGCCTGTGGGAACGCGGCGCCCGGGTTCAGGCATACGATCCGGAGGCAATGGACAGCGCCGAGCGCATCTACGGCGAGCGGCCGGACTTCATCCTCGCATCCGAGCGCGACGAGACGCTGCTCGGCGCCGATGCGCTCATCATCTGCACCGAATGGCGGCAGTTCCGCAGCCCGGACTTCAAGGAACTCCGCGCCTCGTTGAAGCAACCGCTGATCTTCGACGGCCGGAACATGTACGATCCGGACCGCATGGAGCGGGAGGGGATCGAGTACATCGGCATCGGCCTTGGGGATCGCGCCCTCGCTCCGTCGGTGGTACCGGCCGACTGATTGCGATCGGGCCTTGCAGACTGAAGCAGCACACCCTCGCCATTGTGGCGAGGGTGTGCTGCTTTCCAGGAATCGAACGAACCGGGATCAGCGGAGGATCAGCCGGTCCGCGACCATGACGGCGAAGATACCCGCCAGGAACCAGATCGAGTAGAAGAACGTCTGCCGCGCCCGCGCCTTGGACGGATCGACGAGCAGCTTCCACGCCAACACGAGGAACCAGCCGCACAGGGCCGCCGCCCCGATGAAGAAGATCCAGCCCATGCCGAACGGCACCATCAACAGCGTCACCGCCGTCAGCAGCAGCGTGTAGAGCATGATCTGCTTGCGGGTCTCCTGATCGCCGGAGACCACTGGCAGCATCGGTACGTTCACGCGGCCATATTCGCCCTGCTTCAGCAGGGCCAGCGCCCAGAAATGCGGCGGTGTCCAATAGAAGATGATCGCGAAGAGGATCCACGCCGGCGGAGCCAACGTCCCCGTCACCGCGGCCCAGCCAACCAGCGGAGGCACCGCGCCCGCCGCACCGCCGATCACGATATTGTGCGGCGATGTGCGCTTGAGCCACATCGTATAGATGACCACGTAGTAGAGGTTCCCGATCAGCGCGAGGACCGCGGCCAGCCAGTTGACGAACACCCCGAGGAGCAGGAAGCCAAGGAGGGAAATGCCGAGTCCGAAGGTAAGCGCCGCCACGGGCTTGATCGTCCCGGTCACCGTGCCCCGGCTTTTCGTCCGGTGCATCTTCGCATCGATGTCGCGGTCGAACCAGCAATTGATGACATTGGCGCCGCCGGCCGTCAGCGTACCGCCGATCAGCGTCACGAGCACAATCCCGAACGATGGAACTCCCGCTTCCGCGATGAGCATTGCGCCCAGCGTCGTTACGAGCAGGAGCGTCAGGATGCCCGGTTTCATCAATTGAACGTAGTCGTTGGCCACGGCCTTCAGCCGCTGGACCTCGGTCTGCTCGATCGCTGCGAAATCACTCACACGTCTGCTCCACCAGCCTGGTTCGAATGGTCACGGAATGGATCTGGAAGCCGGGATGCCACGATCATCCGCCATGCGACAATGCCTTCGCCCGCACCCACGCGCAACGAAATTGGGGACGATCCAATCCCACCGCCCCATTGTACGACTCGGGGTCGCATCGCGCATCGCCATGACTCCGGCGGTCCGAGCGCCGATGCCCGATCAAACTCTTCCCGACACCACAGGTCGATCCCGGCTCCTTCAGGCCACAACCGGAGAATTGATCGCATCTACCCTCTTGACAAACTTGGAACGATCCGAGATTCTGTGAATTATCTCACGAGCGCCGTATACCGTTCGTTACCCTGCGCTCGTCGACCGCCCAATCGATCGACTCTGCCCGTCCGGCCTTGCGCGTTCATCGGCGAACGCGTCCGCATCGAAGGAGATGTCTCATGGTTGCCGCATCATCGTTGCTGCTCGATCCGAGCGACTACAAAACCTTTCTCTCGCCCGGTCAGCGTTTCGTCGCCAGCGATCTCATCACCGAGGCCGGCTCCGGTGAGGTGACCGTCGCCCGCCTTGTTTACGATCGCTATGGCTTCCTGCACGTCACGCTGCGTACCGAGGATGGCCGGGAAATCAGCGCCTTCGCCGAGCAGATCGAGGTCGCGATCGAGGAAGGGCACCTGAGCCCCATCGGCACGCCATCGCTCGTCAGCGTCTGCTGAGACCATCCACCTCGCTGATCCTGTACGCAACAAACACCCGGTCGAATATCGACCGGGTGCTTGTCGTCTGCCAGAACGGATCGTTACGCCATTGCGCCAACCGGCTCCAACGGCAGTTCCGACGTGCAGAATCCACAGCGAGTTGCCTCGATCGGCACCTCGTTGATGCAGTATGGGCACTTCTTCGTGGTCGGGTCCGCAGGTGGTTCGGAACGCGACCGTGCGATGAGGATGTTTACCGGCTTCACGACAAAGAAGAACACAACGGCCGCGACGATGACGAACGAAATCAGCGCGTTCAGGAAGGCACCAACGCCGAACCACGCGCCATTGATATGGAAGCCGATCGAGCTGAAGTCCGGCTGCCCACCGATCGCGGCGATCAACGGCGTGATGAAACTCTCGACCAACGCGGTGACGACTTGACCGAAGGCAGCGCCGATGACCACCGCCACCGCCAGATCGACGACGTTGCCACGGAGCAGAAACGCCTTGAACTCGTCCAGCAATGGAGCATTTCCGACGGATTTCAGCCGCGCCAGGTTATCGCTCATGTCCCTCTCCTGACTCTTCGCCTACCGCGCACGAAGCAAACCTGCACAGCACAGGCCAGCTATGGGAATCCTGCCTTACGCTACTGCGGTGCGCAAGAGCTGGCCGATGCCGTGAGCGTATACGTCACCTCGCCGGTCTCGTTCCCCATGAAGAAGGTCTCCCCGCAGGCATTCGTGAACTCCGTCGCCGCCCCGATCGAGGTGTAGACCGTGAAGTTCGATCCCGCAATCGCCCCCGTCATCTGGCCTGGGTCCAGGTTTCCATCGAACACCGTCACCCCATCGGCCGTCACTACCACGTAGATGGACGAATTGACCGCCGTGACGTTGATGCTCGTGATGTAGTTGCCGTTGGCGTCCTGCTGGGCCCCGCCCTCCTGCGGCGCTGCCGTACTGGTCGCCTGATCCGTCGTTCCCTGATTCGACGCGGGTTCGGTCGCTGCTGTGGTCGCCGCAGCAGTCCCCTGCACGCGAGGAACGCCCGCTGTCTCGTCCGACACGGACCCGCCGATGGCGAGCACGACATAGACCGCCGGCGACGTTCCGGAGTTATGCACCGTGGCCGTGTTTGCGACCGTCTTGCCGTCTCCAACCACTAGCCGGTTCGCACCCTGGCCGTCATTCATGTCGACATCGACCTGGCCGCTCGTCACCATCACCAGCGCCGAGCCCGTGTGCGCACCAATCTGAGCCTGCTCGTCCGCCCGCAGGACGTAGCGGGTCAGCGTCAGGGAATAGGTACCCTCACGGATGCCGCTGATGGCCGGCCCTTCGTAGAAAGCGGCGGATGGAACATCCGCTGCCGCCCCGATCCGGAACGCCCAGGCCTTGGCCCCCGCCGCACCCATACCGGCGGAACCGCCCACGATCGTATACGGATCGTCGGCAGCCAGGAAGTACGCCGAGCCGGGATCGAGTTGTGCCCGCTTGGCCGTCAGGTCGTTCCGCACGATCGCGGTACCGGACCGCTGGTAGAGGACCGCCGCAGGACCGGCCGCAGACTTGGCATCAGCGGGCGCGCCGAAACTCTCTTCCTGGACGGACCAGACGACATCGGTACCTGGCAAATAAACGAGTCCGGTCGCAAGGATGGCCGGTGCCCCCGCCCCCGTCGCCGCCTCGACCACCGGCGGCACCGTCGTCTCCGGAGCCGGCGTTGGCGAACCGACCGGCGTGGCATTCTGGGCCAGCGACAGGGACGGCCCCACAGCAAGCATCGACAGCAACACCATCATCGCCATCGTGCCCATTCGTCTGAGCAGTGCGCCCCCACCCGGTAGCCGTATAGACGGCGCAGATATCCTCTTCAATGCGATTCTCCTTCGCGCCTGGGTTGATCTGACCCCGGGCCAACGGCAGCTCGAACGAACTGTGCGGCGGCGTTCCCCCTCGCCTGCGCAGATCAGCAGATGAACCGGAGTGTACCGACACCGTCCCTGACGTCCGAGTCCAGCCCGTCAGGCATGTACGTACACGCCGATCACACCCTTCTATCGTATCGCCAATATGGCAGGAAATCCAGCGCCGATGCCCTGTGGGGCATAGCATCATTGGCCCCTGACCCCAGGCCACGCACCCGCGCCATCGTCGAGGCGGCGTGACAAACCATCGGCGGCCCCAACGCTCACATCCGCCGGTCGCGGTTCCGTCCGGCACCGTGGCAGCCGGCGTGCGCATTCTCCGGCTAACGCCGCATGCTACGCTTCCTCGTCGAAACGAATCGGGCGGCGCTGACGTTCCTCCTTTCAGCGGCGTCATCTGGCCCCGCCAAAATCGCCTCGTCTCCGGGAAAGGACCCGTTCCGCGTGGTCGTCTCCGCGCCATCCGCACCAGCCACGCCCCATCCCCAGGCCTGCCGTCACACCGGTCACATCGCCCTCGCCATCGCCGATGTCCTCTGGCTGGCTGTCGCGATGCTGCTTGGTCTCGCGCTGCGCATCCCCTTCTTCGCGCTGCCAATCATCCCCGACGAAGGGGGCTACGCCTACGCCACGCGCGGCTGGCTCGACGGAAGCGGGCAGCTCTACCACGATCTGTGGATCAGCCGCCCCCAAGGCATCTTCTACGTCTACGCCATCGTCATGCAGACGCTCGGGGACAATGTCCTGGCATTCCGGTTCGCGGCATGGGCCGCCGCGGCGCTGACCACGGTCGCTGTCTGGCTGTTCGCCCGGCGATGGGCGGGCAGACGTATCGGCAACCTCGCCGCCATCGCCTTCGCGCTCATCAGCGCCGCGCCCACAATCGAGGGGTTCACCGCAAACGCGGAAGTCTTCATGGCGCTTCCAGCAGCGTTCGCCGCCGTTGTGCTCCTGCATGCCAGCCGTCACGGCTGGAAGACTCCGCTCCTCATCCTCACTGGCGTGCTGATCGGCCTAGCGACGATCGTCAAGCCATCCGGCGCATTCATGCTCCCGGTGGCATGGGGATTCATCGTCCTCACCGTCGAGGCGCCCCACCGGGAATACCGCAACCGGAGCCTCGCGGTCCTGGCAGGCACAGTGCTCGTCGCAGTTCCCATCTTCATCCACGGGTATGTGCTGGGCTGGTCGGACTTCATCTACGCCACCATCACCTACCGGATGTTCAACCAGAGCTCGGTGTCAGTCGGGATGGCACACAATCTCTACCGGCTCGGGGCGATGCTGCTCTATGCATTGCCGTGGCTCGTGCTGCTCGTCCTCGTGCTCGGCGTCCGCCACCGGACTGCCTTGCGGCGCGCCCTCTGTGAAGGACACCTTCTTCTCGCACGAAAGCTGCGGGTCCGTTTCGACCGCCGCTGGCTCGAACGCGCGCTCGGTCTCACCGCCCCGCTTCCATCCCAGAACTACCACCTCGTACGTCCATCCGACGCCGCCGGTCTGCTTCTGCGACTCTGGGCATTGGGCTGCCTGGGCGGCATCGCGATGGGAGGCGACTGGTGGCCGCACTACCTGATGCAAATCGCCGCACCAGCCGCGATCTGGATCGCGAATGTCGGCGACACCGTCGTTCACGATCTGGAACGGCGCCAGACCCGGATCGCGCTCACTGCAGCAATCGTCCTGCTGCTCGTCTCGCCCTATGCCCTGCTCGTCCGTGGGTCGGTGGACGCGATGACGGAGACGATCTACGGTCATCCGGGGTACCTTGCCCAGAGTGACGTGGCCACCTACATTCGCGACCACACCACGCCAGACGACACGATTTATGTCGCCTTCGATCAGGCGGGTATCTACTATCTTGCCGATCGCAAGCCTGCCTACCGCCATCTGTACGACCAGGAACTGCGCGGTATCCCCACCTCCTATGGCGACCTGATCTCGCTCATCCAGGGTCCGGATCGACCGCTCTATATCGTCGGCACGCTGCATCCCGGCCCCTTCCCGGATGACAGCCGTCTCTTCTGGCAAGAAGTGGGCAAGTACTACACGCTCGAAACCACGATCGATGGCGTCCCCATCTACCGGGCGCTCGACGGAAGCTGACGGCGATCGGGCTCGCCCCACCGCACCGGTGACGATCCAGCCGGCGGCAGCCCCGCTTCCCGCAATGCCCGCTCCAGGTTCACGCCGGTCGAGATCAACCCGATGTGGCTGAGGGCTTGCGGAAAGTTCCCGAGAAAGTCGCCAGTCGCCGGGTCGATTTCCTCCGGCAGAAGACCGAGATCGTTCACGCGCGCGCAAAGCCGGTCGTATCGGGCCAGCGCCTCGTTCAACCTTCCCTGCAGGATCAGGTTGTCCACCAGCCAGAAGCCGCAAATCAGGAACGCACCCTCGTCCCCACGCAACCCATCGGGAGACAGGTTCGGCAGATAGCGATAGATCAAGCCATCGCCAGCACCCAATTCGCGTTCGACCGCCTCCACCGTCGCCACCATCTTCGGATGCGTCGCCGGCAACACCCGGCGAATGGCGAATGCCAGCACCGAGGCATCCAGGTGCCCATCGTCCAGCCCCTGTGCGATGAATCCCCCCTCATCGCTCCAGGCACGCGTCAGGATCGCCTCCTGGATCGCCGCCGCCGTCCGCTCCCACCGCGCGACATCGCCTGGCAGCCCAAGCCGTCGCGCAAGCTTCGCCCCGCGATCGAGCGCAACCTGGCACATCGCGGCCGAATAGGTCTGCACGAATCCCGGCCTTCGCACCTCCCAGATGCCCGCATCCGGCGTATCCCAAAGGTCGGCGGCGGTGTCCACGAGGCCACGCAGTTGGTCCCAGAGATCGTCCTGCACGATACCGCCATGATTCACCCACTGGAACGCGCAGTCCAGGATCTCGCCATAGACATCATGCTGCACCTGATTCGACGCGGCATTGCCCCACCGCACCGGCCGCGAGTTCCGATAGCCCGAGAGTTCCGGATCGAGCCGTTCCTCGATATCGGGATCGCCGTCCAGCGTGTACATCACATTGACGCGATGCTCGCGGAAGTTGCGCAATACCCACGTCAGGTATTGCCAGGCCTCCGCCTCCATCCCGATCCTGCGCAGGACGTAGACGGCGAACGCCGCATCGCGAACCCAGGCGTAGCGATAGTCCCAATTCCGCTCGCCGCCGATATCCTCCGGCAACGATGTCGTCGGCGCGGCGACCATCGCCCCGTTCGGCAGGTAGTCGAGCAGCTTCAGCGTGATGGCGGACCGACGAACGAGCTGCCGTTGCGGACCCTGATACCGAAAGTCACACAGCCAATCGAGCCAACCTTCCACCGTATTCACGATCGCCGCCACCGGCGAATCGACCGACGACGCGCCGGTGCCGCCATTCCAGCGCAGGCAGAACGACACCGATTCGCCGGCATCCAGCGCCCAGCGTCCCGTCGTTCCGTCCAGTTCGCGGGAACACTCGAGGATGAGATCGATGTCCGGGTAACGCGGCAAACCGAGACGGATGCCCTTGCCATTCGGGACCGGTTCCACGCCACCACGCACCGTGACCGACGCCTGCACCGTCAGCGATCCCTCGATCACCTCGACACAGCGCAACAGTTCGCCGGTATCGGCGGATCCTTCCTCCCGCAGGTCGGCCCCGGTGCGGAAGGGCATCAGGTCTGTGATCCGGAGCAGGCCATCCGGAACGCGGAGTTCGGTGACGAGGACGGCGGACTCTCCAAGATACCGGTGATGCGCGTCCACGATCTCGCCCGCCTCGATCGTGAATTGCCCACCGATCCTGCTATCAAGGATGGACGAGAAGATCGGGGCAGAATCGAAGCGCGGAATACACAACCACGGAATCGCCCCGTCCCGCGCGACCAGGGCCGCTGTGGTGCCGTTCCCGATCACCCCATGATCGC
Source organism: Thermomicrobiales bacterium (assembly GCA_049841275.1). Taxonomy (GTDB): domain Bacteria; phylum Chloroflexota; class Chloroflexia; order Thermomicrobiales; family UBA6265; genus JASGDN01. Next base: position 48,603 of record JASGDN010000049.1, read on the forward strand.
GGATAGGCAGAAAGCCATCGATCCGCTCGACCGGCCGAAACGACCGGAATGGCTGCCAACGGGATTCATCGCTCATCGAAACCTCACCCGTGCGCCAACGCCTAGAGCCTCCACGACGGCGTCTCGTCCGCGAGATGGCTCCCCGACTCGTCGACCGCGCCGGGGCTGGTCATGCGCTCGTGGAGCAGGAATCCCGCACGCCCGATCGCATGCGACGCCACCGGGGTCGTCACCAACAGGATGAGGCACAGCAGGATCGTGCGCGCGGTCACCGTCCCCTGGTACAGCACATTCGCGGAGATCGCCAGCACCATCACCCCGAGGAATACCGCCTTGCTGGCCGCATGCAGACGCATGTAAAGGTCCGTCATCCGCATCATGCCGAGAACGCCGAGTGTCATCACGGCGACACCGAGGATGACGAGGAAATCGAAGATGAAACTGGACACGGGCAGGCTCCTCCTTTCCGGGATAAACGACTCAGTGAATGGCGGGTCTCCCTACCTGCCAGGAAAGCGCTGAGGTCGCCGCAGGCCACCTCGGATGGGAACGGACAATCATCGCGGATTCCACGCTGCAGCCGGGTTCGAAATACTAGCCATTGGCTGGAGAGGCGATCCGGTTCAGCGCGGTCACCGTTTCGAAGTCGGCTCTAGAAGATCCGGCGCTCGCTGTGATACCGCGCCGCCGCGACTGTGGACGAGAACGAGAGCAGGGCCAGCATGATCGCCGCATCGATGTAGTACCCCTTCCCGGTCGTCGTGGAGTAGAGCACCAGCAACGCAATCAGCACCAGGGTCAGCGTGTCGAGCGCCAAGATGCGCACGAGCGTCGATTTCGCCCGCACCACCTGGACGATACACAGGCAGAGCAACCCCACCATCCACACCATCGCCGCGTAGTAGACCAGTTCGTGCATCAGCCTCGCCCTCCCGGCAGTTCCGGATAGCGGTTCTCCACCTCCGGATTCAACGCGGCATCGAGCAACGTGAAGTACTCCAGCATCTCGTCGTGGATCTGCTCCCAGTTCGTGGCGTCGATGACGTGGATCAGCATCACGCGCTGGTCCCAGTCAACATCCAGCAGGAACGAGCCAGGGGACAGCGTGAGACAGAGTCCCGCGACGCCGACCGCCCGCTCGCTGTGATCGCCGATCGGAATCGTGATGATGCCCGGATGGTAGGTTTTATTAAGACCGGTCACCACTTTCGTGACGGTCCATGTACCGACCAGGATGTCCCGCACCATCATCCACAGGTAGCGCGGACCGGCAACCAGCACCCGGATCGTGCTGCGTGTGGACGGCAGCGGCGATGGCAGGATCACCGGCCGGAAGATGGCCAGCAGAACCGCCGAGAGCACCACGCCGGTGAGCAGGTCCTCCCAGGCAGTGCTGGCAAGCATCAGTGCGTAGATGGCGGTGAAGAGGGCGACGACCAGCCCAGGGAAGATCATGGCAGCCGCTCCGGAAGCACCGAGGCCGCGTGCCGCGTCAGCTCGAACAGCGGCCCCGGGATCAAGCCAACCGCAACGATCGCGACCGCGATCGCGGTAACCAGGACCTGCTGCGAACGCGGCGCCTGGTCGCCCACACCGGGCAACCAGAATCGCCGGCGGTAGAGTTCGAACATGTAGACGAACGAGAGCGCTCCGCCGACGAAGATCAGCACCACGAACCAGGGACGAGCGTCGTCCACCGCAAGCTGGAAAAGCCCCAGCTTGCCGAGGAATCCTGCAGCCGGCGGCACACCCGCCACGCTGAAGGCGCCTACGGCAAACGCCGCGCCGATCACCGCGCCTCGCAGGTTCACCGAGAGGAAGAGCAACGTCTTGTTCAACGCATTCAGCACGGTATAGAGGATGGCCGCGGCATACCCCGCCTTCCCGCCGATGGCGATCGCGATCAGGATGTAACCCACCTGCCCAATCGCGGAATAGGCCAGCACTTCATTGGGCGTATGGCGCGCGACCGCCTGAATGCCGCCATAGATGACGCTGGCCGTACCGAGGACGATCAGGACGGGAGCGCCTTCGTTCAGTTCGCGCGGGAAGAGGTCCGCCCCGAACCGCAGGATGCCGTAGGTCCCGATATTCGCCAGCGCCCCGCTCAGGATCGCCGCGACCGCCGGCCGCGTTCCGGTATAGACCGCCGGCAGCCAGAAGTGAAACGGGAAGAGGCCGAGCTTGATGCTGAACGCGACGAAGATGAGCGCCGCGGTGAGGATTGCCGGGTTCTCCGCCACCAGTGGCATCTGGACACGAATCCGTTCCATGTCCAGCCAGCCCGTGGTGTGGTAGGTACCCGCAATGGCGATCAGGAAGAGCACCGAGCCGAGCAGGTTCACCACGATGAAGAGGAACGCCGCCCGGAACTGGCGGGGCGTCTCCCCGTAACTCGTCATCACGTAGGCCGCGATCATCGAGATCTCGAAGAAGACGTAGAAGTTGAAGGCGTCGCCGGTGAAGAAGAGACCGGTAAGTCCGAGCGCCATGAAGAGCGTCAGCGCTGGGAAGATACGTGCGCCAATTCCCTCCAGCGTCTCGAAGATCAGCGCGCACAGCAAGACGGTCAGCGACAGCAGCGCGAAGAGGATCCCCATCGCGTCGACGCGCAGTGCGATCCCGATCCCGGCATCCCAGTTGCCCAGCCGCATCTCCTGCGTGCCACGATCGAGCACCTCCCGCGCCAGGAGGATCGTGGCAGCCAGCGCGGCGGCAAGAATGCCGACGGCAAGCCAGCCAATCCGGCGCATCGTGCCGTCGAGCAACGCGAGAATGACGCTACCGAACCAGAGGATGGCGATGGGCATGGCGATCAGGCTCACGAGACGCGCTCCTTCGTCCTGTCACTCCCCAGAAGGACCGTCTCGCCATCCAGCCGTTCAAGGTCCGTGGCATCGTCCTCGCCCTGCGCCAGGTCGTCGAGCTCAGACTGCTCCTCCTCGGCCAGGGCGAGCTGGATGATATCCATCGAATCGTGCGAGCCGTAGACGCGATACGTCAGCGCCAGCATCAGGGCCGTGGTACTGAAGCTGATGACGATGGCGGTGAGCGTCATGGATTGCACGACGGGATCGCTGAACGTACCGCTGAACGGGATCACCGCCGCGCTGCCGCGCCGCAACGCCGCCGACATGATGAAGAGGTTCGCGGCATTGCCGATCAGCACCATGCCGACGATCAGACGGATCAGGTCGCGCTTCAACACCAGGTAGGCTCCGGCGCCGAAGAGGACCGCCACGCCAACCGAGAACACAATGGTCACGCGTTGCCTCCTTCATCGGCCGCGCGCGCGCCGCTTCGCTCTGGCCGCCAATCGTGCCCGTTCCTCCCGCTCGCGCGTCCGCTCCAGGCGCCTCTGCGCGCGGGCGATCGTGCTCACCACCCCCACGCCAAAGCCGAAGACGACAAGAAAGACGCTTACGTCGAAGAGCACCGCCGTGATCAGTTCCAACGTCCCGAAGTGGATAACATGCTTCCCTGCCAGGGGAAACTGGGTCATCACCGGGTATCCCCAGAAAACGGGGAAGAACGCCAGCGATAACGCGATCAGCAGGCCGACGAAGGTCCCAGCCGGAGCAAACCGGACGAGCGGAAGCCGCTCGAACTCATCGGGGCCAAATGCGACGCCCTGGATGGCGATCCCCAGCGCCGCGATCACGCCGGCCGAGAAGCCATCGCCCGTATCAGCGTATCCCTTCAACATCGTCGCGATAGCGATCAGGAAGGTAGGAATCAGCAGGATACGCACCGCACTCCGCATGACGACGGTCGTCCGTGGTCCGGTAGCGGAAGAAGATGACATGGGGGCAGTCATCGCATCCTCCCGGAACGGATCAGGCTGAGAATGCCCAGCAGGGTGATCGCGATCACGGTAATCTCACCCATCGTGTCGAAACCACGGAAGTCGGCCAACACCACCGTCACGACGGCTTTGCCGTGGGCGAGCGGCGTCAGCGCCGCATGCGCATCGATCATCTGGGTGTTCTGGCTGGTGCGGGAAAGGGTTCCCCACGCCACCACAAACGCCATCGCTCCGGCGATCGAGGCAAGAATGATGTCACGCCGGGTATGGCGTCCCTTGGCGCGCGGCCGCGACTCGTACCGCAGGATGCGACGCGGCATCAGCAGGAGCATGCCAAGGAAGATCAGCGAGAAGAACGTCTCCACCAGGACCGCGACCAACGCCACATCCGGCGCACCCATGAACGCATAGATGACGCAGAGACTGAACCCGACGCAGGAGAGCGTGATCGCCAGCCGCAGATGATCGCGCGGGATCGTCACCGCAATGCCGCTGAGCGCGGTCGCGACGATGATCGTAATGAGCGGAATATCGCCGCGGCCGATCGAGCCAACCTCGAATGCGTCGCTGTTCGGCGTCACGATGACCGCCAGCCCGACCAGCACACCGGCCGGCAGGAGGATCGTGGCGACGCGGCTGCGCAGGTCGCGCACCTCGAACCGGTGCAGCGCATCCGAAAGCTGGCTGATCCCGAGGAGGATCGAGCGGCAGATGCGTTCCGGACCGACCCGCTCGCCGAGGCGCGCGACCGCGCTGGCAGGCTCCCACCAGAACCGCCGCGTCAGCAGCAACACGATACCGATTGCCCAGGTCGCCAGCGCCATGATGTTTTCGGCCCGGGTATCGAGGTGATAGGCGACATGCACCGCCTCGGTCCGGTTCGCGATGACACTCGCGGCCTGTTGCGCAATCTCGGTGAAGGGGACCGTCCAGATACCGCCAATCACCGTGATCGCCCCGAGCACGCCGATCGGCCAGAGCAGCCGCATCGGGAGCGGCTTCGCGTCCCCCTTCGGCTTGCCCAGGAAGATGGCAATCCAGAACCGGCTGATATACGTAAAGGTGAGCGCCGCACCAGCAACGGTCAATACGGCGTACTGTGTGCCCCGCGCGCTCCCTGCGGCGAAGAAGAGTTCGTCCTTGAAGAACCCAAGCGTCGCTGGCAGGCCGATCATCCCTGCCGCCGAGGCGGCGCTCGCGATCGCCAGCACCGGCTGGCTCCGGAAGAGGCCCCCCACTTCCGAGAGATTCTTCGCGCCGGTGGATTCGGTCACGGACCCCGCCGTCAGGAAAAGCGCGCTCTTGGCGAGCGCATGCGCCAGCACGTACAGCGAGACGCCCGCTACCCCGTAGTGGCCGCCCAGCCCGTACATCGCCACGATGTAGCCGTATTGTGAGATCGTCGAGTACGCGAGCACCTGCTTGAAGACATCCCGCGTGAGGGCCAGGATGCCGCCGATCACCATCGACGCCACGCCGATGACGAGCAGCGCATCGGTGATCCATCCATAACGATCGACCAGCGGCCCGAAGCGCCCGATCAGGAACACGCCCGCCGCCACCATCGCCGCCGAGTGCAGGTAGGCGGAAACCGGCGTCGGCGCGGCCATCGCCTTCGGCAGCCAGAAATGGAAGGGAACCTGGGCGCTCTTCGCCAGGGCGCCGAGGCAGATCAGCGCGATGCCGACACCCATCACGTCGCTCGTTCCGGGCTGCGCGACGATCTCCGGTAGCGAAAAGGTGCCGATCTCGCGTCGCAGGATCAGGATCCCGATCAACACGAAGATCGCCGTGACGCCGGTGACGAGCAGGGCCATCATCGCCGAATTGCGTGATTCCGGTTCGTCGCGGTCGTAGCCGATCAGATAGAAGGAAGCGATGGCGGTGATATCCCAGAAGATGAAGATCAGGATCATGTCCTGCGCCATCACCAGACCGACCATCGCCGCCATGAAGAGCAGGAGAAACCCGAAGAAGCGTGTCAGCTCCGCATCCGACCGATGGCCATGATGCAGATGCAAGGGAATGTAGACACTGGCGTAGATCACCACCGCCAGCCCGATCCCCGTCGCGAGCAGCGCGTACTCGCGGGCGAGCCCGTCGAGCGCGATGGTGAAGCGATACCCGAACGTCGGCGCCCATTCCCGATCGAAGACAACGTCCGGCTGGGTGTAGGTCCAGAGCACAGTAAGGAAGGCGATGGCCGTGAAGGCAATCGCGACGGACGGCACCGCGCGGGGACGGATGTTGCCGGCAACGGTCACGGCGAGTGGAACCAAGAAGGCAAGGCAGAGCAACAGCATGGCGGGATTGGTTCCATTGATCGTCCCGTCAATCACGTTGCGTCCTGTTCTCGTCTACAGCAGCTGTCCTTGCGATACCGGTCCCATCTCGCGTTCGCTATCCTGAAATCTTGCCACAACCACCCTGAAAACGAGCGCGCGAGTCGCACGGGCAGTCGAGCCGCAACACCCTGAGCGAGGGCTGATGGGATCGAACTACGAACCGAACGGCCGCATCCCACCGGGAGCGGGAATGTCACAGGCGATACGTCGGGAGGGGGTGCAGATGGGTTCGGGCGCTCCTAGTCCAGGATCGATAGCCGCCTCCCCAAGGCAGCAGGAACGCGCGTCATCCGTCGACCAAACTATAGCATCCAGCCCCTGCCGCCTCCTGACCGAATGGGCACCCGCGCCGGGCAACGAACGGGTATCGGTTTCGATGCATCCCCCAAGGGACGGTGACGGACCGCCCCAAGGCGCGCGTCGCCCTGCGTCCTCCTTCTCCGGGGTCGCATCACGCCACATGGCTGTGGTACGATGAAGGAGGCTGCGGAAAGACGCAGGTCGTTCGTTGCCAGATTCCTTTCCCACATCCCCTTTGCAGTTTATCGTCCCGCAAGAAACTCGGCATCGGCGCTTCGGCACCACATGCCTTGGGTTTCGTTTTGTATTTCCTCGGGTAACCCGCATCGCGCATCCCGTTCGTCCCGATGCCGCTCCGGCGGCAATGAACGCGGTGTGGCGAAGTGCGGGCTGCCCGTCCAGACAGGAGCACGGCACCACCGATGGCTGAGATTCGCTGGTTCGGACATGGATGTTTCCGCATTCGCGCCAAGGAAGCAACGATCCTCACCGATCCCGTCGGCCGCGAGACCGGCTACGTCCTCGGCAAGCAGCAGGCCGACATCGTCACCCTCTCCCACAAGCACCCCGGGCACCACAACCTCGCCGCTGTCCGCCAGCCCTATCAGCTCGTCGAGGGGCCGGGCGAATACGAGATGCACGATGCCTCGATCATCGGCATCCGCACCCATCACGATACGAAGAAGGGCGCCGAACTCGGCCACAATACGGTCTACGTCATCGAGGTCGAGGGCATGCGCTTCGCCCATCTGGGCGACCTCGGCCACGACCTCAGCGAGGACGCCGCCGAAGCGCTGGAGGGCGTCGACGTACTCTTCATCGCCGCCGGCGGAGGAGCCGTGCTCGCGCCTGACGCCGCCGCCGAGCTCACCGCCCGCATCGGCCCGAAGCTCACCATCCCCATGCAGTTCCGCACCGCTGGCGGCGATCAATCGCTTGCCCCTGTGGACGCCTTCTGCAAGCAGGTCGGCACCGAGGTTCCGGAACCGGTCGCCAAGCTCACCATCCGTTCCGCCGATCTCGGCGACACCATGCAGCTCATCGTGCTCGAACCCGAATCGGAAGCCAGCCGGTAAAGGATTCCCTGGGCGAGACGCGTGAACGTCCCGCCTTCGCCGCATTGGCCGTTTGCTCGTCGTTGCCCGTACCCGCGCCAGTTTCGGGGAGGTTCTTGATGCCCAAGTACATTTTCGTTACCGGTGGAGTTGCGTCGTCGGTCGGCAAGGGAATCACCACCGCCTCGCTCGGACGCGTGATCAAGAGCCGCGGCGCCAGCGTCTCCATCATGAAGCTCGATCCGTATCTCAATGTCGATCCAGGCACCATGTCCCCCTACCAGCACGGGGAGGTCTTCGTCACCGACGACGGCGCCGAAACCGACCTCGACCTCGGTCACTACGAGCGCTTCATCGACGAGAACCTTTCCCGCGCCTCGAACGTCACCACCGGCCAGATCTACTCCAGCGTGATCGCGAAGGAACGCCGGGGAGACTATCTCGGCGGCACCATCCAGGTCATCCCGCATATCACCAACGAGATCAAGGGCCGCGTCCGCCTCGCCTCCAACCAGCACGAGTCCGACGTCGTGATCGTTGAGGTCGGCGGCACCGTCGGCGATATTGAGGGCCAGGCCTATCTGGAGGCCATCCGCCAGATGCGCCGCGAGGTCGGCCGCGAGAACTGTCTGAACATCCACGTCACCTTGTTGCCCTACATCGGCGCGGCCGGCGAACTGAAGACGAAACCGACCCAGCAAAGCGTCCGCGAGCTGCGCTCCGTCGGCCTCCAGCCGGACGTGATCGTCGCCCGTTCCGACAAGGAGATCCCGGACGACACCCGCGAGAAGATCGCGCTCTTCTGCGATGTCGAACCGAACGCTGTCATCGGCATGCCCACCGCCGAGACCATCTACGAAGTGCCGCTGATCCTGGAAGAAGCCGGACTCGGCACGATCGTCGCGAAGAAGTTTGGCCTCACGGAGGAGCCGGACCTCGCCGCGTGGGCGGCCATGGTCGAGGAGATCAAGAAGCCGCACAAGGATGTCCGCATCGCCCTCGTCGGCAAGTACGTCGAGCTGCACGATGCTTACAAGAGTGTCTCCGAGGCGCTCATGCATGCCGGCCTCTTCCACGACGTGAACGTGGATATCGTCTGGGTCAACTCCGAGACCATGACCCAGCAGGAACTGGAAACCGAACTCTCGAAGGTCTCTGGCGTGCTCGTTCCGGGAGGCTTCGGTCCACGCGGCATCGAGGGCAAGGTGGAGGCCGTCCGTTACGCCCGCGAATACCAGATCCCGTTCCTCGGCATCTGCTACGGCCTGCACATGGCGGTGATCGATGTCGCGCGCAACCTCTGCGGACGCATCGGCGCGAACTCGACCGAGATCGACCCGCAGACGCCGTTCCCCGTGATCGACCTGATGCCGGGGCAGCGCGGCGTGGACATGGGCGGCACGATGCGCCTCGGCCTCTGGCCGTGCAAGCTCGAGCCGGATACGGTTGCGGGCAAGGCGTTCGGTCAGGAGACCATCTTCGAGCGCCACCGCCATCGCTTCGAGGTGAACAATGACTTCCGCAAGGAGCTGGCCGAGGCCGGCCTGATCGCGAGCGGCACCTCGCCGGATGGCAACCTCGTCGAAGTGATGGAGTTTGCCGGGCATCCGTTCTTCGTCGGCATCCAGTCGCACCCGGAGTTTCTGAGCCGCCCGAACCGGCCACACCCGCTCTTCCGCGATTTCATCGACGCCGCAACGAAACGCCTGCCGGTCGGCACGCAGCGCTCGCTGCCGCTCGAAGAGCAGAACGGCGCGAACCAGCTTGCGAAGGCCGCAGAACCCGCCCTCGCCGGCTCCAACGACTAGCTCGCTGATTCCCAAGGAGCACGATGACGCCTGAGCATCCGGTACAGAGCCGGATACTCAGGCGTCGTCGTAATGCAGGATGCCCTCGATCGCCGTCACCCGGCCCGGCTTTGCAATCGCAGGAATCTCGATCACGACGAGCGCCCCGCCCCCATCGGCGTTGTCAATCATCGTCGTGCCGCCATGCGCTGCGACAATCCGCTCACTCAAGTAGAGCCCGATTCCCAGCCCTCCATGCTCCGGTGTCACCTGGGAAGACGGGCCCTTGGCCAAACGGGCATGTGGAGTGAACAGACGCGCCTTTGCCACCGCATCGATACCCGGCCCGTGATCGCGAACGCCGATCCGAACCCGATCCGGTGTTCCCAACGGGCAATCGGGAATCGCCGGCAAGAACCCGATCGACACCTCGACCCGTCCCTCGCCGTGACGTATCGCGTTCGAAAGCAGGTTCGTCATCACCTGCCGCATCCGCACCTCGTCCCAGCACACGGGGATGTGCGCCGGCGCCGAGACAGACACCATTCCCCCTTCCATCAGCACCGACACGTCATCACTCGCCTGCTGCACAATCGCCACGGCATCGGAAGCCACCGGCGCAATATCGAGCTGGCCGAACTCCAGCCGCGATCGGTCGAGCAACCGCGCCACCAGACCGGACATCAGGTCCACCTGACGCGAAAGGACCCTCAGGCGCTCCTGCAATTCCGGGTCGATCCGCTCCGGATGCCGGGCAATCTGCCGCTCCAGCAACTGCATGTTCCCGACAACCGCCGTGAGCGGATTCCGCAGTTCATGGGCGACCATCGCTACGAAAGCTTCCTTCGCTTCCTCCAGGCGACGGAACTGGGAGCGATCCTGCAGCAGGATCACCGACCCACCGATCGTGCTGTCTGGCGCAAGGACCGGCGCGATGGTGCCAAGCACATCGATCGCCTTACCGGCGACAGTGCGAATCGTGAGCGGTTCGCCGAGATAGGCGCGGCCGGTTCGCAGGCTCAGCATCAGCGGATGAAGGTCGCGTGCAACCGGAAACCCCTCGGCGTCCAGCACGGGCAGTTCCATGACCGAGCGCGGACGCTGCCCGGCATCCCATCCCCACAATCGATCCGCGGCAGGATTGGCGAACTCGATCGCTCCTTCGTTCCCGCGAACGATCACGACAGCCTGCGGAACCTGATCGAGCACCGTGGTGAACCGTCGCAATTCCCCGTCCAGCCGCTCCATCGTCCGGCTCGCCACGATCGCCTCGGCCAGCACCCCCGCCAGGTCCCCGGCGAGCGTGACGATCTCGAACCCGGGGACGGTCCCGCCCGCATACCCAATCATGACGAAGCCCAACTGCTCGTCATCGGCGATCAACGGCACCATGAGCATGCTGTGCCATCCCATGCGTTCCAGCGCCTCGCGCTCGAACGTCGCCGCCACATGCCGCGTCAGCACGACCGGGTGACGTCTGGCGAACGCCAGGACCATTGTCGGGTAGGACATCGGGGAGTAATGCAGCGTCCGTTCAGGATCGGCTTCGCCATCTCCGAACGAAACGCGCTGGAACGTGCCGTTCCAGTCCCGCAGTTCCACGACCGCCCCGTTGCCACCAACCGACTCGATGAGCGGGCCTGCCCCACGCCGCAAGACATCCACTGCCGTCGCCACGCCCTGGACGTGGCGCATCAGGTCGCTCATGGCCTGGGCGGTCTTCACATCACGGCGCAAGATCCGGATCGTGTGCTCCGCATCTTCATGCCGGGCCACGGTCTCACTCACATCATGGCTGACCACGACCGTGGCGGCCCGGTCGGCTGGGGTGACCCCCGGCAGGACCAACGGAGATGTTTCCACATTCAGCCGGCGGCCCACATCATCCTGCACGATCAATTCGCCATGCGAACCATCGAGTGGCGTACGTGCCGCGTTTGCATCGACCAGCGCAGCCGCATCGGAGCCAGCCGGGAAGAAAGCGAGATCCGCCCGGTTGCGAAACGCCCACCCCGAGCCATCGACCACCCGCAAGCCGATAGGCGCCGCGTTGATCGCTGCTTCGAGGAGCCGAATGCGCTCCTCCCCCACGATCCGGTCGCGCTGCATCGCCCAGCCGAATGCCACCTGATCGAGGAACTGCTCGATCGCATATCGCTCGACGTCTCCTAGGGAACGTCCATTCGGAGACGCGACCACGACACCGAGCGGACCGCGCATGGTCTGGATCGGCGCGATCAGCACCAACGGCTCCCGCTCGCGAAATCCGAGCAATGCCGCCGCGGCGAACGGCACCGGCACGACACGCGGCTGAGGCGACATCAGCAGGGTTCTCAGTCCCGGCTCACGCTGCAGGTCGATCGCCGGCGCCCCGGCTGGTCCTCCCGGTTGCCCATCGAGGGATATCGGCCCTCTCCGGAATCGCGACGCCAACGACAACATGCCAGCAGAGGGCGCGTCACCCCACGACCAGATCGACACCTGCGAGCACGCAAATGCCCTGGCCATCCGTTCGGCACACCGCGTGAGATAGGCAGGAAGATCGAGGGACAAGGCATCCGCCTGAAGCTCACCGACGATCCGGGCATGGAGCTGGGACCGCCCGATCGCGTCCCCCCCGTCCTGAACGAAGGTGTGGGTCCCCGCCGTCTCATCGTCCTGCCGATAGCGGCGGGGACGCCGCTCCGTCATCGGCTGCCAGGCTTCCAGGTCCGCAGCAGCGATCAGCGCCATGCGCCCGAGCCGCTGCACGGGCAGGCGCCCTCGCCGCACCGCACGCGAAACCGTGTGATAGGAGACGCCCTTGATCCGCGCGGCATCGGCCATCGTCAGGAGATCGATGCCTGGCGCCGCCGCCGGTATCGCCCCGTCACCCTCGGCATCGTCCGGACGTATGGAGGCTCCCGCCGCCCGATTGGGTTCAGTCACACACGATCCGTTCCGAAACCGAACATCGCCAGCCGCCTGCATTCCGGCCAGGGTGCACGTCATGACACCGGCAATACTCCGGCCGCAAGATGCGCATGAACGAGATCCCTGGACCCATGTGTCCACAATATTTGCATAGCATGGCGTCCGACGCAATACCGGGTACGCCGCGGCCGCCTGGAAACGCTGGTATCGCGGCGAGCGGACGCACGCGCAAGCTCTTGTCCCGGAGACCCGCCAGTGAGGACAGGTCCAGACGGCGCGAGGTCTGTAGAATGGAGGCATACCGAGTCGGGACCGGCCTTGCCGGCTCCGGCGCCACACTTCGTTACCGAGAAAGGATCCCTCAGCATGGCAGCCGAGTTTACAAAGGACGACGTCTACGCCGGCCTGAAGAATGTCTACGACCCGGAGATCGGCATCAATATCGTCGATCTCGGCCTCGTCTACGATGCCGATATCCAGGAAAGCGGCGATGTCATGATCATCATGACCCTCACATCGCTGGGATGTCCGCTCGGCCCGGTGATCGTGCAGGAGGTCAACAACGCCCTGAAGGACCTGCCCGGCATCGGCGCCTCGGATGTCAAGCTGGTCTGGAGTCCGCCCTGGTCTCCGGACATGATGACCGAGGATGCGAAGGACGAACTCGGCATCTGGTAACGACCGCTTTATGGGCATCCGCGCGAGACGTCCGCACCCCGCTTGGAGGTCTCGCGCGGCCCGATGGCGTACCGCTCTGGACCGTGCCATGCATCCTGCCGAGGACGACGCGCGTATGTGAAGCGTCCCTGTTCCGTGGTAGGGTGTCCGAACACTCCTCGCGAATCGAGGGGTCTGGACTGTCGCCTGTCTGAGTCCGGTGGAACTGTCGGATGCGTCGATCCCAACCCAATCCCCGATCATCCCGGCGCACGCCTGTGCCCCCTTCGCGCATGCCGCTGCCGACGCGCATCCATGCCTACTCGACACGATCGGCTGCCGCACTGGTGATCGCCGCCGCCGCGATCGTCACCGCTTTCGGTTCCCGCAACGTCTCCATCGACCCGGCTGCCTCCGCGCCAACGCCTCCCGGCACCGAGATTGCCTTCCTGCCCACGTCCACGCCAACCACGGAACCAACCGGGACTATCGCGCTCCTTTCACCAACACCGACGATGACGGCGGCGCTGACGGTTCCACCCACAGCCACCCTGGCGCCAACCGAGATCCCGACACTGACTCCCACCGAGTTCGTACACCCGACAGTGCCCCCCTCCGGCAACGACACTGAATCGATGATCTACGAACGAGGAAACCCGAACAAGAAGCAGATCGCCTTCACCTTCGACGCCGGCGAGGGGCCGGGCTACGTCACCCAGATCCTCGACCTGTTCGAGAAATATGGCATCCACGGCTCCTTCGGCGTCACGGGAAACTGGGCAGAACAGAATCCGGACCTCGTGAAGCGGATGGTGGACGACGGAAACATCGTCTTCAACCACACGCTGAATCACAAGTCGTTTACTGGCTACAGCACTGGCGCCCCGGCCCTTACCGATCAGGAGCGGACCGACGAGATCGTTCAGGCCAACGACGCGATCGTCGCCGCGTCCGGTCAGGACACGCGCCCGTTCTTCCGGTTCCCATACAACGATTACGACGAGCAAGCGCTGGTCCTGCTCAAGCAACTGGGATACGACTACACGCTTGGCTACACGTGCGACACCCTCGGCTGGAATGGCAACACCGCTGACCAGATCATCCAGCTCTGCGGTCCGGATGCGCCGAAGGGTGGCCCAGGCGGCATCATCCTCATGCACGTTGTGCAAGAGCAGGACTTCCTCGCGCTCGAACCGCTGATCCAGGCCTACCTGGACGACGGGTACGAGATCGTCACGATGGACGTCATGATCGGCTCCTGAGCGCCGCCGACGCGCAACCTGGCCAAGGAAAGGCCACGCAGGTCATTCCGGGCTGAAATACCCGGAAAGTGGTGTAGTCAGGGGCCGATCCCTGTGTGAGAATCACTCGCGACACGGTACACTAGCCCCGGCTGGACATTGGCGAATTGTGCCTGTCTTCGTGCGCCAATACGACCGCGGGACGATGTCTCGCAGGCAGCATGGCGGTTTTCTGGACGCAACCGCCATGCCGGTACAATACTGGCGCCCGCGCGCCAGGCAGGCGATCAATCGTGTGGGATGCGTTCGACGTGGCAGGGAGGCCCGGAACCGGATGAAGCGCTTGAACCGACGACGTTTTGTTGCACTCGCCTCGGCCGGAGCGGCCGGCGGGTTGTTGACCGCCTGCGGCAACAACCCGGATGCGGTGAACCTCAGCCCGACGCGTGTTTCCGACGTGGCCGGTGCGCCGACGCTGGCCGCCAATGCAACGCCACCAGGCAGCGAGACGACTGCCGGCACCACGGGAGGTGGCGGTCCCGAGCTGACGACGATCGAATTGAAGACCGTCGATCTGGCGTTCGAGCCGAAGGACTTCTCCATCCCGGCTGACACCGACGTGACGGTCAACATGACCAACGACGGTGCGCTGAACCACGACTTCGCGATGGATACACCCAAGAAGTTCGTGTCGGACGTGCTCTCCGCCCAGGGCAAGACCACGTTCACGCTGAATCTGCCCGCCGGCACCTACGACTACTACTGCTCGCAGCCCGGCCACAAGGAAGCTGGCATGGTTGGCAAGATCACCGTCGGCGGTTCCGGCGGAGGTCCGGCTGCCGGTGGCGAGGCGTCTCCCGCTGCATCCCCGGTCGCGGGTGGCGGTCCGGGCGGCGAGGCCCCGACCGAGGCCTCGATCAGCACCGTTGACTTGGCCTTCGATCCGAAGGAGCTCACCGTCGCGGCCAATACGGACGTGAAGATAACCGTCACCAACAAGGGCGTGCTCCAGCATGACTTCCACGTCGATGCGTTGAACATCACGTCGAAGATGCTGAACGGTGGAGAATCGGACACCGTCACGGTCAATGCCAAGCCTGGCACCTACGAATTCTGGTGCACGGTTACCGGCCACAAGGAAGCCGGCATGGTCGGCAAGCTGATCGTGAAATAATCCCGATCGAACCACACGAACCGGCCCGGTGGAGTAAATCCACCGGGCCGGTTCGCTTGTCCGGTGCGCCTCGCACGCACCATGCGCAGGGTTACGGTTGCGGAATCAGATCATGTGGGCGAACCGACATCCCTCCCAAGCAAGATGACCACCATAGCGAGTCTTACGCCTATCGGAACCGGATCCAGGCGACGACGAATGGAATCGCCGCGTAGATGAGGTCCGGAATCAGTTCCAGTTGGAGGACAGACCTCACCGCCGGTCCCATCTGGTTGATCGTATCGAGATCGATCCCCCACTGCCGCGCGATGAGCACCCTGGCGAGGATCAACCCCACCGCGATCACCGCCATCGCGGAAAGTTGCAAGTCCAGCCCGCGCTTGTAGTTTGCGGCTTTCGCCATCGTCTCCACCACGCCAAAGCCGAGCAGAAGGCAGAGATAGAACTGCCAGGCGGGATAGAACCGCCAGAGCACGGCCACCCCCACCGCCACCAGCAACCCGAACCCGATCGCCCTGACCAGCACCGTGGACGACGTGCGATACGTCGGCAACCCGCGCACCCCGGCGCAATCGGGGCAGCGCATGCCCACCGGTGTCCGCACCGCGCATTGCGGGCAGATCGGCTTTCCACATCGCGAGCACCGAAGTCCGGTCATCACATTCGGATGGTAGCTGCACGGGACCTGGCCAGTCGGCCGTTCACGGTATCCGGACGTTGGTGCTGTCGACCCCATGCCGGCGGCAACCCTTTCTTTCTCGACGAGCAGGAAATACCCGCGACACACACCAACGGAGAACACCGGTGCGCCGCGCACAAGGGAATCCTACGTCATCGCCGGTCCCTGAAGCGGCCTGCAGGCCCAACCGCTCAGTTGAAATCGATGTCGATCGAGTCGAAGATGCTCCCGGCCAGATCGAAGAGACCGCCAAGGGCATCGCTCGCGCCCTGCAGGCCGCCGCCGACCGCATCGGCCATCACCTGCGGGTCGAGGTCCGGCATCCCGACCGATGGCAGATCCACATTCGGCAGATCGATCCCCCCTCCGGAGGAATCCGACCGGTTGCCGGCGGCCTGCCCGATCTGCATCGCCGTGAAGATCATGTCCGCGACATCGCTCCCGGCTCCGTCCATACCGGTCGGCGCTGTGTCGAACCACGACGGCGCGGCCGCACCAGCCGCCGCAAAGGTCCGCACCCATCCGCGCTCCAGACCGAACGCCACCGCATACGGCAGGTAGCGTTCGAAGAGGTCCTGCGCCTCCTCGACCTTCTCGTAGGAGCGAATGTCCTTCAGGTACGTCCGGAACGCCCGCCATTTCGCGGCGGCCTCGGCGCCATCCAGCGTTTTCCGAGGCATCGACCGGCTCACGCGTAGCAGGATCAACGAGACCACGATTCCCGCCGCCATGGTGAAGAAGGCGAACGGATCGAGGCTGAACCCGAGGAACCCACCGCCGATGACGGAGATCGCCAGCCCGGCCCACGCGACCCATTTCCATCGCCGGCGCGTCTCCTCCGGCGATTTCAGGAAGAACCCGCGATGCACCAGATCCTGGTAAAGCGCTCGCCGGATCGAGCGCTCGGCTTTGGCGAACCGGTCGTGAATCGCACCCAGGCGCACCGTCGCGCCGGGTTCGGGCATGCTGCCGAAGACCGCCATCACGATGGTCCGGTCCAGCTCGCCCTCGATCAGCGAGGGATCGACCATCGCGATCTCGTAGTCGTTCCCACCGCCCCGTTTCCGGACCGGAATGTGGGTAATCCGCACCGCTCCGTGGCGTCCCAGGCCGAGCAAGGATGCCAGGATATCGTGATAATCGGCATGCTCGTCGACCAGCGTTCCGACGACACCGGGCGAGAGATCGTCCGGCGGTTCGGCGAGATAGGACGCCACCGGCCCGACATGGGGATCGCGCCCGCGCACCCACCACAGCAGCAGGATCGCCACCGAGCCGCCGACGAGGACCAGCAGCATCAGCAGGATGAAGACGAGGTGGAGCAGTTGACGAGTCTCGTCGCTCATCGTCCCGCCACCGCACTCATCCCGGACGCGGCGCTACCAGCACATGACGCCATGGCCATCGCATCATCCGAAGCCACGGCTGCCACCACCGCCACCGCCACCGGAGCTCCCGCCGCCGCTGAAGCCACCACCGCCACCGCCACCACCGCCGCCACTCCAGCCGCCTCCACCGCCCCAGCCGCCGCTGTTCTTGCTGCTTTCGCCCAGCGCTTTCGCGACATTCCCAAGCATCCCGAGAAAACTATCGCTTCCGCTCTGCAGCGAGCGTCCCGCCGAATCGCTGGTGTCCTGCCAGCCAGGGATGCCCCCGCCTCCCCCGCCACTGTTTCCGCTTCCGCCATTTCCCCCCTGATTGCCAGACGAGCCCCATGGCTGGCCACCGCCCCAAATGATGACCGGACCGTTCCCACCGCGCCGGCGTCCGTAGCCTCCCGGATAGCCGCCAGCCGGGAAGCCGCCTTCGTACCATCCCGGAATGGGAGTGTCGACGATCGCGAACTTGTTCACCCACGAATATTCGAGACCGAACGCGATCGCATAGGGCAGGTACTTGTCGAAGATCGCCTTCGACTCCTCGATCTTCTCGTACTTCTCGATATCGGAGAGGTACGTCTTGAACGCACGCCACTTCGCCGCCGATTCCGCCCCCGCCAACGTCTTGCGCGGCATCGCCTGCGCCAGCTTCGACGCGACGATCGTCAGGACGATCCCGACCCCGATCGGGAACACCACCCAGCCGCTGAATGCACCGCTGAAGACCAGCACGGCAATCGACACGGCGATCGCGATGACCGGAATCACGAATGCCACGCCGCGCCAGCGTTGCCGGGTGGCATCCGGCGAGCGGTCGAAGTAGTGATGATCGACCAATTCCTGGTAGTAACCGTTGTGGATTTCCTTCTCGTCGAGGCGGAAGGTCTGTTGCACCTGGGTCATCGAGACCGAGGTGCCCGTCTCGGCGCCATCGCCGAAAATCGCCCGCAACAACACCCGTTCCGACTCACCAACGGTATCGGGCGACGCCTGCAACGTGAAATGCATGGTCGTCGCAGCGACCGGATTGGCCTCCGGCTTCTTCTCCTCGATCTTGAGCACGCCGCGATTGCCGAGATCGACGATGGACGCAATCACGTCGCGTTGATCCACCACCTCGTCGATCAGCGCGCCAGCAGCACCTGGCCGCAGGTCGTCCGGCGGCTCCGCAAGAAAGTCGGCGACCGGCCCGACCTGGGGATCTCGCCCCTGGGTGTACCAGATGCCGTAGAGCCCGATCCCACCGCCGATCGCCAGCAACGCACCCGCCACAAAGAGGATCGTCCCCGCGATGTCGCTGCGCTGCTGGGCCTCCTCGCGTTCCTTTCGCACCTGGTCGTCGCGCACCTGCCAGTCCTGGACGGTCGCGCTGGTGATCGGGGGGAACTGGAGGCGCACCTCGAAATCGTCCCCCTTCTTCATGTCCGACTTCGTCCAGGTGAAGGTCTTCCCATCAACACTGGACGTCGCCGGAGATGCGACGTACGTCTCCCCCACATTGTCTGGCAGCGTGATGGTGACGGTCGCTTCCTCGATCGGAGCGATATCGGTCACGTCGGAGGCGATCGCGGTCCACCACAGCTGCTGGTTCGCCGGATCGATGTCGGTGTAGACCCGCAGGCCACCGATCACATCGTATTCGAGGACGATCAGGCGATCGGTGTCGAGGTACGCCTCGGTCGGATCGAAGGCATAGTCGACTTCCAGCGTGCTGGCCGTCTTGCTGGCGGTGTAGGTACCGGGGTCCTGATCGTACGCAAAGCTGCCGACTTGCCTGGCCGGCTCCGGGGTCCCGTCCGCGCTATCGGCGATCGACACCTTCACGTTGTCGATATCGTCCACATTCGCCAGGGGAATGTTCGCGAAGCCATGCGAGAACCGGCCATCGAACTGGACGACCTGCCGCTCGACCACATGGACGGTGCCATCGGCATTCACCGTCATATCGACGTCGTACCGCTCCCACGTCACGGAGGACGCCGCGCTGGCGTCACCGATGGGGACGAACGCCAGCAGCAGCGCGAGGACCGGCAGCAGCAAGACGGCTGCATGCCACCTACGATCCTGAATCGACCATCGAGACCTCGTCATTCGCCCGCGTCCCTTCGACTATCGTAGGCATCCTCGCCCACGTCCATGACGTTTCGTGCATTGTCGAGTATCGCACGCGCCACCATCGCCCCAGCACCGGCGGCGGTATCCATCGAGAAACGCCCACGACGGGAAATCCGTTCCCCAGTGGTACAATTCATCCGGTATCTCGTCCGCATCCATGCAAGCGATACATCCATGCTTCCAGCTACCGACCCATCCCACACGCATTCCGCCCCACTCACGCGTGGCGCCGTGGAGGACATCCTCTCCCAGCACGGCTATCGCCTGACCGGTCCCCGCGCGACCATCGTGGAGACGATGCTCCAGTACGACCGGCCCTTTACCGCCGAGCAACTGGTCGCTGCCCTGCGTCCGGCCAACCCGGCCTCCACGACGCGCCAGATCGGCCGCGCAACCGTCTACCGCACGCTCGAGATCCTCGCCTCGGTCGATGTCCTCACGCGGCTCATCCAGGCCGATGGACATCCCGCCTACATCTGGGACACCCCAGGCCACCGACATCATCTCGTCTGCACCAGCTGCGGTACAGCTGTCCCGTTCACGTCGTGTCCAGTGAACGAGATCGTCTCGACCCTTACGCGGGAGACGGATTTCGTGATCCAGGATCACATGCTGGAAGTCTTCGGCCTCTGTCCAAAGTGTCAGTCCAGCCCGCACGGCACGGACGCCTAGCCCCCAATCCAAGCCAGGACGACCAGGCAGAGGCAAGCGATGCTGTCCGAGCCACTGCATCCGGTATCCCAGGGCGGTCACCACGTCATTGACACCATGTCTCATGAGTGATAGCCTGCTCGGCAGGATTCGTCCCTCCTGACGCACGGATGTCCGCGTGCGCTCGTCCCCACCGTCGCAGGTCCCTCCAGTGAACCCTCCTCCCCAGACCACCGCCTCTCACGCGGCAGCCGCTCCCGGTGATCCGCTCATCCGCACCGACCACCTGTCGATCCACTACGACCGCCGCCCAGCACTGGACGATGTCTCTGTCGCCTTCGCTCCTCGCGAGCGCGTCGCCATCATCGGACCGAACGGCGCCGGGAAGAGCACGCTCCTCAAGGCCATCGCCGGGATGCTCCCGCCGTCTCACGGCGAGGTGTATTTGCACGACAAGCCGCTGAACGGCACCGACCCACGCATCACCTACGTTCCGCAACGGGCCGGAGCCGACTGGACGTTCCCGATCTCGGTGCTCGATGTCGTCCTTCTCGGCCTGGCACACACCACTCCCCACTGGCGACGCTTCGGCAAGCGCGAGCGCGACCGCGCTCACCAGGCATTGCGTGATGTGGCCATGGATCACCTGGCCGGGGTGCAGATCGGTTCGTTGTCCGGCGGCCAGCAGCAACGCGTCTTCCTCGCGCGGGCGCTCGTCCAGTGCAGCGACATCCTGCTGCTCGACGAACCCTTCGCCGGGGTCGACATTCCGACCCAGGAGACCTTCAACCAGGTCTTCGACCAGCTGACGGCCCGTGGCACGACGATCGTCTTCGCGACGCACGACCTCGTCCAGGCGCAGGAAGCCGCCAGCCGGGCCGTGCTCCTCAACCGCACGGTAGTCGCCGATGGGCCGCCGGCCGAAGCGATGCGTCCAGCCAATCTCGCCCGCACCTTCGGCGGCGAGGTGATGGTGCTGCCAGTTGCGTCCACCACGAACCCGACGCCTGAACCGGAGTTGGCCCTGCGATGATCGACACGCTTCTCACCCCGTGGCATCACGGGTTCATGCAGCATGCCTTCATCGCAATCGTGATGGTCGGCACCATCTGCGGCATAACCGGCGTGTTCGTCACGCTACGCGGCATGGCCTTTCTCGGCGACGCCCTCTCCCATGCCATCTTCCCTGGCGTGGTCATCGCCTTCATCACCGGCGGCAACTTCCTGATCGGCGCCCTCATCGCGGCATTCATCATCTCGCTCGGAATCGGTGCGGTGACGCAGAACGGACGCATCAGCAACGACACGGCCATCGGTGTCTTCTTCGTCGGGGCGTTCGCCCTGGGCATCGCCCTGCTCTCGCTCCAGAAATCGTACGTCCGCGACCTGAACGCCTTCCTCCTCGGCTCGATCCTCGGCGTCAGCATACGGGACCTTCGACTGATCGCCATCGTCGGGGCGCTGGTGCTTGGCATCATCTTCTGGTTCCGGCGCGAACTGACGATGGTCGCCTTCGACCGCACCTTCGCAAAGGCCTCCGGCCTGAATCTCTGGTTCTACGACCAGCTCTTCCTGATCGTGCTCGCCTTCACCATCGTCATCTCGCTGCAGACCGTGGGCAACATCCTCGTGCTGGCGATGCTCGTCACACCCGCCGCCACCGCACGCCTGTTGAGCGACCGCATGATCCCGATGGTGATCCTCTCCGCATTCATCGGCGCGGCCAGTGGCGTGCTCGGGTTGTATATCTCCTACTATCAGGGTATCCCGTCCGGATCGGGTGTCGTCCTGATCGCCACCGCCGTCTTCTTCGCCGCCTACCTCTTCGCGCCCCGCACCGGCATCGTCACGAGCCGCATCGCCTATCGCCGGCACCGGCACCACCCGGAGCACGATGCCGACTTCCTCGCATCGGCGGACTGAGTCCCGCCAAACGTGGCGTAGGCATTCCCTGGCGAAGCCATGCCACATCAGGCCGAATGATCGACGAGGACTCACGGGGTCCGGGGTCAGACACTTGAATATATAAGTATTTTCTTATACGATACAGGCATGCACGCGCTCGATGTCCTTGGCGAACCCATCCGCCGCCGCATCGTCGAACTCCTCGCCCAAGGGGACTGCACGGCTGGTGACCTCAGCACCATCGTGCAAGCGGAGTTCGGCATTTCCCAACCCGCGGTTTCCCAGCACCTGAAAGTGCTCCGGGAGAGCGCCCTCGCGTCGGCGGTACAAGAAGGAAGGCACCGGAGGTATCGCCTCGAACGAGCAAAGCTCGCCGAGGTCGACGCCTGGCTCGCCTCCTTGCGCTCGCCTTGGGACTCCCCGCTCGATGCCCTTGCAACCGAAATCGCGCGCAGCAAGCGCCAGCGCCGCCTCGACGCCAACCAGTCGATCCAGGAAAGGAGCGCCGGATGACGACCACCATCTTCACGCCGCTGCTCGAAGGCACGACGCGCACGGTCAGTACCGGAAGCCGCCCCGAAGGCGTGACCAAGACGGTGACCCTCTCCCGAACCTTCGCCACATCCATCGACGACGCCTGGGATGCCCTGACCAATCCGAACCGCATCCCCCGCTGGTTCCAACCAGTCGCAGGCGACCTTCACCTCGGCGGGCAGTATCAGATCGAGGGCAATGCCGGCGGCACGATCGAGCGATGCGACGCCCCCCACGCCTTTGCGGCAACCTGGGAGTTTGGCGGCCAAATCTCGTGGATCGAGGTCGACCTGGCCGCCGAGGGCGCGGAAGCGACCATGGTGACCCTGAATCACATCGCCCCCGTGAGCCCACATTGGGACAAATACGGTCCAGGCGCGGTCGGGATCGGCTGGGATATGAGTCTTCTCGGCCTGATCCTGCATCTGGACAAGGTGGGCACCTTGTCGCCCAAGGATGCGATGGGCTGGATGATGTCCGACGATGGTATCAACTTCATGACCCGCAGCAACGAACTCTGGGCCGAGGCCGACATCGCCAACGGGAAGGACGCGGAGCGGGCGCATGCCGCCGCAGCGAATACCCTCGCGTTCTATACGGGTGCCGAAGAATCCGGCCACTAGGTGTAATTCCTCAGGACGTTGTGAACACGACTGGCTGACCTGAAGGCCTTCCGGTGATGATGTGGTTGTTCAAGCTACCTCAGGCCTTCATGACTCACCGTAACGCATCATTGACCCCAGAGGGAAGACGCCGTCTCGCTGTGCTCATCGTGGACGAGGGGTGGTCGTGTCGTCGTGCGGCCGGACGTTTCCCGGTCGCTCCGGCCACCGCCGCCAAGTGGGCCGCGCGCTACCGCGCCGGAGAACCGCTCACCAACCGAGTTCCCGTCCCGTTCAGCAACCCATGGCACCGGAACGCGAAGCGGAGATCCTCAGCGTGCGACGGACGCGTCACTGGGGACCACATCGCATTGCCGCCCACCTCGGCATTCCCCGCTCTACCGTCGGACGGGTCCTGGCTCGTCACCACATGCCCCTCCTGAAGCATCTGGATCAGATGACCGGAGACCCCATGCGCGTCGCCCCACCCGTGCGCTACGAGATGGCGGTTCCGGGTGAGCTGGTCCATGTCGACATCAAGAAACTCGGCCGGATCCCCGATGGTGGCGGGCATCGCGTCCATGGCCGTCAGCTTGGTGGCAAGCACACCGGCAAAGGGGGGCGTGGCTACGCCTATTTGCATCACGCCGTCGACCGCTACTCGCGAGTGGTCTACTCCGAGATCCTCGCCGACGAACGCAAGGAGACGGCCGCCGGATTCTGGACTCGGGCCAATGCCTTCTTCGCCCGCATCGGCGTCACCGTGACGGCAGTCATGACGGACAACGGCTCATGCTATCGGTCCCATGCCTTTGCCGACGCGCTGGGTCCGACGATCCGTCATCAGTTCACGCGCCCCTATCGGCCCCGGACCAATGGAAAGGTCGAACGATTCAACCGCACGCTGCTGGCCGAGTGGGCCTATGCCAAACCCTACGAGAGCGACGCGGTGCGGGCCGCGAGCGATGCGGGGTGGCTCCATTGGTACAATCACCATCGTCACCACACCGCCATCGGCGGCCTCACCCCGGCCCAGCGTGTTCACACCCTTACGGGGAACTACACCTAGTTGACCGTCGTGTGTAATTTGCGGCCTAGCTGGTGCGGTGGTAGTGTGGAGGGAGGCTCGCCGCCCCGCTGCCAAGACCGACAGAGAGGAGCATTGGGACAGATGCGGATCCGCCTCGCTCGCCGGGAGGATATCCCGCGCATCCTGGAGATACGGCACCATACGTTCTCGCATTTTGCCCCTTCCGCCTACTCCCAAGCAGAAGTCCAGCTGCTCCTTGATGATGTCGATCCCAGCGAGTTCGTTCGAATGGTCGAGCAAGCGAGCCTCTTCGTTGCGGAAGACGGCGCGGTCGTGCTCGGTTGCGGAGGCTGGCTCCTTGATGCCTTGAGGCACATGTACGTCTCGCCGGAGTCGACCAGGACAGGGATCGGCAGTGCGCTGCTGCGAGTCGTGGAGCCAGACTTCTTGGCTCGTTCCGGCCACGACGTGATCCGGGCAGGCGTCATCCTGTACGCCAGGGCCTTTTACGAAAAGAACGGCTACGAATTCGTCAGCATGGCAGCCGATCCCCGTGACGGGAGTGAGTTTTACATCATGCGGAAGAAACTGCCCTGAGCGGTCACCCTCGGCATGTGCTCGGCGTCCAGTTCCTTTTCGCCGTAGCTGTCGCGAGCGAGGGCACCGGGGTCGAGCGTGATGCCGAGGACCGGCGTACTGGCGATTGGGAGGTAGCCGCCGCGGCCACCACCGACTGGTGCTTCACAACCGACGACGCGCGCATCAGGCTCATCAATCTCGACCCCGCAGTTCACGCCTAACGGACCACGAGGTTCTCTCAACGGACGCCCGCACGAACGCGGCCTTCTGTGGGATCCGATTTATGCCAACCCGATCGGCACCTCACGTGCGACAGGCCACTAGTACACCGTCACGCGTAAAGTGATGGATAGAGCCGTATGAGTTTAATGCGGGCATCATCGGTGGTGAACCGCCAGTCGATGCGGGTGCTGGCAGCATCCCGGCGAGCCCCCCAGGCGGCGACCTGGGTCTGCACGGTCTCGACATCAGGGAGACGACGGTTGAGGCACTGCCGGCTCAGGGCACTGAGTTCGATCTCGGCCATGTTGAGCCAACTCCCATGCTTCGGGGGGTAGTGCCATTCGATCTTGTCGGTCAGCCGCTTCGCTTCATCCGGTGGAAATGTGGCGTACAGGGGGGTGGATGTTGAGGTTGTCCTGCACCAGCACGATCCGCTCAGCATCGGGATCCCCGTCGTCGACCAGCGTCTTGATCACCTGCGCCCAGTCCGTTTTGGTCCGGTGCTCGGTCACCGTCACCCAGCGCCGCCCGGCCAGCGGCTCGCAGACCAAGAACAGATTAGCCACCCCACCCCGGGCGTACTCAGCATCGACCCGCACCGGCTGGCCGGGAGCAACGGGCACGGGATCCCGTACATCACGGAGCAGTTGGATGCTTGTTTCATCGAGGCAGACCTGGGGAAACCGCGGATCGTACGGCCGGGTGTAGACATCCAGCACGTTCTCCATCCGCCAGACGAATTCCCCGTTTGCCGGCGCTGGCAGGCACCACTGCCGCTTCAGCCACGGCTTGAGGTCGTTTTTTGAGCGTGCGGCGCACGGTCTCATAGGAGATGTCATCCACGATCTCCAGCTCCACGAGCTTGTCGGCCAGGAGCCGGAGCGTCCATTGGGCTTGGCCGTTCGGCGGGGCACCGCAGGCCAGGGCAATCAGCTTCGCTTCCTGCGCTCCATCCAGGCGGCGCTCGTAGACGCGCGTGGTCGTCCGTCGGTTCAGTGCCGTCTCTAGCCCGTCCTCCACGAACTGCCGGCGCACGCGGGCTACCGTCGGCTGGCTGACTTCGACCGCCTCGGCGATGCGGTCGTCGATCCAGGCGGGGCCGTGCGGTCCTTGGTCCGCTTTGAGGAGGATGCGGGCACGGAGCAGCTTGCGAGCGGGCGCGGTGCCGGTCCCAAGCATCTGCAGCAACGTGTCACGGTCGGCGTCGGTCAGAAAGACCGGATATTTCTTGTTCATCTCCCCAGCATACCGACACTGGAGAAAGCTGTCACTTTACGCGTGACGGTGTACTAGTCGTGGATCTCCACCCGCATCCCGATCTCGGCAAAGGCATAGAGCGTCCTGGCATCGTCCTCGCCGAGCCGGACGCATCCCATCGTCACCGTACCGCCAGTCACCCGCACACTGCCATCGGCGTTCCGCACCGGCGAGTGGAACCCGTTCTTGCGGACTGGATCGAACCCGACCCAGTCCGTGAGATAGACATCGTCCACGAAGGGCGTCGACGAGAGCGCCGCATCCATACTGTAGACATGGAACGTGCCGACCGCCGTCGAGTAGAACCCGTCCGGCGCCGGATCGCGCCCGATCAGCGCCGGAAACTGCGAGACCGCCGTCTCCCCGGTATAGAGTGTCACCGTGGCCGTCGAACGATCGACATCGATCCACCGTTCTCCAGTCGCTGCCACCGTCGGCACGTCGGTGGGAACGGGCGGCGGCGTAGGCTCGGATGTAGGCTCCGCAACGACCGCAGCGGATGCATCGCTTCCAGGATCGGCCGGCGCCGGAGCGTCGGTTGTTTCGCCAACGGAGACACCTCCATCCAGCGCTGCCCCATGATCGGGATCGATCGCCCAGACGCTGCCATCGACCGGCTGAAGATAGGCGACCGCAGCCCAACCTGTGAGATCCACGCCACCGACCGAGGCCACGATCGGCACGAATCCGTCGGTGTTGTCGCCGGTGACTGTCACGCGCTGCCCGAAGGCGAGAGACCCGATTACGTCCGCCTCCAGCGATGCGCTATCCCGCACGTTGAGTGCATCGGTCGCAACATCGGCCGTCCAACTGTCGGAAACCGGTCGCGTCCGGTCGAGGAACGGAATCCCGTCGTTGCTCCAGACTCCGGATAGCGGGACACGCCCGCTTGCGAGAAGGGCGATACCCACGATCCCAAGCACTGCGACCGCCGCAAGAACGACGGCGAACGCGGGGATCCGGCCCCCGCGTCGCCTCGGCGCGCGCCGGGACCGCACGGGAGG
>JASGDN010000050.1:0-22868 GCA_049841275.1 Thermomicrobiales bacterium
CCTTCGGCGAAGACCCACGAGTAGTAGGCGTGCAACGATTCGTCGTGGTGCAACGCCCGGTACCCCAGATCCCAGAACCGGCTCACCGCTGCCCCCACCACCAGCACCAGCCACAGACACGTCTCCAGCGAGAGGGATAGCGTCGTGGATCGCCGGATAGCGGTAGTGAATCGCCCGCTTAGCGACCCTGTCGATTCCGCCCCTCCAGGCGTCAGGGCGCCGGCCGGAATGGCCGCCGATCCGCGTTGGCTCCGCTGGGTCCACGCCGGTGCTGAGTCCTCAAAGCCCTCTTGGGTACGTTGCGTCACTCGCGTGTCTCCGGACACACCCAAGCCGCCGCGGCGCGCAGGGGTGATCGTGATGGTCGTCGTGCTGCGCGTCCTGGGCGGACTTCCGCACGGTCGGCTGTTGAAGCGCCTGGGTTCCCGGTGCGGAGAACGGGAAGGTGGACAAAAGGCCCCACCCCGGAACCAGAAGATAGGATAATACGCCAAGGGCCATCCTGGTGGAGTAGGATCCTCCGTTCGCGCCACCGGCGGAACCGCGTAGAATACCGTTCGCTCGCGCAACCACGGCGTGGCTTTCATTGCTAGAAACGACGAACCCATCAGGAGGGTTACGGATGACGGAATCGCAACTTGAGGAGCAGGTCCAGCTCGCGCGGGAGATCGGCGAGGAATTGACGGATGCCTTCATCGCCTACATTCGTGGTGAGGTTGCTTTCGACGACCTGACCTTCGGGGTCTACGACGCGCTGAGCGACCTCCATGTCATTGCCAGTGGCGAATACGAACTCGAAGATGTCGTCGAAGGTGAGGTCGAGGACGACCCGACCTCCTACAACGAGGAAGAGGCAACCGAAGAGCAGGAAGACCTCTCGCAGGAACCGGCGTCCTGATTTCGATGACGCGCGCGCCGATCGCCGCTCACCACGCCAGTGACCGAGTTCGCGTTCGATGAGCGCGAACCCGCAAACGCACCGACGGACCCAGCGGCGGTTCCGCAACAGTGCCATCGTCCTTGCGATCATCGTGGCGATCGTTGGGATTCCGTTGATGATCCTGAGCCAGCAACGGCTCGAACTCGGCTATCGGTTCGGCCTCGTGCCGGGTAAGGAGGCCGAACACGTCGCCGGGCCGAACGACGGAGCCACGCTCGTTGTCGTGCCGTTCCGCGATCCAGGCGACAAGTACGGCTCGGCCTACCGCCAGCGCGCACAGTACCTCGCCCGGCCGTCGGCGTCAGGTATGACGCTGGAGGACCTCTCGACCGGAAAGATGATCGACATCCCACTCACGAGTATCGATTTCATCGCCGCAAACGACGACGGCAGCGTCATTCTCTTCCGGCAGGGAACTGCGCCGCCATCCTGGTCGTCCGTGGTGGTGACGGTCGCGAGCGGAACCGTGACGAAACTTCCGGACGGCGCCCTCGCGCCGGACCTTCCCGGCGACTGGGCAACGCCCGTGTGGGAAAAGGTCGGCACGCAGTGCGGCATGCGCTCGGTGACGAGCGCCTACATCGCGTGCTTCCCTGGCCCGACGCTGGCGACCTACATCTTCGGCGACTGGGAGCTGGACTTGCAGGAGTACGGCGACTATCGCGTCTCAAAACCGCTCTTCCGCGGTCTGGGATTCGTCCCAAGCCTCGGCTGGACGAACGACGACCGGACGATCTGGTTCCAGAACGAGCGTGGCATCTGGAAGATCGATCTCGAACCGAATCCCCTCGATCTCACCGCAACGCCGACATCCTGACAAGCCGGATTCTCCCTGCACAAAACTCCTGCGCCCCGTTCGTGCAGGTCATGTGTATTTTTTCACGATGAGGACGTTCAAAACGGTGCGTCCGGGTGTAGGATAGGAACAGGACAAGCGGGCGACTCCGATCTCCCATGCACGACAGATACGTTCCGCTGCCTGACCCGACCCCATACTCGACAAAGACGCCGGACCGGCGCGTTTCCTGAATACCATCACCCACGCTTCGGATCTCCACCATGCCCATCATCGCACCTGCCCTCATCCTGCTCGTCATCATCATCTACATCGCTCGGTACGTTCGTCCCTTCGGCAACACGATGAGCGGCGAGACCTTCCTCGTGCGCCCGCTGTCGTTGATCGCACGCATGCGGATGCACATCGTGCCAGCCATCATCGGCACGATCGTGGCCGTGCTGCTCGTCCGCTATGGAGACGCACCGCTCCCGACGATAGCGATTCCGCTCGTGGCGTACCTCATCCTGGTCGCGCTGCCCACCTCATATATCCTGACGACCGAAGGGGTGCGATTGGGCAGCGGCACGTTCCGCCGCTGGACGGAATTCGCCGGCGCCATCCGCTATCGTGGCGGCGCGATGCTCCAGGGCGCGAACAACCGGCGCGGTATGCGGATCTGGCTCGGTGGCGACCGGGGCGACGACGAATTCCTGCTCGTCCTGCGGCATGCAATCAAGGACGCCTATAAAGGCAGCGAGCACCCGCAAGTCGTTGCGTTCGCGTCGGAAAACTCCGGCGCCGACGGGCACTCTGCGCTCAACCTCCCGGTCTGACAGACTGCCAATGCGACTCCCTGCCCGCTGAATCGAACCGGGCGGGAGTCGCGTTATCCATTGCACTCCGACCAGCTCAGGTCAGCACGCTATCGATCAGCCAGTGACCACCAACATTCACCAGAACAAGCGTGTCGGTCCAGGACTGGTCGTCCGCGGTCACGGTAAGGGAGACCACCACCTGGCCGCCGGCAGTCTGGCCCTCGATCGTGAAGGCTGGTGCGGTGTAGTGCGGCGCGGATGCGTCCGGTGCCTCGTCGAGCGACTGCTCGAAGGCGGGCAGATAGGCCGTCGCGGGATTCCCGAATGTCCGCGCGAGGTAGCCGGTCGTGAAGACCGCATAGGTCTGCTTCGGATCGCCCACATTCAGACATGCCAGGATTTCGGCGACCCCGGCGCGAACGGACATCTCGGTCTCGGCATCGACCGGCGTCAGCGTCCCGGCGCCAACCGGGACGGGTGTCGCGAGAAGCGCCGTTGCCGGCGTGCCACCGAAGAGCGGAAGCGTGAGCGGTGGGATCGAGCAGGATGCCGCTGGAGCAATTGCCTCGGGGGTCGCTCCGGTTTCGGCAAGCGCTGTCCCGCCATCAATCGTCGCGGTCATGCACAGCGCGCCAACCAGCACCACACACCGTGCGTTTCTCATGAGCGTGTCTCGTCCGGGGACAGGTCGCACAACGTCACTCCTCGTGGTTCCAGGCAAGCAACAGGCATCTGTGCCGTCATCTGACGGGATGCTACCCTACACGGCGAGTCAGCGTCGCGTTGGCAAAGCCGGCGTTATCGCAGCATATCGTCTCTCCGTCCGGTATCGAGGTCGTCATGAATCACGCCATCGCCGACATGCGCCAGTCGTACGAACGCGCCACGCTGGGAGATCGGGAGGTCGATGCCGATCCGATCGTCCAATTCGCCACATGGTTCGAGGAGGCACGCGCCTCTTCGGTCCTCGAAGCAAACGCGATGATCCTCTCGACCGTTGCCGCCGATGGCCGCCCCTCCGCCCGGACCGTCCTGCTCAAGGGGTTCGACGCCAACGGCTTCGTCTTCTACACCAACTACGATAGCCGGAAGGGGCAGGAAATCGCCGCGCACCCATTTGTCGCCCTCACCTTCTATTGGGCGCCCCTGGAGCGGCAGGTGCGAGTCGGCGGCCGCGTGGAGAAGCTCGACCCGGATTTGTCCGACGCCTATTTCGCGACGCGACCAGAAGGCAGCCAGATCGGGGCCATCGTCTCACCGCAGAGCGCGGTGATCCCGAATCGCGCGTGGTTGGAAGAGCGCGTCGCCGCCCGTGCGGAGGCAGCCACAGCGGGGAGCCCCCTGGAACGACCGGCGAATTGGGGAGGCTACCTGGTGCGTCCTGATGAGATCGAGTTCTGGCAGGGACGTCCCAGCCGGTTGCACGACCGCATCCGATACCGTCGGCATGAGGAAGGAAGCTGGACGCACGAGCGGCTCGCCCCGTGACGACCCGGCTGGGACGGGACACGCCAAAGCCCTGAGATCCGGAACCCGATCCATCGGATTTGGCGTCGCTGGCCCTAGCCTCCATAACGGTCGGAGACGCCGATCGTGTGAGGGGGCATGATGCCGTCCGCCGGTCAGAACCGGACACGATCGTAGCTACAGCCACGGATGTCCGGATCTCAGAAAATCGGGTTGACACCCAGGTTCCGGACGGCTATCATTTCGCCCGTTGCCCAAGAGCACGAGGCGCATTCGTCTAGCGGCCTAGGACACCGCCCTCTCAAGGCGGAGATCAGGGGTTCGAATCCCCTATGCGCTACCACCTCACGCGAGACCCCGGCATGCCGGGGTCTCGCGTTTTTGTGCGTCGCTGGCACGACGGAAATCGGGATGGAAGGGGATACGCGGGGAATGAATAAAGTCCCGATTGACCGGACTCCTGATCTCCCCCATCGGCCAGCTTCCCGATGCGTCGCCCCGCAACGCGCATCGTTCTCCTGACCAATACCGTCATGAACCCGGTCATGGATCCGGCCCCGCAGCCCGATCCACCGTTGCTCATGTCAGCTGAGAAGGTCTCTCTGCCCAGCCCCTCGGGACTGTACGGACAATATATACGGACACTCCGTCGGTGTCAATACGGATTGTGGACCGATTTCCGGATTCGATGCTCGTGCGTGGGCGGATACATTCGCGATTCTACGACCACGAACGCAGGCAGGCCAGCATTCATCCCGCTCGCGGGGCAATGCTAGCTCCGTCGTGACGCTGGGTAAGCGGTATGCGTTCGTGAGTGGTTGGGCCGGTAGGTGCCTTGTCCCCGCTATCGCGCCAGACACCCGCTTCGCTTGATCAGTTCCCAGCCGGCCTGGCATCCGCCCAGTCCTGCGCGAAGACCGCCCGCGCCCGCTCGACCGATCCCGCACTCCGCACGATCAGCGCAATCTCGCGATTGCTGTCCAGCGATGTTGGCGTGAAGTTCTGCGATCCGACGATTGCGGTGTCGCCGTCAAGGATCATCACCTTCGCATGAACGTAGAGGCGCGAGAGAACGCGCACCTCGATTCCGGAGCGCTGCATCGCTGCATAGATCGTCCGGGTCGCGTCATCCTCCGGCGGATTCACGATGAGGCGAACGTGGATGCCGGCCTGTGCCGCATAACCCAGCGCGTTGATGATCCCCGGATCGTTGATGACTTCCACGTAGAGATCGATCGATGTCCGCGTGCCGTCGATCAGGTCGAGGAAGCGCTCCCGGCTGTTATCCGGGCTGACGATCAGTGGACCGGCCGGATTGTCGACAGGGTTGCCGCTCCAGTCGCCGTCAAAGAGGGACTGCGTCTCGGCAACCACCGTTTGATCGGTTGAGATCGCGCCGAATTCGCGGTTGCCCTTGAAGGCAGAGGCGGTCAGGTTCATGTTCATGACGATTGCGACCTGACGGTCTACGACGATGTATTTTGCATGGGTGAAGCGGAAGCGCGAGTCGCTCCACTTGTGAGCGATTCCGGCCGCGTCGAGCCGCTTGACCAGTTGTTCTGTATCAGTTGACCCACCGTAGGGATATTGCTCGACAATCGCACGCACGCGGACACCGCGTGCGGCGGCGCGCTCCAGCGCGGAGATGATGTCATTGTTCGTGAGGAGATAGATTCCGACATCGACCGCACAGCGGGCATGATCGAGTTCGTCGACGACCGGTGCCACCCCATCGGTCGGCTCGACAAAGATGCCTTCGCTGGCGAAGTCCGGGCGAGAAAGCCCGGAGAGACACGCCGTCGGATCGACGGTCGTTTGCTCGTCGCGCCACGGCGGCGAACACGCCGTGAGTACCAGGAGGGTAGCCAGTAACACCATCGCCAGCCGCATGACGCGCCCGTGATGACCGGACGAAACACAAACGCCACCATCCTGCGATGGCAGCGCCTCTACATCGTGTATCACCCGTTGCTCATTCAGGGCGCACACGCATCTACTGACCGGATCGTCCGGCCATCCCTGCATACTGGATTCGAATTCCGATCCTATCGTACGCGCCGACGGTGTTGATCGACGCGAACTGGCACCGGAACGGGCTTCGGCCGGGGGGCGAAGCCGGGCATATTGGCGGCCAGCCATTCCATGAGTCGTTGCATCAGCCCTGAGCCCACGCGGTACTCCATTCGTTCCGACGAGCGATCCGGTTCGCTCGTCATCAATCAGGGTCGGACATCTGGCCTGATGCTGGATGCCTGCGATGATTGCGTGCCATTCTAACGAGTCATCATCCGATTGT
This sequence comes from Thermomicrobiales bacterium, assembly GCA_049841275.1. GTDB lineage: Bacteria > Chloroflexota > Chloroflexia > Thermomicrobiales > UBA6265 > JASGDN01. The sequence goes on from JASGDN010000050.1 coordinate 6,297, forward strand.
CACTCTGTGACAGAAAAGCACAATCCATGCCCGCAAGCCGGAGACACTGGAAGATCACGCGATACCCAGGCGGCGGGCGAGCTGCCTGGCGATGGCCGTGCTGAAAGGATCGTCCGCCGGCACGAGTTCCAGGGCGGAGGGTAGCAGCGCTCCCAGTTGCAATTCCGTGGCTCGCTGCACGATCGGATCCTCCCAGGGGCCGACGACCGATCGTTCGGTGTTGCGGGCGCGTTCCGAGAGCGCAAGTGCTGCCAGCTCCCCCGCAATCGGATCCGGCGTGACCACGTACCGCCGATTCCCATCGATCGTGAGGGCCAGGACCGCCCCGCGCAACCAGAACGCGAGCGCGATCTCGGCAGCCGTCGCGACACGTTCCCTACTGGCATGCAATCGGAGCCGCGTCGTGGGCGCAACATAGGAGGCAGCAACATCGAGGACGTAGGGTCCGGTTACGGCCACTCGGTCGAGGTCGCAGGCGACGATCGCGGCATTCGCCTCGACGAGCGTATCCGGCAACACCACTCGATCCAGCTCGCAGGACGGATCGATGGCTCGGATATCGACCGTCTGCCAGCCCGGTGCGTCTCCGAACCCCAACGAACGAAGCCGGGCGCTCCAGGTTGCCGGAATGATGACATCACCGCGCACCAGATCCGCTGTCTGCCTGGCAAGGGGATCGTCCTTTCCCAACGAGGCCGGGAGGATCACGATCTTCCCGGCCTCATTGGAGAACCTGGACAGGACATCCGCGAGCGATGAGCCGATCACGATAGGGGAGCGATGCACGACTTCGTGGCCTCCGGTGGGCTGGACGTTGCGATACTGGACGGGTCGACCGGATGCGGTACGAACGCCCAAGCATACCCGCGAAAGGATCAGGGGTCCGCACGATGTCTTCGCAACCTTCCAGCGTCCGATCCCGTCTCGCATTGCGTTTGCTCGTCGCCACGCTGGGGCTGGCACTGTCCGCCGGTCCACTCGCCAGCGCTGCCCACTCCGCATCCCCGCCGCCCACACAGCCCACCCAGCCGGCGGCGGGGCCGGGAGGCAGCGACTACACCTATGCATCCGTTGCGAGGACGCATGCCGGCGAGGAACCGCACGATGCCTGGATCTTCACGCCCGCCGGCGTCCCCGACGCCGCACTCGCCGACCTGGACCTCGTGATGCTCGTCCACGGGCTCGGCGGTGTGGATCCGGACATGTACACCGACTGGATCGAGCACCGCGTCCGTCGCGGCGCCATCGTCATCTTTCCCGTCTATCAGACGCTGGATGTCATCGAGAACGGGCCACCGTCCTGGCCATCGAACCTCTTCGCCGGGATGCAGGAGAGCATCGCCTGGCTCTCCAACCGCACGGGAGCCGACTTCCGTTCCAAGCAGGTCGATGTGATCGGACATTCGTTGGGAGGGTCGCTGGCCATCCGATACGCGCTCGACGCCGGACGGCTCGGGTTCCCGGTCCCACGCACCCTCTTCGTCGTACAACCGGGAGGGTGTCAGCCCTGCGGGAACTTCGGTGGGCTCGGCATCGACCTGCCGCTGGACGAACGTTTACCGGCGAACCTCTTCGCCCAGGTGCTCGTCGGCGACCGCGACGAGACGGTTGGCGACTGGGACGCTCGCGCCCTCTGGCCGATGTTCGACGCCATTCCGTCCTCGCACAAGGACTACGTCACCATCCGCTCCGACGAGCACGGCACGCCGGCGGTGATTGCCGATCACACCGCGGTCGGCACGGGCAATCGTGCGGACGGCATCGACGCCATCGACTGGTTCGCCCTGTGGCGATCGCACGACGCCCTGATGTCCTGTGCCGCCGATGGAACGGATTGCGCCTACGCGTTTGGGGACACGCCGGAACATCGCGACATGGGGACCTGGAGCAATGGCATCCCCATCACGCCGCTTCTCATCACACAGGGGCCGCCAGCATGAACGGCGCACGCACGATCGCGGTCGATTCGGACTTCTCACTGAGCCAAACGTGCGGACCTGCCGCGTGGGTCGGGCATCGCTCGCCACGCCAGGCGTGGGTCGACGGGACGTTCATCCACGTATGCTGGGAAGCGGGCCGTCCCGTCTGGCGATCGGTCCGCCAGGAGGGGCCTGGCGCGCTTGTCATCAATGGAACGGCCGATCCCACGATGGATGCGGACTTCCTGGACGCCGTGCTGGGGATCGGAACCTCCCTTCCCGCGTTCGCGGACCCGGTGATCGCCGAACTCGCCGAACGCTTTCCGGGGCTCCGGCCGCTGAACGACGGGTCGCTTTTCGAGGGCGCAGTCACCTCGATCGTCGGGCAGAGTATCTCGGTGGCAGCCGCGGCGGTCACGCAGGCGAAGCTCTCGCGGCTCTTCACCGACCCGACGACCGTCGCGGGACGGGAGTTTCGCCCCCTGCCAAGTGCCCGCCAGCTTGCGACGGCGCCGGCCACACTGATCCGGCAGTCCGGCGTCACAATGAAACGGGCCGAGGCGATCCGCTATCTGGCCGAGATGGAATTACAGGGACAGCTGCCGACCGCATCCGAAGCACGTGCCGATCCCGAACGGGCGATTGCTTCGCTCGTGGCGCTGCCGGGAATCGGGCGCTGGACGGCCGAATCGACGCTGTTGTGGGGGATCGGCGCGGCCGACTCCCATCCGACCGGCGATGTTGCCCTGCTGCGCGCCACCCGAGCCGCCTACAACCGCCCCGAGATGACGCTCCGCGACCTCGACACACTCTCGGAGAGTTGGCGTCCCGCTCGCTCGCTCGCCGCACGGCTTCTCTGGACGTCGCTCTTCGGTCCCGCACCGGCGAGGAGCACGACATAAGCTGACCAGGATTCCTTTCACGCCGCTGACATCACGCGATGCGAAAGGCGCAATTGCCAGAGATTACGCCCGGAACGTTGAGCGCTATCGACGTTCCGGGATTTCCCATCGGTGTCCTCCCGATGGCCGCACCAACGCCGCCAGTATGGAGCCAATACCCCCCAACCTGGGTGTGCAGGAAGGCGGCGATCCATGGCGGTCCTGTGGCATCGGCGCGTGCCGCACCATAGCGAGAGAATCCGTCAGTGTGAAGCTCCACTCTGCGTGCATACAGGGGATGGCCGCTCGCCATCCCCTGTATGCACGTGAACTACTTGGCCTCGATAACGAATGGGACGGTGATGACTTCCCCGTTGTAGCTGACCTGCACCCAGATCTTGTAGATGCCGGCCTGCTCGAACGTGTGATGGACCACCAGGTCCGGACCGAACGTGCTTGCGGTGTCGTGCCCATCCGCGTGGTCACTATCCGAAGCGCTGTTCGCCGCCTCGGCGTGGGTGTGCGCGAAACTCGTCGCGCCCTCGTCCACGATGGCGACATGAGCGGCTGCGGCCAGGTAGGGCTGGAGGGTCGTCACCGGCTCGCCATTCGCCGTCGCGGTCAGCTTCAGCTCGGTCGCCTGGCCGGCAACGATCTGGTCCGGCACCGCAAGGCTCAGCGTCAGGCCATCCACCGTCTTTGGCGAGATGTCCGGATTCAGCGTCGTTCCAACAGGGGAGGCAGCGCCAACGACGATCTGCTGCTCATCGAGAACCGTATGATCGCCCTGGACGAACTCGTCGTAGAGGGCGTACGTGCCGTTCTCGGGCAACGTGACATCCACGGCATAGGTGCCATCGTCCTGCAAGGACGGATGGATGTGCTGGAACTGCTGCAGGTCGCCGCTGACCAGGATCAAATGCATCGGCTTCTCGTGGCTGAGCGGCAGGTCGGTGATGCTCTGGCCCGACGCATCGTCGGTGATCCGGAAGGAGAGCCGGGTGGATTCCCCCGCCTTGATCTCGGAAGGGTTGGCCACGAAGTCGACACGGACACCAGCCTCGCTCGGGGAGACGACGGAGTCTGCCGCCATGGTCATGCCATCCATCGAACCAGCGCCATGCGCATCATCCTCCGTATCAGCGGCCATGGCCCCATGCCCGTCATCGGTAACACCCATACCCGCGCGATCGCTGAGCCAGAGGGCACCCGCCCCGATCGCCAGCGCCACCAGCGCGATACCGGCAAGGTATCCCCATTCCCGAATACGCGTACCCAGGGGCGGATGCAGGATTTCCACCGCCGAGGTTGGCCGCGTGAAGCTCCGCAGTCGGAGGGCATTCGTAACTACGCTCACGCTGCTCATCGCCATGGCGGCAGCGGCGAGTACCGGACTGAGCAGGATACCAAATACCGGATAGAGGATTCCCATCGCTACCGGAATCAGGACGACGTTGTAGGCGAAAGCCCAGAAGAGCCCCTGCCGGATCGTCTGCACGGTCCGCCGCGAAAGCGCGATCGCCGTCACGATCCCCTTCAGGTCGTCTCCGATCAGGGTGATATCCGACGCCGACATCGCGACATCCGTCCCGGTGCCGATCGCGATGCCGAGATCGGCCTGCGCCAACGCCGGAGCATCGTTGATGCCGTCTCCAACCATCCCGACCGTGCGCCCATCGTCCTGCAACGCCCGGATCTTCTCGGCCTTCTGCGCAGGAAGCACGCCGGCGAGTACATTGACGATGCCGGCCTTCGCCGCGATTGCGCGAGCGGTTCGCTCGTTGTCGCCCGTCACCATCCAGACATCGAGGCCGAGCGCCTTCAGTTCGCCGATCGTCTCGTTCGCGCCCGGCTTCAGCGTGTCGGCGACCCCGAGTACGCCGGCCAAGTGCCCATCCACCGCCGCATACATCGGCGTCGCGCCGCTATCCGCGAGCCCATAGGAGACAGGCTCCAGCGCATCGACCGCGATGCCGTCGCGCGCCATCAACGCCGTATTGCCGACCGCCACCCGTTGTCCGTCAATGGTTGCAACGATGCCGTGCCCGGCAATCGCCTCGAATTGCGACGCCTTCGGGAGGGTCAATCCCTTGCCGTTCGCGGCCTTCACGATCGCCGCACCAAGCGGGTGCTCCGACCCGACTTCCGCCGCCGCAACGAGCCGCAGAAGGTCGTCGGAATCGGCATCGCCGGTCGTTTCGATGGCCACCAGCGAGGGCTCGCCCTTCGTGATTGTGCCGGTCTTGTCGAGGACGATCGTATCGATGGCCTTCGCCATCTCCAACGCCTCACCGCCCCGGACGAGCACGCCGAGTTCCGCCGCCTTGCCGGTCCCGACCATGATTGCGGTCGGCGCGGCGAGGCCGAGGGCGCACGGGCAAGCGATCACGAGTACGGATACGACCGCCGGAATCGCGTAGGAGAGGATCGGGCTGGGTCCCCAGATCCACCAGATGAAGAACGTCAACACCGAGACGCCCAGCACGATCGGCACGAAGATGCTCGCGATCGTGTCAGCCAGCCGCTGCATCGGCGCCTTCGAGCCCTGGGCATCCTCCACCAGGCGGACGATCTGCGCGAGCACGGTGTCCCGCCCGACGCGCGTCGCCCGCATCAGGAAGGTCCCGGTCCCGTTGATGGTCGCGCCAATCACGCTGTCATCGGCGCGCTTGGTCACGGGCAGGCTCTCGCCCGTCAGCATGCCCTCGTCGAGCGAGGACGTGCCCTCCAGCACCGTGCCATCGACCGGCACCTTCTCGCCTGGCCGCACGCGGACGACATCCCCGACGACAACCTGTTCGATCGGGATGTCGGTCTCCACGCCGTCCCGAACCACGCGGGCTGTCCGCGCCTGCAATCCCATCAACGCCCGGATCGCATCGCCCGTGGACTTGCGGGCCTTGCCCTCCATCCAGCGCCCGAGCAGGATGAGCGCGATGATGATGACCGCCGTCTCGTAGTAGAGGTGGTAGGGGAGTCCCCACCGATCGGCCAGCTGCGGCCAGAGCGTGACGAACGCGCTGTAGCCGAACGCCACCGAGGTCCCGACCGCGACCAGCGTGTTCATATTCGTGGTGCGGTGCTTTGCGGCCAGCCACGCCTGTTCGTAGAAGACCCGGCCTGCCCACACCTGGACGATGGCCGCGGCGATCAGCAGGATTGGTGCGAGCGTGCGTTCCGAGATCGGCAGCGGGACGTACATCGCCGCCATCATTGCCAGGCCGATTCCCAAGCTCACCAGCGCCTTGCGCTTCGTGCTCGCCAGCTCGGCATCACGCCGCGCGCTTCGGGCCTCCTCCTCGGCCTCCGCTGAGGTTTGCTCCATCGAAACGTCGGCGCTCGTCGAGACGGCGACGGGCGGCTTCGGCATCGTCGCCGTGTAGCCAGCCGCCCCGACCGCTGCCACGAGATCGGCCGGGTCGACCGTCGCACCGGGATCGAGAGAAACGGTCGCGCGTTCCGTCGCAAGGTTCACCGAGGCCGCTGCCACCCCTTCGACCTTATCGAGCGCCTTTTCCACTCGCCGCACGCAGGCTGCGCAGGTCATCCCCTCGATGTCAAGCGTCAGCGCCGACGGATCGTCATCCAATTCCGACGATCCAGCCATCGCCGAAACCACACCAGGCTGGATGACCGGCAGGGAACTCACGCGCGGTTTCGGAATGGAGATCTGTCCAGCGTGATAGCCCGCCTGCTCGATCGCGGCATTCAGCGAATCCGCGGTCGCGACGGCCGGATCGAGGTTGACGGAGGCCCGTTCGGTGGCGAGATTGACCGTGACGTCCGCAACACCATCGACCTTCGCCAGCGCCTTCTCGACGCGACGGACGCATGCCGCGCAGGTCATCCCCTCGACGGGGAAGGAGGTCGAAACCGTTGCGGGCCGCCCGAATTCAGGCGGTGGAAGACCCGGGGAAACGGCAGTACTCATGGCGCAAAACACCTCGGAATGTCCCAGCCGGGACTCGTCATTACGCATTCATAATACCCCCAAGGGGTATATTCCGCAAGCAGGCGAGCCGGCAGGCAATGTGCGTGCGGCCACCGCAGCCACAATTCCGACAACGGCCATGTGAGGCTGGAGCTGTGACATGGGCGAACGCGGGGCGTACACTTGTGAGACCTTCGGCATCTCGCGTGGGCATCGTCGCGATCCCACATGGCCGACGTGAGGGACAGTGCATGACAGAGCGAATCCGGGCAGCGGCGCATGGCGGAAACGGAGCGGGCAATCGCGGGGTTGTCGGCGTCGATGCCTCGGCATCCCCGACAAGCGAGCGTGGCGACCGGCGGCAATGCCCCTGGTGCGGCAGTTGGGACACGACGCATGTCCAGCGCGGATTCATCGGCGCCAGCGACACCCGCGATCAGTACTTCGTCTGCAACACCTGCGAACGCACGACATTCGAGATCCTCTCCCGCAGCAATCGCGACATGCGCGTCAGCCAGTTTCGCGTCGGGAACACGGTGCGCGATGGCGTCACGCAGGTGAAATACACGATCAACCGCGTCCTGAAGGTCGGCCTGAACGAATATCTCCTTTACGTGAAACCGATCGTGAAGCAGGACGAGCAGCCATGACCGATGCCATCCGGCAAGCCTTCGCCTGCTTCCATACCTGACGACGCTCCCGAATGCGGCCTATCCGCCGCGCGCGTCGCCTCGTCCATCCCACCCTGCGCGCCACTCCAGCCAAGGAACCTTCATGTCCGCGATCGATCCTGCCGCGACGGCTCCCGCCGTCGCCGAAACCGTGTCCGAACGTCCGGCGGACCTCGATGCCGCCGTCCGCCAGCGCCGCACCTTCGCCATCATTTCCCACCCGGACGCCGGCAAGACCACCCTCACCGAGAAACTCCTCCTCTATGGAGGGGCGGTCCAGCTGGCCGGATCGGTAACGGCCCGCAAGACCCAGCGCCACGCGGCATCCGACTGGATGGCGATGGAGCAGCAGCGCGGCATCTCCATCACCTCGACCGTGCTGGCCTTCCCGTATCGCGGCTATCAACTCAACCTGCTCGACACACCCGGTCACCAGGATTTCTCCGAAGACACCTACCGGACACTGACCGCCGTCGATGCGGCGGTGATGGTCCTCGACGGCGCGCGCGGCATCGAGCCGCAGACGTTGAAGCTCTTCGAGGTCTGCCGTCGCCAGCACACCCCGATCTTCACCTTCATCAACAAGATCGACCGCCCGGCGCAGCATCCACTGGAACTGATGGACGAGATCGAACGTACGCTCGGCCTCACCACCTATCCGCTGAACTGGCCGATCGGCGACGGAGCCGACTTCCAGGGCGTCTACGACCGTCTCTCGCAGACCGTTCACCTCTTCGAGCGCACCGAACATGGCGCACGTCAGGCCCCCGTCCAGGTTGCCAGCCTCGATGACCCGCTGCTGGACGCCCGTATCGGTGCGGACAAGGCCACCCAGCTGCGCGAGGAGATGGAACTGCTGGATCTGGCGGGAACGCCGTTCGACCTCGGAGAGGTGCTGGCTGGACGGTTGACGCCGGTCTCCTTCGGTTCCGCGCTGACCAACTTCGGCGTGCAGCTCTTCCTCGATCGCTTCGTGGAATACGCACCGACGCCGGGCGCGCACGAGACGACCTCCCGGACGATGGAGCCGACCGATCCGACCTTCTCCGGGTTCGTCTTCAAGATCCAGGCGAATATGGACCCGCGCCACCGAGACCGGGTCGCCTACCTGCGGATCGTCTCCGGGAAGTTCGAGCGCGACATGGACGCCTGGCATCCACGCCTGAAGCGAAAGGTCCGCCTCGCACGCCCCATGCGCCTCTTCGGGCAGGACCGCGAAGTAGTGGACGAAGCCTACGCTGGCGATGTTGTCGGGCTCATCAATCCCGGCACGTTTACTATCGGCGATACCATTGCGGCCGAGGACATCGGCGAGTTTGCGGCGCTCCCGCGCTTCCAGCCGGAACACTTCGCGTTGCTCCGCCATGCGCGCGCCGACAAGTACAAGCAGTTCCAGAAGGGCCTGTCGCAGATCGAGGAGGAAGGCGCGATCCAGCTCTTCTATCCCGTTTCCAGCGGCAGCCGCGAACCGGTCCTCGCCGCCGTTGGCCAGCTCCAGTTCGATGTCGTCCGCTTCCGGCTCGAGTCGGAATACGGCGTCGAAACGATCATGGAGCCGTTGACCTACACCGCCGCGCGGTGGGTGACGGGCGACGATCGTGAGATCACGTCCATCGGCAACGGACGCGGCCGCATGCGCGCGGAGGACCGAAGCAGCCGCCCGGTGATCCTCTTCACGACCGAGTGGGACCTGCGTTACGCCGAGGAACATGCGGAGAATGTGACCTTCCAGTCCCTTGCTGGCCTGTAACTCCTGGCACGGATCGCTTTTCGCCAGTAGCCGGCACACCCCAAGCCGGTGCGCCGATCACGAAAGGATCGTCATGAGCGCCGTTTCCACCGAACGCCCCACCGCCAGCCACCTCCCACGCTGGGACATGTCCCCGTATTTCCCGAGCCTGGATTCGCCGGAGTTCGACACTGCGCTGCAGGAACTCGAAGCCCAGGTCATCGCCTTCGAGGCCACCGTCGCAACGCTTCCCACCGCCGATGCCGGTCAGGACGCGATCACCGCTGCATTCGACCAGGCATTGGTTCTGATGAATGCCATCACCAAGCAGGGAACGCTGATCGGCAGTTACATCTACGCCTTCCTCAGCACCGACACGCGCGACACCTCGGCGCAACGCCGCCATGGGCAGTTCCAGCTGATTGGCGCGCGTCTGGCGAAGGCAGACACGCGCTTCACCTCGTGGATCGGTACGCTCGATCCCAACGCGCTCATCGCCTCGTCGCACGCCGCGGCGGATCACGAGTTCATGGTACGCCAGAGCCGGATTGCCGGCGATCACCTGATGAGCCTCCCTGAGGAAGATCTTGCCTCCGATCTCACCCTTTCGGGCGGATCGGCATTCGGACGCCTTCACGAAGATATCTCGTCCCAGATCACGGCAATGCTGGAACGCGACGGCGCCGTGCAGGAGTTGCCGATCAGCGAGATTCGTACGCTTTCAGCCGATCCGGATCGCGCTGTCCGTAAGGCAGCCTACGATGCCGAGCTTGCGGCCTGGAAACGGTGGGAGACACCGCTCGCCGCCGCACTGAACGGCGTAAAAGGGGAGCACCTCACCCTGGCCACACGCCGTGGCTGGGAGAGCCCGCTCGCGCAATCGCTCTTCCAGAACAGCATTGACACCGAGACGCTCGACGCAATGATGCAGGCCGCCCGTGAGGCGTACCCGGACATCCAACGCTACCTCGTGGCGAAAGCCCGCGCCCTGGGGCTCGAGAAACTGGCCTGGTACGACCTCGACGCGCCACTTTCGGCGTCCGAGCGTTCATGGCCGTGGCCAGAGGCGGTGGCATTCGTCAACGAGCAGTTCGGGACATACTCCAATACCCTGCGCGGTCTTTCCGAGCGGGCGTTCGGCGAACGCTGGATCGACGCCGAGCCGCGCGCGGGCAAGGCGGGCGGCGCCTACTGCATGGAGACCCGCGACGGCGAGTCCCGGATCATGGCGAACTTCGCGCCAACCTTTTCCGAGGTCAGTACGCTCGCCCACGAGCTCGGTCACGCCTATCACAACCTCTGCCTGAAGGACGCCTCGCCGATCCAGCAGCGCTCCACTCCGATGACGCTGGCCGAGACGGCGAGCACCTTCTGCGAGACGATTCTCCGCAAGGCGGCCATCGCGAACGGTACTCCAGACGAGCAGCTTTCCATCCTCGAAGGATCGCTGCAGGACTCGCTCGCGATCGTGGTGGATATCTCCAGCCGTTTCCTGTTCGAGCAGGCCATCTTCGCAAAACGGGGCGACGGACAGCTCTCCGCCGACGAGTTCTGCGCACTGATGCACGACGCCCAGATGCAGACCTACGGCGATGCCGTCGAGGAAGCGACCTTCCATCCGTACATGTGGGCGGTGAAGGGACACTACTATTCCCCGAATTTCGCCTTCTACAACTACCCGTACATGTTCGGCCTGCTCTTCGGTCTCGGCCTCTACGCGCAGTATCAGGCCGATCCCGATGCGTTCCGCGCCTCCTACGACGATCTCCTCGCCTCGACCGGGAGCGCCGACGCGGCAACGCTGGCGGCCCGCTTCGGGATCGACACCCGCTCGACGGCGTTCTGGACTTCGAGCCTCGACGTCATCCGCGAGGATGTGAACACGTTCGTCAGGCTGGTGGACACCCGCACATAGCGAGCAGGTTGCCAGATACAAACTCCCGCATACGACAGAACCGGGGCAACGCGCGTTGCCCCGGTTCTGTGTGTACTGGCAATCGAATCCGGACCTAGCCAGCCGCCACATCGATTTCGAAGACGACCTGGACATCCACCTCGATCGCCGTCGTACCCGTGCTGACCGGCACGGGATTCGACTCGCGGCTCGCGTCCGCGGAGGCTGACGGTGCGGCGCTGCCGTAGTCCTGCGCCTTCGGCGCCGGTGCGTAGGATTCCACGATCGAGAAGACGCCAGTCACGACCGCACCAGCAGCCGTCGCAAGCTCATCAGCCTTCTGCCGGGCATCGGCCACTGCGGCCTTGCGAGCCTCGCTTGCGGGCTTGGAAGGATCGTCCACGGAGAAGGAGATGCCCCAGACCTGGTTCGCACCGGCCTTCACCACCGCGTCGAGCAGGGAGCCCACCCGGTCGATCTCACGAACGGTGGCGGTCAGGCTCGACGAGACCTGGTAGCCCTGCACACCGATGTAGTTCCCATCGTTGTCGTACTTGGCAATGGGGTTGACGTAATAGCTGGAGGTCACGACGTCCTTGCCAGCGACACCAGCGTCCGTGAATGCCTTCGTCATCGTGGCGAGCGCGTCGGTGACATCCTTCTGGGCGTCTTCCAGCAACTCCGCCGACTTCATCACGCCTACGGTGATCGAGGCGACATCGGGCTTTACATTCACAATCCCAGTGCCGGAGACGGCAATGGTGCGCATGGTTTCCTCCGGGGTTGGTGTCGACTGCGCTGCGACGGATGACGATTGGCCAAGGAGGGTCGGGGTAACGACGGCGGTGGCGGTAAAGGCAGGGACAGCGCGAAGAAGCGAACGACGACCCAGGACCCGCTGATTCTGCGCGGAATCGCTCATGGTGGTTCCTTTCAGGATTGGACCGACCGAGGTGTGACTGGCAACGGAAAACGAAACCTTACCGCTGCCGGCTGATGCGAGCGAGCACGAGCCAAAGGCCAACGAGAATGACGGCAAGCGCTCCAAGTCCGATAGTCGTTGAGAGCCAGGGGAACCCGTCCTTGTCGGAGGTGTCGACCGACTCCGACGAGAGCGGAGCTCCCTGGCCAACCGAATCGGCCGGTGGTGTTGCTTCGGCATCCTGGCCGGATGCCGCCGGAACTGGCTGATCCGCATTTGCCGACGCAGAGTCTCCCTGTTCCACAACACCGCCACCGGCGGCCTGCGGTGGCACGGCTGCGGCCCGTGCCGGTGCTACGGGCTCGGATGACTGATTCCCCGACTCCTGCAACGCATCGGATGCGCTGTCGGTTTCGGAGGTAGGTTCGGCGCCGCCCTTCCCGACCATCGCTGCATCGTTCCCGCTATCGTGGTTGCGGTTCTCGAAAACCGCTGTGCCACCGATGACCAGGAAGAGGAGCACGGCCGCCACGCTCAGCGTCCGCACGAGGGGGAGCAACCGCACGATCGGCGATGGCTGGGCCGAGCCGCCAGCACCGGAACGCGGATGCCGCTCGTACTCGGGGCCGAGCTGGAAACTCACCGGCGGCGCGATCTGCGGCAGTCCTCGCAACAACGCAACCGTCGCTCGCAGCGAGCACACCTGGCCCCGGCACGCCTCACAGGTCGCGAGATGCTCGGTGATGGCAGCACGCAGTTCGGGCGAGTCGTCTCCCGAGACGAAGTCGCTCAGAAGATCGATGTCCGGGTGGTGCATGGTATCGAAGCGAGGGACGTTAGCGGTCATGCTCGGCCTTTCCGGCCACGAAGGACGAACGGTCTGTGACGAGGAAGTATGGAATAGGAATCATGGTGGGGGCCATCCGGGCGATCCTTCACTCGTCAGAAGATGAACGAAGGAAACGCGCAAAGAGTTCCCGCGATTCCGGCTGCTGCTGCAACAGGTCCCGAAGGCGAGATCTTCCCCGGCTGATCCGGGACTTCACCGTGCCCGTCGCCACGCCCATGATCTGCGCGATCTCCTCGTACGGGTATCCCTGAACATCGGAGAGCACGATCGCCAGCCGCTGGTCGTCCGGCAGGGAGGCGAGCGCCCGCTCCAGATGCTGACTCAGCTCGGACCGATCGGCGAAGGATTCGGGGTGCTCGGCCGCGCCAGTCTGGGAGGTCCATTCCGGCTCGATCTCGTAAAGCTCGGCGTCCAGCGATTGCGCCGGCCGCCGGGCCTTGGCTCGCAACACATCGTACGAACGATTGGTCGCGATGCGGAGCAGCCATGGCCGCACCAGCCCGCCCCGGAACGAATCGATCGCATTCCACGCCCGGATGAACGTGTCCTGGCCGGCGTCCTCGGCAAGCCCAGGATCGCGCAGCAGCCGGAGACAGACACTGAACACGGCCCGCTCGTGCCGCTGGACGAGGTCGTTGAATGCGTGCAGGTCGCCAGTCTGGGCACGGAGCATCAGGCGCTCGTCCTCCAGATCGGCCTCGGTCTCGGCCCGCAGGACCGGCTCGTTGGATTCGGTCGGCACGGCAGTCAGGTGATTCGTGCGAAAGCGGACCACCGGACGCGACAACATGAACATCTGGGCTCGTCATTCCTTCGGAAAGCGAAGCTCACGCTACAGATATCTATCCTAACAGGACGACGCCTCTCATTGCCGGACCGGGCAAGTCAACCTGCCGATCAGAACTCCTCGCCCGCGCGCGGGTTCGGACAAAGCATCACGGTCTCCAGCACCGCCGGGTTGGCGACCGTCAATGGGCGCACGCCTCGCAGCGTGTCGAGCGCGCCGATCAGCGTTTCACGCTGGACGGTATCCACCGAACGCGTCGAGTAGTACGCGGCATGCGGACTCAGGATCACGTTCGGCAAGCCATAGAGCGGAGAATCGGCAGCCAGCGGCTCATGCTCCACTACGTCGAGCGCGGCCCGGAAGCCGGGATGCGCCTGGAGGTGGGCGATGAGATCCACGCCCCGGATCACCGGACCGCGAGCGGTGTTCACGATCGTGGCGTCCGGCTTCATCAGAGCCAGTTGCGACTCCCCGATCAGGCCGTGAGTTGGCGGGAGCAGGGGACAATGCAGCGTGACGATATCCGCTTGCCGGAGCAGATCCTCCAGCGTCGCCGCCTCCACACCGATGGTGGCCATTTCCTCCGGCGAGACGAACGGGTCGGTTGCCAGCACGCGGCACCCATGCGGCAGGAGCCGCCGCGCCACCGCCCGCCCGATCGCACCGAGTCCCACGATTCCGATCGTCAGTTCCCGCAACGCCGGGACCGGACCGCGCAGGATGCTGTCGGTATCCGCACCGTGCTCGATCCAGGCGCCGCCCCGCAGGTCGCGGTCCAGTTCCACGATGCGGCGGTTGAGGGCCAGGATGAACGCCGTGGCATGATCCGCAACCTCGTAGGTGCAATATTGCGGGTAGTGGGTGACGACGATCCCGAATTCGGTCGCGGCGGCGAGGTCGACATTGTCCATGCCGACACCGTAGCGGCCGATCACCTTCACGCGCGGAATGTTCGCCAGCACCGCCCGCGGCAGGGCATCGCGCGTACTCAGGAGCATCGCGTCCGAATGCTGGCCGAGCGCAATCATGTCCTCCGCGGAATGCGGCTCGGCCCCGCGCAGATCGACATCGAGATCCGGATAGGCCGCGACGACCCCACGTTCCAGGTCGAAGGTCGCGGAACCGCCGCCGTAGCGGTCCGACGTGATGGTGACGGTCACCGATCGGGACATGAGGATTCTCCTGGCGGGTTGTGCCCAGATGCCAACAATGCTGGCCGCACTGTCGCATATCGCGGCACTGCTGCCCACGCATCAGGATTGCGCTCGCGCCATTTCGCGGTATCGTGATCGCGGCGAAGGAATCCGCACGGCAGAACGTAAATCCGAACAGAACGACCCGAGGAAAGGACCACGACCGATGGCGAATGGCGACTGGCGCGAAGAACTGGATGCAAACGTGGACACGCATACCCAGGAGTTCTTCGAACTGCTCCGCATCCCGAGTGTGAGCACCGACCCCACCCACGCCGGGGATGTGAAGGCGGCCGCGCAATGGGTGGCCGACCGGCTGACCCGCGCAGGCGTGCCGACCGTCACGATTGCCGAGTCCCCGGTTCATCCGGCGGTGATCGGGCGGTGGGACGTCGATCCCGCGCAACCGACGCTCCTGATCTACGGGCACTACGACGTGCAGCCCGAATCGCCCGTCGAATTGTGGGAGTCCCCGCCCTTCGAACCAACCGTGCGCGACGGCAAGGTCTTCGCGCGCGGGGCGTCCGATATGAAGGGCAACCTGCTGACCGCAATCCAGGGTGTGGAGGCCGTCGCCGCGGCGAATGGGGGAAAGCCGCCGATCAACATCGCATTCATCTTCGAAGGCGAGGAGGAGATCGGCAGCCCGAGCATGGTGGGCATCGTCCGCGAACACAAGGATCTGCTCGTGGCCGACGCCGTCGCGTCCGCCGATGGCAGCCAGTACGACGAGACGACGCCAGCACTCACCGTGGCGCTGAAGGGACTGGCTGGCGTGCAGGTCAACCTGCGGACCGCCAACAGCGACCTTCACTCCGGCGGCTACGGCGCCTCGGTGCCGAATGCCGTGCAGGCGATGGTCCAGCTTGCCGCGACGTTCCACGACGCCGACGGTCACGTGCTGGTAGACGGTTTCTACGATTCGGTACGTCCCCTCACCGACGCGGACAAGGCGGAAATCGCGGCGACGCCGTTCGACGAGAACGAGTTCAAGGCCGGACTCGGGCTGGACGAATTGTGGGGTGAGGCTGGCTACACCGTTCGGGAACGGATCTGGGGGCGTCCCACGCTGGACATGAACGGCATCTGGGGCGGCTTCCAGGGCGACGGTGTCAAGACTGTGACACCGAACGAGGCGCATCTCAAGATCACGTGCCGCCTCGTGCCGGCCCAGGACCCGGCGGCGATCGTCGAGCTGATCCGGAAGCATGTCGAGAAGCACCGCCCGGCTGGTTCCAGCGTCGAGGTCGTAGCCGCGAAGGGCGCGGCGGCGCCGTACGTGGTCGATCGCAGTGCCGATCTCTACCGCGCTGCGACAGCGGTGCTCACCGAACTTTACGGGAAGGATCCGGTGCTGGTCCGTTCCGGCGGCACGATCCCGGCGACCGCGATCTTCAAGCAGGAACTCGGTGCAGATACCATCACCTTTGCGTGGGGTCTGCCGGACAGCCGCGCCCATGCCCCCAACGAATGGTATCGTCTCGACGACTTCACGCGGGGCCGCAGCGCCTATGCCCTGCTGATCGAGGAACTGGCTCGCTGACGTCTCCGGTTCCCTCCGCAAGGGAACCGCTATAAGGGACCTCGCGGAACGCAGCGAGTCCGGTGGCCCTGGTTCCGACGCATGGTTGTTCCGGACAGAGCACGTCACTGACTCGAAGACGAGCCCAGGGCAATCGCATTCTCAGCGTGAGGGGAAGAGGAGATACTGAGCGGGCACCGAGGATGGCGGTCTGGCCTTCGTGTGTCCGCAGGAGTCCCCGCCATGCCCACAACCTCACCCTATCCCGTGCCC
>JASGDN010000051.1:0-11049 GCA_049841275.1 Thermomicrobiales bacterium
GAGGCATCCGGCCCGATCGGCGTGGCCTCCGCACCGGGGGCGGGCGGCCCCTGGACCGGGCCTAGCACTGGCGTGGCGGCCGGAATCGGTGTGGCCGGCGGGATCGTCGGCGCACCGGCCGGCACCTCGAAGGCGCTTGGCGTCGGCGTGGGCGTCTCCTGGTAGTCGGTCTTGATCGTCGACTTGGAGCGCTGGTCGGCCATCCAGGTATCAACGGCCTTCTGGCGCGCGTCACTATATTGCGCGTCTGTCAGCGGGCGGTTGGCTTCCTTGTCCTCGACGCGAACGATCTCCCAGCCAAACGGTGTCTGGATCGGATCGCTGACGCCATTCACGTCGAGATTGAAGGCGGCATCGGCGGTCGCAGGGTCGAGTTCGTCACGGGTCACCCATCCGAGATCGCCGCCGGTCGGCGCGGTCTGGGTGTCCGTGGAGTTCGCCTTGGCGAGCGCGGCGAAGTCTGCGCCGCCCTTGGCCTGTCCGGCAAGCTGCGTCGCGAGATCCTCCGTCGCAACGAGGATGTGTTGCAGGTGGACCTGATCGGCGGACTGCGGCACCACGTTCTGGAGCTGGGCGTCGATCTGCTCGCGCGCCATCTGCGGACGGGTGAAGAGCCGGTAGTAGTCGTCCAGCGACATGTGCGCCTTGTCGAAGACCTGGTTCTGGAAGTTCGTGAACCCGGCATCGGCGAGCGTGGCTGGATCGGTTGTCTGTGCTGGCGTGCCTTCCGGCGAGGCGGCTGGCGTCGCGTTTCCGGCAACCGGACTCGCCCCCGGCGTACCAGCGACTGGCGTCGCGGCAGGGGCCGTCGAGACGGGCGTGCCACCGAGCAACGCCTCCGCAGTCTCGGTTGCGGCCTCCGCGCGGGCCGGGATCATTGTCGGGGTCGGGATCGGCGTGACCAGCGGCGAATCGGCAGGGGCGAAGGCGTTCAGCGCGTACTGCTGTACCTGGTCGTCCGGAAGGTCGATGCCTTGTTCCTGCGCCGCGTCGAGATAGATCTGGTTTTCGATCATCTGCTGCACGGTGGTCGCACTGACATCCGTGCTCCCCCACACCTTCTCGCGCTGGGCATCGAGTGACGCAGCGAAGCCGAGGAACTGCGACTGCTGCTGTCCCGTCGTCTGCGAGGCGTAGTTCTCGTAGATGCGCGCCTGCTGGTAGAGCACCACGGACTGGTACTTCCAATAGTCGCGCCGGGTGATATTGTGCCCGTTCACCTCGGCGAGGACCTGGTTCGGCTTGATGTAGTACTCGTACGCAAGGCCGCCGGCGAGGATGGCGATCACGAGCACGGCCGCTGCCGCGACCCCGATCAGGAAGAGCCGCTGCTGGCGCGCTTCCTGGTCGCGACGGCTCGTTCGGCGTGCGGGTGCTTTCGCACCCGAGGCGCTGCGCGAGGTCGATGCTCCGGCGCGCTCGCGCCGCGAACGGCTCGGCTCGTTCCGGCGGCGGGCCGGCGATGGTTCGGACTGCTCGCCGGATGATGAGTTCGCTTCCGGATTGTCGTCTGGACGATCGGACATGGCTGCATTCGACTCCGTATTGGGACGTTCACGAAAAACGGCGCGCCCGATCGGGGTATCCGACGTTGGGCGCACCGCTTCGCGTCATCACTCCGCAACGAGTGACGATGTCACCGGCAATCTGGTTCCGCTAGCCGCGAGCGCTGTCACTCGTGAACGGCAGGAGCGCCATGTAGCGCGCGCGCTTGATCGCCACGGTGAGCGAGCGCTGGTGCTTCGCGCTCGTGCCGTTCTTGCGGCGCGGCTCGATCTTGCCCCGCTCGCCGATATGGCGGCGCAGGCGGGCGAGATCCTTGTAGTCGACGTGGTCGATATTGTCGATGTCGAAGATCGACACCTTGCGACGGGAGGAGAACCGTCCGCCGCCACCGCTGCGGCGCGGGCCGCTGGAACGACGCGGAGCACCGCCTTCGCCGCCCTCACGGTTGCCCTGGGCGCCGCCGAAGCGCGATCCGGCCGGGCGTCCGCCCTCGCGGCTGTCCCGATTGTCACGATCCTGGTTGTCGGTCATATCCTGCAAATCCTTTGTCGCCGTATTCGGCGCTTGTTGTGCATCGAACGGACGGAATGATGTCGGAGATCGGCGCAGAGCCTAGAACGGGACATCGTCCAGGTTGCCGTTACCGTGGTCGTCCTCGTCGAAGGCCTGGCGGCGGTTGCTCCCGCCATCGCCGTAGTCGTTGCCGCCGCGGCCGCCCTGCGATCCACCGCCGAACGAGCCGCTCCGGTTGCCGCTGCCGTACGACTGGCCGCTGGCGCCGGAGCCGTCCTGCTGGCGATCGCCGCCGCCAACGAATTCGAAGGACTCTGCGGTGACGTCGAAGGACATGCGCGTGGTGCCATCGTTGCCCTGGAACTCACGCGGTTCGAACGAGCCGGTCACCAGGAGCTGGCGACCACGGGCGATGTATCCCTGCTGGGCGAGCTTGTCGATACGCTCGGCGAGCCGGTCCCATGCGGAGATGCGGTACCAGACTGGAGGTGGCTCGTCACCGCCCTGCTGGCTCCGGCGTCGCGGATTGACTGCAATGCTGAAACTCACCACCATCGCGCCGTTCGGCGTGTAGCGGGTCTCGGGATCGGCGCCGAGATTTCCCATGACGGTGATCTTGGCAAAACTCGCCATTTACTCCTCCTCGCTGGATTCCGCGGGAGCATCTTCGGCGGGAGCCTCAGCCACTGCGACGGCTGCAGGCTCGGCGGTCGTCTCCTCAGCTGCTGGCTCTGGCTCGGCGGTCGTCTCCTCGGCTGCCGGCTCGGGCTCGACAGTGGTCTCTTCGGCTGCCGGAGCCTCCGCCGTCGGGGTTGGAGCCGCCTCAGCTTCCGGCGCGGGGCCGGCCGGAGTCTCCTCGGTCTCGCGCACGCGATCCGGGTTGTTCGGCTCACGGATGCCGGCCTTCGGGTCGTCATGGACGAGGAGGTAGCGGATCACCCGCGTATCGAGCTTCAGTTCGCGCTCGAGCTCGGTGAGGCGGTCCGGGCGGGCCGAGAAGTGGATGACCGCGTAGAAGCCATCGCGGTAGTCGATGCTGTTGAAGCGGATGGTATACGCGAGGCGACGGCGGCCCCACGGCGAATCGGTGAGGATTTCCTTCAACTCCGCATCGATGTCGGAGAGGAAACCCTGGATGCGTGTCAGCTCGTCGGCGATCTCCTCATCGGAGATGTCCGGGACGATCATGACCATGAGCTCATACGCACGAGGATCGCGAATAGACGCTGCCAACGGATGTACCCCTCTCTGTGGGTTTCCCCCGGTCGAGTAGCCGCATCGGCGGGTGCGCCGGAGGAGAAAGGGCGTGATGGGAACGAGAACCTCAACCACGCACAACAAAACGGCCGGATCGGCTCCGGCCCACGAATGGGGAGTATACCACGGCAGGAAAGAGGGAGAGAAAAGAGGAAAGAACGGAAGGAAATCGAAAGAGAGGTTGCGGCGGATCGTGCCGCCGCAACCTCTCTTTCTTCTCACTCCTTGGCGGGCTCAGGCAGCCAGGCGAAGGCCGAGGATACCGCCCAGTTCGCGGAGATCTGCCTGCGCGGCGCTCACATTCGCGCCCGCCGGCGTATCGAGGATTCGGCCAGCGATGGCTTGCAGCGCCGCGATGGCGTTCGGCGTGTCGAGGTTCTCATCCAGGGCCGCGATGAACCGCTGGTGCACGTCCTGGCTTTCGATGGCGTTGCCGTTGCCGGATGTTGTGGCCGCCGCCGCGATGAGCCGATCGGCTACCTGCTCCCATTCGTCCAGCGCGTCGTCCTGGAACTCCCACGGCTGGCCATAGTGATTCGAGAGCAGGTAGAGGCGCAGGGTGTCGGCCTTGTGCGTCTTCAGCACGTCGGCGACGCGGACGAGGTTGCCGAGCGATTTGGACATCTTCTCGCCCTGGTACCCCACCATCCCGACATGGACCCAGTAACGGACGAAAGGAACAACCCCGGATGCCGGTTCGGACTGGGCGATTTCGCACTCGTGGTGCGGGAAGATCAGATCCGCGCCACCGCCGTGGATGTCGATCTGGGGGCCGAGGTACCTCATCGACATCGCGCTGCATTCGATATGCCAGCCGGGGCGCCCAGGACCCCACGGGGATTCCCAGAACGGCTCGCCGGGCGCCATCGCCTGCCACAGGACGAAGTCGATCGGATTGCGCTTCTTCGGGTCGTCCGGGAAGTTGCCTCGCTCGTTGGCGATGGGCAACATCTCCTGCGGGGCGATGTGGCTCAGCTTGCCGAAGTCGGGATCGGCGGCCACCGAATAGTAGACGCTGCCCTGCGATTCGTAGGCGAGGCCAAGGTCGACGAGCTTTTGCGTGAGGGCGATCACCTCACCGATGTGGTCGGTGGCGGCGGTGTAGTGGTCGGGATCGACGGCGTTGAGATCCTTCAGGTCTTTGCGGAAGCGTGCGGTCTCGCTCGCGCCCAGTTCCTTCCAGTCCATGCCGACTTCCTTCGCCTTGCGGAGGATGTCGTCGTCGATGTCGGTTACATTCTGGACGTAGGTGACATCGTATCCCTGAAAGCGCAGGTAGCGGATGAGCACGTCGTACGTGATATAGGTGAAGGCGTGGCCGGCGTGGGTTGTGTCGTACGGCGTGACACCGCAGACGTAGATACCCACATGATTGTCGACAGCCGAGAATTCCTCGATCTGCTGCGATTGCGTGTTGTAGAGCCGCATCGTCACCTGCTCCGCTCGGAGGTAGGACCGTGGGAACGGTCGGGAATCGGGTTCGCGCGCAAGGGGACTGACCGTGTCGAGGCCGGGTTCCGGCAACGCGGGCAGGTGCCCGGTGGCGACCGACACGGGAAGCATCGCTTCCGCGTGAGTAGGAACATTCGAAAGTATATCGCAGGGTTCGGGATTTCCGGAGGCTGGGTCGTGGGTCGTGGAGAGCCGCGTGCTAAGATCGCGACGGTAGCCGCCGCTCGCGTGCATGGCGACCGCGTTCTTCTCGATTCCAACCGTTCCGGGCGTGCATCATGCTTTCGTCGATCCTTTCCATCCCATCCCGGATTTTGGTCGTTGTGCGGGCCACGTTCATGGCAGGTGTGCTGGTGATGGGCGTTCTCGCTGCCCCCGCCCTGGCCGATGACCCGACGCCGACCGCCCCGCCCGCGCTGATCCCCGGCGATCCGTCGCAGCCATGCGCCGAAGGAGTGCTCCATGTCCGCGACCTCGAAGGCGCGGATGCGACGCTCCAGCAGGGGCTGGCCAACGCAACAAAGACCGCCCAGGGGTGGGAGTCGGATGCCCGGCTCTATACCCTTCAGCTCGCGTGTCCCTTGCTCCAGAGCGGTTACGCATGGAACGGCACGTTCTTCTCGCAAACGGCCCAGGCGTTTTTTCGCACCGACACCCTCGAGCTCTCCGCGGCGGAATACGATCCGTCCGTCATTCCCACGCTCGATCCATCGTCGCTCTCGTTCCGCAATCTCTACAACTCGTTGCTGAAGGCGGGGTTCGACGACTC
Source organism: Thermomicrobiales bacterium (assembly GCA_049841275.1). GTDB lineage: Bacteria > Chloroflexota > Chloroflexia > Thermomicrobiales > UBA6265 > JASGDN01. The sequence goes on from JASGDN010000051.1 coordinate 5,498, forward strand.
GATGGAGATCGATCCCTCCAATGGCATCACGGTTCGCCAGAACACGGCGGCGATCCCGTTCGGCCCGTCGAATGCGCCGCAGAACAAGGTGCTGATCCATCTCGCCATCATCGACCGCAACGAGACCAAGGATGTCTGGGTCGATGCAGTCGACGGTACGGTCTATCGCTACGAGGTCTGATGCCGGCCGGGCCTAGGCTCGCTGGCCTGTTGAAAGGGAAGTTCTGTCGTGCCCACCGAGGTGACCCCGGTTTCCGATGTCGTTGCCCGCATGCTGGCCGTACTTGACCATGCGCCGTCTGCCTTGCTGTCCGATTTCGACGGCACGCTCAGTCCGATCGCACCGACGCCGGAGGCGGCCTTCCTGCATCCGGATCTCGTCCACGTCCTGCCGGAACTGGTGACGAAGGCGCCGCTCTTCGGGATCATTACGGGACGTGCGGTCGCGGATGCCCGCCACAAGGTGGGGGTGGAAGGTATCCTCGTGGTCGGCAATCATGGGCTGGAGTGGTTCGATCGGGGCGAATACCGGGCTCACCCGGCCGGTGTGGCGGCCGAACAGGCGATCGTCGATGCGTTGGCAGGAATCGAGGAGGACCTGAAGGCGCTCGACCGCGACCTGACGGGTATGGTCTTCGAGAACAAACGGCTTTCCGCCTCGATCCACTACCGTCTGGTGGCCGATCCAGAGACCTTCGACGCGCCACTGACCGCGATCACGCAACGCCGCGCCGATGCGTTCGGACTGCGCATGACGACCGGCAAGATGATGGTCGAGTTGCGTCCTGCCGCCCAGGTATCGAAGGGCAGCGCGGTCGAGGAGATCGTGACGTCCCACGGTCTGCGCGGCGCCGTCTTCCTGGGGGACGACGTTACTGACGTGGATGCCTTCCGCGCTATCGCCCGGCTGCGCGAAGCTGGCGTCGTGGAGGCCGGGCTTTCGGTCGGGGTGCTCTCGGCGGACACGAACCCGGCCATCGCGGAGATGGCGGATGTCCTCGTCCGTGACGTCAACGAGGTTGCGGCGGTGTTCGTGGAGCTGGCGAAGCGGCTGCCAGGCCGCGAGCCGCTGAAGGACGGTGAGGCATGAGCCGATCGAGGGGATTCCTCCGGAGGATGCGGGCGGCGGCGCTGGTCTCGCTCGCCCTGGTGGTGGGCGCAACATCGACTGCGGTCGCGCAGTCGCCGGTCGTTCCACCCTGGCAGGTGACACCGGAAGCGCCGCTTCAGCGGGCAGACATCGTCGTTGGCGGGACGACACTCGATGTCGAACTTGCCCTGGAGGGATGGCAGCAGCAACTTGGGCTTGGCTATCGCAACGGGCTTGAATCAGGAACTGGCATGCTGTTTCCGAGCGCCGCGCCGCAACAGCGGACCTTCTGGATGAAGGGTATGCGTTTCTGTCTCGACATCATCTGGATCGACGATGGTGCGATCACCGGCGCCGCCGAGAGTGTCTGCCCCGATGTGCCTGGCATGGCGGACCGCGATCGCGCCACATTCGCGTCGCCAGGCCCGGTCACGGACGTGCTGGAGGTTCCGGCGGGATGGCTGAAGGAGCATGGCTACGGCGTCGGTACGGCGGTCACGATTCCCGAGTTGCCGCAATAGCAGGGATTCCGAACGCGGCTTGCGTAGATGGTCCTGTTCCCCGATGTCCTTCCGTGCCGCCGGTATTCAGTCCGATGACATCGCCAGTTCGTGCTGGGCAAGGGCGCGCTCCAGGCGCTGTTGCCGCACCGAGAGCGTGACATCGCCACGCGTGCGTTCGAGGACGGCGCGGAACTGATCCGTCGTCCTGCGTAATCCGCCGGTGATTGCATCTGGGAAGTCGACCGTGACGAGCATCGCGTAGATGGCGTCCATGCGGGCGAGCAGGCGCTCTGCGTCCTCGGTCCGGTCGGCCCGCAGGCGGTCGAGCACATCCCGCCGGAGTTCGCTGCCGGCTTCTGCCAGTCCGTTCAGCCAGGCGGCATCCTCCACGTCCAGCGCATCCGGTCCCGGAATCGGGCGATCCTCCAGCAACGCCGCGGTAATGGCCGCTTCGGCGTATTCCTTGGCCGCGTCCTGCACGTAGCCAGCGAAGGCGATCGCGGGATGGCCCGCGGTCGCTTCCTTCACGCCGGCCAGCAGTGCCGCAGCCTGGGCGAGGAGGGTGCTGGCATCGTCGTGATCCTCCCGGTGAAGTGCGCGAACGGAGTTTGCAGCAAGCCGGACGATCTGCCGCCCGGTACCGACGGCGTGATCGCGCACGGTGTTGGTCGCGTCGAAGCGGGCGATGATCGTATTGACCGCCTTGGCGAGTTCGTCCTCGGACTCGGACAAGGCGGATATCGGTGACGGAGCAGGGCTCATGGCGTGTCCTTGCATGTGGGGAGATCGGGTTCGCTGTGCTGTCTCCACGGCGCAGAAAGCCCGGATGCGAACAGGCGATACTCCTTGGCATTGTGCCATGCTTCACGCTATACTCACGGAGGTCGCGACGCGAGGCCGCATGGCAAGGCGCGCCGCGAATCACGAGGTCCGCAAGGATCTCCGCGATGAACGAGAGTAGTAGGTTCCATCCTTTCAGCGAGACGCCGGTTGGTGCAAGGCGTTGATGTCGGAGCCGAACTCGCTCGGGAGCAGATCTGGTGAGCCGCATGCGGCGGGGTAGCCAGTCCGGTCGCCACCGTTATCCGGCACCGACGAGCGGGCCTGACCGGCCTCCGCACGGCGATGATCCCTTGGGGCTGTAGCTCAGCTGGGAGAGCACAACACTGGCAGTGTTGGGGTCAGGGGTTCGAGTCCCCTCAGCTCCACCCGATGGATCGCCAACCGGATGACCTGCTGGCCAAGCAGGGTGGTACCGCGGAAGCGTCGCATACGAACGCCTTTCGTCCCTGATTCAGGGGCGGAAGGCGTTTCTTTGTTCCCGGCATTCCTCGCCAAGGCATGGACTCCCCGGCTGACATGGGGAAGGAGCAGCAGATGAGCACCCAGATCGATACCCCGATTGCGTCCGAGTCGCCGACGCAGGATGCCGGATACCGCCCAGGTGACGAACACCGCTACGACTACGCGGCGATCGAGCCGAAATGGCGAGCGAAATGGGCGGAGACGGAACTCTACAAGGTCGATGACAACGATCCCGCACCGAAGTGGTTCTCGCTGACGATGTATCCGTACCCGTCTGGCATCCTGCACGTTGGACACTGGTACGCCTTTGCCGTACCGGACGTCTTCGCCCGGCTGCAACGCATGCGCGGCTACAACGTGCTCTTCCCGATGGGGTTCGATGCGTTCGGGCTCCCGGCCGAGAACGCCGCGATCCGCAATGGCGTCCATCCCGCGATCTATACCTCCGAGAACATCCCCGTCATGCGTGGCCAGTACGACCTGATGGGCGCGATGATCGATTGGTCGCGTGAGGTCGTCACCTGCACGCCGGAGTATTACCGCTGGAACCAGTGGATCTTCCTGCAGTTCCTGAAGCGTGGCCTGGCGTACCGCAAGAACGGCGCGGTCTGGTGGTGCCCGAACGACCAGACGGTGCTCGCGAACGAGCAGGTGATCGACGGCAATATCTGCGAGCGATGCGGTGCCGAGGTCTACAAGCGCGATCTGGAGCAGTGGTATTTCCGCATCACCGACTACGCGGAAGAGCTGTTGGCCGGGCTGGATACGGTCGACTGGCCAGAGCGCGTCAGGACCATGCAGCGCAACTGGATCGGCCGCTCCGAGGGCGCGCGCCTGACCTTCACGCTGGAGACCGGTGACGAGCTGGAGGTGTTCTCAACCCGCCCGGACACCGTCTTCGGCGCGACGTTCATGGTGCTGGCGCCGGAGCATCCGCTGGTCGACAAGATCACGGCACCCGAGCAGCGCGGGGCGGTCGATGCCTACATCGATGCGACCCGCCGCGAGAGCGAGATCGAGCGCCTGTCCACGGACAAGGACAAACCCAAGACCGGGGTGTTCACTGGCGCCTATGCGGTCAATCCGGTGAACGACGAGCGGATTCCGGTCTGGATCGCCGACTACGTGCTGATGACCTACGGCACGGGGGCGATCATGGCGGTCCCCGCCCACGACGAGCGCGACTTTGCGTTTGCGAAGGCATTCGACCTGCCGATCAAGGTCGTCATCCAGCCGGACGATGCCGAGACGCTCGACCCGGCGACGATGACCGAGTCGTATCATGGCGCCGGGCGGATCGTGAACTCCGGTGATTTCGACGGCCTGACGGTGCCGGAGAGCATTGCGACGGTGATCGAGAAGCTGGCCGAGCAGGGCCGCGCCAAGGCCGAGGTCAACTATCGCCTGCGGGACTGGCTGATTTCCCGGCAACGGTATTGGGGCACTCCGATCCCGGTGGTCTACTGCGACTCCTGTGGCATCGTGCCAGTGCCCGAGGATCAGCTCCCGGTCATCCTACCGCTGGACGCGGAGTTCAAGCCGACGGGCCAGAGCCCGCTGATCTCGCACCAGGAGTTCCTGAATACGACGTGTCCGCAGTGTGGTGGCCCTGCCCGGCGCGAGACAGACACGATGGACACCTTCATGGATTCGTCGTGGTACTGGTTCCGGTATACCAGTCCGCACGAGACGGACGCGCCCTTCTCCCGTGAGACGGCGAAGGAATGGACGCCGGTCGATCTCTATTGCGGCGGTATCGAGCACGCCATCCTGCACCTGCTGTATTCGCGCTTCTTCACGAAGGCCATGCGCGACATGGGTCTGGTGGAGCAGGACGAGCCATTCAAGCGCCTGCGCAACCAGGGCATGATCCTGGCGGCGGAGGGCACGAAGATGTCCAAGAGCCGGGGCACGCAGGTCGGGCCGGACGAGCTGGTGGCCGAGCACGGCGCCGATGCGCTGCGCCTGCACCTGATGTATCTCGGCCCGTGGGAGCTGGGTGGCCCCTGGAACGAGGGCGGTATCACCGGCATGGAGCGGTTCCTGCGCCGGGCCTTCCAGATCGTCTCCGAAGTCGGGACGCGGCAGTTGGGCGGGGAAGCGCCGGAGGCCGATGTCGCGGCGCTGCGTGCGCTGATGCACCGCACCATCCAGCGCGTGACGGAAGATATCGACGGCTTCCAGTTCAACACGATGATCGCGGCGCTGATCGAGTTCACGAACGAGCTGATGAAGCTGCGCGAGACGCCGGTTGCGCAGACCGCTGCCTGGCGTGAGGCTGCCGAGACGCTGACCTTGCTGATGGCCCCGGCGACGCCGTTCGTGGCGGAAGAGCTCTGGGAGCGGCTGGGCAATGAGTACTCGGTGCACCACCAGCCATGGCCGACCCACGACGAGGCGCTGACCGTGGTCGATTCGGTCGAGATCCCCGTCCAGATCAACGGGAAGGTTCGCGACAAGATCGTCGTCTCCCGCTCGGCGGACGAGATGGAGACGCTGGCCGTTGCGAAGGCGAGCGCCCGCATTCAGGAACTGCTGGATGGCAAGGCGACGGTGCGTGAGATCGTCGTTCCTGGCCGCATGGTGAATCTCGTCGTCAAATAGCTGCTAGCTGGCACGCAGAGGCGGGACGCGATCGCGCGATCGCGTCCCGC
>JASGDN010000052.1:0-92988 GCA_049841275.1 Thermomicrobiales bacterium
CTCGAGCGACCCGACCAGGCGTCGGGCCTCGGCCTCGTCGACGCCGGGCACGACGGTGACGGCGGCCAGCCCCCCGATCGAGCGATCGGGGGTCGCGCCGTCTGTGCGGATGATTCAGAAGCCAGTCCGAACCGGAAATTGGGGAGAGCCCGGTCCGGGCACCAGCGGCTTCGTTCGCTCACGCGCCCAGATCAGGCGGCGTGGCGGTGGCCGCTATGGTCGTCGTGGGAAGCCTGTGCACGAGCGCTGGCCGCAGCAAGGATGCTGGCCGGGACCTGACCGGGAGCCTGGACCCCACGATCCTCCGGGCGGGCAAGGGCAACCGGCCGGATGCTGATCACGCGATCCTCGGTCCTGGCGGGAGCAGCCGTTTCGTTGGATCGGGCGTGCGGCTTGCCATCGAGCATGAAGGGAACAATCGCCATCGCCCCGAAGAGCAGGATCCAGAAGGCGACAATGACATTGACGAGCATGGAAGTCATGGAACAGATCCTTTCCCCGGCGAGCCGGGACCATTGACGAGCGTCGGATCGGAATCGGTACGCTTCGACCTGGTATACGTACATCCAGCGCACTTGGCGTGCCAAGCAAGCACAGGCCCTATAGAACTCGAGGCCCGGCGCGACGCCGGCGCATGCAATCACGATACCGAGCGGGATATATGGTCGGCGTCTGGTCCGGCGGGAAAGACCGTCATTGTCCGGGAGCGGACCCGGGTGTGGCCGTTGCGGGGTGGGAACGTTTGTTCTTCCGGCCACGAACACATGTTCTCACGAATGTTCCGCTTTGTCAACGGTGTTCGTACACCAGTTTGGAACGAACGTTCGCATGGTTTGGCGAATGCAGTATCCTCATCGCGCTGCTCCAGAGCCAGCAGGACGCCCCCTGCACGGCCTGACCCAAACGGGCCATGAGGGCACAGGCGCATGATGGGACTCGTTCCCAGCATGGGGTTTACAAACGGCGAGAAGCTCGTACACTGCGCACTTGCATCTCTGCACGAGCGGGGCGCCCGCGACGAGGCCTCCGCCCCGCTCCGGCTATGGGATACCCGCCCCATCCGCACAACCACCCAACGACGATCGGTCCATGTGGCTGCGGGAACATGCCCGGCAATGCAAGCACTCGGTTTGGCTGTGGGACGACGCCGGGGAAACCGGCGCCGGGCTGGAAACGGCGGGGAAGGTTCCCCGCATCGATCGACCGGCGAGGCTGTCTGTGAATACCTTTACGCGCACGCTTTCCTATTTGCTCCCGTACTGGAAGCGACTTGTCATCGTCTATCTCTCCCTCTTCCTCGCTCTGGTCTTCCAGCTCACCGTTCCGGATGTGCTCGAACGCGCCATCGACCACGGCGTGGACGGCCACAACGGAAGCTACCTGGCGAAAGCCGCGTTGTTGATCGTTGGCCTCTCCGTCCTGCAGGCGATCTTCACCTTCATCCGTTCCTACGGCACAAACACCCTCGCGGAGAACGTCGGCAACGACCTCCGCGATCAGCTCTACGCGAAGTTCGAGGATCTGCCATTCCAGTTCTACGACCGCTCCCAGACCGGTCAGTTGATGTCCCGCGCGACGGAGGACATCAACAACATTCGCGGCATGATGATGTTCTCGCTGCGGGCCGTGGTGCAGGCGATCGGCATGCTCATCATCGTCGCGATCATCCTCTTCCAGAAGGACTGGCGGCTGGCGCTCGTCTCCCTCTCGACCACGCCGCTCCTCATCTGGTGGTCGATTCGGTTCGGCATTTCCATCCGGCCGGTCTTCCTCAAGATCCAGCAGCAGTTCGGCGCCATGACCTCCACGCTGCAGGAGAATGTCGCCGGCGGGCGCGTGGTGCGCGCCTTCGCCCAGGAAAAGGCGGAGTCGGAACGCTTCGAGGCGGAACTGCAGGAGCTCTTCGAGCGCAACCTCCGCGCATCGTCCCGCTGGGCATTCAACTTTCCGGCCACACTGGCGCTGAACGGACTTAGCGTGGCTGGCGTGGTGTGGTTCGGCGGCTATCTCGTGCTGAAAGGGCAGATCTCGGTCGGCACCCTGGTGGCGTTTCAGGTCTACACGACCATGCTGCAGGAGCCGATTCGCTGGCTCGGGTTCGTGGTGCAACGCATCGCCCGCTCGAACGCATCCGCCGAGCGCATCTTCGAGATCTTCGACACGAAGCCGGCCATCCGCGACCTGCCCGGTGCGAAGCCGATGCCGGACATGCAAGGCATCGTGTCCTTCGAGAATGTCCAGTTCCGCTATCCCGGCACCAAGGTCGATGCCCTGCACGATGTCAGTTTCACGGCGGAACCGGGGCAGATCGTCGCCCTGGTCGGTCCGACCGGCGCCGGCAAGAGCTCGGTGGTGAGCCTCATCCCACGCTTCTACGATGTCCACGGCGGCACCGTCTCCATCGACGGCGTGAACGTCCGCGATATCACGCTGAAGAGCCTGCGCTCGCAGATCGGCATCGTGATGCAGGAAAGCTTCCTGTTCTCGATGACGGTGCGCGAGAACATCGCCTACGGCGATTCCGAAGCCTCGCTCGACCGCGTGGTCGCCGCCGCCAAGGCGGCGCAGGCCCACGACTTCATCCTGCGCATGCAGGACGGCTACGACACCGTCATCGGCGAGCGCGGCGTCACCCTCTCCGGCGGCCAGAAGCAGCGGCTCGCCATTGCCCGCGCGCTGCTGATCGATCCGCGCGTCCTCATCCTGGACGAATCGACCGCCAGTGTGGACAGCGAGACGGAACACGAGATCCAGGAAGCCCTGCGTGTGCTGATGAAGGGGCGCACAAGTTTCGTGATCGCCCAACGCCTCTCGACGGTACAGGATGCCAGCCAGATCCTGGTCTTCCAAGAAGGCACCATCACCCAGCGCGGCACCCATGTCAAACTGCTGGAGGAAGATGGTTTCTATCGCGATCTCTACGACCTGCAGATGCGCGATCAGGATGAGGCGTCGGCCAGCATCCGTGCCGCGATCGAGGCAAACGAGCCAAAGCCGGTTGCCGCGCCCGAATGGGGCGATGACCCGGTCGCGCTCGATCCCACCGCCTGGACAGACCTGCCCGAACCCGGATTCGAGACGATGGAGGATAGCGAGCTCGACGCCGAGGAGATGATGGCGGAAGCCAACCGTGAAGAACGGGAAGCCGAACTCGCCGCTGCGCGCAGCGTGCGGCACGACACCACCGAGGAGGGCAAGTAGCCGTGGGACAGATCCGCTACGAACCCGACGACCTCGTGCTGGGCAAGGCCTACGACCCGAAGATCGCCCGCCGCCTGATCGGGTTCCTTTCCCCCTACCGATCCCGTGTGGCCCTCATCACGTTTCTCGTCATCATCGCCACTGGCGGCGACCTGCTGCTGCCGAAGCTCTTCCAGATGGCGATCGACGAGGTAAGCGCCTCCACTGGCAGCCAGCGCCTGCGCGTGCTGAACGCGATCGGCATCGCCTTCGTCGTCACCGTCATCATCCGGTTTTTCGGAACATGGGCGCAGTTCTACTCGGCCCAATGGCTGGGCAACAAGGTGGTCTTCGACATCCGCAACCGGATGTTCCGTCACCTGCAGGGCCTCAGCATCGGCTACATCGACCGGCGCGGCGTCGGCGCAGTGATGACGCGCATCCAGAACGATGTCTCCGTCATCCAGGACATGTTCACGGACACCGTGATCGGCATCATCAGCAACGTGCTGGTGCTGGTCGGCATCGTGGCCATCATGTTCTGGACGAACTGGAAGATGGCGCTGCTGGCAATGATCGTGGTGCCGATCATGACGGTCGTCATGCGCTACTGGCAGCGATACGCAAAGGCCGCCTACCGCGCCACGCGCCGCACGATCGGCATCGTGAACGCGAATCTCGCGGAGAGCATCGACGGCATGCGCGTGGTGCAGGCCTACACCCGCGAGCCGGAGAACATGCAATATTTCCGCAAGATCAACGGCGACAACCTCGACGCCTCGATCGATGCCGCGAAATACTCGTCCATCCTCTTCCCGACGGTGAACTTCCTCTCCGCCAGCGCGACCGCACTCGTGCTCTACGTTGGCGGACACCTTGTCTTCGGCGATACGCTCTCGCTGGGACAGCTGGTGCTGTTCATCGCGTTGATCGACCGCTTCTTCGCCCCGATCCGCGACCTCAGCCAGCAGTACAGCACGATGCAATCGGCGATGGCGGCGGGCGAACGCATCTTCGAAGTCCTGGATGTCGAGCCGGAGATCGTCGACAAGCCGGACACCTACGAGTTGCCGCCGATCACCGGCAAGGTGGACTACAACCACGTCTCCTTCGGCTACGGCAACCGCGAGATCCTCCACGACATCGACCTGCATGTGAAGCCGGGCGAGACGGTCGCCTTCGTCGGGGAGACCGGCGCGGGCAAGAGCTCGATGGTGAACCTGCTCATGCGCTTCGTCGATGTCTGGGAAGGCAGCATCACGATCGACGACCACGACATCCGCGACGTGACGCAGGAATCGTTGCGGTCGCAACTCGGCATCGTGCTCCAGGACACATTCCTCTTCGGCAGCACAATCCGCCAGAACATCGCCTACGCCCGCAACGATGCCACTCGCGCCCAGATCGAGGAAGCCGCACGGGAAGTCGGCGCCCACGACTTCATCATGAAACTGTCGCAGGGCTACGACACGCCAGTCGAGGAGCGCGGTGTCAGCCTCTCGGTGGGGCAACGGCAGCTGCTCTCCTTCGCACGCGCGCTGCTGGCCGATCCGCGCATCCTGATCCTGGACGAGGCGACGAGCAGCATCGACACGCAGACCGAGAAGCTGATCCAGCAGGCGCTGAAGCGGCTGCTGCAGGGGCGGACGAGCTTCGTGATCGCCCACCGCCTGAGCACGATCCGCGAGGCGGACAAGGTGGTGGTGATGCACCTCGGCGAGATCATCGAGATGGGCACGCACGACGAGCTGATGGCAAAGGGCGGGGCGTACTACAACCTGTACACGATGCAATGGCGCGGCCAGGACATCGACGAGGAAGCTGCTGACTGAGCAACTCGACAGACGAAAGGGCCGCCCTTCCACGAATCGAAGGGCGGTCCTTTGTCCTGGTCAATAGTCAGAACCTCTCGAACTCAACGACGTTTGAAATGACAGCCATGCGCGGGAGCCCGTTGCCTGTAGGGGCGAACCTCTGGCATGGCCATCACGATGAACACGGCTGTAGCGGCCAGAGACGCCGGTGGGTACCCCACTGGCCAGAACGCTTTCCGTCCCGGTGCTCCCTGCCGTACAGTACATTTCAGGATTGGCAGGCATAGCCGGGGCAGGAGAAATCATGTATCGACCATCGGATCGGGAGCGCCTGGCGGAGGCGCGCCAGGAGAACGCATCGCGCGAACACCGTAGCGCCGGAAGCGGCCGCCGGGGTATGCGAGATCCCCGGTTCCACGAGGCCAATCCCCTCGAATCGTCGATCGGCGCTTCACGCCTCATCATCCTGCTTGCCATCATTGGAACGTCACTCAGTGCTGTCACGATGATGGTCTACGGCCTGATCGCCGTCGCGAAGATCATCTGGCACGCCTTCGCCCACTCCGACTTCGACATCGACGGGGCGAAGCACCTGGCCGTCGAGCTGATCGAGATGACCGACCTCTTCCTGCTCGGCATGGTGCTCTACGTCGTTGCGGTCGGCATGTATCAGCTCTTCATCAATCCCGAAATCAACATCCCCTCCTGGATGCGCGTCGACAGCCTCGACGACCTGAAGACCCAGCTGATCAACGTGATCGCCGTCCTGCTGGCGGTGTCATTCCTTGCCGTCGCCGTCTCCTGGACCAGCGATCGCTCGATCCTCTACTTCGGCATCGCGATCGCCGTGGTCATTCTCTCGCTTGCCGGCTATAGCCTCGCGCATCACCGTATCGCGCACGGCGGCGATCACGACGAGGACGAGGCATAACCCGATCACTCCTCAGCGAAGCACGTCCCGGTCCGCGCCATCGACCGGGACGATTGACAGCGGCCATCCGACGATGATCGCCTACGGTTGTATCGCTTTGCTCCACCAGAGGTCTCCATGACGCGTTGGATGAACGCCCCACATTTCGAGGGCGAAGGCAGGATCGGATGGCGCCAGCGTGAAGTCCCCGATCCGGGACCGGGGCAACTGCTGGTGAAGGTCGCCGCGAACGCCCTCTGCGGATCCGACCGTCACCAGTACCTGCACGGCACGGACATCGTTCCCGGTCATGAGGCGACCGGCACCGTCGTCGAGGCAGGGGCGAGCACGTCCGTCGCACCGGGCGTGCCCGGTGCGATCTTCCTGATGGACTTCTGCGGCGAATGCCGGAACTGCCGGATGGGCAAGACCGATCTCTGCCTCGCCAAACGCGCGGACATGGGCTTCACCCACGACGGCGGCTATGGCGAATACATCGTCTGTTCCGAATCGATCTTCTTCCCGGTCTCGCCGGAAACATCGCTGGTCGATGCCACGCTGTTACTCGACGTGATGGGCACCGGCGGCCACGCCATCGACTGCGCGCGACTCGTGCATCCGGACATCCAATCGGTGCTCGTCTGCGGGGCAGGTCCGATCGGACTCGGCGTGCTGGCCATGGCGAAGACAATCCTCGGGCACGACATTCCCGTCCTCATCACCGACTTCGTCCCCTACCGTCTCGACCTGGCGGCGAAGCTCGGCGGCATCCCCGTCAACCTCGCGAAACAGGACCTCGCCGAAACGCTCCGCGAAAACGGCCTCCCGCTCGCGGATGTCGCAGTGGACACCTCCGGCCGTAGCGCCTCCCGCCGGGCCGCACTCGATGTGCTCGCGAAGCCGGGCGGCCTCGTCTGCGTGGGACATGGCGAGTCCATCACGCTCGATGTCTCCCGCGACCTGATCTCGCAGGAGCACGCCGTCCTGGGCAGCGAATACTTCCCGTTCGCGGACATGGCGGCCAACTACACGCGGTTGCAGGCGAATCCGGATTACTTCCGCCAGATCATCACCCACGTGATGGACATCGAATCGCTGCCGGCCGCCTACGAAGCGTTCTTCGGTGGCGACACTGGAAAGGTGGTCGTTACCCATGACCGCTGATAGCCGCGCCCGCCTGCGCATCGCCCTCGTTGGTACCGGCGGCTGGTCGGCCCAGCACGCGCGCTACCTCGCCGGAAATCCGGAGGTCGACCTCGTCGCGATCGTTGGGCACACGCCGGAGAAGACCGCTGCCCGTGCCGCCGAGTACACCACAACGCCCTACACCGATGTCGGCGTGATGCTGGACGCGGAACATCCGGACCTCGTCGTGCTCTCGCTCCCGAACCAGTTGCATGTAGCGCCGACGATGACCGTGATCGAGGCCGGCGTGCCGCTGATCGTGGAGAAGCCGCTGGCGTTCGAACTCGACGAGGCGGAGACGATGCTGCGTGAGGCGGCAAGGCGCGGCCTCTTCTTCGCAATCGACTTCAACCACCGCTGGGCGAAGCCGGTGCAGATGGCGAAAGCGGCGATCGACTCCGGCGCGCTGGGCGAGATCACCTTCGCGAGCTGGCGATTCGGGGGCGAGGGCAGCAGCGATCATCCGCACGCAAACCTGATCGAGACGCAGTGCCACGGCTTCGACATGCTGGAGCATCTGGCCGGCCCGATCGCCTCGGTGATGGCTGAGATGACAGACATGACCGGCAAAGGGTTCTCAACGCACGCGATCGCGCTGCGCTTCGAGCAGGGAGCGGTGGGAAGCCTCCTCGGCTCGTACGACTCGTCCTACGCCTACCCGGAGACGCACCGAGTGGAGATCAACGGCACGCTCGGGCGCGTGCTGATCGCCGACACGGTGCGGCGCTACGAGTTCCAGCGTGCGGATAGCGAGACGGCGGATGTCTGGCAGGCGGGGTACTTCAACGACCGCGGCCGCGAGTTCCACCGCACGCTGGACCGGCACATGGACGCGATCCTGGCGGCGTTCCGCGCAGGCGATCCGCCGCCGGTCCACGCGGAAGCCGGGTTGCGGGCGCTGCAACTCGCCCACGCTTCGATCCGCTCGTTCGAGACCGGCGCCCGCGTCTCAACGCGACGCTAGCCGCCGGGAACGCCTGCCACCAATGCGTCGTTCTCCTCGTGACTACCTGGTATGCACCATTGGTCTGAGGGGAAAACATCATGTACCTCGGCACACGACTCACACGACGAACTGCGCTCGGCGGAGCAGCCCTCGCGGTTGCCGCGATCTGGGTACCATCCGTCTCGGCGCGGCGCACAAACGATGAGCAATCCTGGGAGAGCGAGGACGGCGCACTGGCCGTCTCCTGGGATCCGGATGTCTGGACCGATAACCTGTCGACGACCACAGGCACCGACAGGATCACGATCGCCACCGATCCGACATTCGGCAACGACCGCTACTGGTTGCAGGTCATCCAGGACGATCAGTCGTGGACGTCGCTCGAAGAGGCGGAGCAATCGGCAATGGATACCTGGTTCAGCCAGGGCTTGAACGGATCGGTCGTCTTCAAGGAGTTCTCGACGGAGGACAGCTACGGCTGGATCCACTACGCCGATTTCCAGGGAAACCCGCGCACCGTCAGCATCCTTCAGTACCGAATGGCGAAACCGGGATCCTGGGACGCGATCGCGATGTCGATCAACATCGGCGCGTTGGACGTGCTCGACATCGAGGATGCCTTCGCTGCGGTATCGCTGAACGACGGCTCCGTGTTCGTCATCGCCCCGCAGCGGACGATGATCCGCGCGATCGAGGACGCCTTCACGGCCTGACCACCACCGGGAGGGTCGCTCCGAAACGCCGATCCCCCCGCATGGATGGGGTCGGTCGGCATGCGCACATCGCAATCCGCCTGGGACTGCGCGATATGCACAATACAAAACGAGCCAGATGGCACATTCAAGCCTGCCATTGCCGGATCCACGGCAGACCGCCGTTGCACGACGACAGCTTTTCGGCGAAGCTGCACGAAATCCACGGTCCTTCGTCGCCCAGTTGCGGCCTTGCCGGTCGTTGCATTTCGGAGAATACGCCCATGCCCACCGAATCCCCGAACAAGACCCATCAGAACGTGATCGAATGGCTGGAGGAGCGGCAGGGCCGCTTCATCACCATCGCCGACACGGTCTGGAAGAACCCGGAACTCGCCCTCGCCGAGTTCAAGGCCTGCAAACTCCAGTCCGAAGATCTCGCCGCCGACGGCTTCACGATCACCGGCAATATCGGCGACCTCCCGACTGCCTTCATGGCCTCATACACACATGGCACCGGCGGTCCGGTCATCGGCTTCCTCGGCGAGTACGATGCCCTCCCCGGCCTGTCGCAGGAACAGGTCGATGTCCAGGAGCCGATCGTGCAGGACGGCCCCGGTCACGGCTGCGGGCACAACCTGCTCGGCACCGCCGCCCTCGCGGCGGCAAGTGTCCTCAAGGCCTGGCTGATCGCGACCGACACTCCGGCGACGGTCCGCTACTACGGCTGCCCGGCGGAGGAGACCTGCGAAGGCAAGGTCTACATGGCCCGTGCCGGGTGTTTCGACGACCTCGACGCCGCCATCACCTGGCATCCTGGCTCCGTGAACTCGGTGTGGGCGGGCAGTAGCCTGGCAGTGAACAACATCAAATACCGCTTCCGGGGCCGCACCGCCCACGCGGCGGCGAACCCCGAAACGGGGCGCTCCGCCCTCGATGCCGTCGAGCTGATGAACGTCGGCGTGAACTACCTCCGCGAGCACGTGCCGGATGCCGCCCGTATCCACTATGTGATCACCAACGGCGGCGGTGCGCCGAACGTCGTGCCGGACGATTGCGAGGTCTGGTACTTCATCCGCTCCCCCGAGCGATCCCAGGTCGAGGAACTGACCGAGCGCGTGCGCAAGATCTCCCAGGGCGCGGCGATGATGACCGAAACCACGGTCGAGGAGAATTTCCTCTCCGGCGCCTACAACATGCTCACGAACATGGTGATGAGCGAGCACATGCTGTCCGTGCTGGAGGAGCTCGGGCCACTGGCGTTCACCGACGAGGAGAAGGCCTACGCCCTGAAGATCTCCCAGTCGTTCCCGGAATCGCTGCGCAAGGGCATCCTCACCTCCGAACACCTGCCGGAGTCCATCGTCGACGAAGGGTTGAACGGCGATGTCTGGCCAATCCGCGACGCGGGCATGGTCCTGCCCGGCTCGACGGACGTCTCCGATGTCTCGTGGATCGCGCCGTGCTCGCAGATCACGACCGCCTGCTTCCCGCTGGCGGTGCCCGGCCATAGCTGGGCGATCACGTCCACGTCCGGCGTCAGCATTGGCCACAAGGGCATGCTCCACGCCGCGAAGGCGATGGCGATCGTCGGCGCCGACTTCATCACCGATCCGGACCTGCTGGCGAAAGCGAAGGCGGAGTTCTCCGAATCGACCAAGGGCCGCCCGTACGTCTGCCCGGTCCCGGCCGACGTGCAGCCCCGCAAGGTTTGAGGGACGATGCCCCGTAGCGGGTCAGCTTGTCTGACCCATCCTGCGAAGCAGGATAATCCGCACGCTCATGCGAGATATCGGCCTTTGGCCGATGGGCCAGACGAGCTGGCCCGCTACGGAGTTTGTGTTCGATCCTCACTTCCCATGAAAAGGAACAATTACGCATGGCCGCTGTTACCCCGGAAATTCCCGTCGAGAACGTCACCGAATGGATCGAGGAGCGCGCTGGCCGCTTCATCTCGATCTCCAACCAGATCTGGGAATCCCCGGAAACCGCCCTGACGGAGAAGAAGGCGTGCAAGCTGCAGGCGGATGATCTCGCCGCCGACGGCTTCACGATCACGATGGGGATCGCCGACCTTCCCACCGCGTTCGTCGCGGAATACACCCAAGGGGAAGGCGGTCCAATCTTCGGCTTCATGGGCGAATACGACGCCCTCCCCGGCCTCTCCCAGGACCGCACCTCCACGCAAGCCGCCCTGGTCGCGAACGGTCCCGGTCACGGCTGCGGGCACAACCTGCTGGGAACGGCGTCCCTGGCGGCAGCGGCGGTCGTAAAGGCCTGGTTGCAGGCAACAAACACGCCGGGCACCGTCCGGTATTACGGATGTCCGGCCGAGGAGACGGTCGAGGGCAAGAACTTCATGGCCCGCGCGGGCTGCTTCGCCGATCTCGATTTCGCGGTCAGCTGGCACCCGGCCTCGATCAACACGCCCACCGGCGCGACCAGCCTTGCGTCCGACAACGTCAAGTTCAAATTCAAGGGTCGCACCGCCCACGCAGCGGCGAACCCGGAAACGGGCCGCTCCGCCCTGGACGCGGTTGAGCTCATGAACGTCGGCGTGAATTTCCTGCGCGAACACACGATCGACCAGGCCCGCCTGCACTACGTCATCACGCATGGTGGCGGCGCGCCGAACGTCGTGCCCGATGAGGCGGAGGTCTGGTATTTCATCCGCTCTCCGGAGCGGTATCAGGTCAACGAACTGACCGACCGCGTGCGCAAGATCGCCGAGGGCGCGGCGATGATGACGGAGACGACCGTCACCGAGGAGTTCATCTCCGGCATCTACAACCTGCTCCCGAATCGCGTGCTGGTCGACCGCATGAAACAGCACCTGCAGGCGCTCGGTCCGATCGACTTCACGGACGAGGAGATCGCCTTCGCCCAGGAAATCGCATCCGCCTACCCACTCGAATTGCGGGAGGGCGTCCTCACCTCCGAACACCTGCCGCTCGACCTCGCCGACAAGGGCGTGACCGGTGAGATCTACCCGACGCTCGACTTCGGCGAACTGATGATGGGCGGCACCGATGTCGCCGATATCTCCTGGAACACCCCGACCGTCCAGCTCGGCACCGCGTGCTTCGTGCTCGGAGCGCCCGGCCACAGCTGGGCGAACACCGCCACCGCCGGGATGTCGATCGGGCACAAGGGGATGCTGCTGGCGGCAAAGGCGATGGCCCTCGCGGCGGCGGACCTGTTGCTGAACCCGGACGTG
Source organism: Thermomicrobiales bacterium (assembly GCA_049841275.1). Taxonomy (GTDB): domain Bacteria; phylum Chloroflexota; class Chloroflexia; order Thermomicrobiales; family UBA6265; genus JASGDN01. The sequence continues at coordinate 11,945 of JASGDN010000052.1, forward strand.
CTGGAGGCCGCGAAGACCGAGTTCGCGGAATCGACCAAGGGCCGCCCGTACGTCAGCCCGATCCCGGCGCACGTCGTGCCACGCAAAGTCTGAGGAGTGAGGCGATAGGAGTGAGGAACGAGGAACGGCACAGACACTGATGAAGAGGACCGGCGCTCTCGGTCTTCACTTCTCATTTCTCGTTCCTCACTCCTCATGGAAGGACACGCATCACATGGTCGCAGCACCACCAAGCACACCCGTGGAGAACATCGTCGATTGGCTCGACGAACGCGAAGGGCGGTTCATCGCGATCGCGAACCAGATCTGGGAGCACCCGGAGCTGGCGCTGCGCGAGTCGAAGTCCGCGAAACTCCAGGCAGACGATCTCGCCGCCGATGGTTTCACGATCACCATGGGCATCGCCGACCTGCCAACGGCCTTCGTCGCCGAATACACTCACGGCAGCGGCGGGCTCACCTTCGGTTTCCTCGGCGAGTACGATGCCCTGCCCGGTCTCTCACAGGAGCGATGTCCGACCCAGACGCCGATCGTGGCGAATGGGCCGGGGCACGGCTGCGGGCACAACCTGCTCGGCACCGGATCGCTCGCGGCTGCTAGCGTCATCAAGGCCTGGCTGATCGCGACCGATACCCCGGGAACGGTCCGCTACTACGGCTGCCCGGCCGAGGAAACCGTCGAAGGCAAGAACTTCATGGCCCGTGCCGGGTGTTTCGATGACCTCGACTTTGCCCTCTGCTGGCATCCCGGGCAGGCCAATGCGGCCAGTGGGAATACCAACCTCGCCTCGGACAACCTGAAGTTCCGCTTCCGGGGCCGCACCGCCCACGCCGCTGGCAATCCGGAGACCGGCCGTTCAGCGCTGGATGCGGTCGAGTTGATGAACGTCGGCGTGAATTTCCTGCGCGAGCACACGATTGACGCCGCGCGCATCCATTACGTCATCACGAATGGCGGCGGTGCGCCGAATGTGGTGCCGGACGATTGCGAGGTCTGGTACTACGTGCGTTCGCCCGAGCGATACCAGGTGAACGAGCTCACGGATCGTATCCGCAAGATCGCCGAGGGTGCGGCCCTGATGACGGAGACCACCGTCACCGAGGAATTCATCTCCGGCATCTACAACCTGTTGCCGAACACGACCCTCGTGAACCATATGACTGAGGTCCTTCATGAGATCGGCCCGATCACGTTCACGGACGAAGAGAAGGCGTTCGCCCGCGAGATCGCGTCCGCCTATCCAGAGGCACAGCGGCTCGGCACCATCCGCAAGGAGCATCTGCCCGACAACCTGCTGAATGCCGGGATGACCGGTGAGATCTACCCGCCATTCGGCCCCGACGAGGTGCGCCAGGGCGGCACCGATGTCGCCGATGTCTCGTGGAACACGCCAACCGTGCAACTGCGGACCGCATGCTTCCCGCTGGGTGTCCCCGGCCATAGCTGGGCGAACACGGCGACGGCGGGGATGTCGATCGGCCACAAGGGCATGCTGCACGCCGCGAAGGCGATGGCGATCATGGCGGCAGACCTGGTCCTGAACCCGGACCTGCTGGAAGCGGCGAAGGCGGAGTTCGCAGCCTCCACCAAGGATCGGCCGTACCAGAGCCCGATCCCGGCGCACGTCGTGCCCCGCAGGGTGTAGCTCGCGTTCCCGGGAATCTCATCATCAACACCAGCAACGAAGGGAGCCCAGCAATGCGGGCTCCCTTCCCTATGTCTGGCATGTCTGGCTCGATCGTGCGCGGGAGCCAGGCTCAGACGGGAACACCCTCGATGACCGAGACGCTGCCCGCCGGATGTACGTCCACCAGCCGGAATCCCGTTTCGGCGAAAAGCGTCGCGAATTCGTCCCGAGTCCGCTCCTTGCCGCCACACATCATCAGCAGATGGAGGTCGTTCCAGTTCATGGGAGCATTGCTCCCGTCTTCCGGGACAACCATATCCACGACGAGCAGACTCCCGTCCGGAGCGATCGCCTGGCGGCAATTGCGCAAGAGGCGCCGGCAAGCGTCGTCGGGCCAGTCGTGCAGGACCCTCCGGAGCGTATAGGCATCGCCGCCCGCGGGCACGGACTCGAACATGTCGCCGCTAACGACCGTGACCCGGTCCGCTTCCGGCGTACCGGCGATCTCGCGTGCTTCGCGCAAATGGGGGAGGTCGAACACGATACCTCGCGCCTCGGGATAGCGACGAAGCACCTCACGCAAGAACTCCCCCTGACCGCCGCCCACATCGACAATGCAGCGTGACGCGCTGAAATCGCAGGCATCGAGCACGCCCGGCATCGAGAGCCGCGTGGACATCGTCATCACATCATCGAATCTCGCCGAGAGATCGGGATGCTCGGCGAGATACGCGAAGAGCGGCATCCCATGCACGCGCTCGAAGGCGCTTTCCCCAGTCCTGATCGTCCGGTACAAATCCTCCCAGGTATCCCAGCGGAGGGGATCGCCGATCAGCTCGGCTGCAGCCCAGACCGATTGTGGATGATCGGTTCGCAGCAGGGCGCCGAGAGGCGTGATCGCGTAGCGTCCCTCGTCGTCCAGGTGGAGCACATCGATACCTGCCAGCGCGCGGAGGAGTCGCCGGAGGGTATCCGGATCGGCATCGCATCGTTCCGCGATGGCCTCCACCGGAAGCGGTCCGTCGCGCAGGATGTCGGCGATCCGCAAGCGAGCCATCACGTGGACGGCTTGCGTAACCTGGTAACCGCCCATCAGGCGCAGGATTGTGGGAAGCAATGTGGGGGAATCAGTCGCAGGCGGCGATGAAACCATGAAGAGGACCCTTCCATCGTGAATCGCGTCGTGCCGGGCCAACCACCCAGACACGTGCCCACGAGGGTATGCCCCCTCCAACCGCAACACATCCGGAGAAATACGGATTCTGGCGTTCGCGCCGCCACCCGATCGTCCTACCACTACCCTCACAATCCGTATAAGATGGAAGACGTTGGCATTTGGGACGCCTTGGTGACTGCTCCCGTGACCGGACTGCGGGCGAACGTCGCGCTTGGCCTTTTCGGAAGGAAGATTGCCGCATGTCCACGTCACGTCGCACCGTCATCCGGGGCGCGGGCGCCACGCTCGCCATCGGGGCACTCGCCCGTACTGCGCCCGGCGTCTTCGCACAGGACGCCACACCCGGCGCCTCGCCAGTCGCGTCACCGGCGGCATCGCCGGCCGCGATCGTGCCGGTCGTCGGCAGCATCGACGAACTGCCGCTGAAGAATCCCGGCAAGCTCACCGTCCATACCGACGAGCCGGTCTACGAGCCGTGGTTCGTCGACGACAAGCCGGAGAATGGCAAAGGCTTCGAAAGCGCGTTCGTCTACGCCGTCGCCACCGCGCTCGGCTTCACGAAGGACCAGGTCGAATGGGGCCGCACATCCTTCAACCAGTCCTACGCGCCGGGACCGAAGCCGTTCGACTTCTACCTCGCCGAGGTCTCCATCACCGAGGATCGCGCGAAGGCCGTCGATTTCAGCGACGCCTACTACCACGAGGCGTTGGTGGTGGTGACGAAGAAGGATTCGCCGGTCCTGGAGGCCCGCTCGCTGGAGGATCTCCGCAAGTTCCAGTTCGGCACCCAGGTCGGCACCACCTACCTGACCTACATCATGGACACGATCAAGCCGGAGAAGGACCCGCTGGTGTTCGACACGAATGCCGATTCCCTTACCGCGCTGGAAAATGGCACCTGCGATCTCGGCATCCAGACGCTGAGCATCGGCATTTACAACACCACCATCCAGTTCGACGACCTCGCGCTGGGCGGTCTGCTGCCAGGCACGCAGGGCGATGGCATGGGCCTCGTCTTCGAAAAGGGCAACGGTCTCGTGCCCTATGTCAACAAGGCGATTGCCGAGGTCATCGACACCGGCACCCGCGATGCGCTGGCGGCGGAGTGGATTCCGGTACCGCCGGGTATCTTCACCTACACGGAGTAGTCTCCACACCGTTCGCACGATGAGATTGGCCCGTGGGAAGGCTGGACGAGCACGCCCGGCCTTCCCTTCCCTGACGGACCCGATTGCTCATGGACGTCTCTTCATCCCCGGCCTCCGCCCCATTGTCGGCAGAGGAGCTTGCACGCCTGCTTCGGAAGCCCCCTCTCTGGCGGCGTCCGGAAATCCTGCGCTCGACCGCCATCGCCACGATCAGCACGGTGCTGCTCGTTCTCGTACTCCGCTGGCTGCTCCTGCGCAGCGAGGGTTGGGCGAGCGTGCAAGCAGCCTTCTTCAGCGCAAGCGACTTCAAGGCTGCCTGGCCCAAGGTCGTGGATGGCTTCAAGCTGAATGTCCGCATCTTCACGATCGCGGAACCGATCGTGCTGCTCTGTGGACTCCTGCTGGCGATCGCGCGTGGCACGAAGAATCCGGCGCTTTTCCCCGTGCGCGCACTGGCGATCGGGTTCATCGATCTCTTCCGGGGCGCGCCGGCCCTGCTGGTAATCCTGACGCTCGGGTTCGGGATGCCCGGCCTGCGCATCGCGGGGCTGCCGAGTTCCCCGGTCTTCTGGGGAACGGTTGCCGTCATCATCACGTCGTCGGCCTACACGGCGGAGACATTCCGCGCCGGGATCGAGTCGATCCATCCCAGCCAGCGCGCGGCGGCGCGGTCGCTCGGGCTCACCGGATTCCAGACCTTCACCTCCGTCGTGCTACCCCAGGGGGTGCGCCGGGTGATCCCGCCGCTCATCAGCGGCTTCGTCGGACTGCAGAAGGAAACGTCGCTCGTCGCGACGATCGGACCGCTGGACGCTACACGCCAGGCCCAGATCTACTCCTCGTTGCATTTCAACTACACGAGCTTCCTCGCAGCGGCATTGCTCTTCATCCTCGTCACCATCCCGCTCGCCCGCCTCACCGACTTCCTGATGGAACGCACCTCGCGCGACCGGCAGGTGGGAGGCCTGGTATGACCGCTGCCACGCCGATCCCTGCAGACGCCGCTATGCCGATGCTTTCCTACGAAGCCGTCTACAAGGCCTTCGGCGATCATCTCGTCCTGCGGAACGTGAACCTGCAGGTGGCGAACCACGAGGTGATCTGCCTGATCGGCGCGTCCGGCTGCGGCAAATCGACCCTGCTGCGCTGCACGAACCTGCTGGAGCCGATCCAGGCCGGGCGGATCGTACTGAACGGCGCGGAGATCACCGCACCCGGCGTGAAAACGGACGCGATCCGGCGGCGCGTCGGCCTCGTCTTCCAATCCTACAACCTCTTCCCGCACATGAACGTGCTGAAGAACATCACGCTCGGGCCGCGCAAGGTGCTGCGCATCTCCCGCGCGGAGGCAGAGGCGGAAGCCGAGCAGTTGCTGGAACGCTTCGGCCTGCGGGACAAGCTCAAGGAGTATCCGGACCGCCTCTCCGGCGGGCAGCAACAGCGGGTTGCGGTGGTGCGGGCGCTGGCGATGCGGCCGGAAGTCCTGCTGCTCGACGAGATCACCTCCGCGCTCGACCCGGAGATGGTCGGCGAGGTGCTGGACATCATCGTGGAACTGAAAGGATTGGGCATGACGATGATGCTGGCGACACACCAGATGGCGTTCGCCCGCCGCATCGCCGACCGCGTGGTCTTCCTCGACGGCGGCGCGATCCTGGAGCAAGGCCCGCCAGAGCAGTTCTTCCGCCATCCGCAGGAGGAGCGGACGCACCAATTCCTCGAACGGGTGATGAGCTCGCTGTAGGGATCGTCGCGTTCCCATTCGCGCCGCCTGCTAGGATGGACGCTCCCGGACCGGGACACGCGTTGCGCTGGGGGAACGCCACACATGGGCATCGTCGACTGGCTCAAGAAGGTCTTCGCACCCAATCCGCCACCGAGACCGGCAAAGCCGAAGCGATCCCCGGCCAGGAAGCCCCCTCACCCCGCCAAGGCCCCGGCCCGCACCGCGAAGAAGCCCCCGGCAACGGGCACAGCCCCACGTCTATCCACCACCGCCCCGCCGTTCCGCACCCGACCGGCCCTGCCGGACAACGCGCGCTGGATCGGGGCGAATGAGCAACTCGAGCTCCGGGAGCTCACGATCCGCGGCGGCTTGCTCTACATCGGAGAGCGCCTGTCAGCGGGAGCCAGCGGACCCGAACCATCGCTCATCGATCCCAGCCTACCGGTCACCTTGCCGGATCCAGTCACTTCGGACAGCGACCTCCCCTACTGGCCATCCTATGCGGGCATCCAGCCGCACCAGCGAGGCATCTACCTGCGATGGCTGGCCGGCGGACGGCGCGATCCGGACATCCCGACCGGCTATCCGTTCCTGTATCTCTATGGAATCGAACGCCGCCTGCTCCTCGACCGGAAGGCCGCGCTGAGCATCGGCGAACTCCCCGCCATCCGGGCCGAACTCGCGGCGCTGCATGCCACCTATGGAGCCGCGAACGAGCGTTTCCGGACCGCCTGCGAACAGATGCTCGGGCTCATCGACCTCGTGCTGGTGGAAGGCGCCATCAAGGACCGGATGCGGCATGACGCGGGCACGATTCCCGCGCTGGCCGGGACGTTGCCTCTCCCACCGCCGCTGAGACCGGAGAACGGTATTCCGCCCGTCTCGCTGGCAATCGGACTTGGCATTGTCGCGCTTGCCCGCGAACCGATCCCCGCCGATTGGGCGCTGGCCTGGGCGTGGTATGCACCGGAGATCTCCGTCCGCACACCGGCCATCCGCTGCCCGGACGACCTGGCCTCCCTGTTCGCCATCCGGTACCACGAGCACTACGGCGATGGGCTCATCCTCGATCCGGCGGCCTTCGACCGGCTGGAACACGAGGTCATCCCGTTCAACGCCACCATCGGCACGCAGCAGATCGAATTCACGATCCTCCCCGATGTCCTGGCCCATTCACGGCGCTATCGCCCGCTGGCGACGATGCTCCCAGCCATCACCGACGAGCTGGATGCCTACAGCCGCTGGCTGGGCCGCAACCCGGACCGCCGGGGATCGCTCGCCGCCTGGGCGATACTGCCAGATGCGCTTGCCGGTCCCACTTCACCACACGCCGCCAAGGCGTCCGCCGACCTGACTGCCCTCCTGGGAAATGCTCCCATCGCCGCCGTTCCGGGCGATGCGCTGCTCCGGATCTGGGTGGGCAACCAGGCGACATTGCCGGAGAAACTGACGAAAGGTGAGGCGTCCGCGTTCGCGACTGCCCTCGCCCGGCTGGGATACGGGATCGAACCCGATCCCCGCACCGGCACAACGCTGACGCCAGGCGCCACCATGGCCATCTTCCGCCTGCCGGACGGGTTGTCCACGCCAGCCGATACCGCCGTCCCGGACGACGGCCCGTATGCCCAGGCGGCCATTCTCGTCCAGCTCGCGGCAATCCTCGGGGAGGCCGATGGCGCGGCGTCAGCCTCCGAATTCGCGGCCATGCGCGATCATCTCCACGCTTCCTATACCCTCTCGCCGCTGGAGGAACGCCGGCTCGGAGCACGCATGGTCTGGCTGGCCTCACAGCCAGCATCCGAACGCACCCTGGCCGGGATGAGGAAGCGGATCGCCCCACTCTCCCCCGGCGAGCGCGACCACCTCGCCCGCGGTCTGCTCCAGATTGTGGACGCCGACGGAACCGTTGCACCAGGCGAGGTGATGACGCTGCAAAAGATATGGAAGCTGCTCGGCCGCGATCCGGACCGTGTCGCCAGCGATCTCCACGCCGTGATGACCGGCGGCAATCTCGAACCCACGCCCGCCGTACCGAACCCAAAGACCGCATCGCCCCGCCGCGCGAAACCTGCCGCCCGCACGCCGCCGCCCACGGGCGATGAGCCGGTCGTCGTCCGGGCAGCTACTCCGGAAACACCCCGGATACGTATTCCGAAGCCGCCAGACGCGAATGCGCATCCTCCAGAGCCTGACGTAGCGCTCGATCCGGGTGCGATCGCGCGAAAGATTGCGGATACCGACGCCGTCTCGGCCCTGTTGGGCGACTTGCTGGCGGAGGAATCCGCGACATCGTCCTCCGCCGCACCAACCACGACGCCTGCAACGACCAGCATCACCCCAGCCGAGATCTCGCCAGCGGCATTGCTGCGGGCGCTCGCGGCGCAGGAACGGTGGACCGCCGAGGCCTTCGCCGCACTGGTGGCCCAGCACGGGATGATGCCGAACGCCGCCCTGGACCTGGTGAACGAGCTGGGCTTCGAGCACGCGGGCGATCCGCTCCTGCTGGAGGAACCGGATGGCGCATTGAGCGTCGATCCTGCCGTGTTGCCGGATGTGCTGGAGATGGTTTCTCCACCGAATTCGGTGTAGGGTGACACGCCAGAGAACCGGCCAGGCATGACACGGAGCGAGGATCGATGAGCGGACATTGGCAGGAACCAGCATGGCAGTTCCTGTTCGGACGGGCGGACGATGACCCGCCCGCTCCGCGCTGGATCGGCCCTTTCCCAACGGAACGGACCGTGGTGCAGGGCTTCGACATCACCGGCGCGATGGTGTACGTCGCCGAGCCGGGAGCCCATTGGAACGTCGTCTCCGAACCGTCCGAGATCGACCCGGCACTGCCGGTCGCTGGCCGGCAGACGACCGCACTTCCCGCCTACTACGCCCGCACGTTCCGCGATCTCGCGCCCGACCAACGCTACAACTATCTCGCCTGGCTGGCTGGCGGCCGCCGCGCCCCGGACGCAGATCGCTCCTTCATCCGGCTGTACCTGCACGGTCTCGAACGCCGCATGCTGGTCGACTTCGGCGTCGATCCCCTCGTGGAAGCCGAGCTTCCGGCAATCGCCGCCGAACTGCAGGCCTTGCGGGATGCCTACACCAGCCGCATGGTCCCCGGCTTCGTCGATGCCCTGCTCGATATGCTCGCCATCTTGCTGCTCGATTCCGAGGACGAGCTTCCGGCCCCGGACATCGACCCGGCGAGCTGGGAGGAACCGACCCTGCTCCGGTTCGGGCTTGGCCGGTTCGCGCTCCAGAAACGACCGGTTCCGGCGGATTGGGCGGCGGTGTGGGCATGGTACCGGCGCGATGTCGTCATCCGGTCCGCCCTGCTGCGTACGCCGGACGAATATCGCGCCGTCTTCGCCCACCGCTACACCGAGGCCTTCGGTGAGGGATTGACGTTCCGGCCCGGCAAGCGAACCGTCACACTGGACTACTACGCGTCCAACCCCTCCATCGGGCCAGTACGGATCAACCTCGCCGGGATTCCGGATATCTTCAAACGGCCCACCGCCGGCCAGAAGCTCCGGCCGATCGCCGAGCAGGTCTGGAACGATCTCGGCCCCTACGCGCGCGCCGTCAACCGGTCGTTCACCGTCGACGAATCGTTGTCCCTGGCGGCCTTGCTGCCGCCCGTGCTCCAGACGCGAGACCATCCTGCCATCGGCGAGGCACTGCGGACGCTCGAGCTCACCCTTGGCGACCAGATCTTGGCGGTCATCCCCGATCGCGATCTCGTGGAGCTCTGGTGGTCGCACGCATGGGATGGAGCCCTGGCAACGCAGCAACTCGCTCCGAAGGATCGCAAGGCGTTCGTTGCGCTGATCGGCCGCTTCGGATTCGGTGCAGAACCGGACGCACGCTATGGCAAGTGGCCGGGACTGCGCTCGTCGAAGGACGATCTCACCGTCTTCCGCACGGGAGACGCGGTGCCGGATGCGCCCAGCCCAGCGTGGAACGCGACAGTGGTCGCGGCGCAATTCGGAGCTGCCATCGTTGCGCAGGACGGCGAATTCGACGCGGAAACCGCCGCACACCTCGCGGCCGAGGTCGTGGCAGCCTTTGCGCCAGACCCGACGGAAGCCGTTCGGCTCCAGGCTGGATTGGCATCCCTCGCCCAGCGTGACGAACCGGTGAAGATCACCGGGCTCAAGGCATTCATCGATCCGCTCTCCGAAGAGGAGCGCGACCGGATCGGCGACTTCGCAATCGGTGTCGCGACCCGCCATGGCACGGTCGAGCCGCCGGTCGTCACGCTCGTCCAGAAGATCGCCCGCACCCTGGGCCTCGATCCGCAGGAGGTGCCGAGCAGGCTCTTCGGTGCCATGACCAGGGAGGCCGCAAGGCCTGCTTCCCGGAACGCCGGCCGAACTTCAAAAGCGGCAATGCCTGGCAAACTCACGCTCGACCGCGCGGCGATCGCCGCTACCGAGCAGGCAACCGCGGTGGTCGCCGGTATCCTGGGCGAACTCCTCACCGAGGATATGGATGGCAACGCATCGACGCCCGCACCGGACGTGGACGCTGCTACACGCATTGCCGGACTGGACGCGCCCCATTCCGCCATGCTGCGCGCGCTCGCCACATCCGAGCCATCCGCCTGGACGAACGAGACGTTGGAAACACTGGCGCAAGACCATCGGGTGCTCGGCGCCGGGGCGATCGACGTGCTGAACGAGGCCGCACTGGACATCGCCGATGAGCCGCTGCTCGTGGACGACGGCGATCACCTTTCACTCGACCGCGACGTGCTCGCCGCCATGCTCGCCACCACCGGGAAAGGGAGCGCATCGTGAGCGCCCGGCGATCCTCGTGGCGTTTCCAACGGCGGGACCGTCCCGATCCGCGCGGACGCGGGATCGTCCTCTACGACTTCGAGGGCGACCTGCTCGGCGACGATCCGGAAGAAACGCTGGTGTGGGTCGGACACGGCGAGCGCATCCAGATCGGCGGCTACACGCTAACCGACCCGATGGTCTACGCCGGAATGCAGGAAGATATCTACCATCCGGCCTTCGAGCCTTCGGCCATCGATCCGGCTCGGGAGGTCGCACCCGACCAACCGCCCCGCGCGAACGCCGGCACGTACACCTGGCAGCCATGGGGCGCCATGACGCCCACGATGCGCGGCGCGTACCTGGCGTGGATCGCCACCGGGCGGCGCGATGCCGGAGCGCCGGACAGCTTTCCAAGCCTCTACCTCTGCGGGCTGGAACGGCGTCTCTTCACGGACCTCGGCATCACCGGTCCGGTCGCGCCCCATCAGGAGGCGGAAGTCCGGGCCATCCGCGACGAGGTGGCTGGTCTTGTGGACGCCTACGGGCCGCATCTGGCGTTGGGGAACGCCACCCGCCTGCTGGCGCTTCTGAATCTCGTACTGCGGGACGGCGACGCCTTCGCCGCACCGCCGCGCCTCGATCCGGACCGCGATCGCGTGCCGCTGGAGCTGAGCATCGGGCTTGGCATCCTCGTGGCGGCAGGCGAGCCGATCCCTCCGGACTGGGCGCTGGCATGGGCATGGTATCGCGCGGACATGCCGTTCACGTCCACCGTCACGCGCTGCCCGGACGAAGTCCAGCATCTCTTCCTCGCCCGCTACCGGCAAGGAGAAGGTGCCGGCATTTCGGTCCGCACCGGACTCGGCGACCTGAGCCCGGTCTACGACCCGTTGAATGCGGGTGTGCCGCGCCCACGCATCACGGTGCCCGGTTTGCCGGATGTCTTCCTGCGCCGGGGGATGGGCGTGAAGCTGAGCTCCTACGTCGCATGGGTCTGTCACGATCTGGAGCCGTACGCACGCTGGCTCGCCCGCAACCCGACGCGCGAAGGCACGACGATGTCGCTGTTGCACGTTCCCGCCCTCCTGTTGGAGAGCGACCTGCCCGCTGCGCACCGTATGCGGACCTGGCTGGCCCTCACACTCGGGGAGTACGAGGAACCGGCTCCCGGAAGCATCGGCGTCGTGCCGGGCACGGACCTCATCACCCTGTGGGGACAGGACCCGCCGGACCGCCTGACGAAGGGCGAGAGCGAGATGCTGGCGCAGGTCCTGGAGCGCTTCGGCGCCGGGATGGAACCGGATATCCGCTTCGAGGGCGCGCCGCTCACCAGCCGGATGCCGGTCGCGATCTTCCGGGCGCCGGACGGGACCGAAGGCGTGGCGTTACGCGAGCCGTCGACGCCCGGCGAGATTGCCGCGCTCGTGCTCGTGCTGGGCGCGCCATTGCTCACGACGGACGATCCGGCGCGGACCTTGACGAATCCTGAGCGGTCCCTGCTCTCCCGGACGATCGGCACCGCGGTCACGCTCTCCCCACTGGAGTCCATGCGCGTGCAGGCAGCAATTGCCCGCATCTCCCCGCTGGACCCGAAGCCGTCCGGCCTCAAGCGCCGGCTCGACGTCCTGCATGCCGGGGAGCGCGAGCGCATTGGGGACATCCTCGTGCGGATTGCGGCAGAGGGACGGAACGATCTTCCCCTGAAGGTCGTGACCCTGCTCCAGAAGCAGTTCCGGACGTTGCGACTCGATCCGGCGGACGTTCCCGGCCACCTCCACGCGGTCGTCACGGCCATTCCATCACCACTGTCATCAAGCGGTTGCACAAAAGCGACCGCCGCAATGCGCCTGGACCAGAACGCCATCTCCCGCACGCAGGAGGAGAGCGAGGCGGTGTCCGCACTGCTCGGGGATCTCCTGAATGAGGAGATTCCGGATACCGCCCCACGGGACACATCCGTTTCCCAAACAGAGACAACTTCGACGCTCCCGCCGGCCGACGGGCTGGATACCGCCCACAGCGCGTTCCTTCGCGACCTTGTCCGGCAGGAGCGTTGGACGACCGCCGACGCCGAAGCCCTTGCCGCAACGCATCACTTGTTGCTGGCCGGAGCCATCGACGCCTTGAACGAATGGGCGCTGGATATCGCTGGCGAGCCACTAATCGACGGCGACATCCCGGACTTCCTCTCCATCGACCCGACACTTCTGCCCTATCTGCCACTATAAGGACCCGCGCCATCCATCGCGATGGCACGCCGGGTGAACACCAGGTTGCCCCTACGCGCGACGGGACCGAACGCCTGACACCATACGAACGGCGCTTACGTGACATCCGAGCGACGAGACACCGTACAGTAGAATGGAGCGAACGTGCGTTCGCCTCTGCGGACGCGCCCTCCATTGCGCCACCCATCCGGCCATCCGCTCCCGGAGCCCCTTTCCATGATCGATTCGTCCAGCCCGACCGCCGTTTCCCAGCCAATCCGTCCGCGCGAACGCGACGCCCTGCTCCAGGCGTTGCGGGCCGGCGTTGTGCCGCGCGCCGGGCAGCAGCACGTCCAGGTCGGGCGCGTCAACGAGGTTCGCGCCTTGCTCGCCGATGTCCAGCGCATCGCCGACGGCGGCTCGGCAGTACGGTTCGTGATCGGCGAGTACGGGTCTGGCAAGACCTTCTTCCTGCACGTCATCCGCTCGGTCGCGTTGCAGCAGAAGCTCGTCACCATCCACGCCGACCTCTCGCCAGACCGCCGACTCCACGCGACCGGCGGCCAGGCACGCAGCCTCTACACCGAGCTGATGCGCAACATGGCCACCCGCGCCAAGCCGGACGGCGGCGCGATGACCAGCGTGGTCGAGCGCTTCGTCACACAGGCCCTCACCGACGCCCGCGCGACCGGCGAAGACCCGGACACCGTCATCCGCCGCAACCTGGAGCAGTTGACCGAGCTCACCGGCGGCTACGATTTCGCTGAGGTCATCGCCCGCTACTGGGAAGGGCACGACACCGGTAACGAGCAGCTGAAGAGCGACGCCGTGCGCTGGTTGCGCGGCGAGTTCAGCACCCGCACCGATGCCCGCAATGCCCTGGGTGTACGCACGATCATCGACGACGGCAACCTCTACGACATGCTGAAGCTGCTCGCCCGCTTCGTGCGGTTGGCGGGGTTCGGCGGCCTGCTCGTGGTGATGGACGAGATGGTGAACCTCTACAAGCTCGCCAACACCCAGGCCCGCAACGCCAATTACGAGCAGATCCTGCGCATCCTGAACGACGCGCTCCAAGGGACCGCCGCCGGACTCGGCTTCGTGTTCGGGGGAACGCCGGATTTCCTGCTGGACACCCGCCGCGGTCTCTATTCCTATGCCGCCCTGCAATCGCGCCTGGCGGAGAATCGGTTCGCCCGCGATGGCCTGGTCGACTACTCCGGCCCAATCGTCCGCCTCGCCAGCCTGACGCCAGAGGACTTCTACGTGCTGCTTACGAAGCTGCGGCACGTCCAGGCGAGCGGCGATCCTGCCGCGTACCTGATCCCGGACAGCGGTATCCAGGCGTTCATGACGCACCTCTCGAACCGGATCGGCGATGCCTACTTCCGGACGCCGCGCAACACGATCAAGGCCTTCCTCGACCTGCTCGCCGTGCTGGAGCAGAATCCGGATGCCGTCTGGACCGACCTCTTCGACACGGTCGAGATCAGCGCGGACGAGAACCCGGACCTGATGCCGATCGGCTCGGTTGCCGGCGACGACGTTTCCGCGAAGCCGAGCGCCCCGGCGAACGACGATGACGACCTCGCGACCTTCACACTCTAGCCGTCGTAGCGGCCACGACGGCGAGCCAGACTATACGGACGCCTTCACCCGCCTGCACCCGAAGATCCAGCGCTGGATCTGGGACGAGGGCTGGGAGCAGTTGCGCCCAATCCAGGCCCACGCGATCGGGCCGATCATCGATGCGCAGAGTGACGTGATCGTCAGCGCGGCGACGGCCGGCGGCAAGACGGAAGCCGCCTGGCTGCCGATCTTCTCCACACTCGCCGTCCAGGAAGATGACGGAACATCCGATCTCGGCGTGAAGGCCCTGATGATCTCCCCGCTGAAGGCGCTCATCAACGATCAGGCCGACCGCCTCGACCCGATAGCGGAGGCGATCGACCTGCCGCTCTACCGGCGGCACGGCGATGTCACCGGGCGCGACCGCACCCAGCTCCTGAAGCAGCCGGACGGGATCGTGCTCGTGACGCCGGAGTCGCTGGAAGCCCTCTTCGTCAACTATGGCACGCGCATCCCGGCGATCTTTGCGGGCCTGCGCTACATCGTGATCGACGAATTGCACGCCTTCATCGGCACCGAACGCGGCGCCCAGGTGCAATCGCTCCTGCACCGGCTGGAACTGGCGATCCGGCGTCACGTCCCGCGCATCGCGCTTTCCGCGACGCTGGCCGATCCGCGCGCCGCCGCCGAGTTCCTGCGTCCCGGCCACGGCGGCGACGTGGCGGTGATCGGCAGCGTCGACGACGACCGCGCCGAGCTGCGCCTGCAAATCCGCGGCTATTTCAAGCAGGCGGTGAAAGGTCCGACCGAGCGCGGTCCGATGGGCATCTACGCCACCATCGCCGACCGCGAAGCCAGGGAAATCGTCGCGCACCTGGAGGCCAGGAAGGAGGCGCTGCTCGCCGCCGGGGACAGCCTGCCGCCGGAACTGCGCGGCGAGCTCGTCGTCGCGGAATCATCCGCGCCGGGGAATGAGGACGAATCCGGCGCTCCGGACGACACGGTGACGATCGCCGAGCACATCTTCAAGACCCTGCGCGGCAAGGACAACCTCGTCTTCACGAACACCAAGGAGCGAGTCGAAGTCTACGCCGACCGCCTCCGCCGCGCCTGCGAGGACGCCCGCGTGCCGAACGAGTTCTACCCCCATCACGGCAGCCTCTCGAAGGAATTGCGTGAGGATGTCGAGCGCATGCTGAAGGCGAGCGATATCCACGCCACCGCGATCTGCACATCCACGCTGGAGATGGGTATCGATATCGGCTCAGCGGACGCCATCGCCCAGATCGCCGCGCCGAACAGCGTCGCCGGGCTGCGCCAGCGCGTCGGTCGCTCCGGACGGCGCGGCCAGCCGTCGACCTTGCGGATTTACATCACCGAAGAAGCGCTGACGAAGAACACGCATCCGGTCGATCAGCTTCGCTCGGAAACCTTCCAGGCGGTCGCGGCGGTCGACCTGCTACTGGCGAAGTGGTACGAGCCGCCGAACACGCGCGGACTGCATCTGTCGACCCTCGTGCAGCAGGTCCTTTCGACGATTGCCCAGCACGGCGGCGCGACCGCAAAGCAGCTCTACAGCGCCCTGTGCGAGGAGGGACCGTTCGTCCATGTCGCGAAACCGATGTTCGCCCAACTCCTTCGCGACCTCGGGGAGCACGACCTGATCGTGCAGGCCTCGGACGGCCTGCTGCTCCACGGTGTCGAGGGCGAGCGACTGGTCAATCACTACAGTTTCTACACGGCCTTCGTGACGCCGGAGGAATATCGCGTCGTCTCGGGCGGCAAGGAGATCGGCACGCTCCCGGTGGAGTTCCCGCTGGTGGTGGGGCAACTGATCGTCTTCGCGGCGAGCCGGTGGCGGATCGTGGAGATCGACCAGACCGCCCGCATCATCGAACTGGAGCGTTCCAGCGGCGGCGATCCGCCCTCGTTCTCCGGCAGCAAGGCGGCCATCGACGACGGGGTACGCCTGCGCATGCGCGATTTCTACGAATCGGCAGAGATTCCGATCTATCTCGACCGCAACGCGAAGCAGTTGCTCGCGGAAGGGCGGGCTGCCTACCGGCACCTGCGGCTGAAGGAGGAACCGGTCTACAGTTGGGGTGGCGACTCGTTCGTGTTTCCGTGGCGCGGCGACCGGGTGATGAACACACTGATGATGTTGCTCGCCCAGCGCGCGATCAACGTCGGGATGGAGGGGGTGGCGATCGTCTGCCGCGATGCGAGTCCGGAGCACATCCGGCGGCTCTTCCGGGAGATGGCGGGGAGCGCGATGCCGGACGCGGAGGAACTGGCGGCGGGGGTGACGGTCAAGGAGAAGGAGAAATTCGACCAGTTCCTGGGCGACGATCTCCTCACGGCAGGTTACGCCGCCCGTGACCTCGACCTGCCGGGTGCGTGGGCAGCCCTTCGCGACCTCGGGTATCGGTAGGCAGAGTCCGAAATGGTCGTCGCATCCTCCGTAAACGCGTCATCGGTGGCCAGCATTCATTAGCGCCGGATTCGAGACGGTTGCCAGGAACGAGTGGACATCCTTCGTAGGGGTGATCCTTGTGATCGCCGGTGATCGCCGGGACCACCTCGGGCGATCACCGGCCGCAGCTGCGAGGGCTGCGTCTACGCTTCGGCAATGGCCATCGTTCTGGATTCTGCTGTATATCGCCCATTCAACCTGGGTCGCCTACACGATGCCGGCGCGTGTAGCGATGGCAACGGCTGCCGCGCGATTGCTGACCCCGAGCTTGCCAAGGATGTTCGAGACATGGGTCGAGGCGGTGCGAGGGCTGATGAAGAGCTGCTCGCCGATCTCCCGTGCAGAGGCCCCCTGCGCGACCAATCGCAACACTTCAAGCTCCCGTTCGGTGAGGGTGTCCACACCAGGCGGAAGCTCTGGCCTCGCCAGTTTCGGCGGCACAACCCTCGCCGCCGGGGAATCCGTCTTCGCTGCCGGCTTCGACGCCATCGCAATCGCCGGAGCGTGTCCCTCCAGCATCGCGACAGCAGCCTCCATCTCCAGCAGCTCACCCTCGTCAAGCAACTGCGCGAGCCTGGCTTCCCCGAGCGCACGCACCAGCGTCGGCCGGATCTCCTCGATCTCGGCTTCCAGCCGCGTCCGCGTGAGCGCTCCCAGTGCGCGGTGGTGGTGGCGGGCGAGACCGAGGAAACGTGCCGCATCGTCCATCACCCCCGCCTTCGCCAGCACAACCGCCGCCTGTTCGATCGTCTCGGCGGCGCTGAGGCGATCCGAAACCTGCCGGAATGCGGCGCTGCTCTCGATAAGCAACGTCGCGGCCTCAGCCAGGTCGCCCCGCCGGATCAGCATCTCCGCCAGCGATACCTGGGTGATTGCCTCATTGCGTACATCGCCCGAGCGGCGAAAGAGCGTCAGTGATTCCTCGAACCATGCCGCCGCCTGCTCCTCGTCACCTTGCACCGACGCCAGATCACCCAGGTTGCTATAGGTGAACGCGATCGAGCGCGAATCGCCGATCTGCCGCTGCAAGGCCAATGCCTCGTTCAACATATCGCGGGCGCGGTCGTAGTCCAGCCGCTCCATCGCCACCGCACTGATATTGCTGGCGACCATCGCCGTGGCCTGGATATCGCCGGTCTGGCGCAGGATGCGCAGGCATTCCCCCCAATAGGATTCCGCCTCATCGTAGTCACCCTGATAGTAGGCAACCGCTCCAAGGTTCCCCAGGGCAGAGGCCTGATCGCGCAACGCCCCGATCGAGGCCGAAAGTTGCGCCGACTCGGTGTGATAGGGAATGGCCGTTGCGTAATCGCCACGATCGTGCGCGACGGTACCGAGCCCGGTGGCGGCACGCGACTGTCCGGAGATATCACCGATACGACGCGACAGTTCCTGGGCGCGCTGAAAGAACGCCCAGGCGGCATCGAGATCGTTCTGATCCTCGGCCAGATATCCAGCCCCATTCAACGCGGAAACGTAGGCAGGCGTCTCGGTCTGCTCCACCGTCGAAATCGCCTGTTCGATCCAGGATCGTCCCTCCGAAGACAGGCCGCACATCGACCAGTAACGCCAGGTTGCACACATGATGGTCAGCGCATCCGCACCGTTGGATTCGGCAAACGACCATGCCAGCGCCACCCGGATATTGCCAAGGTCGTCATCAAGTCGCCGCATCCACGTCGCCTGATCGGGCGCGACCAGATGCGGGGCAGCGGCGTCCACCAACGACGCGAAGAATGCGGCATGGCCTTCACGGGCGGCACGCTCTTCCCCGGGGTGGGCGGCCAGCTGTTCCTGCCCGAACTGGCGAATGGTCTCCAACATCAGGTAGCGTTGATCGCCGATGGCGCTCTCGATCGGGCGCAGGAAGCTGCGATCGACCAGGTGTTCCAGCAGCGTGAGCGGATCCTCGCCGTCTGGAACGGAGTCCATCGGGATTTCCTCGACGGCTTCCAGGGGGATTCCCCCCGCGAAGACCGAAAGCCGTCGCAGCAGCCACTGTTCGCCCGTTCCCAGCAGTTCGTAGCTCCAGGCAATGGCATGGCGCATGGTCCGCAGGCGATCGGGCACATCACGCCGGTCGCCGCTCAGGATGTGGAGGCGGTCGTTCAGCCGGGCCAGCAACGCTTCTGGCGAGAGAATATTCAGGCGGGCAGCCGCCAGTTCGATCGCCAGCGGCAAGCCCTCCAGATCGCGGCAGATTGCGGCGATGGACTCCATCTGCCGCTCTCCGAGGGCGAGATCCCGGCGCACGGCCCGTCCCCGCTGGATGAAGAGCTGCACGGATGGCGTGGCGAGGATCACTTCTGGCGAATGCTCGCTTGCATCCGGAATCGGGAGCGGCAGGAGCGGTACCCGCTGCTCTCCGGATATTCCGAGTGCGATCTGCGACGTGACGAGAACGCGGACGCCGGGGGCCTCGGCGAGCGCAGCGATCAGGTCGGCCGTGGCGTCGACGATCTGCTCGACGTTGTCCAGGACAAGCAGCATCCGCCGCGTATGCAGGTGATCGAGCAGGCGCAGTTCGCCGCTTCCCGCCTCCAGGTCGTAGATGCCGAGCGCCTGCCCCACTGTCGGCAGGAGCAGTGCAGGATCGTGCACCGGCGCCAGCGGAATGAAGACCACGCCATCGGCGAAGTCTCCCCGATCCTCCAGCACACCTGCGACATGAAGGGCCAGCCGCGTCTTGCCAACCCCGCCAGGCCCGATCAGCGTCACGATGCGCGCATGGCCGGCTGTGTCGAGCAGGTACTCGACAATGGCATCGGCATCTGTATCCCGCCCGACCAACGGCGTCAGCGGGCGTGGCACCGCCGGCGCACGGCGGTGCACAAGATGATGGACAGACATGGACCGGAGGCATCCTTCGGCTGGAAACGGGGAGCAATAACACAGGACCCGCGGGAAAGCCGCCAATCGACGAGCCAACCCGCCCCTCATATCATGGCACAGAACACTTGGCATGGTGACTCTACAACCAGTGAGGTGCCCTCATTCCCCGGCCCACAACACTCCCCGATGACGCTTCGCTCCACGCCCTGCTGACTCGCTGGCTGCCCGATGCGACGCTCGCCCTCTTCGCCGCAACACGCGGGGCCTCAACACCCGTCTGGCAGGTAGAGGCGGTGTGGCCGGACGGCCGCAAGGAGACGCTCTACCTGCGGCTTGGCGAGGAACCCAGCGAACGTCGCGATGGCGAGGTGCGCCTCCATCAGCTCCTGCACGCGGCAAACGTTCGCGTACCGGAAGTCGTCGTCTGGGAAGGCATGCCGCCAGAACTGGATCGCGCCGCGACGCTCACGCGTGCCATTCCGGGCATTCCGCTGAAGGACGTCGCCCCAACCGCCTCGCCCGCCATGATGGCGAAGATCGCGAGAACGGCAGGGGAAGACCTCGCCCGAATCGGCGCGATCCCGGTCGACGGATTCGGCTGGATCGACATGCCGGATGCGACGACCGGCACACTACGGGCCGAGCACACGACGCGCGGGACGTGGCTGGCTGAATACGACGCCACACTGGAGGAGATAGTCGCCGCCAACCTGTTGCGTGCGGATTGCATCACGCCGCTCCGCGAGGCGTTCGCCCTGTGGCGGGCCAGTTTCCCGGATGCAGCCATCACTGCGACGCTGGCGCACGGGGATTTCGACGCCACCCATATCTTCTGCGCGCAGCGCGAGGTCCCCATTCCCATCGCCGGATCGCCATATACGTACACAGGCATCATCGACTTCGGGGAAGCGCGTGGTGCGGACCCGTTCTACGACCTCGGACATGCGCTACTGCACGATGGCGAGGACGGTGCATCCCTCATCTTCCCGGCGCTCCTCGCCGGCTACCGGTCGGTGCATCCGGTCGCGAACGATGACCTCGATGCGATTCGTACGCAGGCGGTCGCGATCGCCATACGTCACCTCGCCATCGCCCACCGCCGGAGCTCGCCCTACTCGGCGGTGCTTGCCGCCCGAATCACCGAGCTGCTGGAGACACGGCTGGACGATGACGGCAGCGAGATTCACCCGTAGACTCTCATCAGAAGGGAACAGGACGAACTTCTCGCCGGCCCACGCAGGGAGGCACGATGCGCATTCTGGTCGTGGAAGATGAGGAAGCCCTCGCCGGGTTCGTGGCCAAGGGGCTCCGGCAGGCGGGATTCGCGGTCGATCTCGCACCGGACGGCGAAACGGCCCTCATCAAGGCCGAGGTGACGGCCTACGATGTCGTCGTGCTGGACCGCGCGCTGCCCGGCATCCACGGTGACGCAGTCTGCCGCGACCTGGTGGCGATGGCGCCCGCGCCGCGGGTGGTGATGCTCACGGCCGCACGGGAGGTCGCTGCCCGCATCGACGGGCTGGAACTCGGCGCGGACGACTACCTCACCAAGCCATTCGACATGAACGAACTCATCGCCCGCATCCGGGCGGTCGCCCGGCGTCCGGCGATCGCCCAGCCGACCGTGCTCGCCTTCCCGGACCTGCACCTGACCATCGACCCCGCGCGCCACGCCGTCACGCGTGACGGGACGCCGGTGACGCTCGCGCGCAAGGAGTTCGGCGTGCTGGAAGCCATCGCCGGGGCGAACGGGCGGATCGTCAGCGCGGAGGAGTTGCTGGAACAGGTCTGGGACGAGGCGGCGGATCCGTTCACGAACGTCGTGCGGGTCACGATCATGAACCTCCGGCGGAAGCTCGGCCAGCCGCCGGTCATCGAGACTGTGGTTGGCGTCGGTTACCGCCTGATGACTGCCACCAACACGTCCACCACCCCTCCATGACGATCCGCCTGCGCCTCACCCTGCTCTACGCCGGTCTTTTCTTCCTCGCCGGGTCCGCCCTGCTGATCGGGATGTACCGGCTGACGATCCACGCCCTCGACCTGCCGGAGATCCAGGCACGCATCGATCGGCAACGTGAGGTCAATCCGAACGGCCCCCAGTACCGGGTGCTGCAGGCGCAGATCGAGGAGCGGGAACGCGCGCTAACCATCGTGCGCAACCAGATGTGGCGGGCGTTGATCGTGGTCACGATCGGGGCAGCCACGCTCGGCTGGGTCGTTGCCTGGCGGGCATTGCGTCCTGTCAGGAAGATCGCGGACGCCGCCCAGCGGGCATCCGCGACAAACCTTTCCGAGCGGCTGGACCTGCGCGGACCGCCGGACGAGCTGCACGCGCTCGCGAGCACGTTCGACGCCATGCTCGACCGCCTACAGACGGCGTTCGACACCCAACGCCGGTTTGCGGGCGAGGTCTCCCATGAATTGCGGACCCCCCTTGCAACAATGCGCGCGGCCGCCGATGTCTCCCGCGCGAATCCCGCGGCCGCGCCGAGCGAGCGGGACCTGAGCGAGACGGTCCGGGTGGCAGTCGATCGCAGCGAGCACCTCATCGACCGCCTGCTGGTGCTCGCCCGTAGCGAGAGCGCGATGCTGGACCGGGTGCCGGTCGACCTTGCCGACATCGCCGGGGAATCGCTCGCGCATGCTGCCCGCACCGCCGGAGAAGCGGGCGTGACGATTGAGGACGCCCCGCTCGATCCGGCGCCGATGCTCGGCGATCCGGTCCTGCTGGAACGGCTCTGCGACAACCTGATCGAGAATGCAATCCGGTACAACCGGCACGATGGCGACGGCTGGCTGCGCATCACGACGAACGCCTCGCCAACACCGATACTGCACGTGGAGAACAGCGGCGCGATCGTTCTGCCATCCGATGTCGACCGGCTCTTCGCGCCATTCCAGCGTGGGGAACGCGCAGAAGCATCCCGGACCGCGCCGGGAACGGGGCTCGGTCTGGCGATCGTGCGGGCGGTGGCGGCTGCGCACGGCGGCACCGTGACGGCGGCGGCACGCCCGGACGGCGGCCTGGCCATTGCCGTCACGTTTCCCACCATCAAATCGACCTCACACTGAGCACAGGAGAAGGACGGCATGCTGAAGGTGGCGATTGTCGGGGCAGGTCTGCGCGGACGCATGTATGCGACGGCGCTCGCGGATGTGCCGGACGTGAAGGTGGTGCGCTTTGTTGAGCCCTCGCCGCGCGTGGCCGATGCGGCCTGGCGAGAGACGGGAATCCCGACGCTGCCCTCGCACGACGAACTGTTGGCACAGGTGGCGTTCGACGCCGCCATCGTAGCGACACCGGATTTCGCGCACCGCGATCCGGCTGTGACACTCGCCGAGGCGGGCAAGCACCTGCTGATCGAGAAACCGCTCGCGATGAACGTCGCCGATGCACACGCCATCCGGGACGCCGTGACGCGCGGCGGCGGCACCTGCCTGGTGGGCTTCGAGAACCGCTGGAATCCGCACGTGCTGACCGCAAAACGCACCATCGAGACAGGCACGATCGGTACACCGATCACATCCTCGGCAACGCTGGCCAACAGCTATTTCGTGCCGGAACACATGCTGTCGTGGGCAGCGAAGTCGTCGCCGGCCTGGTTCCTGATGCCGCACACGGTGGACATGCTGCTGTGGTTCACCGGGCGGACGGTGCGTTCGGTCTCTGCTGTGGCGTCACGTGGGGTCCTCGCAGCGCGCGGAATCGACACAGCCGATGTCATCCATGCCCTGCTGACATGGGACGACGGCACGACCTCATCGCTCACCTCGTCGTGGGTGCTGCCGGAGGGACAGGACGCGATCGTGGATTTCCGTTACCAGGTGATCGGAACCGAAGGCACGATCTCGGGGGATCCGATTCATCAGGGCCTGGACGTGACGACAGACCGTCGGCGCGCGCAGGGGACGCTGGCCGGACGCATCGGCGTGGCGCAGGTGGGCGCGCCGATCTGGATGGCACAGGAATGGGCAACCAACCTGCTGGCAGGCAAGGAGACCGGGCCGGGCGTGGACCAGGGTATGCTGGTGACGGAGATCATTGCCGCGATCGAGCGGTCGTTCGCCGCGGGAGGCGCGCCGGTTTCCGTGTCCCGGTCGTAGGCCAGCTATTCGTAGCCGCGTTCGGAGCGAATGTCGGAGATGACGCTGGAGGACGCCACCGGGCGCCCCTGCATGCGGAGCAGTGCCTGGACGATTTCCCCGAGCATCTCGATGTGACCGAGCATGCCTTCGACATCGCCCTCCGGAATGCGGGTGATCGCTTCCTGCATCTGTTCCGCGAACACCTGCTCCACGGCGATGCTGATCGCCTCGCCTCGCGCGGTCAGATGGATGGTCTGGGCACGCCCATCGGAAGGATCGATGCGCCGCTCGATGTAATCACTGCCTTCGAGCCGGTTCAGGACCCGGGTGATCGCACTCGGCTGGACGCAGAAGTGCTCGGACAGCATGGAGGGTGACACCGGCCCCTCCGAAACGAGCCCATGACGAAGGGCGTAGAGCACCTCGGCCTGCCGCAGGCCGATCTTGCCGTATGGGGTCTCGAAGTCCCGAATCGTCGTCGCCCAGACACCGAACGATGGCAGGATCTGCACCATGCGCGAGGCAAGCCGGTCACGCGGAGATGACTCGGGGTTGCTCGGACTCTTCGGAAAGGCCGACGACGACTTGGCGTTGTTGCTCATGCTGGGTGCACCTCGACCTGGCTGCAGGCATCTCAACCGTGCGGACAGGCGAAGCATAGCGGAATGTGGCGGCACGGATGCAGACCGCCCGGCGCCCGCGTCGACCGCCCTTCGCCGGAGGGGAGGCGCCCTGTCGATCGGGCGCATCGGTTCGGGCTTCCGGCGCGACGATTGTGAACGTTCACCCGGCCAAAATCAAGAATGATTCTCAGGAGCCCGCACTTCCGTGTAGAATGTATTGTGCAACGGTCGGCTTTCCCCACCTTCGCGAGCAGGGCAAGTCCTTCACCCACCGACACAGGAGTTCATTCATGGCTGACGATCGACAGAAGCCCGTTTTGACGACCCGGCAGGGTCATCCGGTCCATAACAACCAGGATCTGCGCACGGTCGGCAATCGCGGCCCAGCAACCCTGGAGAACTATCACTTCCTCGAAAAGATGAGCCACTTCGACCGCGAACGCATCCCGGAGCGCGTGGTCCACGCCCGCGGATTCGTGGCGCACGGCGAGTTCGAGGCGTATGGGACGATCGGGGACGAACCGGCCAGCACCTACACCCGCGCCAAGCTCTTCCAGGAGAAGGGCAAGAAGACGCCGATCAGCATCCGCTTCTCGACCGTGGCCGGTGGCCGCGATTCCTCCGAGGTGGCCCGCGACCCGCGCGGATTCGCCGTGAAGTTCCGCACCGAGGACGGCAACTGGGACCTGGTGGGCAACAACCTGCCGGTCTTCTTCATCCGCGATGCGACGAAATTCCCGGACTTCATCCACTCGCAGAAGCCGAACCCGGTCAACTTCAACCGCCAGGACCCGGAGCGCGTCTGGGACTTCTTCGCCGCCTCGCCGGAAGCCACCCACATGATCACTTGGGTCTTCTCGCCGCGCGGCATCCCGGCGAACTACCGCCAGCAGGACGGTTTCGGCGTCAACACCTACCGGATGGTGAATGCCGCCGGCGAGGGTGTGCTGGTGAAATACCACTGGAAGAGCCAGCAAGGCATCGAGTCGCTGACCGCCGCGCAGGCCGCCGAGATTCAGGCGCACGAGCTGGGCAGCCACTCGAAGGACCTGTTCGAGGCGATCGAGGCCGGCAACTATCCGAAGTGGGAACTCAACGTCCAGATCATGAGCGACGATGAGCATCCGGAGCTGGACTTCGATCCGCTGGATGACACGAAGACGTGGCCGGAGGATGTCTTCCCGCTGCGCCCGGTCGGCATGATGACGCTGAACCGGAACGTGGAGAACTTCTTCAACGAGTCGGAGCAGATCGCGTTCGGCACGGGCGTGCTGGTGGATGGGCTCGACTTCTCGGACGACAAGATGCTGGTGGGGCGCACGTTCTCCTACAGCGACACGCAGCGCTATCGCGTCGGCCCGAACTACCTGCAGCTGCCGGTAAACCGCCCGCTCTCGCCGGTGACGACGAATCAGGACGGCGGCGCGATGTCTTACGGCGTGGACAACCGTGGCGCGAACCCGCAGGTGACGTACGAACCATCGGTGCTGGCGGGCGCGGTAGAGGCGGATGCCTCCTACGAGGGCTACCAGCCGCACGTGGAAGGCACGCTGCAGCGCGCGCCGATCGACCGCACGAACAACTTCGCGCAGGCGGGCGAGCGCTATCGCACGATCGAGGACTGGGAGCGCGAGGATCTGGTGGCAAACCTGATCGGCGAGCTGAAGCAGGTGCCGGAGATCCTGCAGGCGTACAACCTGGGGCACTTCTTCGCGGCGGACAAGGAGTTCGGCCAGCGGATCGCGGATGGCATCGGCTTCACGGGTGAGGTCATCATGCCGGTGAGCGCCCTCGCGACGGCGGACTAGGCACGACAAGCACGGCATAGATACACGAACGGGGCGATGTGCACATCGCCCCGTTCCGATTCGCCCCAAATCCTACTTCACGCGGTATCGTTCATCCCAGAACTCGACACTTCCTCTCTGGACGAGCGTCCCCAGCTCTGCCAAAATCCGCGCCCGAATGCCTTCTCCGCTTCGGCGATAGCCGAGAAGACGACTGACCGCGACAACGAGTTCATCGTCTGACAATGATCGAGCGTCATCCAGAACAAGCGTGATGGCCAACTGAAGCTCACGAGATGGCACCAATTCGATCGAACGGGTTTTTCCGGATGCGTCCTCACCACGGGGACGCACGAGATCACGCCCCGGAAGACTAACATCCTCACCGTCAATTTCTATCTCCCCATTACTCCGCATCGTCTCGAGAACGCCACTAATCCGATTCTGAATCCGGTGCCCGGTTCGCTTGTTGCCCCACACCGAGGACACCCGTTGATTAAGGAGTGTCCTATGTATGGGCGCCTCGACATCAAGGCACGCAAGAGCAACCTGCCGGATGAGGCTGTACGACGCATTCAGGATATCGCCGCCTACCTTGTCCACGGTGGCAATAACGTAGCGCTCTGCAGTCAACTCCTCGGCCGCCACCGCTGTATGGCGGGGAGATGGCGAAAGAGATTCCTGCTCGAGCAACATGGATGACAGATCTACATCCAGCTCAGGCGGCGATTGTTTCAGAGTCGACCACGCGACATCTTCCCCATCGACATCGTCCGCCCGGCCACGCCGAACATCATCCATCCGAATGTCTTCAATTCTCTCTACCAGCTTATCGAGGACCGCCGATGCGTCGTGGAACCAATCGGTTGACCACACGCGAAGCAATCGCCAACCATATCCTTCAAGAACCTCCTGCCGCAGCCGATCCCGGTCTCGGGCAGAGCGAGAAGAGTGATATGCAGCACCATCGCACTCTATTCCAACGATATATCTCTCGGAGTTGTCAGGATCTACGACCCCGAGATCGATGCGATACCCTGATGCCCCGATCTGGGATCGGACTTCATACCCGCGACTAATCAAGCCATCGCATACTTCTTCCTCGAATGCGGAATCAAAGAATCCTCCATCTCCCTCTACCGTTCCGCGTGTCGTACCACTACGCCCTTCCTCCGCATACTCCAGATATTGTTTGAGCAATCGCATGCCACTCTCGGGACCGCCTAAGCGGCTATCGTCCAAGTCCGATGCTCTCACTGACGAAACAACAATAGTCTTGAGTCTGGCTCGAGTGACCAGGACGTTCAGCCGTCGACGCCCAACAGCCTGATTCATGGGACCGAATCGATAGTTGATCCTTCCGGACTCGTCTCGCCCATATCCGATACTGATGATCACCACATCCCGCTCATCTCCCTGCACCTTCTCCAATGCCTTGATAGCAAACGGCTCGGGTGAGAGTTCAGATACGGCAATCCACTCCGACAGGGCCTCATCTTCTCGCAATCGTTGCTGCAACTCGCGCTCAATAGCATCCGCCTGAGACTCTCCTAACGCAACAACAATCAGTGACTGGGCGGAAAATGCTCGAGCATGCATGGCCACCAGATCCACAACACGACGGGCTTCAATCTCATTCGCTCTCGTCGTAGAACGTCCGCCGACATAGGATCGGCCGCGCGAAGTCGCCACATACGCACCATTGGGCACGTATTCCATCTTGACCCCGAGCCCTGCGTTACTCGCCGCATCGGGCGTTGGAAATGTTACAAGCCGATTCTGGTATATATGATGATTGGAGAATGCGATCAAATCCTCGTGGCGACTTCGATAGTGCCATTGCAGCGAACGGCTCTTCATCCCCCTCGCATCCAATGCATCAAGAATACTCTCCATGTCAGTGGCGGAGAAGTCCTCGGCATCCGAATCGTCTATATCTTCCGCAACTCGGTCAAAGAAGCTCGTTGGAGGTAGTTGGTGCTTGTCACCAGCAACCACGACCTGAGCAGCACGCATGATAGCTCCAAGTGCATCATGGGGCCTCACCTGCGATGCTTCATCAAAAATCACGACATCAAACCCAATTGCCCCTGCCGGAAGGTACTGAGCGATCGAAAGAGGACTCATCATCATGACGGGCTTAAGATCGAGGAGCAGATTCGGCATCTGAGCAAACAGACTGCGGAGGCTGAGCTTCCGCCGCTTCTTGTTCGCTTCACGCCGTAATACAGCGGGCTCTCCGGCCGCAGCGTGCCGCACGACTTCCCGGTGCCCCAATTCTTGAAAACGCTCCCGCATACGTACGGGGGTTGACTGAATCAGTACACGATCCAGGGTCCGGAACTGCCCAATTCGCGTTTCTTGCGTCCTCCCATCAAAGGCGCGCAACACCGGGTCCCGAAGAATCAAATCCTCGACCCAGCGACCCAATAGCTCCTTCCGCACGGTGACATACCACTCCTCCGGAGCCACGTCACTCACCAGCAGTGAATCGATAATCTCAGTGAGCCCTGCATGCTTGATGTCCTCTCGAATGCCAATGAACCTCAACCATGAAGCAAGCTGCGACTCGTTGAACAGCAACGTTTCAGTTCGCGCTACAGCCTGAGAGAACGTGAGATCGGACCAGCTGCAACCAGGTGTATCTTCGTCAGCACTGATTCGATCATCAAGCGCCTTGGCGAGATCACCGACCTGCGTGAGAACCGCTTCCAGCAGTGCGGCAAGTGAATTGACGTCTGGTGACTTTTGAGCCGAGGTCACACGATCAATGAACGCCCGTGGGGGACGGGCCGTGGGGAACAACTCCACCAGCGGGCCTATCTGTTCGATAGCAGCATAGCTTTGTTGCAGCGATTCGGTTTCCAGATCCCTTAGCGCCTCAAGCCCCTGACCGATCTCGGCCACGAGCTGATCGGAGTGAGCCAGAAGTGTATGGCGATCTCGCTTGTACTCCACTGTCAGTTCAAGAATCTGTCTCTCCTCCAACGCCGATAATGCAGTCGATGTCTTCTGCAGCGCCTTTAGGTGGCCGCGGTGGGCACGATAGGACCCCGAAAACAGCCTCACCACAGCATTCTGGTTGTAGGACAGCAAGATAGATTCGTGGTCCAACTCAAGGAACTCGCTTCGATAGCTCGACTGGATACTGCTGAGAGATCGCTTGAGTTCATCCAACTTCGACACGATATTCGCGATCAAGTCAAGAGCGCTCCTCCGTCGCTCTTCCTCGAACCAAGAAGGTCGCAACTCCCGATCTGGAACAGCCAGCGCCACGCGAACAAGGTGCTCTACTTCGGCACTCGTGTCCGGACTCGGCAATCCCAACAGAGAAGAGAGCTGCGCACTCTTCTCTATGATGCCCCGAAAGAGTTCATCGGCCGAACGCACAAGACGCAGAACGGCTCGCGGATCCACAGTCTGCTCGACACCCGCCGCGAGAGATCGCCAAGGATTCGCGCCGCTGTTCTTCAGCAGTTCATAGTGCACCAGAAACGACTCCATGCGGAGTTTCCATCTGTCAAGATCATTGACCTCAAGCCCCTCCCATGCGGGGCCGCAATAGGTCGCCGGGACAGCAACATGCGTCAGCTTTGCGAGTTCTCCGTACGCCCAGAAGACCGACTTTCCGAATGGATCGCGTGATGTGTGCAATACCTCAGGATAGGCATTCAACTCTTCCCTGATCAAGGGCAGTTCAGAGATAGGCATGTCCGCACCGCCGCTATCTGCTATTCCCCATCCTTCCTGAGAAATCTGATACAGCTCGGCGATCACCTGATCTTTTGGCTCCTTGGTACTGTGAAGAGGCAGCACCAAGGAGCCAAGACCAGCCCCAACCAGACGACGATAAACAACTTCAAGCGCCGCCGACTTTTCGCTCACAAAGAGAACTGTCTTTCCTCGCGCCACACACTCCGCAATCATATTGGCAATAGTCTGACTCTTTCCAGTCCCAGGAGGTCCCTGCACGATGAGATTCTCACCCGCCGAAACGTCGCAAACCGCCGCCATTTGGCTACTGTCTGCATCAAGAATGGAGAATGTGACCCCAGGGCCCGTAAACGCATCGATTTCGCGCGCATCCGGCTCACCGCGATCAGAAATCTCCAAACCCTTCAGGCCAAGTAGGACACGCACGAGTTCATGACCACTCGCCAGTTCGATATTATCAACGAGGTCTCTATACATCCTCAGCTTGTGAAACTGAAACACTCCCACATGGCACTCTTCGGACACACTCCATGTTGGCTTCCCGGCTACCGATCGACGGACTTTCTCGACAACCTCACGGAAGTCAATCTGTTCATTTCTCGGGACATCCGCGAACGGATCGATATGAAAATCCGTCTGCAACCTCTCCGAAAGCGTGAGATTCAGTTCGGCAGGCTCCCCAGTACCCATCAATAGAACAGTATTATTCTTCTTGTTTTCCTCGATGGTGACGGGTACCAGAATCAGCGGAGACCCACGAAACGGGCGTGACGATGCACCTCCGGCTTCTTGCCAGTCGAGCACGCCGAACGCAGCATAGAGCGTGTTCACCCCTTGCTCTTGCAGCGAAACACGAGACGCCTTCAGCAATCGAGTAATCATCCGTTGTGCGCTGGAAAGACGCAACGACGTTTCAATATCATTCGACCCAAGCACAAAATGTTCTTCTGGCTGAGATCCTTCACCGAGACGGATTCGCCCTTGTTGGTCACCCTCGGGCAATTCCCCCAACTCGCCATCGTCGTCGCTAGAAACGCTGATGTCATCGCGACGGCTGCGAACCTTCAGCGGCTGCTCATCAAGCAACCGTGCATAAATCGTCGCAGCATCCGGATCTGCAAGCTGCAACGTCGTGTGTCGTCCTGATGGAGAGCGAAGGTTGATGAGGCGATTCCGCGCGCTCGTTTCAAGAAGCTGGCGACTCCACTCGGCAAGTCGCATGCCCACTTCATTCTCCATCACAAGCGCCGTTCCCCATGAATGCGGTTTTCCAAGAGATCAATGATTCCTTACCAATAGTAGCAGCGATAGTCTTCTCCATTCCATCTTGACTCATCCGCACCCCAGGACGCTACCTTCCTCTCCCGATCGTCGGAAGGCACTCGAGTCTCCAAGTCAAGAACGTTCCTAATGAGTGCCGCGCACAGACTTATGTCCAGACGACGCCGCGAGAGACTACAGCATGCAGCTTCAGGAACCCGCACGAAGCCTTTCAAAGCCCGTCCATCGCGCACACCCTCCCCATCCGGCGCGTGGCAATCGGGCAGGGACTCGCTACGATGGAACCCATCATCCACGCCACACGCCCGAGGAGGCATCTCGTGTCCACGGAATCCCCCACGCCCGAACACATCCGCCAGGCCCTCGCGACCGACCGCGTCATCGACATCACCACCATCGGCCGCAAGTCCGGGACGCCGCACCGCATCGAAACCTGGTTCTACCGCGCCGATGGCAGGCTCTTCCTCGCCGGCAGTCCTGGCAAACGCGACTGGTACGCCAACCTGGTCAAGAATCCGGAGTTCCTCTTCCACCTCAAGCGCAGCGTCGAGGCCGATCTTCCCGCCCGCGCAACTCCAATCACCGATCCGGACGCACGCCGCACGATCTTCACAGAGATCCTCGCCGATGTCGGGCGGCCACAAACGGACCTCGATGCCTGGCTGGCCGGCAGTCCCCTGATGGAAGTCACCATCGAGGAATACGCCGCCTCCCCCACGTAGACTCCGGACTCATCACGCCTTGGCGGCAAGGGCCTGCCCGACAGGCTCTTGCCGGAGCGTGGCCTGGCAACGACTTCTCCTTCCGCCGATTCGTGCGACACTGAAGCATGAACAGCGAACAAACCACTCCATTCCCGACACTCCTGGCCCAAGCCGAACTCGCCACCACGAATCAGGATTGGCCCCAGGCCACACGGCGATGGCAGGCCGTTGTCGAGGCGAATCCGGTCAACGGCGCTTTCTGGGCAAAACTCGCCGAAGCTCGTCGCAAGACGGGGGACGAGCGCGGCACGATCGAGGCCGAGACGGAGGTGTTCCGCCTCGGAAACGGCTACTACAATTCGCACGTCGCCTATCGCATCGCCACCGCTCACGCCCGCCTTGGTGAACTCGACACCGCCCTCGCCTGGCTCGAATGCGCCATCGACGGCGGCTTTCAGCATCTCACCACCATGCGCGACGATGACGACCTCAAGCCCCTGCGAGAGACACCGCGATTCCGGGAGCTGACCGGTTCGATCGACCGCGATCAGTTCAGCCGCGATGAAGGCTGGCGATTCGACATCCGCTTCGCCGCCCGCGAAATCCGGCGCCGGGCGTTTGCACCGTTCGGCGTCATCTCCGAAGAGGACTTCGATGCCCGGGTCGCGGCCATCGAATCGGCCGTTCCGACCCTCACCGATCATCAGGTGATCGTCGAATTGCTCAAGCTCATACGGATGCTCAACGATGGCCATGCCCGGGTGCGGCCGGCCGAGGACCGAAGCGACCTCCGCGTCGTCGCCCCGTTCGAGTGCTTTCTCTTCGAGGATGGCCTGTTCATCACCGCCACCAGCCAGGAGCACCGCGATCTTCTCGGCGCCGAAATCCAGGCGATCGGCGGTCATGCCATCCCGGATGTGCTGGCGACATTCGAGCCACTCGTGGTGCGAGACAACGAGAACGGCCAGTGGATGAAGGCCTGCGTCGTCGATCACCTCCGCGAGGGCTCCTTGCTCCACGCCCTCGGCCTGACTCCCGATCCGGCTGCCATCCCGCTCAGGGTGAACGGGCTGGACGGGAACGAGCGTGATGTCTCCGTGCCCACCAGCGCAGAGGACCTGACGCCAGACGCATGGATTCACCTCGAAGACACGCTGGCGGCGCCCTCCCCGCTCTTCCTTCGCCACCGCGATATGCCCTTCTGGTTCACGCACATCCCGGACGAGGGCACCGTCTACGTCCAGTTCAACGCGGTGCGCAACATGCCGGGCGAGACGATGGGCGCATTCGGGGAGCGCGTCGCCGCGTTCGCCAAACAATCCGGGAGCACCCGGTTCGTGCTCGACATGCGCTGGAATGGCGGCGGTAACACACTGGAAGAGTGGGCGATGCTCCAACAGTTCGTCGCCAGCCCGCACATCAACCGCGAAGGCGCATTCTTCGTCATCATCGGACGCAACACCTTCTCCGCGGCCCAGAACGGGGCAAACTTCCTCAGCGTGCATTCGCAGGCAATCCTCGTTGGCGAACCGACCGGTTCCAGCCCATGCTTCATCGGGGAGACGAGTCATTTCGAGCTGCCCTGGAGCCGAACGGTCATGAACGTCTCCGATCTCCACTGGATCGGCACCTGGCCGGGTGACGAGCGCATCTGGCTGCCGCCCACGCTCTACGCACCACCCACCTTTGCCGCACGCCGCGAGAACCGGGACCCGGCCATGGAAGCGATCCTCACCTGGAACGAGCACTTCCCGGTCAGAGGCCCGTGGTACCGGCTCTGAGGAACGGGCAGC
This sequence comes from Thermomicrobiales bacterium, assembly GCA_049841275.1. GTDB lineage: Bacteria > Chloroflexota > Chloroflexia > Thermomicrobiales > UBA6265 > JASGDN01. The sequence continues at coordinate 45,479 of JASGDN010000052.1, forward strand.
GAGAAGCGAAAAAAGAGGAGTGAGGGCCTCAGGGCAATCCTCACTCCTCTTTTTTCGCTCTTCGTCAGGCAACATCTCGCCGGTGCATCAGCCAGAGGGAGATGCCGCAGCACCCCACCAGCCAGGCCAACAAGACGATGGCGGCCTGCGCTACGCTCACGTATGGACCGTTGAAGAGCCCCGGACCACCGGCGGTGCCACCGCCGAAGCCTTGGGTCAGGGAATAGCCATTCGCCCGGATCAACCCTTCGACAATCGGCTTCAGCCACGAAATCGTGTTGGCGAATCCACTCAGCGTCCCCTCGATCATCAGCGCATAGAGGATACCCAGGCCGATCGCGAGGCCGGTTCCGCGCGTCACCACGGCCAGCAGCACCCCGAGCGACGCCCAGGTCATCAGGATCAACCATCCGGCGGCGGTTGCTTCCACGAAGGCACTGGCCGCCGGCCAGGTGATCGCCACACCCTCGACCTGCGCGATGACGACACTGGCGATGCCGTTCACGACGTAGGCGAGCAGGATCGCCGGCAGGATCAGCACGGCCAGCGCACCGAGCTTCGCCAGCATGATCCGCATGCGTCCCGGACGCTGGGTGAAGAGCGTCTTCCACATGTTCCAGCCGAACTCGTTGCCAAACGTCATCACGGCCAGGATCAGCACGAGCGCGCCGCCGAAGAACGCGAATCCACTGGAGGTTGTTGCGACGACGGAAGGTGGCAGCATGCTGGAGAGATCGGAGGCGATCCGCCCCTCGGCCCCCACCGGACGGTTCCCACGGTAGCTGATGTATTCGAGGATGTAGCTGAAGAACAGCCCCAGAATGAGCCAGAGCCCGACGATGATCCAGGTGCTTGCGCGGCGAACGAGCAGCGAGAGTTCCGTCACGATGTCGCGGATACGAACGATGTCAGACATGGGAAGCCTCCTCCAGGCCGAACGGCGTGGTACCTGTGAGGGCGAAAAAGACCGATTCAAGCGAGGCACGTTCCGGCCGGAGCTCATGAACAGCCACGCCATGCGTGACGAGCCGCGTGTTGATGGCGGCTGCATCGAGCAGCGCCGGGCGCGATGCCCCGACGGTTGGGGATTCGACCCGAAGCACCCCCGGCTCGCCGCCCGTCACGCGAAGATCAGGAGTAGCAGCGAGCAGGTCGCGCGCGATCTCCACCCGATCCGGATCGACCCGGATGACCAGGTGATCGTCACCGCGCAGGTCGTCGACGGTTCCTTCCGCGACCAGGCGACCGCGTGCGACGATGCCGACACGGTCGCTGATCTGCTCGATCTCGTGCATCAGGTGGCTGGAAAGCAGCACCGTGCGGTCGCCCTGCCCAAGCTCGCGGATGAGCGCGCGCATCTCGGCCATGCCTGCCGGATCGAGTCCGTTCGTCGGCTCGTCGAGGATGAGCAGGGCAGGGTCCTTCAGGAGCGCGGCGGCAACACCCAACCGCTGCTTCATGCCCAGCGAGTAGGACTTGAAGGGGTCACCCGCCCGGTTGAGCAGATCGACCTGCTCCAGGACGTTGCCGATGCGGGATGCCGGCACCTCGGCGTACCGCGCGAGAACCCTCAGGTTGTCCTCTCCGGAGAGGAACGGATAGAAGGCGGGCGTCTCGATCATCGCGCCGATCCGGGCCAGGCTCTCCGGCGTACCGGGAGCTGCCCCCAGCACGCTCGCCTCTCCGCTCGTGGGGCGGATAAGGCCAACCAGCATCCGCAAGGTCGTCGTCTTCCCCGCCCCGTTCGGACCGAGAAAGCCATAGACTTCGCCACTACGCACGGTGAGATCGAGGGCATCGACGGCGATCTGGTCGCCATAGCGCTTCGTCAGCGCGCGAGTCTGCACGACATCCGCGCCGCCGGCCTGGAACGCGAGATGCGTCGCAGCCCTGCCGCCTTCCGTCGACGAGCCGGACCGCCGAGAGGTTCCCGGCAGCGATACCGATGGTGTCAGTCGTTCCGTCACGTTCATGACAGATCCTTCCTGGGTAAGGTGATGGTGGATGAGACGAACCAGATCAGCGAAGCGCGGGAATGACCGCCGCAATGGGATCGACATGCTCCGGCGCGATGACGAGACGGCTGATCCCAAACTCGCGTTGCAGACGCTGGATCCCCTCGCGCAAGGCACCAGGATCGGCGGACAGAAGCGCAGGCACCGGCGCGCCGCCCTGGGCCAGATAGCGTTCCAGGCGAGGACGCAACCACGGATGCACCCGGTCTCCGACGGCGGCGATGCTCAGAGCGAATTCGGGGCGGCGTCCCAGGGGATCTGCCTCGGCGCGAACGACAGCAATCCGGTCGCGAACGACGTCATCGGTTGCCAGCGGATCGAGCGCGAGCCCGATGACATCGGCGTGACGCGCGGCCAGGCGCAGCATGCGATCGCCGCCGCCGGCCACCAGCAATGGCGGCGACCCGGACGCCATCGGCACGAGCAACTGGGCTCCCTCCAATCCATAGGTGCCGACTGTTGCCGTCACCTCATCCCCGGCGAACAGCGCATCGATGGTGGCGATCGTCTCCTCCAGGTGGTGCAGCCGCACGCCCGCGGGATCGAGCGGGACGCCGAATGCACGCCGGTCGGACTCGGAATGCGAGCGACCGGCGCCAAGCCCGAGCGTGAATCGTCCTCCTGACAATGCGTGCAGGACCGCAGAATCCCGGGCGAGGCGCAGGGGGTGATGCAGGTCGGTGTGCAGCACCCAGGATCCGATGCCAAGGGTGCTCGTCGAGGCGGCGACCCAGGCGAGGGTCGGAAAGACGGCGGACGACTGGCCGGGAGCATCGGGCATCACCAGCGACGAGAAGCCGAGCCCTTCCAGGCGACGCGCTGTTTCGGCCAGCGCCGGACCGCCGGCGGAGACACTATCTCCCCAGATGACGGCGATATGCAGCGGGGCGGGATCGGGGACATACGCGGGATCGGCAATCGGACGCATCGGACTCCTCCATCGTTCCTGGACACGGCTGGCATCGATCGGTGCCTGGTATCCAGTAAAGATGGGGACTGTGCAGGTCTGGTGTGCCGGATGTGGAGATGATGTGAAGGTTTCGGCCATCTGTGCGGAAACCCGGCGTCGATCGGACTCGATGCACCACGCGGTCGCCCGCAAACGAAGGGGCACACCCAGCGCCGGCGCATACGGTCTTCACCGGAGGGTGTATTCAACTACAGCCCAGGTTCCGGGCGATATGACGAAAGAGCAACTGGACGCCACGATCGAGGTGGCCATGACCGGCGCCCCAGCGGCGGACGCACTCGACTTCTCCCAGTTGAACCAGGTGTTCGGAAGCATCGACCAGAGCGCCGGAACGACACAATGGGTGACGCTCTCGCTGGACACCGGAGCCTACGCTGGCGTGTGCTGGGTAGGAGACCCGAAGACGGGGGCGACGCACGCCGCGATGGGGATGTACAACCTCTTCGTCGTGAAGTAGCCGCCATCCACGGTATGTCTGGAGCGGGACGATCGTGTGCGATCGTCCCGCTCCGTGCCGGTTACCCAACGCGACGGGCAAGTGTCTCCAGCGAATCGCGGAGACCGCCGAACCCGATATGCATGGCTTCACGTCGAGCCACGGATAGATGGCGACCGTCCAACGGCCACCGTCCAGCGGCGCGAGGATCTCACCCGAACGATCCGGCAGCGGCGCGACAACCTCCCCGATCCCACCGACATCGCGCAACACGACGGCCGTGCGGAGTGCACGCCCCAGTCCGTCCACGGTTCCGGCGATGCCGCCATGCGCATCCACCGTCAGGAACCAGCGACACCCGGAATCGTCAGCAACATCGGCCCGCCAATGATGGCTGCCGAATCCGAGCGCCTGATAGGTCAGGGCAAGCGGAGGAAGCTCCCAGCGCGCCGATACCAGCGCGGCCAGCGCCCGTGGATCGAGGTCCGTCACCGGAGGTGGTGTGTTCATGCAGGGAGCGTAGCATGCGCATGGCTCCCGGTGTGCATCATGGCGCGACGGAACAATCCGCAGCTCAGGCGGTAGCTGCCGGCCGCAAGCCAATCAACTCGATCGGGAGCGTGCCCGGAATGACCGGGTGCGCCACCGCCGCCTCATCGGAGAAAACGGCCAGTGGCGCGAAGATCGCCCGGTTGCGACCATCGCGTTTCGCCCGGAGCAGCGCCGCGTCGGCCCGCTGCAGGGCGACATCCAGCGGTTCGTCCGGATACATCGGCGTCCCGCCAACGCTGACGGTGACCGCCACCCCGCCATACGACACGTTGATGCGCCGCAACGCCGCTTGCAGCCGATCGGTCAGCAGGACGAATCCCTCCTCTGTCGATACGGCACCGGACCGATAGACAACAAACTCCTCACCCCCGAACCGGGCGATGAGATCGGTCGGCTCGCATACGGTCTCCAACGCCCGTGCCACACCTTGGAGCACCAGATCGCCCTCGGCATGGCCGAACCGGTCGTTGATCCCCTTGAAGTAATCGATATCAAGGTAGAGCAACAACCCGCTGGGACTGCCGTCTCGCGTCTCACGGCCGGCCCGGCTGACCGCGACCTGATCGTAGAAAGAGCGACGGTTGAACAGCGCGGTCAATGCGTCACGACGGGACTGTTCTTCCAGATCCCGCAACGTGACGATATATCCTCGCCGAACCTGGTTCATGAACAGGTACAGAAAGAACGACACCGCCAGAGCGCAAAACCACAGTTGCGCGTAGATGACATAGAAGCGCGGCGTGGATGAAAGCGTCGAATATCCACCCACAACCAGGATTACCGGAGGCGTCATCCCGGCAATCGAACCGACGATCAATCCCCACAAGTTGGGCCAAAAGAACCCGCTCACCCCTGTCAGCACCATGCAGTATGGCAACGACTGGAGAAACCCAGTGTGATTGTTCGCGGCTGCGAGGCAAAGGCAGGACGCCGCCACAAAGACGAAGAGAACGGAGATACCCGTTGTCGCACCAACCTGGCCGGCAGACGCTGTGCGATGACACGCCAACCCAAGCAGGATCATCGTCAGGCCACACAGCCCATGAATCGCGGCGAGGTAAGCGAGATTCGGATTTCCCACAACCGCGGAAATGAACCATCCGGACATCGTGAATGCACCGGTGAGTGCCATGAACTTCGGCACCACCGGAGCAATATGATGCGTGAGATTGAAATCGGTAAGATCAGTTTGCGTCACCGCCATGTGCGACGTTACCTGGGGTGGGCTACGGGGAAACCGTGCAACGATCGCTGGAATACCCAGTTGATACGAACAAGCGTATCCGAGAAAATGGTCCAAGATCAAAACAAATGTTGTTCCATTGGTCCCGAAGACCGTAGCCTCCCTTTCCCGGACGGCCGGGACATGGCGGGCTACGCCATACGAATGGCCCGCCACGTCCGACCCTCGCTCACACCCGGGAGTCACCAGCGGCTTCATCGTCGCGCCGGGCCAACAGTCCCCGCTGCGAATAGAGTCCTGCCCCGGCCAGTCCGTAGACCACGCCGCCCAGCACCCATGTCGCAAGCCGAAGCGGCCAGCGCGCCATATCGCCCCCGACATCATCGAGCGCCACATCGGCAATCGCCAGCAAGGCGGTCGCCAGGACGATCGCCGCGATCCCGGCCCAACGCGCCGGCAATCCCAGGCGTTTCACCAGTTCCACCAGCACAGGCACGATCGCCACCAGCGGCACACCCGCCGCCAGCGCCACCGAGTCCCGCAGGACAAGGTCGTCCATTACGCTGCCTCCTTCGCGCCCGGCTCACGCACCGGAAGGGTCAGCACATCGGTGCCGGCGCAGTCCGTCCCACCCGACCACACACGCCACCGGCGGTCGCTCGCCTTGCCCTGACCGGTCAGCCACCAGACGGGATTGCCATCCACCGCCTCGCCAACGATCCAGCCGCGCACCGCGAACCGATGCCCTTTCGGCCACTCCGCGAGAATCGGTTGCGATGTCTCCGCCCAGCGCCGCACCCGCAGCATCGGCACCACCACACTTACCGTACGCGGTTCGCGCAGGTCGCGCGTCGTGCCGAACGGTGGCCAGGAAACCACGGGCAGCGGATCGGGCATCGCCGGAGTGATCCCATTCACCTCGGCAATGGCGGATACCACCCCACGTGCCACCTGCGCCGGGAATGCCTCCGCGAAGATTCGCGCCGCATCGGAGACGATGTTTCCGCACTCGATCACCAGGCGGGCCATCGTCGCGCGAGCCGGCGCCATATACCCGAACATTGCCAGCCGCCACCCGAGATCCGCCCCAACATGCGTCTGCCGCTCGCTCATCACTCCCGGTTCCACCACGTTTCGCGTCCGAACCGGCAATCCCGTCTCGCGCGCGATGTGCCGCGCGATCGCCGCCGCATACCGGCGGTCGAGCGTGTTGCTCGCCCAGTCGTCCCCGCCGCCATAGGCGGTGAGCGTCTGCAACGTATCGCCAAACACCCGGTGTATTTGCCCCATCGCCCTCCAGGTGGATGTCCAGCATCAGATCGACCGGTTTCTCCCGGTGGAGCGCCATCACCGCCAACGCCACCGCGTCGAGACTGCCCGCAAACCAGTCGTCGCGCGTGCCATCGACGTCCTGCAGGCAGACCGCATCATGACCTGCCCTCTGCAACGCCGCGACGATGGCATTGGCGATTGCCGGTGTCCGTTGCGCCTCGCGCGGATCGCCGCCGCTTGTATTCCGGTGCCCCTGCACCACCACGATCCGTAGTGACCGCTTTGTGTCAGTCATGGTCCCTTCCCGTCTTGTGCTACAAGTGAAGGGGTATCCACATCGCAACAGCCGGCGTCGTTCGCCCGCTGGTCCCATCCGGCGCAACGCTGCACCGCACGGACGACCGTCATCGTTCCGATCGATCGTCGTTCGGCGTGCGCCATGCGGGCTGGATGCCACGTTCCGGCGATGTACCGGCATTCTGGAAAGCCAGAGGAGGGTCCCGATGGTCTATCTGGAAGGTCCTGGCGGAGAAGACTTCGTCTCCCGCGAATCAGGCTATCTGAACGACCATGAACGCCACGCACTCGACCGATTCCGCTGCCCGGTCTGCGATGCACCGCTCGACCTGATCGAAGCCATGCCCAACAGCCTGGTCACGTTCATCGGCAACGAAGACTCGTGCGAGCTGATCGCGGCGTGCCGCCTCTGCGACATCACCTTCACCCAGGACGACTGGCATGCCTGGCTGCATCCCGCTTGAGACCGCGCTCACACTTCGACCAGCGTCAGCGCCACGCGGGAATCGCCCCATCGCCCGGCGTCCGCAGGCCGCGCAACCTTCTCCGTAATTCCGACGATCCGCACCCGCCGTGGCAGGTGAGCCCGGACAAGCCCGTGTCGCGCCAGCCGGCCCGTTCGCCGGAGGGGTTGTGTTCCAGCACGCTCTTGTTCAGCCAGGTGTAGAGCCGCCCGCCATATCCGACCACGAAGCGATAGTCGTCCTCCTCCGTCCAGTTCCCGTGCTGGACGAAGGCCTCCCAGTCGCCGGACCACTGCAACACGTCGCGCTGCTCGGTCACCGGCGGCGGACCGGGATCGACCGTCACACTCACGGTCGTTTCCCGCACCTTGCCCGCGAAGCTGTAGAGCGCCACCTTCGTCGCTACGAACGCCTTGCCGCCAGCAGCAGCCAGCTTCAGGACCTCCGCATCGAGGTAACGCACATCGACGCCGGAGCCGGTGAGCATTCGCACCTGGTTCACCGCACCAGTGGTCGCCGTCGCAGACGCCTTCGAGTAAAGGGCAAACCCGCCGTAGCCGAGGACATGCCGACCCTGCGCACCGCTCAGCAGCGTCACCGGCGACCCGCCGCCCGGATAGGCCAGCACTTGCAGGTCCATGCCTGTCCCGAGCGCGATCAGGATATCGCCGTTGTAGTTCGCCAGGTCGGTGATCGTCTTGCCTGCTCCCGCGTCCCAGACCTGCGTCTCCGCTCCCCAACTTGTCGCCGTCAACGCGACGGTCCGGTAGAGGTATCGTCCTCGCGCAAGGAAGACGTAGTTGCCAATCGTTACCGCCGGGATCGGCACGTCGGCCGAGGGCAGGGGCACACTGCCCATCGTGGAGAGCGCTGCTGTGCCCGTCGCCGGCCAGGGCGTCACGCCTTGTCCACCCAGCACCGGACCAACCGCGAGACCATCGCCGCCGCGATCCCGTTCCAGTTGGAACGCCCTCCGCTGCCCGCCAAAGAAATCGCGCACCTGGATACGCCCGGTCCGGCCCTCCGCCATCCCGTCCTGCGCTCGCACGTACGGCGATGCCGTACCGCTGCCCTCCGCGACAAGCATGTAGCCCGCGCCATCCAGCACGATGTCCGTCTTCTGCGCCATCGCCATTCCTCCCAGGAGGAGCGAGCATGAAAGACGGCACATGACGCCTGCACGCCTGGCGTCCGTCCTCACTCTTCTCGCCCCACTCCTCGCCACTACGCCCAGCCCGTCTGCACCCAGTCCCACACCGTACGCATCGTCCACCGCAACCGCCACTCGTCCACAAACCGCACGCGCCACTCGGTGCGCACCACGCCCCGCCAGCACCGGCAGTTCACATGCAATGGCGGCTCCGGACCGCCTGCGCCGTCCTCCCACGTCGCCCCATCGAGCGGACCGCACTCCGGACAGACCCGCTCGTCCGATGCCGTCCGCCAACCCTCGATCGGCACCGGATAGACGATCGCCACCGTTTCCAGCACCCAGGCCGCGACCTCGATCACCTGTGCGACGAGGTCGAAGACCGGTTCCAACGCGTCCGTCACACGGTCGCGCACGGTATCCACCGTCGCGTCCCAGGCATCCCGGATACGCGCGATATCGCCGGACGATGGCGGAGACCAGCCGATGCCGCCGCCTCCACCCGTCTCGTAGCCGATCACGCTCCCGTCTCCTGCAAGCTGAGCGTGCTTCCCTTCGCCCGCCGTCGCCGCAGCCAGAAGAGCTTGTCCGCATCGACTTGCGCCATCCGCGCCGCGCCCATCAAGGGATGTGCGCCGCGCCCGGTCGTCCGTTTGCCATCGGCAATCGCCCGCCGCACCAGCGCCACGTTCATCGTCAGCGCGATGAGGATGTCCTCGTCGCCGATCTCGGCATCCAGTGGCGTCACGTCATCCTCTGGCACCATGCGGTCGGCCAGATGCTCCAGCCGCCAGACGGACGTCCGCGGCACTGGCGAGGCGAGCATGAGGTCATCTCCCCACACCCGCCACAACCGCTCGCCGGTCGACGGCGCGTAGGGCACCGGCGGCAAGGCCGCAAGCGATCCCTCCCATTGCCGCCAGATCTCGCCCAGGTCGTCGAAGAGCCGGACGATTCGAAAGGGGCTCACCCCGCCTGGAATTGCTACCATCCGCGCTCCAGCGGTGACACTCGCACTACTCGATTTTTCACGGGGAAAGCGATCGCTGTAGCGGCGTATCGCTTCCGCGATCGCATCGTCGAAAAACGTGTCCTCCCAGAGGGGATCGGCGCTGGTGTCGGCCAGCCGTCGTCGCACCATCTCGCGCAGCCCGGCGCGCGTCTCCGTCGTTCCGCTCACACTCACCGTCCCTTCCTATCAGCCCGCACGCTGGTCCCAATCCACACCTCATGTCCGCACAATTCCTTATGTCACCCCGATCGCAGCGACGCATACGGCAACGTGCGGGATGGAGCGAAGCCGAGGGATCACCAGGCATTCCCGGACACGGCCAACTTGTGCCGAGTCGGGCCCGACATCACGCGTCGCCACCTTGCGGCACGCGGGGCAGCCCGGACACCGCCGCGAACTGCCGCGCTTCCTCCAGAATCCGCGCCAGTTCCGCCTCCGGGTCCTCACTGCCCGCACCGCCAAGACTCGCGACCGCGCTCCGCCGGCTGCGAATGCCGTGATCCACCAGCGAGACGGCATTCCGCACCGCGCTGTCCGTATCGCTCGGGAGTACCGGGGGCCAGATCGTAGAGGTCTGCCGCAAGCCGCCCAGCGCCTCCCCGCCGAACCGCTCCAGCAGATCGAGCAGCAAGGCGTTCCGGCGCAGGAAGAAGGCGTCCCACATCCGCCGCTTCCGCCCGACCTTCTGCACCAATGGCTGAATCTCTACCTCCAGCGCCGCACCGGAGAGATCGCGCCCGGAATCGCCGAACGCGGTGCGCGGCGTCTCGCTCAGGTCGTGCAGCGTCCGGTAGAGCAGGTCGATATACGCGATGTGCAACTGCGTACCGCCTCCCTGCAGTAGGTCGAGCAGATACGCCCGCGCCCCTTCCGGCAATTCCCACTTCGCGCCCGGTCCCACCGCGATCCCCTCGGAACCATCGACGTTTTCCAGCACCGCGATCGGCGCCCCGGACAGCTCCAGCACCCGGGCCAGCACGGTCATCCGCTCGTTCAACTCCATGCAGACATCGACCATGTCCAGCAAGTCCGATTGCCCCCAGAACCCGAACGGTCGCGGATCGTTCGTCGCGATCGCATAGGGAATCCAGCCATACGGGTTTTCACCGTCATGGACCACCTGCCCGGCCACGGTCATCCGCCAGCGCTCGTCCGTCCACCACTCCACCACGGGATAGCCGCGTTCCGGGTCGAGATCAAGCCCAGCCAGCGCGTCGCCCGGCACCAGTCCGGCCAGATCGACCCCCGCCAGCGCATAGGCGTGCGTTACGGCCCGCACCTCGCGCGGATCGTCCGCCGCCGTCCGCACAACGAGCGTGGCCGGATTCACCGCGACCACGCGTGGCCGCCCGCGCGCCGCATCCCACGTCACCTTCACGGCTGCATCGCCCAGCACCGCGGCATCCAGTCCCAGTGCCAGATCCAGCCGGGCAAGATCGAGGTCGCGGATCATCGCCGCCAGCACCTGCTCGGCCCGGTTTGCAACACGGTTGTCCACCTCACCGGTCGGCAGCACCGAGAATGCGACCGGAGCCGGAAAGACGTAGCTCGTCGTCTTGCGAAGCAGCGTCCTCGCGTAGTTGAAAACGAGTTGCCGCACCTGTCCCCGCGCCCCGCGCCGGACCGGGGTCGCCCATTGCGATCCCCGATAGAAGGCCAGCGACGCCGCATATTGCCCGAACCGCGCCTCGTCCGCCGGCGTCAATACTCCCGGAGGCCACACCGCCCGCACATCGCCTTCGTCTCCCGCCACACCCCATGGCCCCGCAATCAGCACCGCTCACCTCCTCTGCCTGCGCCGGTGTACCGCGAACGACACCGGACGTGCGTCTACGAACGGATCAGGAATGAGACCCATTCCCGTCTGAATCGCTTCGTTCTCCGAGGGGAAGACACGTCATGGCCGGCTTCTCGATCCGCACCCTGTCCGATACGCTCACCACCGCTGCCGCTCCCTGGCTCGACGAGGTCGCCGAACGCATTCGCACCGTCTGGGATCCCATCCTCGGGGAAACCGGCCCGACACCGCTGAAGAACGCGCTCTACGGCACCTGGCTCGGTCACCCCCTCCATCCCGCCGTCACCGACATCCCGATCGGCCTCTGGTCGGCTAGCGCCCTGCTCGATGCCGCCGGTATGGAACGCGGCGCAGATGTCACGCTGAAGGCCGGAACGCTCGGCGCCCTTGCGGCCGCCGTGACCGGCGTCGCCCAGTGGCACGATCTCCAGAACGACGAGGGACCGCGCCGCCTCGGCACGCTCCACGCCACGCTGAACGCCGGCGCGACCGCGCTCTATGGCCACTCCTGGGCCTTGCGCGATGCCGGATCGCGGCAGGCCGGCGTCGCGGCGTCTGTCGCCGGACTCGGCCTGGCAGGTCTTGCCGCCTCGATGGGTGGTGACCTCTCGTTCCGGCTCGGCGTCGGTGTCAGCCGCGTCGCCTTCGAGGAACCCCCGGCGGAATGGACGACCGTCACCACGCTCGAGGACCTTGAAGACGGCGTCCTCACCCGCTCCGAACTGGAAGACGGCGATCCGCGCGTGCTGCTCCGTCAGGGCGACACCGTCCTCGCGGTATCCGCCACCTGCACGCATGTCAGCGCCCCGCTGGATGAGAGCGAGACAGATGGTCCCTGCGTTACCTGTCCGTGGCATGGCTCCGTCTTCGACCTCACCGATGGCCACGTCGTGAATGGGCCAGCCACCGCCCCGCTCCACGCCTTCGAGACGCGCGTGCAGGATGACCATGTCCAGGTCCGCGCGAAGGCGGCCTCCTGAGTCGATCCGCAACGCCGAAGGGAGGGCTCGTACGAGCCCTCCCTTCACGCGATCCCGGGAACCGCCACCAACGCCTTGTACAATCACGCCATGAACGAACGCATCCCTCCCCATCCGCCACTCGACCTCATCCAGGCACTGATGGCCGCTCTGCGGGATACCGGATTCCTCCCTACCCTTGGGGGAAGTGGCCTCCTCTTCGCTCACGGCCTCCCATTCCCTGTCCACGACTGGGATCTGACGGTGGATGCCGATCTCGCCGGTATCGCACCGGTGCTCGATGGGCTCGACTGCCGCTGGCACGACTCCACGGACGGCGACCCGCGCTTCCCCGGCCTGAGACTAGCCGTCATCCCGCGCGACGAATCACACACAATCGACCTGATGCTTTACTTTGCTGTCAGGCCCGGCATCTCGGAGCGCCCCGTAGCCATCCCCTCGATCGTTGATGGCGAGTGGAATAACCTGCCGCTTGGCAGCTTGCCAGCCTGGCTCGTTGCCTACCGACTCATGAAACGCCCATACAAGCCGGAAGCCATCGCATCCCATCTCCACGTGCACGGTGTCGATGCCGCACAACGCGACCGCTTGCTCGCCGAACCGCTCCCCGAAAACCTTCGCGAGGAACTCCTGTCCTTCCCACCTCGCCCCTGACCGCAGCATGCGCTACAGATGTCAGTCCGAATCGCGGCCTGCATCGTGTCGTCCGGCCGCATCCAACCGCTACACCAGCCGTTTCGGCGCGATCAGCCGGTAGCTCTCGTCGATCAGGTCTTCCAGCTCGTCCCAGTCCGGATCGGTCTCCGGCTCCAGCCAGCACCCGATCCAGCCCTTGCCGCCCAGGTATGGCGGCCGGAAATACCGCTGCGGATCGCGGTCGATGATCGCCTCCTGCATCCCCGGCGCAGCCTTCACGAACCCTGCGATTCCCCGCTCGCCGAGGAAGAGCATGCAGAAGTTCTTCCGCCGCACCTGGAAGGTCGGCTTCCCGAACGCCTCTGCTTCCGCCGCCTCCGGATAGCGCAGGCAGAGCGCCCGCAACGGCTCCAGAATCGCATCCGACACCGGAATCTCGGGATGCGATCCGCCTTCGGGTCCGGACGAACGATCGGCCATGCATGCTTCCTTTCGTGCTCCCGGCATCACGAGACGGTCCGCGATGCCCGACGATGGGCAATCCTACGCCGAGATGCCTTGCAACCGCGCCACGCCCAATGTCGAGAAGAGCGCCAGCCCGGCATACCACTTGATCCGCGTCCGCGTCGCGTCCTTCGATTCCAGTTCGCCCACCGGCTCCACCTGGATGCCGCCATGCTCCAGCCCCATCAGGCCGGTGCCCTGGCCGAACTTCAGCGCATAGATCGAACTGAGCGCCGTTCCGCTGCCCAGCGTTTCGGTATCCGGCACGAAATCGTCCACCACGACCGGAATCCCATCGTAGGTTTCCACCTGCCGCCCGAACTGGTCGAGCCCCATCTCCAGCGCCGAGCCACTGGCCCGCCGCAGATCCTTCAGCTTCCGCCGGGTCCGCTTGCTCATCAGCAGCATCTCCGGCTTGCCCGGCGCCACCGCATCCACCAGTTCGTCGAGTTTCGCCAGTGTCAGAGCGCCACCGTTCGCCCCGGTGCTCAGCGTCTGTCCTGCCGGGGTCAGCACCCGCAGGCCATCGAAACTCTTCGGATCGCTTGACCCATCGCCCACGACGAACGATTCGGAGAACTTGTGTGCAACGGCCTTCGCCCGGCTCGCGATCACCTCGGCTTCCAGGTCATTCGCATCGGCGTAGGTCGCCTGCAAGAAGTTGTCCACGTCGGCATCACCGCCGAGGATCTTCAGTTCCGCCGTCTGGCTCGTATAGGTCGGCGTCGCCTCCGTCCAGGTATCCCCTGGCTGGTAGAAGCTGACCGCCGGCATTGTCGCCTCGCGGGTGTAACGGACCGCCGTCCCGGTCACCTCCATGAATGGCAGGTACTGGAGAATGGCGGATTCCTTCACGATCGTTTCGACAACCCCACGCACGAGGAGGTCGTTGGAGAGTTTGGCGGCTTCGGTCTTGGTCAGGGCCATGATAAATGCTCCACGAAACGACGCCGCCCGGTCCCCACGCCAGGGAACCGGGCAGCCAGACAATGATTCGTCACGAGAACTGGCGTGGGGCCGCGCGATGACCGCTGCCCGAGACGCCCGTGCCGCGGTACGGAACCGCGCACTCGCGCCACTCGGCCCCCGGCCCGATACGATGTCAGCGCGTCACTCCGGTCGCTGCCGGCGCAGCCCTCAGTCCGCGCCGGATCTTCTCCGATGCGGGCAACCGGTCCGGATCGATCGGCAACGGTGCTCCACCGCCAGCCGGGATCACCGGCGCCGGCGTCGGGGACCCTCCGGACGATGTCGCGAGCCGCTGGGCGACCGCCGCGTAGGCCGCCTGCGCGCCCTCCACGCTCGCCAGCAGTTCGGCGACCGTCGTTCCGGCGACCAGATCGGGCACCACATCCGGATGCGCCGCCAGGATCAACGCGCGCACGGCTGGAAGGTCGCCATCCCCGACTAGAATCGTCGCGGCAGGATCACCGGGACCTGGCTCAAGTTCGGGCGCGAGGCCAGGGATCGGCGAAGAGTCATCGTTCGTCATGCGGGAACCTCCTCGAAATATGCGTCGACGCCGCCAGCCTCACGATCGGGCCGGCGAAGCGAATACGAACACATGTTCGTATTCGCTTACTTCTACGTACGCATCGAGCGAGGAAAAACGCGCCACATTCTCCGAAATTCGTTCCGCGACCTCGAATCACGTCGCCGGAGCCGTCGCCTCGAACGTATGAATGCCGCCGTCCGCCATCAGCGAGATGAAGAGCTTCCCATCGCGAAAGACGTATGAGCGCATCGCCCCCAGGGTCAGCCGCGTCCCATTCATGCATGGGTCGCTGCTCGCAGGCAATGCGCTCGTGTCGATCAGCAGCCCACGCGCGCCATCCAGCGCATACGGAGCCATCATCGTGCCGCAGGGTGCTGTCAGCGTCACCACGCCATCGGTCCCGAAGACCATCGTGGTCGGAGCATCGGCCTCCGGCTGTGCCGTCTCGCCGTCCCCGCCCTGAAAGCCCGTCCAGCGCCAGGTCGTCCCCGTCAACGTCTGTTCCAGCCGGATGAACCCGCCATCCGCCGCCAGATTCAGGACCAGCATGCCGTCGTCATCGAATACCCAGGAACCTGCAAGGTTCACATTGTTCAGGAACCGCTCCGGCAATGACCGCCGCTCGCAGGTGCTTGCGCCCGTCACGGTGAGATTCGGCACCACATCGTGATTCGCCCGAATTGCGATCGTGCCCACCGCCGTCGCGCAATCCGTCGTCACCGTCACGGCGTCACCCTCGCCGAACACCAGCGAGAACATCTCGCCCGCACCCGGTTGCGACGCCGAGTTCGGTCCGGTCTGCATCTCCACCAGCCGCCATGACGTGTAGGCCAGCACCGGCGCTTCCCCGGCTTCCGGCGACGGCGGCGCGGCGAACGCGTCCGGGCCACACGCCGATCCTGCCAGCATCGCGACAAGCAGGAGACACCCGACCAGGTGACGGCATCGGATTCGGCAAGCGTCCATTGGCGAAATCTCCTCGCTCGCGCCGTGACGGCGATGGTGGCAAGTCTGTTGCCAGTCTACCGGATGTCCGGACACCTCACGCACGCCAGCGCCACACAACGCATTCCCCCTCCCCATGAACTTTTCTGCCGCCTCCGGCGTTACGCATGATGGGACTTATCCGGCGCCCGCCCTGTCGGGATTGCGCCTATCAGCTCGCTCTTGAACGACCAAAGGATTTCCGCCATGCCCTTCTTCGGACTCCGGGCAACGGCAGGCAACGCAGTGCGCCGTTTCGGCATCGCGTTCCTCCTGCTCTCCACCCTCATCACCCAGAATGCCGGACTCCAGACGGCGTTCGCCCAGGACGCCCCCGAGCTTCCGCCCGCCTACCCGGAACCGGCCGAGAAGCCGGAACTTCGCCCAACCAAATGCCTGTACGCCAGGGACGAGATCCCCGACAGCATGAAGGACATAGACATCACCTGCGGCTACGTCACCGTCCCCCAGGATCACAACGATCCGCATGACAAGGACACTATCGACCTCTACGTCGTCATCGTTCCCGCCACGGACAAGCACCCGTCGGAGACGCCCCTCTTCGTGCTCGCGGGCGGTCCCGGCCAAGCCGCGACCGACGGGCTGTGGGCCTACGACAGCGACTACGGCGACGAGATCTTCCCCTCGTTCAGCGATTTCCTCATCGACCGCGATGTCGTCCTCTTCGACCAGCGCGGCACCGGCAAGACCCTCCCCAAGGTCGTCTGCCCGGCCGACCGGGAACCGGAAGGCGACGAGCCGTCCGCCGCCGACGAAGCCAGCGCCTATGACAATCCCTACCTCGATTGCGCCGACCAGCTCGCCGAGGAGGGCATCGACCTCGACACCTACGACAACCACCAGAGCGCCGCCGACATCGATGCCGTCCGCCAGGCCCTCGGCGCCGACCGCATCGACATCCTCGGCACCTCCTATGGCACCTGGCTCGCCCTCGAATCCATGCGCTACTACCCGGAGACCATCCGCAGCGTCGTGCTCAACTCGCCCGCGCCTCCGGAAACCCAGCTCTACGACAGCGCGGCAATCGGTCACCAGAACGCGCTGGATCGCGTCTTCGACGCCTGCGCCGACGATCCCGATTGCGACGACGCCTATCCCGACCTCGCCGACACCTACACGAAGGTCGTCGCCGACCTCAACGCCGAGCCCATGCTCGTCACCTATGAGGACCCGGACACCGGCGAAGAGCGAACGGAATACGCCAATGGGGATGTCTTCGCCAGCCTGGTCTACGAACTCATCTTCTTCAGCATCTACATCCCCTACGCCCCGCCCCTCATCACCTCGGTGGCCGCCGGGGAGAGCGAGCTCTTCGGCGCCCTCGTCCCGCTGCTGCTCACCTCCTCCGATGGCATGAGCGTGCCCCTGCACTACGCCGTGATGTGCCAGGACGAGATCCCGTATATCGACCGGGACGAGGTGTTGGAGAACATCGAGGAGGCCGGCGTCAGCCAGGCCGTGATGGATGACGAGATGGCCGCGATGGACTCCTACACCGAGATCTGCGACGCCTGGGACCTCGAGCCGTCCGGAGAGATCGCCAACGAGCCAGTCGTCAGCGACATCCCGACCCTCATCATCACGGGCCGTTTCGACCCGATCACGCCGACCTTCGATGGCGAGCTGCTGCTGGATGACCTCTCGAACGCCGTCCTCGTGGAAAGCCCGGTCGCCTCGCACAGCCCCCTGCAGATGAGCGGCCAGTGCGGCGTCGATATCGCCACCGCATTCCTGGAGCACCCGCGCAAGGAACTCGATACGTCCTGCATGGACGATCTCACCCTCGACATGTCGCCCGATCCCGACGAGACAACCGCCGGCAGCAAGTAAACGCACCGCAGGCGTCGAACGCACATGGACCGGGGAATGAGCGACATGCTCATTCCCCGGTCCATGTGCCCGCCTACGACGCGGACTCCGCCTGGTCCACCGCCCCCACCCCATGCAGGAACACGTCGACGGATTCCGCGATCGCCTGATCCGCGTTCCATCCTGATGGCGCGCCGATCAATCGCCAGTGACTGCACTCGTCCACACACGACATGACGATCCGCATGAAGACTCTCGCCGCCACCTCCGGGCTCACCCGCGTCAGGTCTCCCGCATCCTGCGCTTCCTGGAAGACCGGCAGGAAGAGGTCGGAAAGCTCGTGCGATCCAATCAGTCCTTCCACCAGCGCCAGCTGGTCGCCCGGTTTCAGCACCAGCTTGAGGTCCGTCAGCCAGGTCGACAGGTCGTCGCTCGTGGTGCTCACCACCACCCGCAATGCATTGCCAAGCCGGGCCTCCAGCGTCCCGTCCGCGCAGAACGCCACCCGCACCGCATCGCGGAGGGACCGCAGCACCTCCCGAGAAACGGCCAGAAACAGGGCCTCCTTGCTCGGGAAGTAGTAGTACGGCGCGCCCTTGGTCATTCCCGCTTCCCGGGCGATGGCCTGCATCGAGACGTTGGCGTATCCCTGCTCCAGGAACAATCTCCGCGCCGCCGCCAACAGCAGGTCGGCGCCGCCCGCCGCCTGCATCGGGGCCTCCAAGTCATCCATCGCTCGCCCTGCCGCATCCATCGCAATCACCTCTTCTTCCCGAGCCATGCGATCGCGCTCCGAACACCACCACCGAAACGCCGATCGCAACCGGATCCCCTATTCACGACACATTCAACCATGAACCAGACTCGGCCTTCCTTCAGCAATTCCCAGTGCATCGCTGTCGCTCACCGCTTGCGAATCACTGAGTGACCGTTTAGTATGTACCAGTCTATCGCGCAGGACCCTATGCCGTCCATGCGCGTCACGCCTCCTCACCACGAAAGGACCGGTCATGGCCTCGTCGTCCGGATCGCCCGCGTCACGGGTATCGCAGCGCCCCCTGCGCCGCTGGGCGCGGTTCGCTGCCCGTCGTCCCTGGCGGGTCGTTGGCGCCTGGGTCGTCGTCCTCGCCATCCTCGCCACCCTGGCCACGACGATGGGTGGCACCTTCGCCGACAAGTTCTCCGTCCCCGGCGCCGAGTCCCAACAGGCACTCGACACACTGAAGGAGCGCTTCCCCGCCCTTTCCGGCGACACGGCGCAGGTCGTCTTCCGGAGCGATACCGACATCAGGACCGATCAGGCCGCCCAGGCAAAGATCACTGAATTCATCGACAAGGCGAAGCAACTCCCGGAAGTCGTCGGCGTTGCCTCTCCGCTCGACCCGAACACCCCCACCATCTCGCAGGATGGCACCATCGCCTATGCCACCATCCAGTATCCGAAGGCCGGCGTCGAGCTGAACGACGGCACCGTCGATGCCCTGCTCGACCTGGTGAAAGCCACCTCTACCGATGGGTTCCAGACCGAGGTCGGCGGCCAGGTCGTCTTCGCGGTGCCGGAAACCGGTCCCTCGGAGGTCGTCGGCATCATCGCTGCCATCATCATCCTGCTCGTCACCTTCGGCTCCGTCGTGGCGATGGGCCTGCCGATCATCACCGCCGGCGTCGGCGTCGGCATCGCGGTCCTCATCACCACCGTCCTCGCCGCCTTCCTCGATTTCTCGACCATCACCACCGCCCTCATCTCGATGATGGGTCTCGGTGTCGGCATCGACTACGCCCTCTTCATCATCTCGCGCTTCCGGGAGGAACGCTCTGGCGGACGCAGCATCGAGGATGCGACCGTCACCGCCATCGACACCGCTGGCCGCGCCGTGCTCTTCGCCGGCACCGTGGTCGTCATCGCCCTGCTCGGCCTCTTCTCGGTCGGCATTCCCTTCATCGGCTTCCTCGGCCTTGGCGGCGCGATCGCCGTCGCGACGTCCATGACCATCGCGGTTGGCCTCATGCCAGCGTTGCTGGGACTGCTCGGCCGCTTCATGGATCGGTGGACGATCTATCCCAACCGCCACCGCCCGGCGGAGGACACCTTCGGCTACAAGCTCACGGCCACCATCCAGAAGGCGCCGCTTGCGTGGCTGCTCGCGGCGCTGGTCATCCTCGGCGCGCTCGGCTGGTCCGCCCTCTTCGACGCCCATCTCGGTTCATCCGACGCCGGGACCAACCCGGCGGACACGACCACGCGCAAGGCGTACGACCTCATCGCCCAGGGCTTCGGTCCCGGCGCCAACGGTCCGCTGCTCGTCGTGGTCGAGAACAAGGACAGCTCTGCCCTCGACCAGACCCAGCTCGGTGCGCTCGCCCAGTCGCTCCAGGGCACTGCTGGGGTCGCCTTCATCTCCCAGCCGATTCCGAACCAGCAAGGCGATACCGCCGTCATCCAGGTCATCCCGCTCACGGCCCCGCAGGACAAGGCGACCGAGGATCTCATCCACACCCTGCGCAAGGATGTGATCCCGCAAGCGACCGAGAAGACGAACCTGGAGGTCTACATCGGCGGCTCCACCGCGACCTTCGCCGATCTCGCCTCCAGCACCTCGGCCCGTCTCCCGATCTATATCGCGATCGTCGCCGGACTCAGCATCCTCATCCTGATGGCCGTCTTCCGCTCCGTGCTGATCCCGGTCAAGGCCGCCGTCGCGAACCTGCTCTCCTTCTTCGCCGGCTACGGCGTGATGGTGCTGGTCTTCCAGAAGGGCATCTTCGGCATCAACGATTGGCTCGGTGTGGATCGCACCGGCCCGATCGAATCCTTCCTGCCGATCTTCCTGTTCGGTATCCTCTTCGGCCTCTCGATGGACTACGAGATCTTCCTGATCAGCCGCGTCCATGAGGCCTGGACGCACCGGCAGGACAACACCTGGGCGTTGCGCCACGGCATCGGCTCCTCCGGCCGCGTGGTCCTGGCCGCCGGGGCGATCATGACCAGCGTCTTCCTCGCGTTCACACTGGGAGACTCCCGCATCATCAAGGAGATCGGTCTCGGTCTTGGCGCCGCAATCCTGATCGACGTGCTGGTGGTCCGCATGGTTGTCGTGCCCTCGTTCATGTCGCTGATGGGCCGCGCGAACTGGTGGCTCCCCGGCTGGCTCGACCGCATCCTGCCCCGCCTCGACGTGGAAGGCGAAGCCACCCCCGGCGAGTTCGACGACGCCACCGGCGTTGCGGTTACCGCCGCCCACTGATCTCCACACCCCTCGACAGAAGCAACACCCGCTCGGATGGATCCATCCGAGCGGGTGTCCTGCACTCGACAATTCGCCTGACGAGGCACTCCCCAACCCCGCAACATCCCAGTCATGCTGCCATTGTGCGGCACCAGCCTGCATTCGCGATGTCTACCAAGCACTCAACTTCCATGTCATCGTAAGCGCAGCGAACGCCCCTCCCGCGCGAATCGCTTCCGGCGGCACCCCGAAATTCGGCGTCAGCATGCACAGGCTTCCCGGCAACCCCAATCCCACACGCTGAATATCGACCTGATGGTTCGGTCGATTGTGCTTCGCACAGGGTGCTTCACGGCATTCAGCGTGACATGGAACGTTGAGCGTCCGAAAGAGCGAGCTACGTGCCCGCTCCGGACCACCCACGCTGGCAGGACTACACCATCCCCAGCCACGCATGTCCCGGGTGCACCATCGCCAGCGCCTCCCGCAACCACCGCCGCGCTGCCGGCGACAGATGCAGCAGAACGGCCGCGAAGTCATCCTCGTTCTTGGGGAACCGGGCCTTCGCCTTGAACAGCAACGCTACCTCCGGCCGCAGGTAGGGAATCCCCTCCGGCGTCCGCAGGATCAATTCTGCATACGGCATCCGGATACGCGGGTCGCGCCGGGCAATCCAGGTGTCGCCCTCGTGCGGCTCCCGGAAGACATCCAGCCGCCACACTCCTGTGGTCGGCTCCTTCGCCCAGGTCTGGAAATGCGCATCCAGTGCCTCAGGATGCTCAGCCAGATCCCATGCGAACCCATCGCCCACCACGAAGAAATCCAGCTCTGGCAGCGCTGCCTCGATTGGACCGAAGCGATCCGCCGGCACGGCGACTCGAGGTCTCCATGCTCCCGCCGTTGACCGCCGAGGAAGAGGTCGATCGCCCACCCTCCGACCACGCACCACGGCGCCTTCACGTCAGCAAAGCGCGCCGCCACCTGCGCGGGCGTCCAGGCATCCCATGCCGCCAGGTCGGGCACGAATCCCCCCGCAATCTCATCGGCATCACCCCGAGTTCCGTCCGTCATCCGGGGCCTCCCGTCGTGCATACGCTATGCAGGGCGCCAAGTTTGCCATGCCCTGTCAATCTCACTTCCCCTCTTGCCACAATCGCCACCAGTCCCTATTATTCAAATATATTAGAACGTTCTCACCCCCATGAACGACAGGCTATAAAGATGGACCCCACCTTTCGCGTCATCGACGACCCGGAGACCCTCCGCCTCATCGCCGATCCGATGCGCCTCCGCATGCTGGAACTGATCCGCCAGCAGCCGCGCACCGTCACCGAGCTTGCCGATCTCCTCGATGTTCAGCGCACCCGCCTCTACTATCACGTCAAGCTGCTCGAATCCCACGAGTTGATCGTTGTCGACGACACCCGAATCGTCTCCGGCCTCACCGAGAAGCGGTATCGCGTCACCGCCCATCGCCTCGCCGTCGACAAGACGCTACTTGGCGTCCCCGACACCGGTAACGCCCCGCTCGATGTCTTCCTCTCCGTCGTTCTCGACGAGGTCGCCTCCGAAATCCGCCGATCCGTCCAGTCCGGCCTCATCGACCTCGACCGCACGCAGGAGGATGTCCCCCATCCGCGTGGCCTCGTGCTCGGCCGCTCCTGGTTTCGCCTCACTCCGGAACGCGTGGCAGAATTCCGCGATCGCTATGACACCTTCATCAAGGATTTTGCCCGCGAGAAGCAGCTGCCGGCCGCCCCGGCGGATGGGGACACGGCCTCCGCGCTCTACGAGTGGCTCGTCGCCTTCTTCCCCATCGTCTCTCCAACTGATACGTCCACATCCGGAGAAGACCCATCATGAGCGTGCCCGAACCATCCCGCAGCCGCCGCCCGCTCAACACCCTGCTCGTCGCCACCATCATCTCGCTGCTCGGTAGCCAGATCACCGTCATCGCGCTGCCCTGGTTCGTGCTCAGCACCACCGGCAGTGCGGCGAAGGCGGGACTTGTCGGCTTCGCGACGCTCCTGCCAGGTCTTGCAGTCGGACTCTTCGGCGGGGTTTTCGTGGATCAACTCGGGTTCAAGCGTGTCAGCGTTGTCGCCGACATCGTGAGTGGAATCGGGATCGCAGCCATCCCGCTCTGCTACGCCACGATCGGGCTCTCCTTCTGGCAACTGCTCGTCTTCGTCTTCATCGGCTCGCTGCTAGCGGTTCCCGCCCTCACTGCCCGTCGCTCGATGGTGCCGGAACTCGCCCAGCATGCCGGCGTGCCGCTCGACAGGGTGAACGCGCTCTTCGAGTCGTGCCAACACCTCGCCCTGCTGCTTGGCACCCCCATCGCCGGGCTCCTCGTGGCGGGGCTTGGCGCCCAACGGGTGCTCTGGCTCGATGCCGCCACCTTCGCCTTCTCCGCCATCGCCGTCGGGATCGGTATCCCCGCGTCTCTCTTCATGCGCCGGGCGTTCGCGTCACAGGGATATCTCAAGAACGTACTCGCCGGCCTCCGCTTCATCCGTCGCGACGAACTCCTCTGGCCGATGGTGATCGTCCTGGCGAGCTTCAACGCGATCAATGCCTCGATCGTCGGCGTCATGCTCCCGTGGTACGCCAAGGAGCATTTCGGCAGCGCCGCATCGCTCGGGGTAATCCTGGCGGGGGCCGGCGGGGGCGCTTTTCTCGGCGCCACGATGTTCGGCCTCTGGTCCAGCCGCACCCCACGCCGCTATCTGTGGATGGGCTCGTTCATGCTCGCCCCATTCGAGTTCTGGGTCTTCACGATCTCCCCATCGATTGCGATCCTCGTCGCGGTCTTCTTCCTCGTCGGCATAGCCACCGGCCCCATCAACCCACTGATGGTCACCATCCGCCACGAACGCAGCCCGGAATCGTTGCGCGGGCGCGTCTTCAGCACCTATTCCGCCGTTTCGATGGCCGCCCAGCCACTCGGCATCCTGCTCGCCGGCAGCCTCATCGACCGCATCGGCTTCCTCCCGACCGTGATCGTCTTCGCCACATGCGCGCAGGCGGTCGGCCTCACCACCCTGCTGGTTCCCGCCTTTCGCCGCATGGACGCCCTGCGCCCCGCACCCGCCGTGGTCGTCGATATCGAGACGCCGCTCACCGCACCGGCGCCGCCAGCCTGACGATCGCAATCCCGACGAGCCACCCCGACCAACGACGCGAGGTACGACATTTCGGTCGTTGGTCGGGGTCATCTGTATGACCCACCCGAAATCAGCCGTCATCCCTTCTATGGGCTATCGACGGCGCCTCCTGGCGCCGATCCGCACGCCAACCAATGCTAGGCCCGCCGCGATCGCCAGCAGAAGCCACGGCCACGCTGTGGACGAGCGGTCGCCAACGCCCGTGTTTGGCAGGACGGCGACCGCCGGCATCGCGGTGGCCGTGGGCATTCCGGTTGGCGTGGCCGCAGCGATGGTTGCTGCGGCAGGTGTGTTCGTGGCTGTCGGCATCCTGGTTGCCGTGATGGTCTCCACCGGGTTAGCGGTCGCGGTTGCCGTGTCCGTCGGCATGGTCGTGGCCGTGTTCGTTGGGGTGTTCGTCGCGGTCGGGGTTGCCATCGGGGTGTTGGCAGGAGTCGCTGTCAGCGTCCCGGCGGGCGTATTCGCGGGCGTGCTGGTTGGAGCCGGGGTCTCCGTCGGCGTATTGGTGGGCGCGTCCGTCGCGATCGCGGTGGCCATGCTCGTGGGGAGATCCGTCGGAGTTTGCGTCGGAACGACCGTGTTCGTGGGCATCTCCGTTGGTGTGCTCATGGGGGTATTGGTCGGCACCGCGGTGTTCGTTGGCACCTCCGTCACCGTATCGGTTGGAGCCACCGTTGCCGTCTGCGTCGGGACAGGTGTTGGCGTCTCCGTCGGCTCGCTGGTGCTGGTCACCGTGCTCATCTCGGTCGGCTCAGCAGTGGCCATATCGGTCGGCGTCGGCGAGAGCACCGGCGTGTTCGTGGCCGTGCTCGTCGGAACCGGGCTCTCCGTTGCAGTGGGCTCCAGGGTCGCAGTGCTTGTAGGTTCGCTCGTCGCCGTCGCGGTCATCGTCGCCATGTCGGTTGGGACCAGCGTCGCCGTCGGCATCTCGGTTGGAATCGTCGTATCCGTGGCGGTTGCCATCGCGGTATTCGTCGGCGCCGGCGTGTTCGTGGAGGGAGGCGTCGGGGTCTGAGTGAGCGTGACGATCGGCGTTTCCGTCGCCGTCGAGGTGGGCGTCTCCGTCGGAGTAATGGTGTTCGTGGGTATCGCGGTGGCAGTCGCCGTTGCCGCATTGGTCGCGGTCGGAAAGGCTGTATTGGTCGGGGTCTCCGTCGGCGTATTCGCGATCGTGGCGGTTGGGGTGTCCGTCGCAATCGTCGTCGCGGTCGGCAGAGCAGCCCAGACGATCGCGATGCAGTTCGACCACTGCCCATCAGACGCCTGTGCCTGCATGTACCAGGTGACGCCGACATTGCCGCTCGTCTGAATGGCGAAGGTGCCATCCGCGTGCGGGTAGAGCGGGCCATACTGCCCTGCCGCGTCCCCATCCTGCGGGCACCCGCTCAGCGACCAGTAGGAGGAGAAAAGTTCG
The DNA here is from genome assembly GCA_049841275.1 of Thermomicrobiales bacterium. GTDB lineage: Bacteria > Chloroflexota > Chloroflexia > Thermomicrobiales > UBA6265 > JASGDN01. The sequence goes on from JASGDN010000052.1 coordinate 70,865, forward strand.
TCGGGATCAAGGCCGGAGAACTCGAGATTGACTGGTTGGTTGGCCGGAACGTTGTGCGGCGTATCGGTGCTGCTATCGGCGGTCATTACCGGAGGCGCCATCGTGGACGTTGCGGTCTCCGTCGGCGCCGAGGTCGCTGTGCTCGTGGGGGTGTTGGCCCGGTCGTCGCGGTGGCGGTTTCCGTGGGTGCGGTTGTACCCGTGGCAGTCGGCGTGTCGGTTGGCACGGGGGTATCCGTCGGAGTGCTGGTTGGCGCCACCGTATCGATTGCGGTCGCCTTCTCCGTCGGGGCAGTTGTGGCTGTCGGCGTGATCGGCGCGTTGTCCAGAATCACCGTGTGGCAATCGGTGATCGCGCCGGGGTTGGGTGGGGCGAACCCCTTCAGGCCAAAAACATACCCACCGACGATTGGCACCCACTCCAGCGAGAGCCTGTAGTCATTGCCGTACCCGCTAACGCTGAAACTGGTAACCGGGATACCGCTGCAGTCGGCACTGGGATAGACGTTCAGCAACGGGATGTCGTGCCATCTCAGCCAGATGCTGGAGGTGGGGTAGTTGATGTGCACCACCGCTGCGTCGTCGTCGTTGACGAACAGGTAGGGCGACATCGGGGTCGCTGTCGGGGTGGTGAATGTGGCTCCCCAGATAAGCTCGAGGCAGTTCGACCACACTCCGTTCTGCTGTGCCTGGTAGTACCAGGTGGCGCCGGCGATCCCACCCGCCTGGAACGTGTGCGTTCCATCGCCGCCAACCGCAAAGGGACCCTGCATTCCGGGCGACGCCACCGATGACGGGCATCCCGCCTGGGAGTAGCCATAGGCAACCGTCCCTCCCGGCGCCAGCCCGGAGGTGAGCATCGAGGCGACCGTTCCGCCGGGCACATGCACGGGCGAGACCGTGCTGCCGTTCACCGCCATCACCAGCACCTGCTGGGTGGCGGTAGCGGTGGCCGTCGGGGCCTCGGTTGGGGCGCTCGTTTCCGTCGCGGTCGCGGTTGGCAACCCGAGCATCTCGATCGTCCGGCAGGTCGTGACCGGCTGTCCGGCGGCGTTGATGCTTCCGGAATAGCCCTGGATGCTGATCTTGTTGTCGATGAACGTCGATGGATCGAACCCACTCGTGTTGTACGAGAGATCCGGATACCCCACTGCCGATTCGTACCAGAAATTCCCGGTCTCGCACCCACCGCCGTGGAACCAGACGATCGTCGGAAAATCCTGGAGATACAGCGTGAACGACTCGCCGAGGTTCACCTGAATCAGGGAATCTGTTCCGCCATTGACCAGCAGGTTCGGCACTGGCGTCACGGATGGCGTGAGGGTGACCGTAGGAACCAGGGTTCCCGTCGCACTGACCGCGGCGGTAGCCGTCGGGGTATCGGTTGGTGCGGTCGTAGCGGTAGGCTGGATGATGTTGACGGTGATGCAGTCCCCGGTGCTGCTATCCATGCCATAAGCCTGCATGCTGAAGCTGGCGGTATGTGTCCATTCGCTGGCGGGATAGCTCAGCATGTTGTCCAGCATCACACCATAGGCATAGGCAGGAACTCCGCCACATGCGGCTTCGCGGTAGACGATGAGCGTGGAGACATTCACGACGTGCGCGGTGACGAGATCGTCCGGATTGACTGTGATGGTGCCGCTGGTCTGGCCGTTGACGACAAGGCCATCGACCCGATCGCGGTGGCCGTCGGGGCTATGGTGGCGGTAGGAGCAGCGATCCAGTTCACCTGGATGCAGTTGGACCATTCGCCGCCGTAGAGCTGGGCCTGAAGGTATTCTGTCGTGCCTGGCGAGCCGGTGCGCGGGAAGCTGGTATCGCCCACGACTGGGCCGTGAACCATGCTGCGGCTGGGATCGTCCTTCGGGCATCCGACCGGCGCTGTGTAGAAGAAGACCTGCATGTTCGGACCGAGTCCGGAGACCGCCACCGTGGCCTGTCCGCCGAATGGAATCGAAGCGGGAGAGTTCGTGCTGCCACCGACGGTGAGGACCGGAGCGGCTGCGGCGGAGAAGCCCGATGCGTCGGTGGGCTCTGCGTTCGCGGCATCATTGGTCGCCGCGCTTTCCAGGGTATCGGTGGCCACGTCTGTTGGCGCAACCGTTTCTGCGGCCTCCGTCGCCACAGGTTCCGTGGCATCCGGTTCCGTGCTCACCGGCTGGTCGACCACCACCGGGCTGACATCCTGTGCCCACACGGTGACCAGTGGGGACGCCACCATACTGACGATCATCATGAGCCCCAGAACCCAAAGGAATCGGCGCATCGCACCCTCCCAGATCCAGCATGGCAGTATTGAATTCGTTCTCGTGGGGACCCTGCGGAATCATGCATGATTCCTGGAGGATCTGCCATATCCGCACGGCCACGAGCACTCTCGTTGTTGGCGGGAAGGAGCGGATTGCGTCCCCCGCGCTGCCCGTTCATGTACAGGTTCCCGTATACTCTCGCCACAACCACTCGGAACGGGAGCTCGGGCATCGCGCCGGGCTGAGAGGGTGATCGTACGCATCACCGACCGTCGCACCTGATCGGGGCAATGCCCGCGCAGGAATCGGAGGATCAGATCTCATGACCCCCCAGCATCGCATCCGTCCATCCACCCTGTCGTCCACCGCACGCGAACGCGGCATCTCGCGTCGCACCTTCGCCAGGGCGTCCACCGTCGCCGCGGCCGGATTCCTCCTCGGGGGACGGTTCGCCGGCCCGACCACCATCCGCGCCGCGCAGGACGCCACGAAGGTCAGCCTCGCCCTCGACTGGTATCCCACCTCACAGCACGCGGGTATCTACGTCGCGCAGGCGAAGGGATACTTCACCGAAGCCGGTCTGGACGTGAACGTCTACACCCCCGCCGATCCCACCACCGTCCTCCAGACGGTCGGTGCTGGCCGCGACACCTTCGGCATCTCCTATCAGACCGATGTCCTCTTCGCGCGGGGAGAGAAGGTGCCAGTGGTCTCCGTCGCTGCACTCGTCCAGCATCCGCTGAACAGCCTGATGTTCAAGCAGAGCGCCAACATCACCCGCCCGGCCGATCTCAAGGGCAAGAGCGTCGGCATCGCCGGCCTCCCCAGCGACGACGCCTTCCTTGGCACCATGCTGAAGACCGATGGCCTCACGCTCGACGATATCGAGGTCGTCAACGTCGGCTACGACCTCCTGCCTGCCCTGCTTGCCGGGCGTGTGGACGCCGTCATGGGCGCCTATTGGACCCACGAATCGATCGTCGCCGAACAGCAGGGCACGCCGGTAGGCTACCTGCGTGTCGAGCAATGGGGCGTGCCCGACTACTACGAGCTCGTGCTCGTCACCGGCGAGGACTACGCCCGCGAGCACACAGAGACGGTCTCCGCCCTGCTCGGAGCCATCCAGCGCGGCTACGAGGATGCGATCGTCGACCCGGAAAGCGCGATCGCAACCCTGAAGGCCGCCAGCGAGGATGTCGACGAGACCGTCGAGCGCAAGGGGATCGACCTCCTCATTCCGCTCTGGACGGACAACGGGGCCGTTCCCTTCGGCACGCAGACCGCAGAACGCTGGCAAGCCTATGCCGGCTGGCTGAAGGAGCAAGGCCTGCTGAAGGACGATGTTGATCCCGCTACCGCCTTCCGTGGCGACCTCCTGCCGGCGTCCACCGCAACGCCAGCCGCTTCTCCACAGGCCAGCCCCACCGGGTGAACACACCGCAGGCCCGTCGAACATCGAGTTCGACGGGCCTGTAGAGAGACGCCCCGTTATTCCGGACTCATGCGTGCGCGGTCAAGCGCCACGCCGCCTGGTGATCATCGAGAACGCCCACGAGACGATCAGCGCACCAATCACCGCGATGATGAGGCTACCGATCGAGAAGTCGATGACGTTGTCGGACCCCGTAATGAGATTCCAGAGAAATCCACCGACCAGGGCGCCGACGATCCCGAGCACGATATTGCCGATCCAGCCCTGCTCCTGATTCGTCTTGTTGATCAGGCTGGCGATCCAGCCCGCGATCGCTCCCAGAACGATCCAACCGATAAGACCCATGCTCGTGCCCTCCTTCGTGCATTGTGGCGTACCGCACGCCGCAATGCATGGCGCACGAGCCATGCCGCATCCCTCCCCTGCCAGCTTCTGTCCAGCCACCGTGCCCCCACGACGTCACTACCTCACCCGGCGCGATTCACCTCGTATGTGGCAATGATCACCCCGGTTGTCGTCGGCACGCTTCGCACCAGCGTCATCTCCGCGACATGATCGTGCTGTTCGTTCGGCGCAAAGAGCGTCTGCCCCGTTCCCAGCGTCAGCGGGAAGATCGACAGGATGAACGTATCGACCAGCCCAGCCTTGTGCAGGCTGCGCACGAGTTCACCACTTCCGAGGATGTTCAGGTTCGGCCCGTCCGTCGCCTGCAACGCCCCGACGGTCTCCACGGCGTCACCTCGCAGCAGGGTCGACCGTTCCCACGGCAGCGGTTCCGTCAGCGTGTTCGAAACCACGAGCTTGTCGACGGTATTGAAGAACGCAGAAAAGGGACTATCCGTCTGCTTCGGCCAAACCGCGAAGAAGTCTTCGTAGGTCCGCCGCCCGAAGAGCATCGCTGCCGCCATAGTCGCTTCTTCCCGGCCGCGTCCCATCTCCCGCGCCATCACATCGTCCATGTACCGCCCACCCCAACCGCCGTGGGTGAATCCTCCCCGCGTATCCTCGTCGGGGCGTCCCGGCGCCTGCATCACCCCGTCCAACGTCACATTTTCGATTGCGGTAATTCGGCGCATGCGTGCCTCGCTCACTATTCCCGGCCGTCTTCGACCAACGCCGCCAGCTTCTCCAACGAAAGCCGCGTCCCGAGCTCGTTGTCCTCCGGACGAATCCCGGACGGCAGATTGCGATACGCGATCGCCACCTCCGTTCCGTCGTCCACCGACACCAGGTCGATCGTCATCGTCATCTCGCCAGCGAATGCCGGATCATCCGTCTCGAAGGCAATCGCCTGCACCACCTTCCGCAGAGGATCCCGCTCGAGGTATCGCGCCGAGTATCGATCCTCATGCTCGCCGGACTTCCCGATCCCGTTGGCCTCGGTATCCGGATACCGCAGGATCATCCAGTACCCGCTCCCATCCGCAAACGGTTCGATCCGCGCGGTCATCTCACCCGGCGTCTGCCACCGCACCAGCAAGGACGGCTCGGTGATCGCCTGGTAGATGGCATCGGCCGGCGCGTGAATGATGCGTGCTATCCGCTGCTCGTCCCTGCCAACGACATCGGACTGTTCGTCGATCATGGCGTCCTCCTGTTCCATCGGTCCACAGTGCCAGCGTACGCCTGGCGGCACGGCGAGACTTCTCACGTCTTGCGCCTTCGGGAAGGAACTGCCCACACAACCGGGATCGCGAGAAAGACGATGCCGTATGCTGGCAGCACATGGCTCATACGCGGGCAACGTGCAGATGCTGTTGCCGCCCCGACATGAAAGGTGAGGCTCACGTGTCCATCGCCCACATCGAGACCGTCCGTGCCCTCCGCAAGGTCCGCCAGAACCGCGAGTACACCGACGAACCGGTCTCCCCGGAGATGCTCGACGAACTTCTGGAAGTCGCGCGCTGGTCCGGCAGCTCCCAGAACACGCAGCCCTGGCATTTCATCGTCGTCACCGACAAGGACGCCCTGCGCACCATCGGCGCGCAACGTCCAAACATCGGTTGGGTCGGCGATGCGCCCCTCGCCATCGCGCTCGTCATGAACGGGTCCAACCCGCCCAGCGAGTACTACGACGAAGGCCGCGTCACCGAGCGCCTCCTGATCGCCGCCCGCGAACTCGGGCTCGGCGCGGGCACCGCCTGGATCGGCGACGAGCCGCAGCAGACCGCCATCAAGGAACTGCTCGGCGTCCCACAAGACCGCATCCTGCGCTCGGTCGTGGTCATTGGCCATCCGAAGCCGGGCGCGACTCACAAGCTGGGCCGCACGACCTCCGGTCGCAAGCCGCTGGAGGAAGTCGTTTCCTGGGATACATTCGGCAACGCGACCGCTCCCGACGGGAGCGCCTCATGAGCCAGTCCATCGCGCCCGCCGAGGTTTCCCGTTTCCTGCGCGGGCTCCGCCAGCGTCGCACCTTTACCGCCGACCCGATTGCCGACGACGTGCTGCAGGACATCCTGGAGATCGCGCGCTGGACCGGTAGCGCCAAGAATTCACAGCCCTGGCATCTGATCGTCGTGCGTGACAAGGCCACGCTGGAACAGCTTGCCACCTGCGGCCAGTTCGCCGGCTTCCTGCAGAGTGTCGATGTCGCCATCGTCATCGCCCTGCATGGCTACGCCCGTCTTGCCGAGGTCTACGACGAAGGCCGCCTCAGCGAACGCATCATGCTGATGGCCGATGCCTACGGGCTCGGCAGCGGAACCGGCTGGTTCAGCGACGAAGCCGGGCAGAAACGCGTCAAGGACCTGTTGGATATTCCCGCCGAATGGTTCGTCCACTCCGCGGTCGGGCTCGGCCACGTCCCGGAGGGTCATGTCGAGCGTCCCGGCGTCGCTCTCGGCCGTCACCCGCTAAGCGAAATCGCCAGCTACGAACGCGTGAGCGATTCCTCCCACCAGGACTGACGACCCCACAACCAGGCCCGCCCAGCACGGTCGCTGTTCCGACATGCCCACGTCATCCCACGCGGTGCCGGGCAGCCAGAACCGCGCCCATGCATGGCATCGTTTCCACGACTGCGGCATCATAGGCGGGGCAATTCACCGTCCTCCCCGGTATCACTCAGGAGACCGCACATCCGGCGGTCTCCCACCTGAATGGGACACCCGTTGGATCTCGAAGTCCTCCAGAAACTCCTCAGCATCATCGTCGTCGATCTCGTCCTCTCCGCCGACAACGCCGTCGTCATCGGCATGGCCGCGAGCCGGCTTTCCGCCGAGAACCGCAAGCGCGCCATCGTCTGGGGCGGCGCGGGAGCCATCGGCCTCCGCATCCTCTTCACCGCCGCCGCCGCACTCCTGCTCGATGTCCCCCTGTTGCAGGCCATCGGCGGCATCCTGCTCGTGGTGATCGCCTTCCGTCTCGTGACGCCGGAAAGTGGGTACGACGATCCGCACATCAAGCAGGCAGGATCGCTCGGCGAGGCCATCCGCACGATCATCCTCGCCGACGTGGTCATGAGCCTCGACAACATCATCGCGGTCGGTGGCACATCGGAAGGCCATCTTGGTCTGATGCTCTTTGGCCTCATCGTCTCGATCTCGCTGATCCTCTTCGGCAGCAACCTCGTCGCGAATGTGCTCGACCGCTTCACCTGGCTGCTCATCGTCGGCGTACTCGTGCTGATGCACGCCGCAACCAGCATGTTCCTGCGCGACGACTTCGTGGTGAAGGCGCTCGGCGGCTGGGAAGCGCCGGAATGGGTCTCCATCGCCGCCGCCCCGGTGCTGACCGCACTCGTGCTCGGCCTCGTCTACCTCCGCAAGGGTACGGTCGTCGGCCTCAATGCCGGCCACGGGACCGAGAGCGTCTCTGTGGATACCGGTCACGATACCCTCGATGCCCATACGTCCGACGCGTCCATGACGAGCCCTCGCCCGTAGTCCGGAGCGGCAAAAAACACGAATGAGAACGGCGGCGCGAAAGCAATCGCGCCGCCGTTCCGTGTCCCAGCGGGACAGAGCATCCAGGTGACCGGACGCTCGCTACCCCTTCGTCCCGATATGCAACGCCACCGTTCCGAACCCGAGCCCGATCCACTGCACGTCCACCAGGCCGGCCTCTCCCATGATCCGCGCGAGTTCCGGCGCCGGTGGGAATGCCGCCACCGACTTCGGCAGATAGGCGTATGCCGCGCGGTCCCCGCTCAGCGCACCGCCCACCACCGGCACCACCCGCTCGAAGTACGCCTGGAACGGCACTTTCAGCACCGGATTCTGTAACGGTGTCATCTCCAGGCACAGGAAGCGTCCCCCCCGGCGCAGAACCCGGCCCATCTCCGCCACCGCGGCACCGTAGTCCGGCATGTTCCGCAAGCCGAAGGAGACCGTCGTTGCGTCGAACGTGCCGTCCGGGAATGGCAACGCCATCGCGTCGCCCTCAACGAACGTCACGCCGTCCACGTCCGATTTCGCCAGCTTCGCCCTGGCCGCCGCGATCATCTCCGGCGAGAAATCGAGCCCCGTCACGCGCAACGCACCGGCCTTCCGGATCGCGAACGCCACGTCGCCGGTGCCGGTCGCCACGTCGAGGACGTGCGCGCTCCCCCGTCCATCGACGGACGCCGCCTTCCGCGCCACCAGGTCGCGCCAAGGAATGTCCATCCCGAAGGTCATGATGTGGTTCATCAGGTCGTAGCGCGGCACGATGCGGTCGAACATCGTCCGCACGCTCTCCGGCGCAGCAATCGCGCCCCTCCCCTGCCCGATCGGCTCGTTGGAGGATGTGGTTGTGGACGTGGATTCGGACACAGGAAACTCCTCAATCTGGATAGAATGGCATTGGACGGCCTGTCGATCACAATGCCGCGCTGATACCCACCATCCCATGTCATTCTGAGCGACGGTCAGAACCCCCGTGCGAAGCACAATCGACCGCAGGTCGATACCCCGGAACGTGTACCCCATTCATGGAGCCCACACGGAACGATCTGATTGGTGAAGCGTCACTCAGGCAAACACCGGGTTCCGGCTGGTGGTCCGCCAGAAGCGCTTTCGCTGCGCTGCGCGCGGGGGTGGTCAATAGGCGGTTGCTCCGCAACCGAGCGGGAGCGGCCCATCGCTGCGCTCAACATGACATGGGTGTTGAGCGCAGCGATACCTCGCCGTGTTATCGCGACAACACCAACGCGGCCGACAGCAGCACGCTCATCAACAGCAGCGTCTTGCCCGTGTTCCCGAGCGTCGGATTCAGCGCCGGCCCCGTCCGCGTCGTGATCTGCCGCCACAGGCTCCAGAGCGCCGGCCACGCGCCCAGCGTCAGCAACCACGACCAGTTCAACCAGCCCGCCAGCCAGAAGACGACCGGCGATACGGCCGCGACGATCAGCATCGCCGCATACTCGACCTGCGTATTCCGCGCGCCGATCCGCACCGCCACCGTCCGCTTCCCGGCCTTCGCATCGGTCGAAAGGTCGCGCAGGTTGTTCACGACCAGGATCCCGATTGCCAGCGCCCCCATCGGCACGGAGACCGCCAGCGCCAGCGCCGTCAAGTGACGCGTCTGCACGAACGCCGTCCCCGCCACCGCGAGCGGCCCGAAGAAGAGGAAGACGAAGACCTCTCCCAGCCCCAGGTAGCTGATCGGGAACGGCCCGCCGGTATACGCCACCGCGCACACCAGCGCCGCGATCCCAAGCAGCAGGAACGGCCATCCTCCCCGCCAGACGAGGTAGAGCCCACTCGCCACCGCCAGCCCCAGTGCAATCCACGTCGCCCGCAGGACATCGTCCGCCGTGATCAGCCCGCTCGCCGTCACCCGCATCGGACCGCTGCGTTCCGCCGTGTCCGCCCCCCGCTTGAAGTCGAGCGCGTCGTTCGCGAAGTTCGCCGCTATCTGCAGCAACAGCGCCGTTACCAACGCCACCAGCGCCGTCGGCGCGTGAAATCCCCGCTCGTGGAAGGCCACCGCCGTCCCTGCAATCACCGGCGCTATCGCGGCGGGGAGCGTCTTCGGGCGCGCCGCGAGGTACCAGAGACGCCAGCGCGGCAATGGGGGAGGCGCGGATTGGGCAACGGAAGAAGCACTCATGAAGCGTTACTCATCGATGAAAGGGAACTCATCAGGACCGGAAACGGCTGTCGCAGATCGTGCGTGTCGATCAGACGGACATCACCCACCCGCGCCGCGACCAGGGCCCGCGTTCCGGTGGCGATGTCGTCCACCGGCTCCAGGGTCGCCGGATCGACGATGGCAAGATACTCCACATCCAGCCCGGCAAGCTCGCCGCGCCCCATCGCCAGCAAGCGGTCGACTCCCGTCTCGCCGGCCGCGACCGCCATTGTCATCGCCGCCAGTGCGCGCGAGAGCGCCAGGGCCTGCTGGCGCTCGTCCACCCGAAGACGGGCATTCCGCGAACTCAACGCCAGCCCACTCGCCTCCCGCACGATCGGGCACCCGACGATCTCGCCCGGCAGATGGAGGTCACGATGCATCCGCCGCACGACAGCAAGCTGCTGAAAATCCTTCTCGCCAAAGTAGCTGCGATCCGGCTGTATGTGATCGAGCAGGATGCTCACGACCGTCGTCACCCCATCGAAATGACCGGGACGGAAGGCCCCCTCCCATCGCTCGGTCAGGCCGCGCACCAGCACCGTCGTCGCGTGCCCGTCCGGATACACCGTCACCGGCGCTGGCATGTAGACGATCGTCGCCCCGGCATCGGCGGCCAGCGCCAGATCGCGCTTCGGCGTGCGCGGGTATCTTGCCAGATCGTTCGGATCGTTGAATTGCGTGGGGTTCACGAAGATGCTCACCACCACCTCGGCCTGCTCCGCCGCCGCTCGCGCGATCAACGCCTGATGCCCGGCGTGAAGGGCGCCCATCGTTGGCACGAACCCGCGCGTCCGGGAAGGATCTCGCCGTGCAAGCTCCTCCGGAGTGCGAACGACGACCGGCATCGCGCGATCAGGCATCGCCCGCGTCCTCCCGCAACCGCGCGTGCAGGGTCGCGAGGACCTCTGCCTTCATCGGGTAGGTATGCTGCGGCTGGGGATAGGCCCCGGAGCGCACCGCATCGGCGAACCCGGCAAAGGCACGCTCCAGCAACCCATTCAGGTCGAGCACCGGCTCGGCAAACCGGGGACGGATCGCGTCCTCGGGCGCTTTCGCGGTGAGACCGGCCAGATCCGTCCAGACCAGCACCTGCCCGTCGCACGCCGCACCCGCGCCGATGCCGATCGTCGGGATGGAGACGCGTTCGGTGACGATCGCACCGAGGTCCGCTGGCACGACCTCCAGCACGAGCAGGTAGGCGCCAGCCTCTTCGACGGCGAGCGCATCGTCCAGCAACCGCAATGCGCCATCGAGATCGCGCCCCTGCACGCGCACCCCGCCAAGCGCGCCCGCCGATTGCGGCGTCAGCCCGATGTGCCCGACCACCGGAATCCCTGCCGAGACGATTGCCTGGATACGGCTCGCCTGCGTCCGGCCGCCTTCGAGCTTCACGGCGTCGGCAGCACCCTCCTGCAGCAGGCGTCCGGCGTTCGTCACGGCCTGCTCGTCGCTGACCTGGTAGGTGAGGAAGGGGAGATCGGCCACAACGTGCGCGTGGGGAGCCCCTCGCCGCACAGCCTTCGCGTGATGGATAACATCGTCCAGCGTCACCGGCACGGTGCTGTCGTATCCCAGCATCGCCGTCCCGACCGAATCGCCGACGAGCAGGATATCGACGCCAGCCAACGCAGCCAGGCGAGCCGTCGGAGCATCGTAGGCAGTGAGCATCACGAGCGGAGCAGCGCCGTCTCGCACCTTGTGCCGGCGCAGGCCAGGAACCGTACGTGACGGACGCGGCCGGCCGGCCTCGCCCGATGCAGGAACATTGGACCCGGACATGGGGGACATACAACGCTTTCCTGCGGCGCTACGGTCTAGACCGCCGCCGACTCGGCCTCCTGGGGCGCGACATCCGTCGCCCCGGTATCGGCACGTTCCCGCGCGCGAATCAACGCGGCCATCAGGTCGTTGGCTGGCGTGGGAACGCCAAGCCGCCGCCCCTCGCTCACCACCGCCCCGTTGATTGCGTCGATCTCCGTGCGCTGCCCGCTCTGGAGGTCGACGAGCATGGAAGAATGGTTCGTCGCCGTCGCTGCCGCGACATCCTCGATCGCCGAGGTGACATCGCCCAGTTCGAGCGCGATCCGCTCCGCATTCGCCACCGCGACGACCTCCGCCGCCAGCCGGTTCGCCGCTTCCCGCAGTCCCGGATCGGTCGCAATGGCAGCATTGGGCAGGCCGGAAAGTGCGGTCAGCGGATTGATCGCGCAGTTCACGGCAAGTTTCCGCCACACCCAGCGATGGATATCATCGACCGCCACCGTCCGCCAGTTCGGCACATCGAGCAGGCTCGCCAGGGCGCGCACGCGGTCGTTCATGGTTGTACGCCGACCGATAGCGGTGATGCCGGTGCCGGTGTGGACGAGCACACCCGGTTCCGGCCGGATCGCTGCCTGGGTCGTGACGCCCAACCAGACGTGCGGACGCACGCCACGATCGAGCAGCGAGGACCGCAACGCCGACGCATTGCCAAGACCGTTCTGCAGCGTGAGGACGATGCTGTCGCGCGTCAGGTACGGGCGCAACGTCTCGCCGATCTCGGCGCTGGCCCACGCCTTCACCAGCACGATCACCACGTCGCTGCCCTTCACATCGGCGGGCTCGCTGGTGGTCTCGATGGAGACGGTCCGTTCGCTGCCGTCAAGCTCGACCAGCCGCAACCCGTGGGCGCGGATCGCGTCGAGGTGCGCGGACGGACGGCCGTAGAGCAACACGCGCTCAATCGCGTCGTCCGGCGCATCCGTCTGCGCCGGGGAAGCCATCGCCTGGGTAAGTCGGGCGGCGACCAGGGAGCCCATCGCTCCCGCGCCGACAATGGTGATACGCACGTCTCGAACCTCTGCCTCTGCAAACGCGCGATCCAGCCGCCAGTCCTGCCCGGCAGCGACGGCCGATCGCATCTCCGGCGACGTTGCCCGGATCCGGTCCGTCGAATCCATCACCCATTGGCGGCGAGCGCGTCGTCAGGAAGATGGCGCCGCGCGTGCCAGCCGTGCAATGGAGTTGCCGCTATTGTCGCACGCAGTGCGCTGGCCTGCCCGGGAGATTGACGAGAACAAACGTTCTCCATACACTCGTCTGGACGAACGCCCGCGAACGAGTGGAGATACATCAGCGTGGTCACCCCTTCCGACGCCTTCCCGACCGACGATCGTCCCCGCTGCGGCTGGGCTACCTCCGATCCGCTCTACATCACCTATCACGACGAGGAATGGGGCGTCCCTTGCCGGGACGATGCCGAGCTCTTCGAACGGCTGATGCTGGAGGGATTCCAGGCCGGGCTCAGCTGGATCACGATCCTGCGCAAGCGCGACGCTTTCACCCGTGCCTTCGACGGGTGGGATGCCACTGCCATCGCGGCCTACGGAGAGGACAAAATCGCCCGCCTGCTCACCGATCCTGGCATCGTGCGCAACCGGCTGAAAGTGCGCGGCGCGATCCAGAACGCACGGGCCTATCTCGCGCTCCAGGACGGCCTGGGCTCGTTCAGCGATTATTGCTGGAACTTCGTGGACGGCACGCCGATCGTCAACCGGCCGGAAGCGCTGGCGGACGTTCCCGCAACCACGCCGTTGGCAACGACCATCTCGAAGGATCTGAAGATGCGGGGCTTCACCTTCGTCGGCCCCACCATCGTCTACGCCTTCATGCAGAGCGTTGGCATGGTCGACGATCATCTCGTGACCTGCTTCCGGTGCGCGGCGGAGGGTTGACCGTCAGCCCAGGCATTTCCCGGCGAGCCGCAAGGGCTCGCCATCCGAGCGACCGGGCGCCGCTCCTGCCCACCCTCGACCCAGTCTACCGCTCGTGCAGGAAGCCGACGCCGGTGCGGGATGTCCCGCCCGGATCGACCGCGAGCAGCAACGCCTCCGCCGCGCAGACCAGCTCGTCGATCTGCTCGCGCGCGGCGTTCGGGAACGACGCCTCGAGCACGGGACGCGCCGACTGTGCGCTCACCCGCCGTGCTTCATCCAGCGTCTGTTCGCTCAAGGCGACGATCGTACGGCGCCGGTCGCGCGGATCGGTCTGCACCGACAGCAGTCCCCGCGCATGCAACGCCGACACCACGGTCGAGACCCTGCTCTGGGCATAGCCAGTCCGTTGCGCGATCGCCCCGATCGTGGACGGCCCCAATGCGAAGAGCGTCTCGGCCACCATCATCTCGGTCGTCGACAATTCCGACTCCCCCACCGAGCGCATCCCGATGGTGGCGCATTCCTGCAACACCTTGCCGACGTAGTACAACTCCGCCAGATTCATCCGCACTCCCGCATCGATATCCCGTGAACGGGGGGAGTGTACATCAGCGAAGATAGATATTCCGCTCCCATCGCACCATTTCGCTCGCCCACAGGCCACCGCGGCTATCGAACGGGATCGTGTACCAGCAAGGCCATCGTGGTCGTGAAGGCATGCAACCCGTTCCGCCGCCCGGCCGGCCCGATCTCCCCGCTCACGAACCCGCCCATCACTGGCATCTCGCCGAGCGCCGCCCGGATCAGCGCGGCATCGTGATGGGGTTCGCCAAACATCGCGACCCCGCGCGAGACGCAGTCGAAGACGACACCGCCCAGCGGCGCGCGATCCCCCACTATCGCCTGCATATCCGTCAACGACTGCATCAGGTCGATCGTCGCACTGTCACCATCCCGGATGTGGAACTGCACGGTCTGGCCGACTCGCGGAATCCCGCCGATGGTCAGCGTTCCCGCAGCCTCGTCCACACCGATCACGCCACGCATCAGGAAATCGCCGCGATGGAAATCGTCGCGATACTCGTCGGTCGCGAACCCGAGCACCAGGTTCCGGCTTGCCCACGCCTGGCGCTCCGGGGGCAGCGTCGCCAGCGCATCCTGCATCATCGCCACCGCCGACCGGTTGGAAATCGTGGCGATCACGTTCCGCTCAGCTCCTGTGACGGTCCATGCCTCGCCGATGGGATCGCCCCCGTGCGCCACCATCGGCAACACGCACACGTCACCCCCGATCGCCAGGGCGACCGCGCCCTCGTCGTAGATCTGCCCGTCGAGAAAGACCCAGCCCTTGCGCTCCTCGCGCCCACCAGACGTGAGGCCGCCCAACACTGGCACGTTGGGGAAAGACGCCGTCAGTCCATCCAGCAGTGTCTGCACGTCGAACCGGAAGGGCTCCGAGAAGACCAGCCACGCGCGAACCGCCGGATCGACATCGCCCAGGCTTTCCCAGGTGTCCGGCTCGTCCAGGACGGCCAGATGTTCCTGCGTCAACCGCACCGGCTGCAGAACGGCAAACGGCATCCATCCGGCCAGCAAGGAGATCGCCGGGGCGTTCTCCGCCTCACACCCGTTTCCGATCGCACCACTCGCGGAGCAGCCAACGATGGTCGCAGCACACGTTGAGGCACGCAATTCGGCAATCAGCTGCGGATAATCCGCCGCCCACGCACTGCTCGCAAAGACCACCACCAGATCGGGCGGCCCCGAGGCGCCCTTCATCGTCTCGCGCACCGCCCGATCGAGCGCCACGCGCCAGTCGAGATGTTCGGCCATCGCCGTCACAATCGCGGCGCCGGACACTGGAGCGGGAGATGGATCACGGCCGACCCGCCGGGCAGGCATCGGCCCGGCATCGAGCGACCGGGCAACTTTGGCAGGTTCGTCCGTCATCATGAGCGCCACTCCCTCCGAAAACCTGGGACCCAAAATCGCGACATCGGGATCGGCAACGCCAGCATCGATATCGCTTCTGGCAGAATCGCGCGGGATTCGCGAATCCCGGAAGGTGCAGAGTGTAGCGGTATTCAGCATTGGCGCAACGGGAGCACCGACCGAACCGAGCCATGCCCAACGGTCCGGGCCGATACGGCATGACCGCCCATGCACAATGACGCACCCACGGGATCGGTCGATCCCGTGGGTGCGTCTCCATTTCGTCCGGGCGAATGCGTGCGCCACGTTACCGTGATCGCGGAACACCGGTAGTCCCCTTGCAGGGCGCTCCGGCCTAGTACGCGGGCACGTAATCCGGATCGGCTGGCCGGATGCCACCTTCCGGCGGGGTGAACCCGAACGTGGTGAGGTGCTGCACCACCGCCTCGATCACATCATCCGGCGTGGAAGCGCCCGCCGTTACGCCAATGTTCGTCGCCGTTTCCAACCAGGCAGGATCGATATCCTCCGGTCGTTCAATGTGGTACGACGGCACGCCCAGCGAGTTCCCGACATCCGCCAGCCGCGCCGTGTTGGAGCTCTTGCGGCCCCCGACGGCCAGGACCACATCGACCTCCTTCACCATGCGGCGCAACGCATTCTGGCGTTCGGTGGTCGGCTCGCAGATCGTGTTGCAGAGGCGGAACTCGCCGCCGTCTGGCATTACCATCTTCTGCAGCTTGTCGGAAAACGCCATCAGTTCGTCGATGTTCTTCGTGGTCTGGCTCACCAGCGCCACCTTGCGCGGCGGCGTCGTCACGCCCTCCCCCTTTGCGCCACGCGGAGCATTCCAGGGAAGATCTTCGATCTTCTTGGCGGCCACCGACTTGGAGGTCGCTGCCCAGCCGAGCACGCTCTTGACTTCCGGATGGTAGGCATCCCCATAGACCACGAGGAAGTAACCCTGCCGCACGAGTTTCTGCGCCAGGCGCTGCACCTTGGTCACCAGCGGGCAGGTGGTGTCGATCAGTTCCAGTCCGGCCTGCTCTGCCTCGACCGCGAGGTGAGGCCCCATGCCATGCGCCGTGATCGCCACCCGGCGCATCCCCTGCGCCTTCGCCTCCTCGACGGAGGTCATGCCGATCACCCCGCGCTCGCGTAGCCGGGCAACGACCTGCGGGTTGTGGATGATGTCGCCGATCGGGGCGATCCTGTTCGCCGGGTTTGCAGCATCGGAGATGATATCGACCGCGCGGCGCACGCCCCAGCAATACCCCAGCACGTCGGCAACAACAATGCGCCGTTCACCAGTCGGGGCCTGCGAAGGGGATGGAGATGAGCCGGTGTCGGAGGGAGTGGGAGCGGTGGCGTGAGCCATGAACGCAATCCTTGATCGTAGTGGGCGGAATGAGGAGGAAGATGCTCCTGCATCGGCGGCGCAAGACACGGACGCACCTTGCAGGACGGGAGCCGGCGGTGGATTCGACCGTCCGGCAGGACGCACGAAGGGTACGTCCCCGATTTCCTGTCAGTATACCCCGCTCCGGATCGCGTCCGTCGCGCACCGCTGCTTCCAGGGAAGTCTCAGGGCAGATGCACACCGCGTATCGGATCGATACGCGCATTCGCAGCCTTCTCCAACCATCCAGCGATGCGAGTTTGAACGATCAGATGGCCGCCGACTCCGGATCCGCCGCGACCACCGCATCCGTCCCGTGCATCCTCCCCATCGCCAGCGCCATGAACGCAATCACCACCAGGCAGACCGCGATCAGCAGCAAGGCAATTTGCAGCGAGGTCAGTTTCGCAATCCAGCCCAGCACCGGCGGCCCCGCCAGGAATCCGGCATATCCGATGGTCGCCACTGCCGCCACCGCCCGTCCGCTGGGAATACCAGGCGTCGAACCCGCCGCGCTGTAGGCAATCGGAATCACCACCGAGAGTCCCAACCCCATCACCGCGAACCCGGCAATCGCCGCCAGCACCGTGCCCGGCACCAGCCCGATCAGCATCCCGAGCGCCGAGACAATCCCGGCAACCCGCATCACCGGCACCCGCCCGAACCGCTCGATCACGCGGTCTCCACCGAAGCGCCCGATCAGCATCGTCGTCGAGAAGGCCGCGAACCCGACCGCCGCCACCCCCTCGCTGCCGCCCAGCTCGTCGTGGATGAACAGCGCGCTCCAGTCCGCCATCGCCCCTTCACCAAGGGCGCCGCAGAATGCGATCATCCCCAGCACCTGCAGCGACTTCGGCGGCAGGGAGAACCGAGGCCCCTTCCGTGGTGTCGCCTTCACCGCCCCCGTGGCTGGCCCATCCGGAACCTGTCCCCGATCCGCCCAGAAGACGGCCAGGACACCAAGCACACTGAAGGTCAGGAAGTGCGGCGCCAGTCCGATTCCCAGGCTGGCGATCCCCGCGCTGACCGCCGCACCAGCCAGCGCCCCCAGGCTGAAGAACCCATGCAACGATCCCATGATCGTCTTGTGCAGGCGCTTCTCCACCTCCACGCCCTGGGCATTCATCGCCACATCGGTCGCTCCGAACGTGAAGCCGTAGACGAAGAGCGCCGCCCCCAGCACGATCGGCGTCGGCGCCAGGGCCAACCCGGAAAGCGAGATCGCGTAGATCAGCCCGAAAGTCATGGTGACCCGCGCACTGCCGAATCGCTCGATCAGCCGTCCCACGAACTGGAACGCCAGGATCGACCCCACGCCGACGAATAGCAGGAGCGTCCCCAGGCTCGCCGTCGAGAGATCGAGGGCGCTCGCCGCCGCCGGAATACGGGCAATCCAGTTCGCGCTGATGAACCCGGTGAGCACGAAGAACGTGGAAACCGCGACGCGCGGTGACGGAGTCAACAGAGATCGGATCGCATCGGGCACGGGAGTGATCCTGGAGGTGTGAGGGAAGGAGGGCAGGCAGGCGACAAACGGTTCGTGCTATTGAACCACGCGCGGACTGCTATGCCATGGATTGCGCTGCCGGGACGGGCTCCAGGGTGCCGTCCCGCAGATCCGGCGATGGCTCCGGCCGCCCCACCGTCCGCGACAGGAAGACCAGCGCCAGCATCACGATCCCGATCAGCAGCAAGGCGACCTGCAGCGATGACACGTCCGATACCCGCCCGATCACCGGCGGCCCACAGAGAAAGCCGGCATACCCGATTGTCGCGACCAAGGCCACACCCTTCCCACCCGGAACGCCCGGCGTGGTCGCCGCTGCCCGGTAGGTAATCGGGAGGATGCTCGAGAGCCCGAATCCGACCATCGCGATCCCGACCAGCACCGATGGCACCGTGAAGATCAGCTGCCCGGCTACCAGACCAGCCGCCGAAATCGCCCCGCCCGCCGCAATGACCAGCACCGGCCCGAACCGCCGCACGAGACGATCGCCCGTCATCCGCCCGACCAGCATCGTCAACGAGTAGACCGTGTAGACCATTGCCGCCGTCGCCGCACTCGCACCCAGCTCCTGCGTCAGCAACAGGCCACCCCAGTCGCCAATGCTCTCGTCCCCCAGCGCGACCACGAACGCGATCGCACCCAGCGGCCAGAGCGATCGCGGAGGCAACGAGATCCGGAACCGCCGCCCTGTCGCGGGAACCGCCGTCGCCAGGGGCACCGCCGTATCCGGAACCAGCTGCCGCGACGCCACGAGATACAGCAGGATCGCCACGATCCCAAGACTCAGGAACTGCAGCTGCAACGAGACGCCCAACCCGGCAACCACTCCCGCGCTCGCCGCCCCAAGCAGACCACCGAGGCTGAAGAAGCCGTGGACCGAGGAGAGGATCGGACTTCGCCGGCGCCGCTCGATCTCCACGCCCTGTGCGTTCGCCGCCACATCGAGCGACCCGTGGGAGAAGCCGAAGCAGAACAGGATCACCGCGAAAACCGGGATCGCCGAAGCGAAGGCCAGCATCGGGAATGCCGCCGTGCGCGCTACCCCGAACCAGCGAAAGACATTCGCGCTGCCAATCTTTCCCGTCAACCATCCCGCAAACGGCAACGACACCAGCGCCCCGATCGAGAACGCCGGAAGCACCGCGCCGAGTTCGCCCCGGCTGACATCCAGATGAGCGGCAATCGTGGGAATCCGGGCGATCCAGGTCCCCCAGACAATGCCGTTGATCAGGAACATCGCCGAGATCGCGCCGCGAGGCGTGTTCAGCCGGCGCATTGGCAAGAAGCGGGAGCCCGGTTGCATGGAAAAGGAGCCTCGGCGTGGACAAGGCAGCCGCATTGGCACGGCTGGGGGCATATGGAAAGAGGGGGGGACAGGCAGGCGAGGAGGGACCTTCGCCGCTGCAAGCGTAGTGGAGCGCCGTAGTCGCGACAAGGACCGCCCGCGCGATGTCCGGCAACCGGTTGCCGGAGCAGATACCATCGGCGATCAGCTGGCCTGGCGGCGAAGCGTCTCCAGCCGCGCCGCAGCCTGGCGCACCGCCTCCTGCGAGGAAAGCGCTCCCGTCGCCGCCTGCGCCACCATACGTCCCAGCACGCCATCCACCGCCGCCGCACCGACCAGCGGTGTGGTCGGTCCCGGCCACCCCAGATTCACCGTCCACTGGTTGGCGTCCTTCAGCACGCTCAGGCGCCGGCCCTGATCCGGAAGCGCCGGGTTGTTGTCCAGCAATCCACCATCCTGCTTCAGCAGCGGTACTGTGGAGGGGTAGGCGGGGAAGTTATAGAGCTTGCTGGCGGTGTTCACCTGGTCGTAGACGCTCACCAGCGCCAGGAGGAACTCCCGTGCCGTGTCCTGGTTCGGCGAGAATGCCGGCACCATCGAGACGAAACGCGCCCCCGCCGGCGCCACCGGCTGGCGGCCCGCCAGCACCGCCGCGTTGCCCGTCAGAGGCCGTCGCGCCCGCACATCGATCCCCAGGTCATGCTGATTCTGCAAGGTGAACACATACGCCGAAAGTGGATTGAAGATGGTCGCCGCCTGGCCGTAGAACAGCGCATCGTTGTTCGACTTGATCGTCCAGTCCAGCGTGTTCGGCAACATGCAGGTGGCGTAGAGCTCGCGGAACATGTCCACAACCGCCACGGTGGCATCGCTCTCAAGCGCGATGTTCCCACTCCGGTCGACAAGCGATCCGCCATGCGCCCACAACGCGGTGAGGATGGTGTTCGTGGTATCGAGATCCCCGGAGAGTCCGAATGCGAGCGGAACTCCCTGCGATGTCCAGATCGCCTGCGATCCAAGCACCAGATCGGACCAGCTGTATGGCCCGCTCGCCATATGGGTGGATTCCCACATCGACTGCCGGTAGAAGATCGCCAACGGCGAATACCCATGCACGAAACCATACGTGCGACCGCTGGCCGGATCGATCGCATCCTGCCGGCAGAATCCGAGCGCCGCACCGTGCCGACTCGCGGCCTCTGCCTGCACATCGGCAAGATCGACCAGATCCCTGGCGTACATCGGCAACGGCGCGATATGTTCGATCAGGTCGTGGCCCGATCCCTGTTCCAGTTCCGTTTTCAGGGCATGCGGGATCGTGGCGCTGTCTGCGAAGTCGATCGAGGTCGTCACCTGGTATTGCTGGCCCCATTGGGACACGAACCCCTGCAACCACGCATCTACGTCGGCAACGATGTGATGCCAGGTGAGGATTCGCAGCGACGTGCCGGCAATGGGCCGCGTCGGCGCTGTCTGCGCGATGGCGGCGGCCATCGCCTCG
This sequence comes from Thermomicrobiales bacterium, assembly GCA_049841275.1. Classification (GTDB taxonomy): domain Bacteria; phylum Chloroflexota; class Chloroflexia; order Thermomicrobiales; family UBA6265; genus JASGDN01. The sequence continues at coordinate 91,924 of JASGDN010000052.1, forward strand.
CCCGACCCCAGCGCGATCCCGGCCGCGCCAAGGGCCGCAAGCGACCGCGCTCCCCCGCGCAAGGCATCGCGCCGGGTCAGCCTGCGAGCCAACCCGGACGCACCGGTAATGGAACGATGTCGAGGGGCAGGGTCGGGCACGCGCGGATTCCTTTGGAGCAGCTGCAACACGAACGACGGGACCCAGGGACGAATCTCGCCGAAGTCTAGCGCATGGCCTCGGCGAGATTCGTCCCTGGGTCCATCGCACTGGGCGCCCAGTGCGATGGACCCGACAAGGCACGCATCCGGCTAGAAATACCCCGCGCGATCCTGCGGACACCTCTTTTTTCATCGTGTAGTATTGCCTGATAACTGGAGGAGTAACGATGAGGGAGCGGCCGTGGGCTGGCGCGCCGTCCCCCCGCACAGGTACCACATGTCCAGCGGTGGCGAACACCGGCAATCCCAAGATGACCGCCGTGCGATCGGGATCGCGGATGCGCATCCCGATGGCGTTCTGTTCATGCGCCCCTTGCCACGCCCACTTTCGCCACTGGTCGGACGCGGCCGCGAACTCGCCGAGGCATTGGCGCTTCTGCGCAGCCCGGACATCCGGCTGCTGACGCTCACCGGCCCCGGCGGTGTCGGCAAGACGCGATTGTCCCTCGCCCTCGCCGCCATGCGCCAGGACGAGCTGGCCGACGGTGCGGCCTTCGTCAACCTCTCCGCGCTCACCGATCCCGATCTCGTCATGCCCGCCATCGCCACCGCGCTCGGTCTCAACGCGGGCGACAGCGCTACGCTGGACACCCGCCTGAGCGCGGCCATCGGCAACGCCGAGTGCCTGCTGGTCCTCGACAATTTCGAGCAGGTGATCGCCGCCGGGACACAACTCGTTCCCTTGCTCTCGGACTGCCCCCACCTGACAATCCTGGTGACGAGCCGTATGCCCCTTCACGTCCAGGGCGAGCAGGAACTTTCCGTTCCGACCTTCACCGAACCAACGCCGGATCGCGAGGCTACGGCCGACGCCGTGGAGCTATTCGTGCAGCGGGCACAGGCTGCCCGCCGCGACTTCACTCTC
>JASGDN010000053.1:0-22217 GCA_049841275.1 Thermomicrobiales bacterium
AACCGGTATCGGCGGCTGACCATTCGGTACGAACGTCGCGTCGACATCCATCAGGCCTTCACCACGCTCGGTTGCTGCCTCATCTGCTTCAACGCCATCACCCGGTTGTGTTAGGCACTCTTAGTCCCACGCCGATCCCACGACGCTGACAGGAAAGGTGGACAGTCGTATCAAGGAGAAAGGCATGATGCCCGCCGTCCCACGCAAGATTGACAAATCCAATCAGCGCGCCGCCCTCATATGCCCCCACCCAACCCAGGCTATGTGCGAGGATAGGCTCCCACTCAATGGTCTGGGGTCCGTCCCAAGCGGACGACCGAAGCGTATTGATTGAACTACTATCGAGCACAGGATTGCGAACAAACACGGTCGACATGGGAAACTCCCCCTCCAAGCGATATGGAATACTCTGCACAGCCCATGTACGGTAGCTTAGGCAATCCACCATCTGACGGGGCTTCTGATGGAACGCCCGACCTGCATTCGTACGTATTCCCCAACAAATACCTTTTCCATATCATCGCCTCAGTACCCCTGCGCCTGATCGACCATGTTGAGGAGATCCTCACCCTCGTGGTACCGCCGCACCTGCTCCACGCAAAGATCGATCAGGCGTGGACGCACCATCGGCGAATTCCCGGACGTATGCGCCGTGATGAGGACGTTCTCCATCGCCCACAGCTCGGAATCCTCATCCAACGGTTCCGGATCGGTCACGTCCAGCCCGGCGCCAGCGATATGGCCGGATTTCAGCGCCGCGATCAACGCGTCCTGATCGACCGTCTGGCCTCGCCCAAGGTTGTAGAAATAGGAGCCCGGTTTCATCGCGGCAAGATGCCCGGCATCGAACAGCTTCGCCGTGTCCTTCGTGTTCGGGAGGACATCGACAACGTGATCTGCCTGGGCAAGGGCCGTATCGAGGTCGGCCAGCGCAATCACCTCATCGACGTGCGCCGGCAACGCCCCACCGGGATTGCGGCGCAATCCGATCACGCGCATGTCCAGCCCCTTGGCCCGCCGCGCGATCTCCAATCCGATCGCGCCCAGCCCGGCGAGCACGACCGTCTGCCCAGCGACCTCGAAGGTATCGACGCCTGCATCCCAGTCCCGCCATTTACGATGCTCCTGCGACCGTTGCAGCCACGGCAGCTTGCGTGCAAAGGCGAGCATGAGGGCGATGGCATGCTCCGCCATGTTCGGCGCACTGATGCCACTGCTGTTCGTGAGAATCAGGTTCCGCTCGCGAAATCCGGGAACGCGCAGGACCTGCTCGACACCAGCCGCTCCGACGTGGAACCAGCGGAGACGCGTGGCTGCCTGGAGCAACTCTTCGGTGATCTGCCAGCCGATCGCCATGTCGGCATCGGCCAACGCGGAAGCCGCTTCGTCGCGGGAGGGCATAACGACCTCGATAGCCGGGAACGTCGCCTTCAGGCGGTCACGCATCGGCTCCGCATCCGGGATCAGGATCACGATCTTCTCGATCGGGGTGCGGTCGGCTGGCGGCGCGACGGACGCGCCAAGGGTGCTGCTTCCGGTCATGGAGGCGGTTGTCCTTCGGGATCTGGATGACGATGGGATCATGCACGCCGGCGTGAGGAACACGGCAGCGCCACAATGCGGGCCGTGTTCCTCCCATCCTAGAACGTCGCGTCGAACAGCGACCACCGCAGGAAGTAGATTAGGAAGGCCGCGGCGACCAGATACACCGCCGGATGCACCTCCGACGCCTTGCCCCGACAGAGCTTCACGAAGACATAGGCAATGAAGCCCGCCCCGATGCCATTCGTGATGCTCATCGTCAACGGCATCAGCATCATGCAGGCAACGACCGGAAGTCCTTCTTCGATATCTCCGAACTGGATCGCGCCGGTCTTGCGCATGCGGCCGTCCGAGCCGACATCTTCCCGCTCGGAGAGGACGCCCGTCATCAGGAAGCCGACGACGATGAGGGCGGGTGCCGTCGCGACCGCGGGAATCGCCTCGACGAGCGCAACGAAGGGCAGCGCCAGCAGGAAGAGGATGCCGGTCACCACGACAACGAGTCCCGTCCGCCCGCCGACACTCACACCGGCCGCCGACTCGATGTACGTCGTGGCCGACGATGCGCTCACAGCGCCGCCCGCAACCGCGGCGAGACTATCGACCAGCAGCGGCTTCTCGGCGTCCGGGAACTGACCGTCCGCATCGAGATAACCCGCCTGTTGCCCTACGCCAATCATGGTGCCCATCGTGTCGAAGAAGTCGGCAAGCATGAAACTCAGGATCGCAAGGATCGATGTCAGCGCGCCCAGCTTGGTCCAGTAATTGAACGAGAACTGGCCGACCAACGAGAAGTCCGGGCCGGCGAACGGGTGGTCCGGCAGACTCGTGATGTCACCCGGCACCACGAACGCGATGGCCGTCGCGATCAGCATGCCCCACAGGATGGCAGTCCTGATGCCACGCGCCATCAACGCCACCGTGATTGCGAGACCGACGATCACCACGAAAAGCGGCCAGGTCTTGAGCGGCGTCAACTCAAGAACCAGACCGGAAGAGCCAACCGATGTATCGTTGCCGGTCATCACCGTGAGAAGACCGGCGTTCTTCAACCCGAGGAAGAAGATGAAGAGTCCGATGCCAACGCTGATCGCCCGCTTCAGCACGAGCGGCACCGCCTCCAGCACGTACCGCCGGAGCCCGGTCACCACCAGCAGGGTGATCAGCAGGCCCTCCGTGACCACGACACCCATTGCCTCCGGGAAGCTGAGCCCCATGCTGCCGACAAGCGTGTAGGCAACGACGGCATTCAGGCCGAGTCCTGGCGCGATCGCCAGCGCCCGGTTCGTATACAGTCCCATCAGGATGGACATTACGCCCGCAACGAGGCAGGTGACCGTCGCGACCTGTGTGGTCGACAGCGCGCCGTTGAAGGTCAACGTTGCCGGGTTCACCGCGATGATGTAGGACATGACGAGGAATGTCGTCAGGCCGGCCATCACCTCGGTCCGGATGGTAGTTCCGAAGGCCGAGAGTTTGAACTGTCGTTCCAGAAATCCGCCCGCTGCAATCTGCGCCATATGCTCCCCCACACGACCCGCGATGCCCCCCACCGTGCACCACATCACGACCATATCATCGCATGGATGCGTACGTTCGTGGGAGATGTGAAAAGACAGACTCCGGCTCCAGGGGAAACCCCTGGAGCCGGGTCGCAGCACCGCGTCGAACCGACGGAGGATCAGCCGCCGATCTGCGACATCCCGCGCACGGTTTCATGGTCGCCTTCCGCCACACGGTGCCCCCACGGCTTGCGCCAGATGCCAGCACGCAGATGCTCCAGCAACTCCTCGTCGGAGTCGCCGCGCCGCATCCGGTCGCGCAGCGTGACCTCGTCCGGGCGCAGGAGGCAGAGCCGGAGGTTTCCGTCAGAGGTGAGCCGCACGCGATTGCACGTCTCGCAGAATGGCTCCGAGATCGGCGAGATGAAGCCGATGGTGCCTTTCGCGCCGGGAATCTTCCAGACCCGCGCCGGATCGGACGGGTCGGCGGAGATGTGCTCCAGTGGCCCGAACGTCTCTTCCAGACGCGCCTGGGTTTCCGCCGAGGTCACCAGCCCCTCGTCGTAGACGACACCGACACCCTCCATCGGCATGATCTCGAGGAAGCGGACCTGCCAGTCCCGCTCAAGGGTCAGGCGAGCCATCTCGGCCACCGAATGGTCGTTCTGCCCGCGCAGGACGACGGTGTTCAGTTTGATCGGCTTCATCCCGACCGCATCCGCCGCCTCGATGCCCTGCCAGACGAGATCGAAGCGTCCGCCACGCGTCATCGCCTTGAAGCGCACCGGATCGAGCGTGTCGATGCTGACATTCACGCGGTCGAGGCCGGCGTCCTTCAGGTCCGCTGCCATCCGCCCCAACAGCAGCGCGTTGGTCGTCATCGAGACCTCACGAATGCCGGGAAAGGCCTTCATCTGGCGGATGAGGTCCACCAGATGCGGCCGGATCGTCGGCTCGCCACCAGTTAGCCGCAGCTTCGTGAAACCAAGTTGCGCGAAAAGCCCGACCAACCGGATCAGTTCGTCGTCGGTCAGCATCTCCGCGCGCGGCTGGAACTTCATCCCCATTTCGGGCATGCAGTAGACGCAGCGGAAATTGCACCTGTCCGTAAGCGATATCCGCAGGTAGTTCATCGGCCGGCCGAAGGCATCGCGTGGACCCGGTGCATCGCTGTGCGATACCACGTGCGGTGGAGTCTGACGCAGCGACGAAAGGGGAACGATGGTTGCCATGACGATGCCTTCCTGAACGATGTCGATACGTCTCGGCATCGTGCGCGACGCGATCGGACCAGCGTCGATCGTGTGGAGTCGTTCATGCAAGGCTACCAATCGTAAGGTAGCCAGTCAACGCCCGAATGGTCAGTCGTTGGCTTGCGTCCGCGACCAGTTGCAAGCAGGCTCAGGCGTCGAGCGTGGTCTCGTCCGACGTGAGGAACTGCTCCATGTCGTCATACTCCTCGGTGGACATCACCACGACCACATCGCCGCGATCGGCCTGCGCGAGGGCAAGCTTCACACCATCGAGCTCCCCCGCCGACTCCCGGGCGGCAGGATGTCCAGCCATCGCGACGCCTTCCTGGATGAGCCGGTTGATCTCCTCCGCGTCGCGGCCACGAAGGTAGTGGTTCGTGCGCTTCACGATCGTGACATCCGCACTCTCCGCAGAGGTTTGTCCCAGGATGTGAAGCGCCTCGTCGGTACGATCCCCTGCGCTCCCGATCACCGCGAACAGGCGACCGCCCCGCTCCCCTGCGAACGCCCGGCCCAGCGCAAGCAGGTGGACGAGGCCCGCCTCATTGTGCGCATAGTCGATGACGACAGAGACGCCCTGCTTCTCGAAGACGTTGAGACGGCCGCGATTCTGTTTGCTGTCGGGTGCAAAGGATGCAAGCCCGCTACGGACCTGATCGAGCGGCATGCCGAACGCAAGCACCGCCGCCGTCGCGCAGAGCGCATTCTCCACCATGTGCGCGGCGCGGCCACCGAAGGTGACCGGGATGTCGCTCAGGCTGGCGACGATGTCGACCAGGCCGGCGTGGTACCAGTGGATCAGCCCATCGCGGACGATCAGCGCCCAGCCGCCAGACGACACATGGTCCATCACGTCCGGATGGGTGTGATTCCGGGTGACGAGGACAACATGCGCCAGCGTCTTTGTACGCATCGCCAGCACGAGCGGGTCGTCGGCGTTGAGGACGGCGTACCCATCCGGCTTCGTGACCTGTGGAACGAGCGACTTCACCTCGGCGAGGCCATCGATCGTCAACACGCCATGCAGGCCGAGGTGATCCGGCGAGACGTTCGTCACGACGCCGATGTCGCAGGACTGGTAGCCAACGCCGCGCAGCAGCATGCCGCCACGCGCGGTTTCCAGCACGGCGACGTCGATCTCCGGGTCCTTGAGCACGTAGGATGCGCCACTCGGCCCGGTATAGTCCCCGGAGATGCGCTCCTCACCCTGGATGAAGACACCAGCGGTGGAGGTCCATCCGACCGTGTAGCCGGCATTCATGAAGATGGCGGAAATCAGGCGTGTCGTGGTGGTCTTGCCGTTGGTGCCCGTGATGCCGATGATCGGCACGCGGCGCTCCGAGTCCTTGGCATAGGCCGGCATATCGTCCGGCCCAACCGGACGGGACTGGTGATGCTGGAGCGCGCCGATCCGCACATCAAGGTCGGCCTGATCGATTGCCCCAGTGACGAGGTCGTAGGCGATATGCGCAAGGTCCTTGGAAAACTTTCGGAGTTGCCAGGTCCACGCGACGACATAGTGCCCAGGCGTCTCCATCGCTCGCGTCACGATCTCGGGCCGGTCGGCGCCGCTCTGATCGTGAAGCACGTTCACGACTTCGGCAAGCAGCGTCAGGACACGATCGATATCCGCTTCGACGAGGACCGGCGCTTCAACGGACTCGCCGACGACAAAGGCCTCCGCCAGCGTGCTGATCCGGGGCGTCTCGCCCGGATCGAGCGCGATTTCCAGCTTGATCGCCGGGCGCAGGAGAAAGATGTTGGGGCCATCCAGGTCCCTGATCTCGACCGTCTTCACCGCGCCTTCACCCTCACGTCGCGTGCGGCCGGCAGGTGCCGGCCGTCGTCCACTGCCAATCGCTCCCATCGCCCGCACCGGCCTTTTAGGAAAGGTAGGTCTGCAAGAGAACGACGATCACATTGTAGAGGCCATGCGTGATCATCGCCGCCGTCGTGCCCATGTATTTCCGGATGTATCCCAGAAGGATGCCGATACCGAAGAGGCCTACCAACACAAACGACAGACCGTATTGGGCATGGAGCAACGTCCACGTCAGCGAAGCCAGCACGATACCGAAGCGCGGCTGGATCGCGCCCCGGAAGAGGATCTCCTCGCCAACACCGGTCGAGAAGCCAAGCACCACGGCCCCGACCGGATTCTGCACGCCAGTCGTCATCTGGTCGACGGTCTCGCGCAGGCTGTCGGCATACCCCGGCTGGAACGCAACCGTGAGCGCCGATCCGATCATGCTGATGATGAAGGCCGGAATGACCGCAGCCGCCGCGATCCCCACCGTACGCAGGGAAGGCTTCGTCACGCCGAGCCGCGCGGTCGCTTCGGGGAACGAGCGCCAGATGCGATAGCCGACACAGAGATAGGCGATGACCACGAACGCGACGAACGAACTGATGAGTGCCGCCAGCGTATCGGTGAGCGAGAGATCGCCAGTGCTCGCCGGGGCGGCGTCGGTGATCGTGTACTGCAATCCGGAGAAGGCAATGACCACGAGGATGCAGGCGAGGCCGGACATGTCGATCGGGCTGGCCGGATCGAGCGGCGTGACGCGGGCCAGCGCGTAGCGGAAGGACCTGATCAATGGCAACCACAGCGCGAGGCCAAGACCGAGCACCATCGGACCGGCTTCCAGGCGGTTCACGGAGAGGGCAAGGCCGGCCACGCTCAACAGTCCGCCAGGAATGCCGAAAAGCAGATAGAGGCCAACATTCGCCGAGCGATCGTGCTCCGCCCGCTTCGCCCAGTAGACCAACCCCCAGACCGCTCCAATGACGACAAGGAAGGCGATGATGCTCGAAATGATCTCCGTCATGGGTGGGGGACGCGCTCCTGTTCACCAGTGAATGCGGCGCCAGTGCCGCGACGATGCGACGAAACCGGCGCGACCTACCTCGTCGCACCAGGCCCGCACGCGTTCGTCGGCAAGTATACGTGCCGCCTCCGTTCATACAGCCGGTCCCAGCATGGATGCTAGACTTTCCCGGACGCAGGACCGCAATCCTCGCCTTCGAAATGTGACGCCAGAAGCCATCCGGCCGACAGGATATCGCGCGTGGAGCAGCCGTGACCGCACCGAACCGGTCCGACAACCCATCGAAGCCGAAGCAGCGCCGGGGAGGACTCGGGCGCGGCCTCGATGCGCTCATCCCGACAACGCCGGCGCCGCAAACGGCTGGTGTTGTAGACGAGGCAACGACGGTCCCATCCGGGTCCGGCGCGGGAACACCATTGCTGGTCGAAATCGACCGTGTCCGGGCCAACCCCTGGCAGCCGCGTACCCAGATCGATCCGCAACGCCTGCAGGAGCTCGCCGACTCGATCCGCATCCACGGCGTGATGCAACCGCTCGTGGTTTCCGGTCCGGACGAGCATGGCATCTACACGCTGATCGCGGGCGAGCGGCGCTGGAGAGCCTCCCGGCTCGCGGGCGAAGGCACCGTCCCCGTCATCATCAAGGATGCCGTGCCCCAGGCGATGCTGGAACTCGCGCTGGTCGAGAATGTCGTCCGGGCCGATCTCAGCCCGATCGAAGAGGCGCTCGCGTACCGACAGTTGATGGACGAATTCGGTCTCTCCCAGTCCGCCATCGCCGAGCGCGTCGGGCGTTCGCGCGTGGCAGTGACGAACACGATCCGCCTGCTCTCGGCGCCGGACCGGGTGCGGGAAGCCCTGACCGGGAACCGCATCACCGAAGGCCACGCTCGCGCCCTGCTCGGCCTGCCATCCGCCGTCGACCAGCTTGCCGCGCTCGACATCGTGCTCGAACGTGACCTCACCGTGCGACAGGCAGAAGACCTCGTCCGGCGGTGGGGACAGGAACCGGCCGTCCGCGCAAAACCGACTGGCGGCACCGGTGATGAAGCACGCGTCGAAGAGGGGTTGCGCAGTGCCCTCGGAACGCGGGTGGCGTTCCGCCGGAATGCAAATGGCAAGGGCGGCACGGTGACGATCCAGTTCTATTCCGACGAGCATCTGCACGACCTCTACAGTCGCCTGGTCGGCGAGGACGAGTGGTAGCAGTAACAGCATCGGACGCCCACTGACGCTTCGGTCATCACGGCGAGACGAAGCGGTCGTCGGACCGTTCCTGTACACTTTTGTCGACAACACGGGCATGAATGAGACATGCTGTGACCCTTTTGGGCACAGGATTCTCGATCAGCACCCCCTTACGATTCCAACCAAAGGACTCCTCCCCCATGGCCACCTTCGACGATCTCTCCACATCCATTGCCGCGATGCGCGAACGGATCGATCAGCTCCGGAGGCGACTTTGACCTCGCCAACGACCAGCGCGAGTTCGATGACCTCGAGCGACGCAGCAGCGAACCGTCCTATTGGGACAATCCGGACGAAGCCCAGGTCGGCATGAGGCGCATGGGCGAGCTTCGCGCCCGGCTCGACACCTGGCGCGACCTCGAGAAATCGTCCGCCGACCTCGGCGATCTGCTCGATATGGCAAGCGGAGACCCCGAGATGCTCGACGAGATCGAGCGGGAACGCGACGCGCTCCTCGCCCGGCTCGACAAGCTGGAACTGGAATCCGCGCTCAACGGTCCGCACGATCGTTCCAACGCCATCCTGATCGTCCATTCGGGCGAAGGCGGGATCGACGCGCAGGACTGGGCCTCCATGCTCGCCCGCATGTACTTGCGCTGGGGCGAGCGCAAGGGCTTCAAGGTCGAGATGCTGGACTCCACCGACGGTGAAGAAGCCGGGGTCAAGAACGCGACTATCGAGCTCAAAGGCCCGAACGCCTACGGCTTGCTGAAGGGAGAAGGCGGCTCTCACCGTCTCGTGCGCCTCTCCCCATTCGACTCCGCTCACCGCCGGCACACGGCCTTCGCGCTCGTGGAGGTCCTGCCGGAAATCGAGTCCGACAACGAGATCGACCTCAACACGGACGACGTGCGCGTGGACACCTACCGTGCATCCGGCGCCGGCGGCCAACACGTCAACAAGACATCCTCGGCGGTGCGCCTGACGCATCTCCCAACCGGGATCGTCGTGACCTGCCAGAACGAGCGCAGCCAGCTCCAGAACCGGGAATCCGCATTCAAGATCCTGCGGTCCCGTCTGCTGGAGATGAAGTTGAAGGCGGAAGCCGAGGAGCTGGCGCGCATCAAGGGCGATATGCGCGCCGCCGGATTCGGGAACCGAAGCCGTTCCTACGTCCTGCAGCCGTATACCCAGGTGACCGATCACCGCACGGAGACGAGCGTCGGTGACGCACAGGGTGTGCTGGACGGAAACCTCGACCCGTTCATCGACGCCTATCTGCAGGCTCAGGTCTCTCCCGACACCCAGGAAGCGGCCTCCGCATGAGCCACGCGGGGCGATCCAGACGGAGCATGACGGCAAAAAGCATTGCGCTCGTGCTCGTCATGCTCCTGACGATCGTCCCGTATGCCGGATCCAGCGTCGGCGCAGTTCCCGTTGCAACCCCACCCGTGGCGACACCGGAGGCTACGCCGGCAGGCGCCGCCATCGTCGACCACACGACCGCAACGATCGACTTCCCGGTCGGCCTGCGATTCACCGGCACGCTGACCTTGCCGGCCGGAGCGACGGCGGTCTCCTTCCTGTACCAGGCGGGATACGATGACGGCTGGAACCTGATCGACGTGCCGGCGGCGGACATCACCCGCACTGCGGGTGGTGCGGTCGCCATCGACACCACCCTCGACTTCCAGAGCTTGCAGGTGCCGCTCGGCATCCACCTCGCCTATCGGTGGATCGCGCAGACGCCAACCGGGCAAGCCACCTCCGCCGTAGCGGAGACCGACTGGTACGACAACCGCCAGCCATGGCAGGAATTGAGCAGCAACCAGGTTGTGCTCCACTACTACGGCATCGACGAGGCCTTCGCCCGGACAATCCTCGACTCGGCGCAGGGAACCATCACCGAGCTCGAACACCGCTACGATCTCGCCCGGAGCGAGCGCCTGACGCTATGGATCTACCCGGATGGCGATGCCTTCCGGGAGGGACTTCCGGCGAACTTCCGCGAGTCCGTCGTCGGTGGCTCGGTTGTCGGCTACCCCCTGATCGTCGCCGTCATCCCGCCAGGGTCGGACTCCGAGGTCGGGCGGGTGATCCCGCACGAGATCAGCCATCAGGTACTCTTCCAGGCGACACACAATCCGTTCAGCCTGATGCCGACCTGGTTCGACGAAGGCATGGCGACGCATACCCAGATCGGCGGCACCGGCAGCTTCATGGGCATGGTGATCGCGGCAGAACGGCAGGGTTCCCTCTTCGATCTCTCGTCATTGACGGAGTCCTTCCCCTATACACCGTCGCAGGCAACCCTCGCCTACGCCGCGAGCTGGAGCGCGATAGCCTTCATCGAGGACCGCTGGGGTGAGGACGGTATTGCGGCCCTCATCCGCGCATTCGGAGAAGGGCTCCCGGAGGACGAAGCGATTCCACAGGCGCTTGGCATCCCGATGACGCAATTCGAGCAAGACTGGAAGGCGTGGATCGCCGCACAGGGATAGGACACACGGAAGGGATACGGCACGCATGTACTGGACGAAGAAGCATGTCCTCGTCTGCACCTCCAACCACTGCAACCAGAAGGGGGCGATGGATGTCATCGGCCGGCTACGGCTGGATGTGGTGCGCAAGAAGCTGGACGCCGAGATTCTCGTCAACAACTGCGGCACCATCGACCTCTGCGATATCGGGCCGAACATGGTGATCTATCCGGACAACATCATCTACCGGGGAGTCACGGTGAAGGACATCCCGGAGATCGTCGAGTACCTGAAGGGTGGTCCCGTCGTCGAGCGCCTGGTGGTCACCGCCACGGCCCCCGAGGAGCAGGTCCGGCGGACCTTCTACGAGCGGCTGATCGCGATCGAGGGCGGACTGGAACCCAGCGCCACCGACGAGCTTGTCGCCGCATGCGGCCTGGACGCCGCGTTCGTGGCCGAGCAGCTCCGCCGGGGATTCATGGCACGCAAGCCGGACGACGATGGCGTCGCCCGCTGCACCGCTACCAAGAAGGCGCTCGACCGCTATCGCCTCCGTACCTGATCCCACGTTTCCTTCCTGGATGGGAACGCACGTTCGTCCCGGATTCCCGATCCGTGGTATACACCCGCATCATCCCGAACGCCGCATCGGTTCCATGCGGTCATGTTTCTCCCGGCCCGTGAGGATCGCACTTCCGTGACCACGACACCATCGCCACATGACGGTCTCCCTGCCCGACCCCCGCGCTCGCGGCGGGTTGTGGCGTTGCTGCGCAAGGTTCCGGCAGCATCCTGGTCTGGACGCGCCTGGGCGATTGCCGCCGTCCTGGCGATTGTCCTGCTGATCGTCTCGCTCTTCACGAATCGTGGATTCCTCGGTTGGGGCCTGCTCGCCCTCGTCGGCGTGATGATCTTCCCGCGGTCGCATGCCAAATCGTTCGTTGCGGCCGTCGTACCCTTCGCCACGCTCTGGTTCGTCTTCACCTTCCTTCGCTCCCTGGCCGACGAGACGCTGTGGGCGAAGAAGGTCAACCTGAAGGTCTCCGAACTGGAACGCTGGCTCTTCGGCGGCGAACTTCCCTCGATCCGGCTACAGGACGCGCTCTATACGCCGGGCCATATCCACCCCTGGGACTATTACTTCGTCTTCGTCCACTGGTCGTATTTTCTCGTCCCGCACGCGGTTGCGCTCTGGCTCTGGTGGAAGCATCCCGATCGCTTCTGGCGTTTCCTGCTGGCATTGACGATCCTGCTGACCCTCGGTCTGGGCCTCTACTTCGCGGTGCCAAGCAACCCACCATGGATGGCGCCGGAATCGGTGAACACCCCAAGTGCCCCGGTTGTACTGCGCATCATGGAGCCGATCGCCAAGCAACTCGGCGGCGGACTGTATCAGGCGGGATACAAGATCGTCGGCGAGTCGAATCCGATCGCGGCAATGCCATCGATCCACTTTGCCGTGACATTCCTGCTCTTCTGGCCGATGCGCCAGCAGGGGAAGCGCTGGGGCCTGATCTTCTTCGTCTATGCGGTCTCGATGGGTTTCGGCCTGGTCTACATGGGCGAGCATTATGTCGTGGACGTGACGATGGGCGGCATCATTGCCACCATCGGCTGGTTCGCCGCCGGCGCCATTCTCCGACGCGTCGAAGCGCGCAGGCGTGCCTCGTCAGCGAAGTCCATATCGGATAACCCAGTGCCAGGGGATCACGTTCCAGCACCGCCCGGCAAGATCGTTCCCGCGCCAGTCTCAGGTGTTCCCCGCTGATCGCCGGCCTTCCTTGCACGCCTGGACGGCGGGGTACAAGACCCCGCCATACGAGCGAGCGGATTTCCGCCTGGGAGATCGTCAAGGTCGCCCCAGCAGATTGCGGCCTATCGCTGCGGAGACCGGCGTCAGGCGCCCGATGCATCCTGCATCTCGACCAGCCATTTCGCGAACACCGGATTCAACCTCTCGTAGTACGGAATCATCGTGGGCAGGTCGAGGATGTCACGGTACATCCGCGCGTCACGAATGTCGTCCGCCAGCGATGGCAGGGTCCCCTCAGAGCGCACGAACCAGGCGTCGATCACCCGGCTCCAGCACGCGCTGAACCGCTGGATCGTCCCCTGCAACTGCTCACGCGGCATTCCGGCCAGGCGCTTCGGCGGCCATTCGCCGAGGCGTGGCGGCGGCCAGCTCTCCGGATCGAAGCCGGGGAACTCACCAACGCCGATCGGCTCCTGCGTCTGCCAATCGATCGCGACGACGCGTGGCGGCGCATAGAGTCCGCGCTGGCCGAGGCCGTCGAGCGCCAGCACCGGCATCGGGATCGAAATCGCATGCGCATAGGCGGCCGATGGCACCGAATACCGGGCCAGCGAACCGGGGTGATGGGGGGGATTGTTGGAGGCGAAACCCGTCGCCTTCTCCATCAATTCGTCCATCAGCTCGGTGCGGTCTTCCGGCTCCTCGTCGCTGAACGGGTCGGTGGGAACCGTCGCCGGGACGAACCGGATCCGCACGGTTTCGCCACCGGCGGTGACGATGTCGGTGACTTCGGCCTCACCAGCCGCAGGATCGTCGGCATATCCCTGCGAGGCAACGCTCCAGGCGCCCGGCGCCCCGAAGGTTGCGGTCAGGAATGCGTACTGCTCGGCGGCAGAATCCACCCAGACGCGAACCTCGGCACCAGCCTTCATCCGGGAATCGTTCACGATGCTGCCTCCGGACCGTCCTGTTGCACGGCGCGGTTGGCGTTGCCAAGCTCACGCAGATACGCGAGCCGCGCCATGAATGCGGGCTCATCGGGGATGTCCCGGCGCGTCTGCATGGGAGAGGTCAGCCGCACATGGCCGGCATCCGGATCGTATTCGAGCCAGAACCAGTGCCGTGACGGATTGGCGATCGTGCGCAGCTTGTCCAATGCAAACTGCGAGTCCAGCGCCCTGCGCAGATCCGGACGGGTGCTGTCAAACTCGCTCGTAGGATCGGGACTGTCGCGATGCGCAATCGACCGATAACGCCAGCGCGATCCGCCAGCCGCGTCGATCAGGTCGATCTGGAAGACACGTCCGGCGCCGCCTTCCGCCCCGGTGACGCGCGCCTGGACAATGGTTCCGTCGTAGCGACCCTCGACCGTCGCCTCATCCACATCAACGGTACCGTCGATGGCCGCGGCGAGCGGGGCGAGCGCGGCCTCCATGTCGGCCTTGGCGCGGCGGTTGAAGAAGACGGCCAGGTAGGCCGTACCGACGATCGCGATGAAGAGGATCGCGCACATCACGAGGCCAGTCGCAAGGTAGGGATTCACGCGGCTCCTTTGCACCTGGGACGCATCGAAATCGGCCGCCAGCACGGCCGGACTGCTCCCATGAGCCTACCAAAGCGCCTGCGATTCCTCCACCCGCCGAGAAGTGAGAACCGGGAAGCAAGAAGTGAGGAATGGGTCCTACCAGGCAGCGGTGCCGTGATCCGTCCTCCCCGCATGGCACTTCGCTCGCGGGATGGGAGTCGGCCGTACGTAAGGGGAGCCCCGTTGGGCTTGTCATCCCGGTGGCGTATGCCAAGTGAGGCTGGACAGTCCACGACGCAGCCGACTTGCGCACCGGCTTCTCACTCCTTGGTCCTCACTTCTCACTTCTCTCGTGAGGGTCGTGATACTATCCTCACGGAATCGCGCATATTCAGGCGCGTCCCCTGCAAGCGCGGCCCACGCGCCCCTCACCCTCACGATCTAGCAGCGGAGAACTTCCCGGATGGCTGTCGAGCCCTTGATCTTCGAGTTGAGCAAGCCTGGTCGCCGCGCGATCACCTTCCCCGTTCCCGACGTTCCCGAATCCGACCTCCCGGCCGATCTCCAGCGCGAATCGTTGGCCTGGCCGGAGGTGAGCGAGATCGACGTCATCCGCCATTTCACGCGGCTCAGCCAGAAGAACCACGCCATCGACATCAACATGTACCCACTCGGGTCGTGCACGATGAAGTACAACCCGAAGATCAACGAGTCCGTCGCCCGGCTTCCGGGCTTCGCGCGCCTGCACCCGTACCAGCCAGAGAGCACCGTCCAGGGCGCCCTGGAGCTGATGTACGAGTTGCAGACGATGCTCGCCGAGATCTCGGGCTTCGACGAGGTCACCCTCCAGCCAGCCGCCGGAGCCCACGGCGAACTGACGGGCTGCCTTGTCATCCGCTCCTACCATCGGGAGCGCGGCGACACTGCCCGCACGAAGATCCTCGTGCCGGATTCCGCACATGGTACGAACCCCGCAACCGCCGTCATGGCCGGTTTCCAGGTCGTCACGGTGCCCTCCGACGAACGTGGCAACGTCGACATCGCGAAGCTCGCCGACCTGGTCGGGCCGGATACCGCCGGCCTGATGATCACGAATCCGAACACCCTCGGCCTTTGGGACGAGCACATCCAGAAGGTGGTCGATCTCGTCCACGGCGCGGGCGGTCTCGTCTACAACGATGGCGCGAATTTCAATGCCATCCTGGGTATCGCCCGGCCCGGCGACCTCGGCATCGACATCATGCACTACAACCTGCACAAGACCTTCTCTACCCCGCACGGCGGCGGCGGACCGGGATCCGGTCCGGTGGGTGTGCGGTCCGAACTCGCGAAGTACCTGCCCGGCCCGCGCGTCCGCAAGGTCGAGGATGGTGACGCGGTCCGGTACGAGTGGTTCCAGCCCGAGGACAGCATCGGCAAGCTCCACTCCTTCAATGGCAACTTCGGCATGCACGTCCGCGCCTACACCTACATCCGCATGCATGGTGAGGAAGGCCTGCGCCAGGTCAGCAAGGACGCGGTCCTCGCGGCGAACTACCTGCTGGCCCGACTGAAGGATGCCTACGACCTTGCCTACGATCGCACCTGCATGCACGAGTTCGTGTTGAGCGGCAACCGGCAGAAGGCGAACGGCGTGAAGACGCTCGACATCGCGAAGCGTACGCTGGACTTCGGCATCCACCCGCCGACGACGTACTTCCCGCTGATCGTCTCCGAGGCGCTGATGATCGAGCCGACCGAGACGGAGTCGAAGGAGTCGCTGGACTACTTCGCCGATACCTACCTCCAGATCGCGGAGGAGGCGAAGACGGACCCGGAATACGTCGCCCACGCGCCATACACGACCGAGACAAAGCGCCTCGACGAGGTCGGCGCAAACCGCACGCTGAACCTGCGATGGACGGCGCCGGTCGCCGAGGCCGAGGCTGTCGCCGCCGACTAGCGTCAGCCACCCGGACCAGCGAACGGACGACGGGGTCCGGTGCAGCGATGCTGTGCCGGACCCCGCACTCGTTTCCGTCCACCGCCTGTGAAAGGACTCCCGTGGCGCTTCCCATCCACGATCCCTACGTGAACGACCCAGTCGTGGTCATCGGCATGGGTGCCATCGGCACCACGGTAGCCGCGAAGATCGCACAAACCGGCCGCCGGATCGTCGCCTGTGCATGTTCTCCCATCGAGCGCATCACGCTCACCGATGACACCGGCACATTCACCGCGCCGGTGGAATGGCTCGCGGATCCAAAGGATGTGCCGTCGTCGCGCTGGGTGTTGCTCGCCACGAAGATGCACCACATCGAGAGCGCGTCGCCGTGGTTGCGACGTGCCGCCCATCCGGACAGTCGTGTGCTAGTCCTGCAAAACGGTGTCGAACACCGGGAGCGCGTCTCCCCGCACACCATCGGCTGCATCGTGCCCGCGCTGGTCTACATCAATGCGGAACGTCTGAGACCGGGCGAGGCGAAGGCTCGCCTCACACCGCGCGATCTCGTCCTGCCAAACGATCCCCAGGCCTCGGATATCGTCAATGGCTTGCTGCGTGGAACCGGCCTCCGGATCGAGCAGAGCGACGACTTCCTGACCGAGGCATGGGTGAAGCTGCTCACCAACCTCACGGCGAACCCAATCACCGCGCTCACGACACGGCGGGTTGAGGTCATGAAAGAGCCTCTGGTGGAAGGCCTCGCCCTCCGCGTGTTGGAGGAAGCCGTATCGGTCGGACGGGCAGCGGGTGCGAACCTCCCGGTGGATCAGGCACGGCAGACGATTTCGTGGCTGCAGGCACTCCCGGAAGGAGCCACGAGCTCGATGCTGCAGGACCGGCTCGCCGGGCGTTCGCTGGAATACGACGGTATGACCGGCGTGGTCGTGCGGCTGGGGCGGCTCTACGGCATCCCGACGCCGGCGAACGAGGGATTACTCGCCCTGCTGAGCGCCTTGCTGCCGGGCGTTCGGCTGGGTGACCTTTGATCGACTTCCTCTTCGCAACTGCCACACAGCGGCGTCTCGTCACGCGGCATCAGTCGACCGCCCATCCCGGCATCGATCCTGTGCGGCGAGTGGAATCACCACCGCTTCCCGATCGTTCTCTGGCGTCGACGGCTGGATGCTCGCCTCCGGCTTGCGACCCGCAATCAGGCGTGCGAATCGGACTATTCCACCAACGATGGCACGCAATCCCGTCCAAATCGGGCCTGGGCACAGTTCCTCATACGTCCAGGTGTTCAGGTCTGTCGCATCTGGCCACTCGCGGCGATCGGTTCCATACATCATGGTGTAGGCCAAGTCACGCTCGTGCTTGGCGGGAATGGTGGGAAGCATGGGGTACACAGGCGCATCCTCTGCAATGGTGCTATCCGATGCCGATTCCCGGCAAGCAAGGAACCCCAAGAGGGCACTCGCCCGCCGCATGGAGATCGGCGGATCATCACATCGACGACCGTGTTCCCAGCATAGGAATCGCCCAGCGATGACTCATCGGCCGGGCGATCTATTCGCGGTTTAGGGTGGGTTTAGGCGAGTCGGTCAATCATTGAGAAGCCCGAGTTGACGAGCATGCGCGACCGCCTCAAGACGATTGCTCGCCATGAGCTTTCCGTAGATCTGATGGACATGCGCCTTCACCGTACCCTCGGCAACATAGAGAGCTTCGGCAATCTCGCGATTGGAGCGCCCGGTCGCGAGCAGGGCGAGGATCTCGGACTGGCGCTCGGTCAGCCGCTCGACCAGGAGAGGACTATCGCCATCGACGGCACCGGCAGACCGGTCCCCATCACGCGTCGACGCCCCGAGGATCGCAAGCGCATGGGTCCGCTCGGCCTCGCTGAGCCGACGGGAGCGCAACGCCTCCCGTAAGATCGGCTTGATCGCGCGGCCCGGTTCGAGCACGCAGCGAACGTAGCCCTCCGGAGTCGCCAACCGAATTGCCTCCACTGCAGCATCCTCCGCCTGATCGGCCAGGCCGGCTTCGGCAGAGAAAACGGCATACCAGACCCTCGCGACGATGTGCGGGCGCACCCATCCACGCCGCTCCCATTCCCGATCAGCGCGCTGGAGCAGAGCGAGCGCCCCCGCCCCGTTTCCGGAGGCGGCCTGTAGCCGGGCACAAGCGACGACAGCGATCGGCGACGTATCGCAGACGGACGACGCCGGGGCATCGATACAGGCGCCTGTCGATTCCGCCCACTGCATGGCGGTCGCCAGGTTGCCGCGATCCAGCGCGAGAAAGGCTTGCAACGCGGCCTCGTTCGAACCATTCATCAGGCGATGGGCACGCAGGGCCGCCTCCTGGGCAGCATCGAGATCGCCGCACGCGCGATCGAGCCATACCCGCGCGACGTAGGCGTTCATCAACACCTTGGCATCGGCTGCACGGTGGGCGATGGCCAGCGCCTCCTCGACGGCGGCCCAACTCTCGTCGAGCGTATTGCGCTCGTACGCAATCTCTGCGCGCCCCACGAGCAGCGCCGCCCGAGCGAAATCGCAAAACTCATCGCCCTCGCCAATCCTGGCCAGTTCGTCCTCGATCAATACGGCTGCATCGCGCAGGCGACCCAGCGTCAGCCAGTCGAGGGCAAGGTAGCGGGTCCCCCAGAGCGCAGCCTGCGCCGCCCCTGCCCGTCGCCCGAGCCGCGCCGCCTGGTCGAACAACGATGTCGATGCGGGCAGGTCGCCCTGACGCCGCCGAATCCAGCCAAGGCTCAGGAGCAAGTCGGCACGCAAGGCGTCATCGCCCGAGCCAAGAAGCGCGAGCGCCGCATCCGAGACGCGCACAGTGAATTCGTCATCTCCCTGGTATGCTCCGATGCGGCTCTCGACGGCCAGCGCCTCGGCCTCCAGCCGGAGACGCTCTGCCTCATCCGCCTGCGTACCGAGCGCCCGAAGCTCGGTCGCCAGGTCCGTTGCCTCATCGAGGCGCCCCGACCGGACCAGGAGCCAAGCGCAGAACCGGAGCGCAACCGGACGCCGCCGGAGTTGATCGATCGGGATATGGTCAGCGACGTCGAGGGCGGTCGCCGCCAGATCCGGCGGGAGAATCGGCCGGGCTGCGATCTGCTCGAACGCATCCAGCAGCCCGTCGATATCGCCGGTCGCGGCGAAGTGCGGATACGCAGCTTCGATCATTCCCGCACGCAACAGCCACCTGCCAGCCCGGCGCCGCGCTGTCGAAAGATCGTTGGGAAGCAGATCGGTTCGCAACCGCAGATACTCTCCCACCATGCGATGGATGCGGACCCATTCGCCACGGTCATCGAGAGGAACCAGGAACGGATTGTGCGGGCCAAGCCGGCCAAGCAGATCGGCACTGTCGTTCCGCCCCAGAACCTCGTCGCATCCGGATGGCGTGAATGGCCCGATCAGCGACGCTACGGCGAGAAGCTCCAGGACGGGCCGGGGCTGTGATGTGAAGACCTCCTCGGACAGGTAGGAAGCCACGTCGCGATGCATTCCCCCGTAGGATCGGATCAGCGCGGAAACATCGGGAACACCAATGGCTGCCAGCGCCATGAGCCCGAGTCCCGCAGCCCATCCCTCGGTCGTTGCAAGCGTGGCTGCAACATCCTCGGGGGCAAGCGGATCACCCAGTACCGATTCCCAGAAACGTGCCACCTCATCATCCTGCATACGCAGGTCATCCGCCCCAAGTTCGCCGACTTCGCCATGGAGGCGCAGGCGGCTGATCGGTCGCGGGAAGGCCGCCCGCGACGTGATGAGGAGATGTACCCCTTCGGATAGGGAGTCCAGCAGGATATCGATGAGGAGCTCGACCCCATCCCCGTCATAGGCAGCATCGTCAAGCACGATGACCATGTCCGTTCCGGTTGTGCGGAGGGCTTCATCGAGCAACGTTACTGCACGGTCGAGGTTCGCGGTCTCGGCGGTGCGCACAACAGGCAGGACGTCATCCATCGTCCCCGGCATGCACCCATCGAGCGACTCCACCATGCGGCGCAGCATAGACATTGCATCGTAGGAATGCCCTTCGAGCTGGCACCAGGCAACCGGCAACGAAGTCTGCCAAGCCCACTCGGCCGCCGCCGAAGTCTTACCCCAACCGGCCGGTGCGGTTAGCAGCACGAGCCGTCGTCGGGATTCTCGCTCAAGCCGCGCGACAAGTCGGGGCCGTGCAATCCCATGAATCTGTGGCACGTGCGATCGCGTGGGTACCAGACGTAATGGAGGCGGTTGGAGGGAGAGCGATGATCGCGCATTCATGCTTCAATTCTACCCCACCAGCCACTCCGCGAAACCTGCCCGTTTGCCCGATCGGATTCGGGCCTAGCTCGACCTCTATCGCCACGCTTCGACTGCAACCACGATCTCGACCTCCAGGAGTTTCCCGCCGTACATGGCCTACCGACCATTTCCGATCTCTGCACTATGATTTAGACTATCCACGCGAACACCGTTCGCATGGATAGTCAGCCGTCACTTGGGGGGATCAGGATGAGAACGCTCGATCGTCGGCAGTTTGTTCGATACGCTGGGATCGCCACACCCATCGCCGCTTCCGGAATCGGGATGCACATCCCCGCTGCCGGTGCCCGTCAAACACTAGCCGCATCAACACCCGCGGCCGGCGGCTGGGCGTTTACCGATGATCGCGGTATCACCGCATCCTTCGATCACACGCCTGCAAGCGTTGTTGCCGCGAAGCACTGCGCCGCTGGTCTCTGGGATTTCGGGTTCGATGTCGCGGGGTATTTCTGGGGGCCTCCCGGCGGCGGGCCGGATATCGTCTCGGCCCGTACGGGGTTTGACACCGTGCCCATGATCTCGGATGGGTGCGCCATCGACATGGAGCAGATGGTCTCGCTGAAACCCGATCTCGTCGTCGATGTCGACCGCACGACCGGCAACGTGCTCTCCAACGTCTGCGCGCCAGGCGAGCTTGCCCAGATCGAAGCAATGTCCCAGACGCTCTCCTTCTCCGATGTCGGCGTCTCCCGTCTCCGCACCATCGAGAAGATCGGGGAACTCGCCGCGTCCTTGGGCGCAGACATCGACACTCCAGATATCCAGAAGGCCAGGTCGACGTTCATGGCAACCCAGGAAGCACTCGACACAGCGATACAGGAGAAGCCGGGTCTTCGTGTCCTCGTCCTTACGATCCTGCCGGACAACGCGATGGTGATCGTGCCGCACGGGTGGTCGGACCTAACATACTATCGCGAGCAAGGCATCACCTTTGTCGATCCCTCCGAATCCGACCCCACGCTCACCCTTTCCACGACAATCAGCGCGGAGCAGCTCGGCGAATATCCCGCCGATCTCATCATGCTCGGCGACATCGGACTCCAGTCGGAAGACATCGCCACCGTCAACGAAGTCTGGAGCACCCTGCCAGCCGTGCAACACGGTCAGGTCATTCCCTGGCCCGCCCATCGCGCCTTCTCCTACCAGGGATTCGAGCCGATCGTACGTGCCATGGCGGATGCCGTGAAGCGCGCAGAGATCGTCACTGACTGAGAACCCCGAACGCGCTATGCTCCCCAACATGCTGGCCGACACGGAGCATGCGGAAGGAATCGTCATCGTGGTGTCGAAGGGGATTACCCGAGCAAAGATCGTCGTAACCGCGCGGGCGATCGCCGACGCCGAAGGCCTGGACGGTCTCTCGCTCCGTCGCATCGCGGAAGCGATGAATACAGGGCAGGCATCGCTTTACCGGCATGTCACCAGCCGCAACGAGATCCTCGCGGCCATCCTCGACGATTTCGCCGCGGGTATCCCGCTCGTTGTACCGGGCGAAAAAGGTCCCAATGCGGGTACGATCGTCGATCAATGGACGGCGATCTACCGGTACTTCGCGACAGCACCCTGGGCGGCTCGCATGGTCACCGACGGCATCGCGATGTCGGACCGCTCGCACCGCATCTATCCACATTGTGCCCAGGTGCTCCGCGACGTCCAGGTGCCGGAAGACGACGTGTTTCCAACCTATCGCGCGCTCTGGACGCTGACACTCGGGTACCTGACAAACCGCCACCCGTTCGATGGCGTTGCCAACGCCGAGGCAAGCCGGGATGCCGACTTCGTGTACGCGCTCGATCGCCTGGTAGCGGGCATCCTCGGCAGTACCTCCACCTGACGCCGCCATTCTCCACACGCAGAGGCGGGACGCGCTCGCCCGAGAGCCGCCCCCC
>JASGDN010000054.1:0-47107 GCA_049841275.1 Thermomicrobiales bacterium
ACACCTCGATCCGGGCCGGACAGGCGCTTTCCTTGCCGGAGATGCGCGAACTCGTCGCCCAGCTGGAGCGGACGCGCCAGCCGCGCGCATGCGGGCATGGCCGCCCCACGATGTTGCACATGTCCCAGATGGAACTCGAGCGCCAGTTCTCTCGCCGGTAACGGAGGAGTGAGAAGCGAGAGACATCGTCCTGCGTCGCAGACGTGACCTTGCATGCCTCCTCGTTTCTCACTTCTCATTCCTCACTTCTCGTCAGTCGTACTTGCCGAGCCAGCCGTTCATCCGGACGGCGAGGACATCGCGGAAATTCTGGATGGTGTCGCGGAGAGGATTGACCTTGCTCTGGGCGCCGTAGTGCCAGGTGATCGGGACGATGGCGGTCCGGAGACCCTGATGTTGGGCGATGTAGAGCAGTTCGACATCGAATGCCGTGACGCGTGGTCGGGTCGTCACATCGTTCTCGGTGTAGAGCTGGCAGCGAGGGATGATCGTCTCCAGCGCATGGTGCGTGAAGAACTTGAACCCGCATTGTGTATCGTCGATGCCGGGGAGCAGCAACAGGCGCACGAGGCCGTTGAAGACGCGGCCCATGACGTGACGATAGGCCGGTTCGCCGACTCGCACCGCACCCTTGCCTTCGCGCGAGGCGATCGCGATGTCGTAGCCGTCGATGAATGCATCGCGGCAGGATTCCCATGCCGAGAGCGGAGTAGCCAGATCGACATCCATGAACCCCGCGACCGGATGCGTCGCGGCGTGGAGCCCCGCCAGCACGGCCTTCGCCTTGCCGCCATGCTCCAGGTGCAGGAGGCGGATGCCAGGATGGTCGCTCGCATAGGCGGCTGCGATCACCGTCGTGTTGTCGGAGCTGCCGTCATCGGCGACGATGATCTCCGCCTCCGTACCGAGGTCGTGGAAGTAGGTCCAGACAGCCGTCAACGCGTCCGCGATGCGGTCCTGTTCGTTGAAGACGGGGATGACCACCGATACGGCGTGCGGTGTCGCGTTCGACGATACGATGGGCTTGGCAGCGGAAGACAACTCGCTCAAGATGAATACAACTCCGGTCTGCAGACAACATCCGGCCACGGAAAGAACCCCGCGGAACCGGCGGCGAACGAGGGCTGGGAAAGTCTAGCACGGAACCGGCTAGCCCAAAAGTCCTACACCGGACTCTGGAGAGCATCATGATCGAAGCGTATATCTATACATCCTGTACATCGTGTCGCAAGACGGTCGACCGCTTGAAAGCGTCCGGCGTTCCGTTCGAGAGCAGGGATTATTTCCGCAACCGTTTCACGCGCAACGAGCTCGAAGGCGTGCTTGCCAAGGCCGGCCTGATCCCGCGGGAGGTCCTTTCGAAGCGGAGCAAGGTCTACCAGGCGCGTTCGGCGGAGATCGATGGGCTGGACGACGACGCGTTGCTGGACCTGATGCTGCAGGAGCCGACGCTTCTGCGTCGCCCGATCGTCATCAAGGATGGCGCGGTCGTAATTGGACATAACGAAGGGGAGCTGGCAAGCCTGATCACCTCCTGACGGGAATTGGCCTTGCCTGTACGTACAGCCGTGGGAGAGAATGGATCGCTGAACGGATGTACGACTGGCACGGTCGATGAACGAAGCGGGAGAGGATCATGAACCAAGGCCATTCGCTGGAGTTTGGCTCCCATGTCTCGGCGTCGGGCGGCGTCGACAAGGTATTCACACGCGCCGAGGATGTTGGGGCGTGCTCGATCCAGATCTTCTCGAAAAACGAGCGGCAGTGGCAGGCCAAGCCGCTCGATCCTGCCGTGGTCGACAACTTCCACGCTGGCCGTGAGGCGATGGGCATCGATCCCAGGCGGCTGGTGATCCACGATTCGTACCTGATCAACCTTGCCTCGCCGAAGGAGGATATCCTCGCGAAGTCGATTCCGGCCTTCCGGGATGAGTTGCTGCGCGGCGATGCGCTCGGCATTCCGAACCTGGTGACGCATCCCGGCGCTCACACCGGCAGCGGTGTAGATGCAGGGATCGCCCGCTTCGCGCAGTCGTTGAACGAGATCTTCGATTCGATCCCGGATAGCAAGACGATCACCCTGCTCGAAACCACCGCGGGACAGGGGACGGCGCTCGGGCGGACGTTCGAGGAGATCGCCGCGATCATCGACCTTGTGGAGGACAAGTCGCGCGTCGGGGTCTGCATCGATACCTGTCACATCTTCGCGGCGGGATACGATTTCCGTACGCCGGAGCAATACGCAGAGACGATGGGCCGGTTCGACGACATCGTCGGTATTCGGTACCTGCGGGCGCTGCACCTGAACGACTCGAAATATCCGCTCGGCTCGAACAAGGACCGTCACGAGCACATCGGCAAGGGTGAGATCGGACCGGAGGGTTTCCGCCAGTTCGTGAACGACTCGCGCCTGGCCGGGCTTCCCGGCATTCTCGAGACGGAGAAGGACGCATCCGGCGACCTCGACCGGATGAACCTGGCGGAACTGCGCAGCCTGGTCGAGAAGTGAGGATCCAGAAATGAGAAGTGAGGAGAGACGAGCATGCTCACAGCGTGCCGACTCGGTCCTCACTTCTCGTTTTTCACTCCTCGGCTACGGCAACTTCTGTGATTCGAGACGATTCAGCACCATCAGGCGTGGTTCCGTCATGTCCTCGATCGCGTAGCGGACGCCCTCGCGGCTGAGGCCGGACGACTTCACACCGCCGTATGGCATGTGGTCGATCCGGTAGGTCGGGACGTCGTTGATGATGACACCGCCTGCCTCGACGCGCTCGAATGCGGTCAGTGCCTGCTCCAGCCGGTTCGAGAAGATGCCTGCTTGCAAGCCGTAGACGGAATCGTTCAACTGCTCGATGCCCTCGGAGAAGCTCTTCACGGGGAAGATCGTCACGAGCGGCGCGAATGCCTCGCGCGAGCATACGAAATCCTCCTTGTTGGCGTGTTCGATCACCGTCGGCTCGAAGAAGCGGTCGCGCGCCTTGCCGCCCGTGAGGATGGTGGCCCCGTTGGCGGCGGCATTTTCCACCCATTGTTGGGCGCGTCCGGCTGCCTTCTCGTCGATCATCGGGCCAAGCTCGGTCGATGGATCGAGCGGATCGCCCATCTTCAGGCTGGCCGCCGCCGTCACAAGCTTCTGCTTGACCTCGTCGTAACGATCCTCGTGGACGAAGACGCGCTGCACCGAGATGCAGACCTGTCCGGCATAGGAGAAGGCGCCGGTGCGAATGCGCGAGACGGCGAAGTCTACATCGGCATCGTCGTCGATCAGCACGCCGGCGTTGCCGCCGAGCTCCAGCACGACTTGCTTCATGCCGGCCTGGTTCTTCATCTTCCAGCCCACATCCGGTGAGCCGGTGAAGGAGAGCAGCTTGAAGCGATCGTCGGCGACCATTGCGTTGCCGACCTCGCGGTCCATCGGGAGTACGCTGAGCACACCCTTTGGCAGGCCGATCTCGTCGCAGAGCCGGGCGATGAGCAGCATCGTCAGCGGCGCCAGAGAGGGTGGCTTGAGGACGATTGGGTTGCCCGAGGCGATGGCCGGGGCGATCTTGTGCAGCGCCAGATTAAGTGGGAAATTGAACGGTGAGATGCCCGCGATCGGGCCGATCGGGAAGCGGCGAACGACGCCCCAGCGGCCCTTCGATGAGGGCAGGAGATCGAGCGGGATCACTTCGCCATCGATGCGCTTGGCCTCCTCGGCAGCGGTTTCGATGGTGAAGATGCCACGATCGGTCTCGACCGTCGCTTCGCCGACGACCTTGCCGGCCTCGGTCGCGATGGTGCGGATCATGAGGTCACGGTTCTCGCGGAGCTTTGCCGCGAGTGCCTTCAGGAGCTCGACGCGCTCGAAGGTCGGGGTGCGGGAAAAGACCGGGAAGATATCCACCGCCGCCTGCACGGCCTTTTCGAGATCGCCGGGTCCGGCGAGGAAGGTGGTGGCGATCGTACTGCCGTCGTAAGGGTTGGTGACAGCAAGTTCGTGTGCTGTCTCGATCCACTCACCCGCGAGGTAGATCGGGCGGCGTGCTGGTGTCTCGGTTCCTGGCGATGCTGACATGGCGTGGCCTTTCATCGGGTATGCGACATTGTTGGATACATGATCGCAAACCGCGTGCGATCGCGGAACTGGTCGGCTGATCCTCAGCTGGACAGCGCAAGACCCTTCCCGAAAGGGAAGGGTCTTGCGGAACCGATTCCGACACGCGACTGGCCTAGTACTTGGCGTCCCCTGCATTCTCGCGGAAGCGATCGTAGCTGGTTGGCGCGTTGGTCTGCTGGTTGTCGGGTCCGACGCCGGACTCCCACCAGATGGGTGCCTGGGCCCCGATGGTGGCAAGCTCCGTCTTCGTGTAGACGAGTCCCTCGCGCTCCAGCACGGAGAGCTCGTATTCCTGGCTCATCGTGATCGCATCCACCGGGCAGACCTGCGAGCAGAGACCGCAGAACATGCAGCGGCCGGCCTTCAGGATGAACTCCCCCAGTTCACGGTCGCCTTCCTCGGACGGAACGACGTGCATCTCCAGGCATGATGTCGGGCAGATGCGCGCGCAGAGGCCGCAGGCGACGCAGAGCGCCTCGCCCGTGTCCGGATCGGCACGGAGGGACGGGAGCCCTCGGAACCGCGGCTCCATCGGCCGCTTCTCTTCGGGGTATTCGGTCACGACCTTGGGAGCGACGAGACGCTTCAGCGTGACGCCAAAACCCTTGACTTCATCGAGCATGAATGCGGTCCTTCCTGGGCGGGGTCCGCTTCGACCCCGGTAACGTCAGCGCCGATCAGGAGGCCGACGCGACGTACTGGGTATGCAGGCGATCGGTGCCGAGCACGGTTTCGCCTTCCTCACCGAAAGCTGCGGCCGGAGTGACGATACCGCCACGTTCCAACCGGGCGTAGGTGACGCCAGCGTAATCCGGGACGAGTTGGGCGATCTCGGTCATGACCTGCGCCGGATGACCGTAATTCAGGTCGTAACCGAGGCGACCGGCCACAGCGGACAGGATCTGGAGTTCGGTTCGGGATTCGCCCATCGCCGGAACGGCGGCGCGAACGCGCTGGACCGTGCGGTCGTAGCTGGTGAACGTGCCGTCCTTTTCGAGATTCAGCGCCAGCGGCAGCACCACGTCGGCGATTTCCGTCAGCGGGGAATCGTATGCGTCCACCACGACCAGAAACTCGAGCTTCTTCAGGGCATCGTAGAGCTTCGTGTTGAGGACGCCATGCCGGGTGGCAAAGCCGCCTTCGACCCACGCTGCCTTCACGACGCCGGATTCGATCGCATCGGCGAGGTCGTCGAGTTCGATGCCGTGGTCGGTCGGCAACGAGCGTGTCTGCGCGAAGCCGTTCGACGTGATGGCCTTGCCGATCCAGCGCGTCGACCATGCCCGCTCGAAGCGTCCGCGCGCGTCGGCGTCGGCGATGTCGACGCCACCGGGCAGGAAGTCGGGAACCAGACCCATGTCGGTGGCGCCCTGGTAGTTGGCCGGGCCGCGCGTGGAGGCGACTCCGCCGCCCGCAATGCCGACATTTCCGGTGAGCGCCGAGAGGTTGGTCAGCGCAGCGGTGATCTTCGCGGCGTCGCCGTACTCGGCAGCCTTGCCGTCCTCGTCGATATGGGCGACGGTGCTGTAGATCGCGCTCGGCTTGAAGCCGCTCTCCGGTCGCGGGCCGTCGAAGTCCATCTCACCGGCGAGGAAGACCATCGCCGCTTCGTGGATCTGCTTGACCGAGACCCCGGTCGCCTCCGCGATGGAGGCGACATCGACTTCGGAGAAGTAGGCGGCATATTCGGCGGCCTCGGCGACGCTGTCGGCATCGGTCGCGAGCAGGCCGGAGTTGACGATCTCGGCGGCAATGCCGTCGATCAGTAGGTTCGTGGTACCTGGGTTCGGCTTCAGCCACATCACCGCGCGGTCGCAGAGCGGATAGTGCTCGGTGCTGACGACCACGATGCGGGCCTCCCGGTAGAGGCGGGCGTGGTTGATCCAGTAGGACACGATGGGCGAGTGCTCGAAGATCGACGGACCGACCACGAGGATGTTCTTCGCGGCGGTGAAGAGTTCCTGCAGGTTGTTCGTGCCGGCGACATCGACGCCGAATGCCTGCCGCGTCGTGCGCTCGACGGCCATCTGGGCGGGAGAAAGCAGGCGGTTGACGGTGTTTGACTGCATGACGGCGCGGGAGAACTGCTGGAGCGCGTAGGCTTCCTCGTTGGTGTTCTCGGCGGAGGCAAGCGCAGCGAACCGGTTGCCCTGATAGTGGCCGAAGCGGTCGGCGACGTGGGCGACGATCTCATCCCAGCCGGTTTCGTAGACCTGGCCGTTCTCCTCGCGCAGGCGCGGGTAGAAGATCCGGTCCGGCGACTGGATGATCTCGTGGCCCCACTTGCCCTTCTCGCAGGTGTAGCCGTGATTCACGCCGCGCTCCCAGAGGTGGCTGACGCGGCGGACGATGCCCTTGTTCGACTCGACATTGATCGTGCAGCCGCCATCGCAGAAGCCGCAGATGGTCTCGGTGGCGTCCAGTTCCCACGGATGGTGGCCAAAATGGCGGTCCGTGAGGGCGCCGACCGGGCAAACGGCGATGCACATGCCGCAGTTCGTGCAGGTGGTATCGCTCAGGTCCATCCCGAAGGCGGGGGTGATGGTCGCTTCGAGGCTGCGGTTGGCGGACTCGATCGCGGTGACGCCGATCACCTCGTCGCAGGTCCGCGTGCAGCGGTTGCACATGATGCAGCGGTCCCATTTGTAGTCGATAGTGGCGCTGAAGTGCTCGTATGGCTGCGAGAACTTGGGACGGCGATAGGGATTGGCATTGATGTTGTGCAGGTAGGTGTTGTCCTGCAGGTAGCATTCACCCGACTTGTCGCAGGTGGGGCAGTCCAGCGCGTGGTCGATGAGGTACATCTGCAGGATGTACTGCCGCGCCTGGAGCGCGTCCGGCGAGTGCGTGAGCACTTCCATGCCGTCGGCGAGCGGAGTGGCGCAGGACTCGATGAGTCCGCCGCGCCGCCCGAGGATTTCCACCGTGCAGATGCGGCACGACCCCCACGGCCGCAGGAGTGGCTGATAGCAGAGATTCGGAATCTCGATGCCAACGAGGCGCGCCGCCTCGAGAATCTGGGTGCCAGCGGGGACGGTCACATCCTGGCCGTTGATCTTGCCCGTGACCATCTTCTGCTGCGTGGTGGTGACCATGTCTGGGGTTTCAATCCTCACCCCGCCCGGAGACGGGATGCTTGTAGCCGGTGAAGGCTCCCACCGACGAGGCGACGGCGTTCGATGCTTCGATGCGTTGCGCGGGATCAGGCTCCGATCCCGGATGCGCGCCCTGATCGCCCTGCAGGCGGGTCCGACTATCGCTCGGAACTGCCCGCTGGATCGTGAAAATGGTATCACACCAGCAGGTGCATATCTGCCTCAGATGGGAGTGATTCCTAGGTGGCGTGCGCGATTTCGGCCAGATGGACGAGGGGTTCCATGCGACAATGGAGGTTGCATCAGGCGATGGCGCGGCTCACGGGCCGGATCGTCCATCATCACTCGCTATTTCGAACGAACAAGGAGCCTGCCGCGTGAGTGCCGCAGCCAGTACCGCGTCCGATCCGACATCCGGATTGAAGTACCAGACCATTATCGGGCTGGAAGTCCATGCCCAGGTCCTGACGAAGAGCAAGATGTATTGCGGGTGCTCCGCCGACTATGCGAATGCGGAGCCGAACACGCATGTCTGTCCGGTCTGCCTCGGGTTGCCTGGCGCACTGCCGGTCATCAACCGGGCTGCGATCGACACCGTGATCCGCACCGGCCTCGCGCTGAACTGCACGATTCCGGACCACTGCAAGATGGACCGGAAGAACTACGTCTACCCCGACCTCCCGAAAGGCTACCAGATCTCGCAATACGACCTGCCGCTCTGCGTCGATGGGGCGCTGACCTTCTTTGTGGATGGGCACGAGAAGACGGCGGGTATCACGCGCGTCCATATCGAAGAGGATACGGGACGCCTCGTTCACGACGAGTCCTTCGGCAGCAGCGCGAGTCTTGTCGATCTCAACCGCTCCGGTGTGCCGCTGATGGAGATCGTCGGGGAGCCGGACCTGCGGTCGCCGGAGGAGGCGCGGGAGTATCTGGTCGCCCTGCGCCAGATCCTGCGTTACATCGGCGCCTCGACGGCGAACATGGAGGATGGCGCGTTCCGGTGCGACGCAAACATCTCGATCCGGGCGCTCGATGGGTCCTACATCGGCCCGAAGGTCGAGATCAAGAACATGAACTCGTTCCGCGCCGTGGAGCGGGCACTCCGGTATGAGGAGGTTCGCCAGCGCGAGGTCGTCGCGAGTGGAGGAACCCTGGTGCAGGAGACGCGCGGCTGGAATGACAGCCGTGGCGAAACTGCGTCCCAGCGGACGAAAGAGGCGGCGCATGACTACCGTTACTTCCCGGAACCGGATCTGCCGCCGCTGAAGATCGCGCAGGATGCCGTCGATGACCTGCGCGTGTTGCTGCCGGAACTGCCTGCGGCCCGTCGCACCCGGTTCGTCGAGGAGTATGGGCTTGCGGCCAGCGATGCCGCGATCCTGACCGACGAGCGGCCGGTTGCGGAGTGCTATCAGGAGGCAATCGCCGGCAAGGATGATGCCGAAGTTCGCCGGGTGACCGCGAACTGGATCGTCAACGATATCATGGGGCTCGCCCGGGCACGTGGAATGGCGGTCGATGCGCTGCCGTTCACGGCGGTACAGATTGCGGATCTCGTGGAGGCCGTGCAGAGCGGGAAGCTGACCGGTCGCGCGGCAAAGGATCTCCTGCCGCAGATCGGGGAGGGCGAGTTGCCCTCGGCAGCGGCGGCGCGGCTGAACCTGCTCTCGATCGATGATGGCGATGCCGTGCGTGCAGCGGCACAGGACGCGATCGACGCCAACCCGGCCGTGGTCGCCGATTTCCGGAGCGGCAAGCAGGCCGCGATCGGTCGCTTGATCGGGGAGACCATGAAGCGAACCGGCGGTCGTGCGCGGCCGGATGCCGTGCGTGCTACGTTGCTGGAACTGCTTGGCTAAGCAGGCGTGCGAGGGCCTCGCGGATTCAGGCTAGGCCGCGGGGACATTGGCGACAAACGCAACGCGGGGCGACTCATATCGAGCCGTCCCGCGTTGCGTTTGTCGCTCGGTAAGATGATCTCCCGGAACGATTCGGGTGTATGATTTGCAACGTAGATATGGGCAATGAGAACAATCACGGACATGAAAAATAGTCTCATTGCATAACAGGAGAGACGACATGGCCACTGTTGCGGAGCGTATCCGTTCCCTGGAGCCGATGGGTGGACGGGAGGTGAGCGAGAACCTTTTCCACACTGCGGTCGAGCAGTTTTCCACGGCGGCAGATGTGATCGGACTCGACGACAACATCCGCCGCGTGCTCGCTACCTGCCAGCGCGAACTAACGGTCACCTTCCCGGTCGAGATGGATGACGGGTCGGTGCGGATGTTCACCGGGCACCGCGTGCAGCACAACAGCGGACCTGGTCCCACCAAGGGCGGTATCCGCTATCACCAGAACGTCACGATCTCCGAGGTCAAGGCCCTCGCGATGTGGATGACGTGGAAGTGTGCGGTGGTCGGACTGCCGTACGGTGGTGCGAAGGGTGGCGTCGAAGTCGATCCGAAGCTGCTCTCCATGAACGAGCTGCAGAACCTTACCCGGCGCTACACGACCGAGATCCAGCCCTTCATCGGCCCGAATGTCGATATCCCGGCCCCGGACGTGAATACGAACCCTCAGATCATGGCGTGGATCATGGACACGTATTCCATGAACGTGGGCCATTCCGTGCCGGGCGTGGTGACGGGCAAGCCGATCGTGCTTGGCGGTTCTGCTGGCCGCAACGAGGCGACGGCGCGCGGATGCGTTTTCGTGATCGAGGAGGCGTATCGCAAGGCGGGCAAGCAGATCGACGGCGCGCGCGTTGCCGTGCAGGGATTCGGCAACGCCGGTTCCATCGCGGCGCGCCTGCTTGCCGAGGCCGGCGCCACGGTCGTCGCGGTAAGCGACTCACGGGGCGGCATTTATGCGTCAGGTGGGCTCGATATCCCTGCGGTTCTCGATCACAAGGGGCAGACGGGATCGGTTGTCGGATTTCCGGATGCGGACGCCATCTCGAACGGGGACCTGCTCGTCGTGGATTGCGATATCCTGATTCCCGCCGCGCTGGAGGGACAGATCACGGAGCACAACGCGCCACAGGTGAAGGCCTGGCTGGTGGCCGAAGCCGCCAACGGTCCGACGACGCCCGCCGCCGACGACATCCTGCACGATCGCGGGGTGATGGTGTTGCCGGACATCCTCGCCAACGCGGGCGGTGTCACCGTCTCGTATTTCGAGTGGGTGCAATCGTTGCAGTCGTTCGCCTGGACCGAGCGTGAAGTGAACGAGCGGTTGCGGGACATCATGCAGCGGTCGTATCAGGCCGTATTCGAGACGACCCAGAAGTACGATGTCCACATGCGCACCGGTGCGCTGGTGCGGGCGATCGAGCGGGTGGCGGAGTTCACCAAGCTGCGCGGGATCTACCCATAGGCATTCTCCATCGGTGTTCGACAGCACGAACGCGGGAACACCCTCGGCGCAAGCCGAGGGTGTTCTGTGTCCGACCATGATTCCGGGCGCTGATGTGCTGAATGGCCTACTCGGTGACGAGCAGGCGACGGAGTTCGTCCTCTTCCGTCCGGTGCGTGATGGCGATCACCTCGTCGCCCGGCTCGATGCGCGTCGAGCCGCGCGGAACGATCACATCGACCCCACGGGCGATGGCGGCGATCACGCAGTCCACCGGCAGGTCGATCTCGTCGAGGGTCTGATTGGCGATCGGAGATGCATCATCAATGGATGCCTCGACGATACTGAGATCGGCATGGCGAAGGCTGAGGAGGTGGATGAAGTTCCGCTCCGGGATCGCCTGCTCGATCAGGTTGAGAATGAAGTTGGTCTGGCTGACGGTGACATCCACGCCAAGCACCCGGAAGAGTTGCTCGTTCTTTGGGTTGTTGACTCGGGCGATGGTGCGGCCGACGTGGAACTTCGTCTTGGCGACCTGGCAGACGACGAGGTTGTCCTCGTCCTCGCCGGTCACGGCAATCACGACATCCGCGCGAGCCGCTCCGGCTGCGGCGAGCACCGCCGCCTCGGCGCCGTCGCCCGCGAGCACGACGGAGCCAAAGCGCTCCGCATAGACCTCCACCTTGCTCGGGTCTCGTTCGATGAGCAGGACTTCATGCCCCTCGTTGACGAGGGTTTTCGTGAGATAGTAGCCGACCTTGCCGCCGCCGACGACGATGATGTACACGAAATGCTGTCCTTCCTCAGGGGCGGAGTGAATCGGCCGCCGAGATGACCTGATCCAGGATCTGCGCGGAGACCGTGGTGGTCGGGCAGACGGTGGAGAGCCCGAGGCGACGGTAGGTATCCTCACGTACGGGATCGTAGATGCGGCAGATGACCTGTGGCACGTTGAAGACCGTACGGGCCACCTGCGCGGCCATGATGTTCCGGTTGTCGCCGTTGGTCACGGCCACGAAGGCGTGTGCGTCCTCGATACCGGCGCTTCGGAGGACGTCCTCGTCGATGCCGGTGCCGATGATCGCCTCCCCGGAGAAGTCGGGGGAGAGACGCTTGAAGGCGGAGGAGTTCGTGTCGATCACCGTCACGTCGTGCCCGTTCTGGTCGAGCAGCGACGCGACGCGGGCGCCCACGCGGCCGCATCCCATGATGATGACGTTCATGCACGCTCCATGGCGTCCGCTTGCCAGTCCGGCAGGGCGGGGCGAACGACGAGCACTTCGCAAGGGGCATTCTTCAAGACGTAGTCGACCGTCTCACCAATGGTGGGGCGGCCGAATTTTCGCTTGATGCTCGTGCCCATGACGATGACATCGGCGTTGCGGTCGATGGCCTCGTCGACAATGGCGGCGCCAGCGGATCGGGCTTGCAGCAACTCGGTCGACAGGTTGGCGGAGCGTCCGTCGACGCAGGTCATCCCGATCTTCTTGGCGTCGCGGAGCACCTGCTCGCCGCGTTCGATCTCGATCGGGAGTTCGGCATCCAGCGGCATCGATTGCTGGACTTCCACGACGTAGACCATCGTGATGACAGAGTTCTGCCTGCGAGCGATCTTTTCGACGAACTTCAGCAGACGGTCGTCGCTCGGTCCACCGGAAACGGGGACCAGGATTCGCCTGGAGTCGGGAACGGGTCGGTCGGCAGGAACTGGTCGGAATGCTTGACGCAGACTTACCAAGACAGATTCCTTCGTAGGGGAGAACCCCTGCTGGAACATCCAGCGGGGACACGCGCAACCGTGAATCTTACGTGCTTCGGATGTGCGTGTCGATGTCTATTGTAGACCTTCTCGCAAGCATTCGCTTCATTGGCGGACAAACGCCTCCGGGGGAGTCTGGGCAGGAGTTCCTACCCCCTGAAAGTCCGGTCTCACGGCGCCGGAACTGGCGCCGCGCGGCGCTTGAGGTGGATCAGCAGTGCGCCGATATCGGACGGGGCGACACCCGCTGTCCGGGCAGCTTGCCCGACCGTGGCCGGCCGCGAGCGGGCGAGTGCCTGGGCTGCCTCGACGCGAAGGCCGATGACCTCGGCAAAGGCGAGCGATGCGGGGATCGGATGCGCGTCGTGCGCGCGAAAGCGTGCGACTTCCTTCTCCTCCTTGGCGATGAAGGCACTGTATTTGGCGGCGATCTCTGCCCGTTCGAGCACGACGGGCGAGATCGGGTGATCGCCTGGCCAGAGCCCGAACGTTTCGAGGGCCGTGAGGACCTGGGGAAGGGTTGCGCCTGGGCGCCGCACGAGTTCGAGCGCGCTCATCGAGCGGGCGGCGGGATCGAGACCGGCTGCACGGAGGGCCGACCCGTGGCGCGCATTGTCGCCCAGCCAGATTGCTGGCAGCGTCTCACCGATGGTGGCGACTTCCGCGTTCTCGGTCTCTCGTTCGCGGAGTTCGGATTCGGGCAGGAGCTTCATGGCGGCCGCGATGTTCGTCAGGCGCTGCGTGGCATTGTCGCTTCGGAGGACGAGGCGGTATTCGGCGCGAGAGGTGAGCATGCGGTAGGGCTCGGAAAAGGGTTTCGAAACGAGATCGTCCAGCATGACGCCGATGTAGGCATCGCTGCGGAGAAGATGCATCGGCGACCGGGACTGCGCATAGGCTGCCGCGTTCGCGCCAGCGACGATCCCTTGCCCGGCAGCTTCCTCGTAGCCGGAGGTGCCGTTCACCTGTCCAGCGGTGAACAAGCCGGCGATGCGTCGCGCCTGGAGCGTTGGCAGGAGTTCGGTGGGATCGAGGGCGTCGTATTCGACCGCATAGCCGAAGCGGGTGATGCGGGCGTATTCGAGACCGGGGATGGTGTGGAGGATGGTCCCCTGAACGTCGGAAGGAAGGCTGGTGCTGAGGCCCTGGATGTAGATCTCGTGCGAACGCCATCCCTCGGGTTCCAGGTAGAGCGGATGGGCATCCTTGTCGGCAAAACGGCCGACCTTGTCCTCGATCGAGGGACAGTAGCGAGGTCCGGTGCCCTCGATGCCCCCGTTGTACATGGGCGCACGATCGAGATTGGCGCGGATGATCGCGTGCGTTTCCGGGGTTGTCCACGTCTGGTAGCAGCGAAGCTGGCGCCGACCGCCGAAGACATCCACCGTCGAGAAGATACCGCTGGGTGCTGGTGGAACCAGGAACTGGTCGAGCCGCCCGAGTTTGCCGTCGCGGCTCAGGAAGAGGGAACGGTCGTCGCCAGGCTGGACGACGCAGCGTCCGACATCCACGGTGCGTGCATCGATGCGCGGGGGTGTGCCGGTCTTGAAGCGGCGGAGGCGCAGTCCGATTTCGTCGATCGAGGCGGCAAGCTGGCTGTCTGCCCGGTCGCCGGCACGTCCTCCATCGGACCGTGATTCGCCGGCGATCATGCGCGCGCGGAGAAATGTTCCGGCCGTGACGACCACTGCGCGCGCCGCGACTTCACCCAGCTGGCGCAGGCGGACGCCCCTTGCCACATGATGGCCGTCGTCGGGTTCGAGCAGGAGGCCGATCGCTTCGTCCTGCAGCAGGTCGAGATTCTCCTGTGTTTCCAATTCCTCCTTCATCGCCATGGCGTACAGCGACTTGTCGCACTGGAGACGGATAGCGCGGACGGCTGGACCTTTGCTGGTATTGAGCTCGCGCGCCTGGACGGCGGTGCGGTCGGCGATCTTCGCCATTGCCCCGCCGAGGGCATCGACTTCGGCGACGATCTGCGACTTGCCCGGTCCCCCGATCGAGGGATTGCAGGGCATGTAGCCCGTCCGGTCCAGGTTGGGTGAGACGACCAGGGTGCGGGTGCCGGCGCGGGCCGAAGCCAGTCCGGCCTCGCAACCGGCGTGACCGGAGCCGATCACGATGACATCGTAGGAGTGAGGTGGCAAGGTATTGGATGGGGACATGGAATGCGCTCGACCGGCGATTTCGGAGGACTGACTCGCTGCCGTCATGTTCTGGCATGCAAGTGGCTATAGTTCCAGAAGGATACGACACGGACCCGACGCTCCGTATCAGGAGGAATGACCAATGGATACCTCGACAATACCCAACCCCGACGATACCCCGGACACTACCCGCTCGAATGGTGAGGTCCTGCTTTCCGCAGGATTGGTCGCTGGGGCGATCGGTGGCGTCGCGGCATTGCTGAACGGCATCCGCAAGCAGGGACAGGATGTCCATGACGCGACAGTGGATTCCCCCGGCATCGCGGTGTCGGGCGGTGCGCCTGCCTCCGACGCGCGCGCCGAGGTCTCGGAAGCGGCCAGGCACCTGAAGGCGGCCGGCAAACAGGTCGTCGAAGCGGCCCAGACGCAGGGCCCGGAGTACCTGAAGGCGGTCAAGGAAGACGCTTCGGCAAAGCTGGCGGAACTCACGCAGTTGGCCTCCGCGGAGAGCGAGCGGGCGCGCAAGGAACTGGAGAAGCGTGGGATGACGCTCGATCTCGATTCGAAGGCGGTGCGGAAGGCGCTCGATCAAGTGTCGGCCAAGGCGGCAGATGCCAGGGCATCTGGCCGCGACTGGGTCGAGGTGGCGAAGGGCGAACTTGAGAAGCGGGGAATCAACCCGGCGGAGGTGGATGTGGCTGGATTGATGCATCCGGACAGCGAGCTTGGCAAGCAATGGCGCGACAAGCTCGCGGCCAAGGCAAAGGATGCCCAAGCCGAGCTTGCCCCGAAGGCGAAGGACCTGAAGGAATCTGCATCCATCGCCTTGAACGATGCGGTGGACAAGGGGAAGGATCGCGTCGATTCACTGCCCGGTGCGCTGCCGACACTCTCGGCGATGGCGTCCGATCATACCTTCCCGTCGTTGAAGCAGCTTTCGGCGGAGGCAAGCAA
Organism: Thermomicrobiales bacterium; assembly: GCA_049841275.1. Classification (GTDB taxonomy): domain Bacteria; phylum Chloroflexota; class Chloroflexia; order Thermomicrobiales; family UBA6265; genus JASGDN01. The sequence goes on from JASGDN010000054.1 coordinate 15,418, forward strand.
CCTGATCGCCGGCCTATCCGACTCGGGCAAGGATGCCGCCCCCGAACTGAAGTCGCTCGTCGAGGAACATCTGGTGCCGCGCCTGAACGACCTGCGACAGCGTGCGGCGCACATCGCCAGCGATGCCGTCGAATCGTCGTCTGAGGAGGCCTCCAAGGTATCCGGCGAGGACCTCGGGAAGCGCTTTGCCGAAAGCCTTGCGCAGGCAGAGAAAGCGCTCGATGAGTGGCGCGGCGCGGCGACGGGCAAGGTCGAGTCGGCCCAGTCGCACGTCCGGGAGGTCGGGGTGCAGGCGAAGGAGGGCGGCAAGAATGCCGGGGCCTCGCTTTTCTGGCTCGGCGCGGCCGGAGCCGTCATCTACGCCGGGCTGCTGCGGGACGAGCAGCGCCAGTGGGTGAAGGAAAAGTCGAAGGCGGTGGCCTCCGGGACTGTCGAACTGATCAAGGACATGCGCGGTCACGACGGCGATTTCACGGCCTGATCTTGCAAAGAGGGCTCAGCGACCGCACGAGAGTGGCGGCATCCTGAATGGATGCCGCCGCTCTTTCGTTCGCCGCTATGGAAGAACGGGGTCTACGCGACGCCGGTGGGGGATTTGCTGGCTACCGCACCGTGGCAATACTTGTACTTCTTGCCGCTGCCGCATGGGCAAGGCTCGTTCGGGCGGATCTTGCGGGCGCGGCGCTGCTGCGCGCCATTGCTCTGATCGACCGGGGCATTCGTGGTCGTCGCTTCGGAGACGCGGGTCTGGATTGGCTGGTTGGCGACAACCGGCTGCACGCGGAAGATGCTCCGCACCACATCGTGCTGGATGTTCTCCAGCAGCTGGCCGAAGAGACGGTATCCCTCTGTCTTGTAGACGACGAGCGGGTCCTTCTGCCCATAGGCCTGGAGCCCGACACCTTGTCGCAGGTCGTCCATCGTGGTCAGGTGGTCGACCCAGAGGCGGTCGATGATGCTGAGCAGCACGCGGCGCTCCACCTTCGGCATCGTGTCTGGCGGGAACTGGGCGGCGACCTCCTCGTAGGCCTCGTCCGTGATGGCCAGCAGGTGATCGGTCAGGTCCTCACTGGGCAAACCGTCGATGTCCTCAAGGGTGACGCGGTTGCCGGGCACCAGCGTGTTGAAGCTCTCGACGACCTGCTCGTAGTCGATGCCGTGGCCGTTCTCGCCAGAGCTGGTGGTGACGACCCGCTCGACCGCCTGCTCGATCATCCGCTCGACCTTCTCGTGGACGTCCTCACCGGCGATGATCTGCCGGCGGTCGCCGTAGATGACCTCGCGGTGACGGTTCATCACGTCGTCGTACTGGACCACATGCTTGCGGCGGTCGAAGTTGTGGCCCTCCACCTTGGTCTGGGCGTTCTCGATCGACTTCGAGATGAACCGATGTTCGATCGGCTCGTCGTCCTCCATGCCCATGCGATCCATGAGGCCGCCGATGCGGTCCGATCCGAAACGGCGCATCAGCTCGTCTTCCAGCGAGACGAAGAAACGGGAGGATCCGGGGTCACCCTGGCGACCGGAGCGGCCGCGCAACTGGTTGTCGATGCGGCGCGATTCGTGGCGTTCCGTGCCAACGATGTGGAGGCCGCCGAGATCGGCGACGCCCTGCTCCAGCTTGATATCGGTACCGCGTCCGGCCATGTTCGTGGCGATGGTCACGGCGCCGCGCTTGCCGGCATCGGCGACGATCGTCGCCTCACGCTCGTGCTGCTTGGCATTCAGCACGTCGTGCGAAATACCGCGTTGCTTCAGCAGGTCGGAAAGGTATTCCGACTTCTCGATCGAGGTGGTGCCCACGAGAACGGGACGACCCTGCTCGCGCATGTCCTCGATCTCATCGACGACCGCCATGAACTTGCCTTCCTCGGTCTTGAAGACCAGGTCGCCGAAGTCATCGCGGATCATCTCGCGGTTGGTCGGAATGACGACCACGGGGAGGTTGTAGATGCGGAAGAATTCCTCCGACTCCGTCTCCGCCGTGCCGGTCATGCCGGCGAGCTTGGTGTACATGCGGAAGTAGTTCTGGTAGGTGATCGTGGCCATCGTCACGTTCTGGCGGCGGACGCGAACGTTCTCCTTCGCCTCGATCGCCTGGTGGAGCCCTTCGCTGTAGCGGCGGCCTTCCATCATGCGACCCGTGAACTCGTCGATGATGATGACCTCGCCATCGCGGACGATGTAGTCCTTGTCGCGATGGTAGATGGCGTGGGCAGTGAGCGCCTGCTCCAGGTAGTGGGTGAGCTCGACGTAGCGCTCGTCGTAGATGCTCTCGTCCTTCGGGATGCCGGCCAGTTGCTCGACCCGGTCGATGCCGTCGTCGGTGAGGGATGCATTGCGGTGCTTGAGATCGACCTCGTAATCGCGATCCTTGCGCAGCTGCTTCACGATGTTCGCGAACTGGTAGTAGCGGTCGGTGGCTTGCTCGGCGGCGCCGGAGATGATGAGCGGGGTGCGGGCTTCGTCGATCAGGATATTGTCGACCTCGTCCACGATCGCATAATTGAGTTCACGCTGGACGATCTGCTCCGGCTCAATCACCATGTTGTCGCGCAGGTAGTCGAAGCCGTATTCGTTGTTCGTGCCGTAGGTGATGTCGGCCGCGTAGGCTTCCCGGCGGCTGACCGGGCGCAGCTTCTGCATGCGCTCGTCCTCCTGCGGGTAGTCCGGGTCATAGACGAACGACGTGTCGTGCTGCAGCAGGCCGACGGTGAACCCGAGCGCATGGTAGATGTCCCCCATCTCCTGCATGTCGCGCCGGGCCAGATAGTCGTTCACGGTGACCAGATGCGCGCCCTTGCCGCTGAGGGCATTGAGCGCAAAGGCGAGGGAGGCGGTGATGGTCTTGCCTTCGCCGGTCTTCATCTCGGCGATCTTGCCCTCGTGGAGCACGACACCGCCGATCAGCTGGACGTCGAAGTGCCGCTGCCCACGTGTGCGCTTGGCGGCTTCCCGCGTCGCTGCGAACGACTCCGGCAGGAGGTCGTCCAGGGATTCACCGTTAGCATGGCGGTCGCGCAGTTCCTGGACGACGGCCTTCAGATCGTCGTCGGAATAGGACTCGAACTCGGACTCCAGCGCGTTGATGTCGTCGATATAGGGCTGGATGCGGCGGAGTTCCTTGTCGTTGGAATCGCCCGTGAAACGGGAAAAGAACGATCGCATGGTTGTGTTTCTCCAGGGATGCGCCCGGCGTCGCCGGGCGCACTGAGCGATGATCGACTCGGAAGCAAGTATACTTCCGGGCGCAATACGCCCGAAATCACGATTCATATCCCTTGCGAGCGCGACCATGAGCGAGAATCCGTCCGACCCGAGCGGCTTTGCGGAACGGGTGTATGCTGTCGTCGAGGCAATCCCGTATGGCCGTGTGACGACCTATGGACTGATCGCGCGGGCGCTCGGTGCGCCGCGGTCTGCGCGCATTGTCGGCGGCGCGCTGCAACACACGCCGGAGGGACGAACACTCCCTGCGCATCGCGTCGTGAACCGGCAGGGCTTCCTCTCCGGCGGTTGGCACTTCGGGCACCCGGACATTATGCGCGACCGGTTGCTGGCGGAGGGCGTGCCGTTCAAGAACCTCGACGAGTACATCGTCGATCTGGCGCAGGTGCTGTGGGACCCGGGCGGAGATCCGGATCTCGACCGGGTCTACCGGCCTCCCGATGCTTCTGACGACTTCTCCGATCTCGACGACGCACCGTTCCGGATCGTGGATGTCAACGACTGATCGCGGAGACGAGTTCCCTCGCGGCGGCTTCTGGATCGGCGGCGCGGAGGATCGCGGAAACGACGGCGATGCCGTCTGCGCCTGCCTCGACCGGCTTGGCGGCATTGACGATGCCGATTCCGCCGATGGCGACCACCGGCAGGGGGCTGAGGGCGCATCGCCGGACGAACTCGGTTGTGCCGAGCGCAACGCCGGCATCCGCTTTCGTTGCCGTCGAGAAAAAGGGACCGATGCCGAGGTAGTCGGCGCCGCGTGACGCCGCAGCCAGGAGCTGGTCGTCTGTTTCGGGCGAGTACCCGATGACGAGGTCGGGACCGGCGAGACGCCGTGCGTCTTCCAAGGGCAGATCGTCCACGCCAAGGTGAACGCCATCGGCGTCGAGCGCCAGGGCGAGATCCAGCCGGTCGTTGACGATGAACGGGACACCTCGATCGTGACATACCATGTGGATCGCCCGCCCAAAGGCGAGCGTTTCGCGGTCGGTGCGGTTCTTCGATCGCAACTGGACCATCGTCAAGCCGCCGGCGAGAGCCTTGGCGGTCGCCTCGACCGGATCGCCCGCCGCGATGTCCGGGTCGACGACGAGGTAGAGGCGCAATGCCGCGCGAATGGTATCCGGCGTCATCGCTTCACCGCGGCGAGGGCGTCGGCAAGGATGGTCGCGGCCTGCGGCGTGAAGTGGTTGACCGGGGAATGCCCTTCGCCGATCGCGTACGAGTCGCGCAGGGCCGCTTCGATATAGCGTTTCGCGAGGCGGGTCGCGTCGAGTGGTTCCAGTCCGTGCGCGAGGAAGGCCGTGATCGCGGCGGAGAACGTGCAGCCGGTGCCGTGGGTGTTCGGCGTCTGGATGCGCTCACCTTCGAGCGGGGTGAATGTCTCGCCATCGAAGACGAGATCGACCGCCGGGCCGTCGAGGTGTCCGCCCTTCACGATCACCCACCGGGGGCCGAGCGCGTGGATCTTCTTCGCTGCCTCGCGGGCATCGTCCCCGGTCGCGATCGTGATGCCGCTCAGGATCTCGGCCTCCGGGATGTTCGGGGTGATGATCGAGGCGAGGGGCAGCAGGTCGCGTTTGAGCGCGCCCATCGCGTCGCGCTGGAGAAGGGGAGCACCGCCCTTCGACATCATCACGGGGTCGACGACGAGCCAGCGCGGTCCCCACGCTTCCAGGCGATCGGCGACATTCTGGATGATCGTCTTGCCGCTGAGCATCCCGGTCTTGACGGCGTTGGTGCCGATGTCCTCGAAGACGCCGTCGATCTGGGCAATCACGACCTCCTCGGGCACCTCGGCGATGGCCGAGACCTCCACGGTGTTCTGGGCGGTGACAGCGGTCAGGATGGATGTGCCGTAGACGCCGAGCGCGGCGAAGGTCTTGAGGTCGGCCTGGATGCCGGCGCCAGCGCCCGAATCCGATCCGGCAATCGTCGTGGCCTTTGCGATCGGCCGAGTTGGTGTCATGCGTGCTGCTCCGGGATCGTGCCCTGCGCGGTCGTCAATGTGGCGATGATACCAGTCCTGGCCTGGCGATCCTGGACACACGGCCGGGACGCGGGGCCTCATCCATGCGCCGCTATACTGGGCGGCAGCGATGCGAGCCCATCTCGGGGCTCGGATGCCGAGCGGAAGGGACGCCGGATGAATGTGAAGGACGGGCTTCTCGAGATTCGGGAACGCCTTGTGGACAATGGGGCGAGTGCCAAGACGCTGGCGCTCGTGGATGGGGTGCTCAAGCGGGCATCGGTGCCGTCTGCTTCCGGGGCGAACGCGAATTCGCTGCTTCAATTGACCCGGATGTTGATGCGGAGCCCGGCCGCGGATGCCGATCCGGATGTCTACGACGACCTGATCCAGATCGAGGCGGGACTCCAGCAGCGGGCCGAGGTGTTCCGGGCTCAACGAGACGCGGAGGACGCCAAGCCGCTTCCGAAGACGAAGAAGTACTACAAGGATCTGAAGGACGCGAAGAAGCACGACTGAGGCCGAACCAGGACGGTTTGTGAGAAATCCCAACGACCCACAAGGTCGTTGGGATTTCGCGCGCGCGGTGGAATGAGGGGGTCAGGAGGTCATGAGGAGCCCGTAGTCCCCGTCCTTGCGGCGGTAGAGGACGTTGTACTGGTTCTCCTCGACGTTCAGGAAAAGAAAGAAGTCGTGCCCGATCAGTTCCATCTGGTCGATGGCTTCCTCGACGGGCATCGGCTTCATGGGGAAGCGCTTGCGCCGGACGACGCGCCCTTCCATTTCTTCCTCCTCGTCACCTTCACCATCCATGGACATGATCGCGTCCTCGGCCGCATCTGCGAGCGCCGGCACATGATCCCGGATCTCGCCAAGCTCCGTGCCAGTCTTGCGCCGGCGGGTGGTTCGCTTGTCGTTGACCTTGCGGACCTGGGTAATCAGCTTCTCGAAGGCGGCGTCGATCGCCTTGCCTGGATCGGTATCGCGCACTTCGGCGCGGAGGACATCGCGACCCGTCTGGAGCGTGAGTTGGGCCTTGGTGCTTTCGGAGCTGGGACCAAGCGGCACCGTGCGGAGTTCGAGCTGGGCGTCGACCACCTTGTTGGCCAACCGATCGAGGCGGGATACCTTGCGATCGATCAGGTCCTGCAACTCGTCCGTCACAGTGGTGCCGATCGTTCGAACCTGCAGATCCATACGTTCCCCCGAGTCGATGGGAATCCGGCCGGCGTGGGCGGATTCGGCGGCAATCAGGTGCCGGCGACGGGGCGGGAGCGCCATGCGCTGAATGGATGGAAGCCCTGACCGATCCCGGCGCCAGCCTCCAAACGCGCCGGATGCGGAGCCGTCGGAGGCCGGAGAGGCTCCTGAGTGACATTGGACTCCAGCGCGCCTGTTCCCATGAAGGCTACCACGTCAAGGTGTCGTCTTCGATAGGCTTGTTTGTGGGTGAGGGGGGAGGAAGGGAGCCGGATGGCGCCCGCGGAGGGACTCGAACCCCCGACGCCCACCTTAGGACGGTGGCGCTCTATCCACTGAGCTACACGGGCATCCCGGCGACGAGGGGATCGTACCACACGTACGGCGCGTTCAGAGGCCGCGAGACCCTGTTGTCGTGCATTGAGGTGGTTGTTGTAGCGCGCGACGTATTGACTCGCCTGTGGATATCCGCGTTTTCGGGCGACACCTGAACTGGCGTTGTGGTGGACAAGGCCCGGTGTGGCGGACGCTGTCATCGTACTCTCTGGATTCGGGGTACTGAGTGCACTTGGGAAAGCGGAGAGGAGCGGGCAGAGAGTCCTGCGGGATGGCCTTTCTGCCAGAAGGTTGCGCGTGAGTGAGGCCGCGTGCTATCCTCTCGTCCGTCGCGGGGAGTGGCGCAGCCCGGTTAGCGCGCAGCGTTCGGGACGCTGAGGTCGGAGGTTCGAATCCTCTCTCCCCGACCTTGAAGGGAGTGGCAATTGCCGCTCCCTTTTTGCATGCCTCCGTTCCGGCCGGCGGGCCATCGGATTCATCAAGACTGCCGTGCATGCCCCTGGCTAACTTGACGCTGGGTGGTGCCGAGTAGCCCTGTATGGCCTCAGCTGGATTCATCACGATAGCCAGGCCGGAAGGCCAGCCCCGGGAGGGGCGATTGCAGGGACTATCCGGATTGTCCGGAGGTCCAGGCTGCGGCTGCGAGGATGGCAACGGACTGCCGCATCATCCCTGAAGACACATCCCGCTTATCCGGACTCCGCATCGGTGCGTTGCGGTGGAATGTCGGTCCTGACCCGAGAGGATCCTCCATCGCGGCCGTTGCATCCAGAGAGCCCAGCGGGGCCATCCCCTCGATCCACGGATGGCCCTATATCTATCGCGCGACAATAGCGCGTACGTACGCGGGTATATTTATCGTTGTTGTGTGCGACTATCCTTGAAATATGGACTGGGCGCTGGATAGAAGAGCTGGTGGCGCTGGGAGAGTTGGGCGATCTGGTGTTTCACGAGGTTCACCTGCTCGGTGTCCTGCTCTCGTGTGGCTTCCCGTAACGATGCCTGGAGTTGGCGGAAGAGGAACATGAAGCGTTCCTTGCCGATGTTCTCCAGCACCTGATTCGCCTCCTGCTGAATGTTTCCCGGAAACGCCTCGGGTCGCCCCTGAAGCAGGTCGAGCAGGCGCTCGGCGTGGTCCGCGAGGTCGTCGTCCAGGCCGACGACGAGCTGTTCGGCGGTGAGGTCGATCAGCTCGGGATTGGAGAGGACCTTGACCAGCTCCCGGTTGCGGGCGTCGTTGAGGTCTTCCAGCGGGATGCGGGTTGCGATGTCATAGGTCAGCTGGTGATGCTTCAGCAGCAACGCCACGAGGAAGTCCTCCCGCGAGCGGGGGCGCTGCTGCTCCGGCGCTGGCTCCGCCACTGTCTTGCGCGAGGCGGACGGGCGTCCGCTCATCGTGCTCCGGCGGACCTCGGCGAGCACGAGGCGTTCGTCCAGCATCAGGCGGCGTGAGAGCAGCCCAATGTAGTGCCCCTGCACGATGCGGTCGGGAATGCCGTGCAGCAAGGGCGCGATCCGCTTGACCGCCTCCGACTTGGCGCGGGCGTCGTCCAGCGAGATGTCGTGCGTGAGGGTATCGATCGCGAAGTCCATGAACGGCTTCGCGTTGCGGACGATCTCCGGCCACTGTTCCGGACGCCGGCGGATCAGCTCGTCGGGGTCCTTGCCCTCCGGCAGCTGGACGATGGCGATCTCGGTGTTCAGCTTGCGCTCGAAGCGGATGATTCCCATTGCATCGGGAACAGGTTGTTCCTCGCTGTCGAGCGAGTCGCGCATCGTCTCGAGGCCGCGCATGGTCGCCATCTGGCCGGCGGCATCGGCGTCGAGCGCGAGGACGATCCGCTTGCTGCCGCGCTTGATGAGGCCGACCTGCGATTCGGTGAGCGCCGTGCCCATCGCACCGACAACGTTCGCGTAGCCGAACTGATGCGCCGCGATCACGTCCATGTAGCCCTCGACGATCACGACCTCGTCCGCCTTGCGGATCGCGTCCCTCGCAAGGTCGAGGCCGTAGACGAGCGAGCTTTTGTCGAAGATCGCCGACTGCGGCGAATTGAGGTACTTCGGCTTGGCATCGCCCATCGCGCGGCCACCGAAGCCGACGGTGTGTCCGTCGCGGTCGCGGATCGGGAACATGAACCGGTTGCGGAAGCGGTCGTAGTAGCCACCCGAGTCGCGCTCGGAGGCGAGGCCTGCCTCCGCGACCAGTTCGGCCGGGATGTCGCGCGAGGCCATGAAGTTGAGGAGCGCATCCCACGAGTCCGGCGCGAATCCGAGGCCGAATGCCTCGATCATTTCGGAGGAGAGCTGTCGTTCCGCGGCCATCTGGCGGCCGGCCTCGCCCTGCCGGCTGTTGCGGAGGATGTTCTGGAAGAATGTGGCGGCCTGTTCGTTGATTTCCACCAGACGCTGGCGATGGGCGTCCAGTTCGGGTACCGGCGCCGGACCGGATGTGAGTGTGACGCTGGCTCGCTTGGCGAGTTCCTGCAATGCTTCGCGGAAGTCGACGTTCTCCACGCCCATATAGAACGTGAAGATATCGCCGCCCTTGCCACAGCCGAAGCAGTGGAAGTTCTGGGAGTCGGGAAAGACGATGAACGACGGGGTCTTTTCCTGGTGGAAGGGACAGAGCCCCTTGAAGCTGCGACCCGTGCGCTTGAGGCTGGGGACGTAGCCTGTTACCAGGTCGACGATGTCGATGCGGTCTCGGATTTCGGCGACGGCGTCATGGGCCATGCGATGGGCCTCCGGATGAGGAGTGAGAAACGAGGCGGGATTGCCTTCAGCGCGGGAGATAGCCCTTCTAGGTTCTCACTCCTCGTTCCTCATTTCTCTTCGTTGACGATCTCCAGCCGTGCGAGGCTGCCCATGAGGCGTTTGTCGCCGTGGCGCTGGAAGCGAACGGCCAGCTCGACGTCGTCGCGGCGTGGCAACGCCTCCCGGATCGTTCCTTCGCCGAACTTCGGATGAAAGACCCGTTGTCCGGCCTTGTAGTCCGGAAGCTCCACCTTCGGTGTCGCGGCCGGAACCACCGGGTCTGGCGTCGAGGATGTCCACGGCGAGGCGACGCGGCTGGCGAGTTTCCCCGGCTGGATCGAGGCGAGCCGCCCGTTTCCGCGGCTCGCCCGCTGGTTCATGCGTGTTGTGGCGCGCACAGATTCGGCCGGGATGCTTTGCAGGAAGCGAGAGGGGACGCCCTGCTGGAAGCGCCCGTAGGTCAGGCGGCTGGCGACGTAGGTCAGGTAGAGCAGCTTCTCGGCGCGGGTGATGCCAACATAGAAGAGGCGACGCTCCTCCTCCATTGGCGTCTTGTCGAAGGCTTCCGCCTCGACAGCGCGGCTGATCGGCAGCAGGCCTTCCTCCACGCCGGTGATGAAGACGACCGGGAACTCCAGTCCCTTTGCCGAGTGCAGCGTGATCAGGGTGACCTGTCCACGGTCGTCGTCGTTCATGGAGTCGACATCGGCGATCAAGGAGACCTGTTCCAGGTAGGCGGAGAGGGCTTCCTCCGGGTCCATGTCGTCGTAGCGCTCGAGGTCGGCGCGGAGCTCGAGGACGTTGGCCCAGCGCTGGAGTTCTTCCTCATTCGTTTCATTGAACGAGTTTCGATAGCCCGTCTGCTCGACGATGGCATCGAAGAGCTCGGCCAGCGTCACCGTGCCTATCTTCTCCCGAAGGTTGGCAAGCGCCTTGCCGATGCGCTCGGCGCCGGTGCGGCCGGGGCCCGAGAAGGCGGGCGGCTCGATCGGGCGCCCATCGGCGTCCGTCAGCGGCGTGGTTCGGGGGACGACGGCCAGGAACGCGTCGATGACAGGCCGGTTGTATGCCGCCCCCCAGGTCACGGCGGCTTCCAGGGCTTTCGGTCCGAAGCCGCGTCCAAGCGGCATGTTGTCGAGCACGCGTTCGAGCGCGAGGCGATCGGCCGGATTGTGAAGGAGGCGGAACATCGCCATCATGTCCTTCACTTCCTTGCGTTCGTAGAAGCGCAGGCCGCCGACGATCCGGTAGGGGATGTCGGTGATGCGGAAGGATTCCTCCAGCACGCGGGATTGGGCCGTGGTGCGGTACATCACGGCGATGTCCTCCGAGCGGAAGCGCCCGCTGGAAAGCAGGCGGCGAATCTCGCTGACGACGAACTGGGCTTCGTGATTCTGGTCGGCCAGTTCGCGGAGGGCGATGTGCTCGCCCTCCGGATTCTCGGTACGGATCCTCCGTTCGATGCGCTGTTCGTTGTCGCGGATCAGGCGGTCGGCCGCCTGCACGATGCGCTGGGTGGAGCGGTAGTTGATTTCGAGGTGGATCTGGGTGGCGTCCGGATAGTCTTTCTCGAAGTCGAGGATGTTCCGGATGTCTGCTTGCCGCCAAGCGTAGATCGACTGATCGGGATCGCCGACGACGAAGAGATTCCGGTAGTGCTCGGCGAGGGCGGAGACCATCACGTACTGCACGCGGTTGGTGTCCTGGTACTCGTCGACCATGATGTAGCGGAATTGCTGCTGGTAGCGCTCAAGGAGGCCTGGAGCGAGGTCGAAGAGGCGGATCGGGAGACCGAGCAGGTCGTCAAAATCGACCGCGTTGTTCGCACGAAGCTGGCGTTCGTATTCCTTGTAGGCGCGGGCAGCAATCTCGTCGTCGTAGGAAGCGACCTCGTTCGCGAACTCGTCCGGGGTCATCAGGACGCTTTTAGCGGCGGAGATGCGGGAGAGTACGCGGCGCGGCGTGATTTGCTTCGGATCCTGCCCGATGGCGACGATGGCGCGGCGAACGGACTCGACCTGGTCGCCGTCGTCGTAGATGAGGAAGTTCGGGAGCAGGTTGAGCCGGTCGGCGACGAGGCCGGGATTCTGGCGAAGAATGCGGACGCCGAGCGAGTGAAACGTGCCCATGACGAGGCTACTCGTGCTGTTCTCACCGATCAGGCGGTCGATGCGCTCGCGCATCTCGCGGGCAGCCTTGTTGGTGAAGGTGACGGCGAGGATGCTGCCCGGATGAACGCCCATCTCCTCGATCAGCCAGGCGATGCGGTGGGTGAGGACACGGGTCTTGCCCGAGCCGGGGCCTGCCACGACGAGGACGGGACCTTCGGTCGTGACGACTGCGCGCTGCTGATCGGCATTGAGGCCATCGAGAAGACGGGAGGCGTGTTCGAGCATGATCGTGCGATACCTTCGGTGTGCATGACGGGGCCGGTGGATGGCTGGACGTCGCAGGCGGGCATGCGCCTGGGCGGGATGCGGCGTGCTTCGAGTGTAGCACCCGGTGCATCGGCGATCGGTGGGCTCCGCATGGGCCGGCTTTCCACGATTTGACGGTCAGGCGGTGATTTGGTAGGCTATTCGCCGTTGACGATGCGTGTCAACGTGCGGCGACGTAGCTCAGTGGCAGAGCTAGGGACTCATAAGCCCTCGGTCGGTGGTTCGAATCCACCCGTCGTCACCACCCGAACCCGGAGCAACCCTCTACAGGGATGCTCCGGGTTTTGTCGTCCCTATCGCGTTGCCATTGACGTTCGTCCTCGTTGCGACGGTTGGGCGAAAGAAGCTCCTCAACCCTCATCGTCCTTGTAGGCGTCGGGTTCATGCCGATGGGCGGGATGGTTTCGAGAGCCAGGCCCGGTCGTCGCTGAGCGATCCGCGGTTTTCATGTGCTGGCGGGTTCGCCCTGGCCGACGCGGCGTTCCCGTCGGCCGTGCCTTCTGGATCTGATGTAGTCGCGAGCTCCTCCCCGGATGACCTGCCGGAGCTGGTGGCGCAATCGTAGATCGTGATCCTGATCAGCTGATTGTCCACGACGAGGAAACTGTTGGGATCGTTGTTGATCGGTCCGTCCGGATCGTGAGGAATGTCGATATGGCACGGGGTCCGGCCGATTTCGACAATCTTGTAGGTTCCCGGTGTATAGCCGCTCAGCAGGACGTGGCCGATGGTGTCCGTGTAAACGGTGTTGACGTACGTCCAGACACCACCAGATGACCGATAGACTTCGAAGTAGGCGTTCCTGGTGCTTGGCGCACAGTGGAGATAGTTGGCATAGGTCGGGGACGTGCAGTCCTGTTTGTTGAGATCGATGGAGCCGCTGCCTGCCATGGGCACGTTGTACCAGTAGCACGCGATTTGATGGCGGGCGGTGAGGGGCAGCGTGATCTGCGTGCCATGAAGTTCCGGCGAGAGGAGCTGATAGGTGGCGCTCGACTGGTCCGAGCAGCCGCCGACGAACATGGATGCGTTGTCGATCGGCGGAATCTCGGAAACGGCGTAGGTCCCGGCAGGAACGAGATCGAACTCGACGACGGAACCAGCGGTGTTCCTGATCGTGGAATAGGGATTCGAGCTCCCCTGCTGCTGCAAGGTGAACGACGTTACGGTAGCAAACGGAGTGCAGTCGATTCCGGGAATCGATTGAGCAGCACCCGGATCGTAACCATAGGGACATCGGAAGGTGAAGACCACGATGGACCCCGTTGTGCCCGGTGAAACGGTTGGGGCGAGTGCAATCGTAACCGGAGTCGCGGGCACGCCCGGTGGCGCTGTCGGCGTCATTTCGGTGTCATCGAGCGGCGGGGCGTTGAAGAACGTGCATGCGATGGTATCGCCGCCGCCTATGGTGATCGTCAGGGTATTGCCCGTTATTGGGGAGCCGCTGGTATCGCAGCCCAAGGAGATGACTTGGGCGTTCGGTATGGTGGGTGTCTCCGTGATGGTGTAGATGTCGGCGGGCACTTCGCCGAACAGGACAGCTCCATTGCTGCTGTCGCCGGTGTTCTCCTGGGAGACGTAACCGGTGTTCTGGCCGGTGATGACGAATGTCGCTCCGTTGAGTGGTGTTGTGCAGTCCTGAACCGGATTGAAGGAGGCATCGGCCAGGTCGGAGCCGTCCGGGCAGAGGGCAAGGTTGATGGTGAGATCTCCGCTGCCCTGATCGTCGATAGGGGTCGCCTGGGCTGCGACCATAGTAGAGGCGGTAGAGAACCGACCGATTCCGAGGAAGAGCACGGCGATCAGGGCGAGGGCGTGGACGTTCTGCTGTCGATTCCGTGGGTGCAGATGGTGAGTCATGCGATGCCAACCTTTGCTCGTCGATGCCGGGACATCATTCGGGAACCCACTGCCGCCGATCATGCATCGCCCGAGGGCGCTTCCAGCATGATGTGCGACGGTGAGACCAGCGTAGGCATCGGAGTGGATGGCGTGAATGGGGAGACTTACCCAATTCCCCGTACGTGATTGGCGGTCTCGCAGATGCGTAGTGTGAATCGTGGTTGGATCGTGGAGGCAGGCTATCGTACGGATTGGATAGATACGGATAGACTCATTTGCCCTGGAAACGCATCAGACGGCATATCAGGGATACAGTCCGCCCTCTTTCGTTCCGGGAGGTTCAGTCGCCGTCGTCGGGAAGCTCTGTTGGTTCCGCGTCGGACTGGTCTCCATCCTCGCCAGACTCGGTGTCGTCCGAGCCGTCGTCTTCCGGCGCCCAGGTCGAGGGATCGGTCGTGTCGATCGTATCGAGACCTGCTGGATCGGGGACGTCGAGTGGAGGAATGACCGTCGCGCCCGTTGCGATCAGCGCCAGCCGCTGAAGGATAAGGGTTGCGCGCGTGTCGTCGGGCATGGCCTCCGAGAGTAGGATCACGATCCGGGGACCGCTCGGCAAGTCGATGATGCCCGCGTCGTTCACGATACTATCCAGGTTGCCGGTCTTGTTGATGGTGGGCGTATTCGCGGGAAGAAGTGCCGGGATACGGTCGCGAACGGCCTGCTGGGCGAGGATGGCGGTGATCTGGCGGCTGATCCACGGCGAGAGCAACGTATTCGTCAGCAGTGCCTGGAAGTAGATGGCCATATCACGCGGTGTCGTGATGCTGACCGATTCGTCACCGGCGCCCCAGGACTCGACGAACGCGGTAGCCAGGTTGACGTCGTTCGTTGTTGCATCCGCGCTGCCAGCGAATGGCCAGGACGGGATCGACGAGAGACTTGCGATGATATATGTGCGCGTGAGTCCGATATCCGCCGCGGTTTGCGCGAGATCGTCGGACGATGTCAAGGTGAACAGGGTCCAGGCGGCGGCATTGCTCGAGTAGGCTCCGGCCGCGAAGAGATATTCCTGCAAGGGGAATGCGGAGCCGACCTGATCCCATCCGAAATAGGACTCTCCGTCCTCACCGAAGACGGACCAGTCGAGTTCGATCGAGTCCTGCTGGCCCAGATCGCCGCGCTCGATCTTGCGGTAGATATCAGCCATCAGGATGAGCTTGTAGAGACTTGCCGTCAGGAATGGCAAGCCACTGTTGCGGGAGTAGAGTACCTTCCCGTCCTCGCGGGCGATCATGATGCCGTAGACACCATCCTCCCCCTTGAGCAGGGACGAAATCCGTTGCGGGATGCCGGCATCGTCGACCTGTGCGATCGGTGACGCCGCGGGGGATGCCGGTGGGGATCCAGTCGGGCTGGCTGCCGGGGTGGCGCCCAGCGTGGACGCCGTGCGGACGGCAATGCCCGATGCAATCGCGATTGGAACGAGAAGACGAGCGGTGCGCATGTCGATCTGTGGTGGATTCATGGGCGGGACGATGATCTCTCTCCCTGGGTAAGCGCCAGCGACGGTATCTCCGGGTCGGGATGTCCACCGTCGTTCACGATCGAGGGGCCATGTCCGTCCGCGTCGCAAATTAACGATACGCACGCTTCCTGAAAGGAAGCTGGGTATGTGCCCGACCAGGACTGAAGTCGGGCTTCGCCCGCATGCACACGGTATCGCGCCACAAGATCGCGCCCGGCGCGTACGTTCATGTGGCATTGTGTCGCAATTGTCGGCGAACCTGGAATGCGAGGGGGTATGACGGATTCGGGCGTTCTTCAGCGGGTACGGCGTTCTTTGCAGATGCTCGGAAGGGAACCGTCGCTTGTCGATGCGCGACGGCCCCTGCGTCTGGCGGCGGCGTTCTCCGGTGGGGCGGACTCGCTGGCGCTGGTCGCGGTGCTGCGGGAGTTCCACCGCCTCGGAGCGGTGCAGCTGACCGCCATCCACGTCGATCACGGCGTCCGCCCGGAATCGGGAGCCGAGGCGGCGACTGTTGCCGAGGTTGGCCGCCGGCTCGGCGTCGACCTGCTCACCGTAGCGATCGATCCGGACGCCCTGGCGCGCCATCAGGGAGTGGGCCTTGAGGAGGCGATGCGGCGGGAACGGTATCGCGTTCTGGCCACCATTGCCGGAGATCTGGGCGCACAAGTGATCGTGACCGGTCATCACCGGCGCGACCAGGCCGAAACCGTGCTGCTGCACCTGCTGCGTGGGGCAGGATTGCGGGGCGTGGCGGGTATTCGCGAGGTCTCGGAGATCGGCGTGCCTTGGTGGCCGGATGCCGGCACTTCCACGCGCATGCTGTTATGGCGTCCCTTGCTGGGCGAGGACCCGGAAGCGTTGCGTGCGGTGGGAGAATCGCTTGGCGTACCGATCGTCGAGGATCCATCCAACCGGTCCGAGGTCTATCGCCGCAATGCCGTGCGTCATCGGGTGTTGCCGTTGCTGGAGGAACTCTTTCCGGGAGCGGAGACGAACCTGGCGGCCTTCGCGCAGCGGGCTGCGGGTGACGACGATGCGCTGGACGCCATCGCAATCGCGGCATTGGGAGATGCCGGACGCCGTTTGGAGCGAACGCGGTTGATCGGCCAGTCTTCGGCGGTTCAGCGCCGTATGGTGCGCCATTGGGTTGAGGGTGAAGTGCCGGACGCGGAGCTTACGTTCGACAGGACGGAGGCGATTCGCGAGCTTACCGGCCGGAACCAAGGAGGGAAGACGGTCGAGATCGGATCGGGCTGGCGGGTCTCGCTGCGGCGTGGAGTGCTGGTGTTAATCCCGCCGGCGAATGCGGAGGGTGAACGAAGCGGGCATGCTCCATGATGTGGCCGCGTGAGTGCGATTCCACTGGAAACGCGCCTACGCCTGCCTCATGCGCAACGCGTGTGTGACTGCCAGGGACAAACCTGTTGACGGATTAGATCTTTTGTTCTAAAATCAGAACAACAAGAACAGAACATACGTTCCGATCTGTTCCCACGGAGATGTTCCCATGGCTCTTCCCGCTTCTGCATTCGATCCCAGCCGTTATCTCACCAAGGTCAAGGGCAGCGATTACCTCGAGGTCAAGTGGCGCCTCGTCTGGCTGCGCGACCAGCATCCGGATGCCACCATCGAAACCGATCTCGTCGCGCACAGTGGCAATCAGGCGATCTTCCGCGCGCAGGTGACCTTGCCGTCCGGCGCCAGCGCGTCCGGGTGGGGCAGCGAAGATGTCTCCACCTTCCCGAATTACATCGAGAAGGCCGAGACGAAGGCGATCGGCCGTGCGCTGGCTGCTCTCGGGTTCGGTACCCAGTTCTGCGACGACATGGTCTACGGTGCGGCCGAAGGACACGTCGTCGATGCACCGGTGAGTCGCACTGGCGGCGCGCAGCCGACGGCGCTCTTCGGGAATGGACGGCCGCAGGCGGTTCGGGATGATACCCGCGATCATTCGCCGTCGCCGAAGCAGATGTCCTTCATCCGCAGCGTGGCGCGGGAGCTGAAGATGGACGAGACGGCGTTGAACCAGTTCACGCAGGAGTTGGTGAATGCCGATGTCGAGCAGATTTCCCGCCGCGATGCCTCGATCGTGATCGAGGCGCTGAAGGGACGGCAGCAGGAGCGCGAGAACCGGCGCGCTTCGTAGTCCGCAGCCAGGTTCGTTCGAGGCGCAGCGCTGAAGCGCGAGGAGGCACTCATGGCCGTTCGACACCTCTCTTTCCACACGCCGCTCTCTCCCGATCTCTCGCTCCGGACGCTTGAACGCCGGCTCGACGATGGATACCGCCGTATCGATCAGGGCATCGCGGACGGGCTCGATGTCTCCCACTGGGAGGAGTTCTGGATCGACCTGCTTCGCCAGTACGAGGTGATGGCCGACCAGCTCGCCGCGGCCGACGATCCGGACGCCGAGGACTGGGATCTCGCGGCCTGATTCGGTCGCCAGCCTTCGGGATGCCGCGTCACTGGATGGGCACCTTCCCATCATCATCCCCGGACATACAGAACCCCTCGCTCCCTGCGGAGCGAGGGATTCTGTATCGGTGACTGCCTGGGTTGGGATCAGGACTCGGCGATGGTGACCGAGTTGAGCGTGACCGGCTCGGTCGGGGTGGACGGCTCGCCGCTGCGGCCGTAGGTCGTGGGGACGGCCTCGATCGCCGTGGCGACATCGAAGCCCTCCGTCACCTTGCCGAAGATGGTGTAGTTCTTCGGCAGGCTGCCGCGCAGATCGCGAAGACAGATGAAGAACTGGCTGCCATTGGTGTTCGGCCCGGCATTCGCCATCGCGACGGTGCCCGCTTCGTAGTCCTTGACGATCTTCTCGTCCTTGAACTTGTAGCCGGGACCGCCCGCGCCAGTGCCGGTCGGGTCGCCGCCCTGGATGACGAAACCCTTGACGATCCGGTGGAACGGCGTGCCATCGTAGAAGCCCTCACGGGCGAGACTCACGAAGTTGTTGACCGTGACCGGCGCGTCCTCCGGGAAGAGCTCGATCTCGATCTTCCCGTGGCTGGTGTCCAGCGTCGCGCGATACGACTTGCCCTCGACGAGCTGGTTGTCGAAGGGCTTGCTCCACTGCTTGGCCATGAACGGCATGGTCCTTTCGTATGTTGCCGGAGCCGATCCGTCCCGAGCGGGCGGTGGCTGTCCGGCAGGGAAGTTCCGCAAGGGGAGTTCCACCCCGATGTCCGGGGCTCCCCTTGCGAGCCGAATGCCCGGCGATTATGCCGGGTCGGAGGCAACTCCGGCCAGTCCGAGTACCTCGGCATTGCCGGCCATTGCCCCGATGACGAAGGTGATGTGCTCGTCGAGGTCGATGCCGAGTTCCTCGGCGCCAGCGACGAGGTCCTCCCGCTTGACAGCGGCGGCGAAGGCCTTGTCCTTCATCTTCTTCTTGACAGAAGATGCCTTTACGTCCGCCACGGCTTTCGACGGACGAACGAGCGCGACCGCGGAGATGAAGCCGGTCAACTCATCGACCGCGAACAGGGTCTTTTCGAGTTCAGTCGTGCGCGGATAGTCTGGCAGGTCGGCGTGGGTGAGCACGGCCTGGACGACCCAATCGGGGTAGTCCAAGTCCCTCAGGACAGCGGCGCCCACCATGGGGTGTTCGTCCAGGGTTGGATGTTTTTCGTAGTCGAAGTCGTGGATGAGGCCGACGATCGACCAGGCTTCCTCCGGCTCGCCATTCTTGCGGGCGTAGGCGCGCATTGCGGTTTCCACGGCAAGGCAATGGCGGATCAGGCTTGGGCTCTTCACCCACTCATTGAGCAGTTCCCACGTTCCTTCGCGGGTCTTGCCGTTCAGGTCGGGGTAGGGAACGTCGGACACGATGGCATCTCCTGCGTGACGACGCGGCACGCTGCACGAGATCGAGATCGGTTTCTCGCGCAGGTTGCGTCAGATGATCAACATGGCATCGCCGAAGGAAAAGAAGCGGTATCGCTCGACGATCGCCGCCCGATAGGCCTCAAGCACGCGATCGCGCCCGGCGAACGCACTGATCATCAGCAACAACGTCGATTTCGGCAAGTGGAAGTTCGTCACCAGTGCATCGATCATCTGCCATTCGTAGCCGGGCGTGATGTAGATGCCAGTCATATCGGAGAACGGACCGGGATTTCCCGCCTTCACTCGTTGACCGAGGGTTTCGAGGGTTCGCGCGGCGGTGGTGCCGATCGCGACGACACGCGATCCGCGCTCCTTCGCCGCGGCGATTGCTTCCCATGCTTCCGGGGAGACCGAACACCATTCCTGGTGGATCACATGATCCTCGGCGAAATCCTCGTTCACCGGGCGGAAGGTATCCAGCCCGACATGCAACGTGACGGACGCGCGCGTGATTCCCCGTTGCTGGAGACGCCGGAAGATGTCTTCGGTGAAATGCAGTCCCGCGGTTGGAGCGGCAGCGGATCCTTTCTGCTCCGAGTAGACCGTCTGGTAGCGCTCGTCGTCATCGAGATGATGCGTGATGTAGGGCGGAAGCGGCACGCGTCCGAAATGGTCGAGATCGGTCGTCAGTGACTCGTCCAGCTCGACCAGAACCTGTCCGTCGTCCAGCTTCTCCCGGAGGTAGGCGAATGCCTTCGTGTCATCGACCGTCTTCGCCGGGATGACGATCCGCTCGCCGACATGCAGTCGGCGAGTGGGGCGGGCGAGGGCGCGCCAGAGGCCGCTTTCCCCACGCCGCAGGAGCAGGATTTCGACCTCAGCCCCCGTCTCGCGATGCCCAAGCAGGCGTGCGGGAATGACCCGGCTATCGTTCACCACCAGCAGGTCGCCGGGATCGAGCAGGTCCGGTAACTCGCGGAAGGCACGGTGCTCGAATGGGCGCCCATCGCGGGGGAGGAGAAGCAACCGGCTCGCCTCGCGGTCGGCCAGGGGTTCCTGGGCGATGAGTTCGGGGGGCAACTCGTAGTCGAAGTCCGCCATCGCGTGGCGGGTGCTGGTGTTGGCCGGATTGGCGCCAGATGGGGATGCGGTCACTGATCGACCTCGAAAAGGGCCTGCTGCGCCGAGACGGACGCCGGGAACGGCAGGCCGAGGTGCTCGTAGGCGCGTTTGGTGGCGATGCGGCCGCGGGGCGTGCGCTGGAGGAAGCCGAGCTGGATCAGGTACGGCTCGTAGACATCCATGATGGTGTCGGTTTCCTCGCTGGTGGCGGCGGAGAGCGTGTCGATGCCGACCGGGCCGCCGTCGAACTTCTCCACGACAGCGAGCAGGATGCGCCGGTCGGTCTCATCCAGGCCCATGTGATCGACTTCAAGCCGATCCAGCGCGGCATGGGCGATCGGGGCGGAGATGACCGATTCGCCAGAGACCTGGGCAATGTCGCGGACGCGGCGCAGGAGCCGGTTGGCGATGCGCGGCGTGCCGCGCGAGCGTGCTGCCAGCGCCTTGGCCCCGGTTTCGTCGATCGGGAACTGGAGGATGGTGGCCGAGCGGGTGATGATCCGCTCCATCGCGTCCTGATCGTAGAAGTCGAGACGAAGGACGGCACCGAAGCGATCGCGCAATGGTCCGGTGAGCAAGGCCAGCCGTGTCGTCGCACCGACGAGCGTGAATTTCGGCAGGTTGATCCGCATCGTGCGGGCAGCGGGACCCTTGCCGATGATGATATCCACCGCGAAATCCTCCATCGCCGAGTAGAGGACTTCCTCCACCACCCGGTTCAGGCGGTGGATCTCATCGATGAACAGGACGTCACCCGGCTGTAGGTTCGTGAGGATCGAGACGAGGTCACCTTGCCGCTCGATGGCCGGCCCGGAGGTCACGCGCAGGCTGACGCCCATCTCGGTCGCGACAATGGCGGCGAGGGTCGTCTTGCCGAGACCCGGCGGCCCGTAGAGGAGGACGTGGTCGAGCGCCTCTTCACGTTCCAGGGCAGCCTGGATGAAGATACGCAGGTTGTCCTTGACGCGATCCTGCCCGATGTAGTCCTCGAGGTGGCGCGGACGCAGTGACTTGTCGACCGTGCCGTCCTCGTCACGCTGCTTGGGCGTCACGAGCCGGGAGGCCTCCCGTTCCTTCTTCGTGGACGTGAATGCGCGGTTCGGACCGCCGGATTCGTCGTTCATGGTTCAAGTATACTGCACGATACGAACATCTGTTCTCAGGTTGGCGAGGAACTATGGTTGCGGCGAAGCTGTCACGACAGGTGTTCCGGCCACTGGTGACGCGACCGGAGAGACGGTGATGCCGAGAGATTTCAGCTGGTCGGTCGCCTGTTGCGCCATGTAGGTGGACGGATCGATTGCGATTGCTTTCTGGTATTCGGCGATGGCTTCCTCAGTACGTGGTGGTGCGGAGACGCGGTACATCTCGGCGAGGTAGTAGTGCGCTTGCTGGTTGTTCGGGTCCTGCTCGATCAGCTTCTTGAACTGGATCTCGGCATCGGATCGGTGGCCGCCATCGGCGAGCGCCCGCGCGAAGTCGAGACGAACGCCCTGGTCGTCGGGGCGCATCTGGAGGGCCTTCTCGTAGAGGGGGATGGCTTCGGTGAGGCGGCCCGTATTGCCGAGGAGGTTCGCAAGCAACGTGAGGGCGTAGTAGTCGTCCGGATTCTCGGCGACCTTCGTCTGCTGCTCGGCGATCACGTCCTTGTTGGGATCGGTGTACGCCTGCTGCGTGCTGTCGTCGTTGCTCGAAAGCTGGTCGGTTGCGATGGCGACGACCCCGGCGAGAATGAGCGAGCAAACGACCAGTGAGGAGATGATGAGAAAGACGATCTGGGTGCGGCTGGCGCGGCTGAGCGGAGACGATCCCTTGCCGGGCGATGCCGGTGGGGAGGGCTGGCGAGACGGTGTGGGGCGTGGTCGGGAAGCTGCCGGCCGGGTCTGCGGAGCGGCGGGCTTCCCTTTGCGATCCTGGTTGGGCACGATGGGCGCTCTTTCTCGTGCGGAAGCGGGATATGGGCGGAAGAAAGACCGATGTTTAGGGGGCGGGATAGGACCATCCCGTCTCCGGACCGGCAATCACCATACCAGAAACGGGCGCGTGCCGCCCTTGGCAGTGCCGTCGGGACGATGCTATACTCCGCATCGCTCCGGAAGAGAGCGCATGCCGGCCTAGCTCAGTTGGTAGAGCAGCTGTTTCGTAAACAGCAGGTCGTCGGTTCGAGTCCGACGGTCGGCTCCTGGTTTTGCCAGGCAGGATGCGCGATAATCTCGGATGGGCCGAAGTGGCGGAACGGCAGACGCGCTACGTTCAGGGCGTAGTGAGGGTAACCTCGTGGGAGTTCAAATCTCCCCTTCGGCACCACTCCCCAACCAGGATCATCAACGCAATCCATGAGTCGATCTGGCCTGCGGTTCCTGACAGGGGTGTGCACCTTTCCAACCGGATACGCTGACGGAAAGTCGGGATGGATGGTCGCTGGCCCGGTACGGGTCAGAGGAAAGTCCGAGCTGCACAGAGCGTGGGTGCCTGGTGAAAGCCAGGGAGGCGCGAGCGATCGCGTCGACAGTCCAGACTGGCACGGTTCTTCGGGATCGTGAGAGCAACAGAGACCATTGCCGCCGCCGATTTGGTGGTGGACTGAAAAGGGCAATCCTCCCCGCAGCAATCTCCGAATCGGCCGCTATCAGGTTGCTCGCCGAGGCCGGAAGTCGAGAGCAGTCACGAAGGCGACGACGTGACCGGCCGCTTTCGCGGTCGAGAGAGATGACCATCGCGAACAGAACTCGGCTTACACTCCCTTTCCTTTCCGTCGTCCAGCGTGTTCATGGTGCCCTTAGCTCAATGGCAGAGCGCTTGTCTGTGGAACATGAGGTTACGGGTTCGAGCCCCGTAGGGCACCCCACAGAATCCCCGCCAAATCAACAAAAACGGCCAGTCATCGCGACTGGTCGTTCTTGCTGTACCCGTCCGTGTAGCATCACGGCGGCGCCACGCTACATCACGCTCGGTTCACAATCCCGGCTTGGCTGGGGTTGGTTCCGTCGTGGCTCTTGGGTCACCTCCGTGAATGAGTCGAGTCACGTGCTGCCGGGTGCTTCTCGTAGCGGTGATTGTGCCGCGACGAGGGCCGCTATCGCGAACAGAACGATCACCCCGACAAGGGTCGTGCGATATCCAGCTGGCCCAACGACGAGACCTGCTGTGAGTGCCCCGATGGCGGCCACTGTCCGATTGGCGGATCGTCTGGTGGCGTTCACCCGACCAAGCAGCGCGTCCGGTGTCAGCGCCTGCCAGATGCCTAGCTCGTTCGCGTTCTCCGTCCCGGCAGCGAGCCCCTGAAGAAACAGCCCGGCAAACACAAGAGCGTGGCCTGTGTTTGTCGCCGGAGCGATCGCTACGGGTGTCCAGACGATCGGATACGCGGCGCGGGCGAGGATGATGACCCGTCTCGATCCGATTCGCGCGGCCGACCACGATGCGACCGACGCCCCGATCAGGCTCGCGATCCCAAGGGCCGCCAGCAGCAGTCCGAAGGCAAATGCCGTGAACCCGAGGGACCGCAAGGCAAACAGGGAAAGCACCGTCGTCGCGGTGCCGTTGGCGAGGAACCAGACGTGCGTCGACATCGCCAGTGGCCCCAACATGCGGTGCCGGTAGGTCCACTGCAGGCCTTCGCGAACCTCTGCCCGGAGATTGCGGGGACGAGATCCAGATCGGGATTCGTCAACCCGGACGCTGGCGTTGAGTGCCGCGTCGACCAGGTAGCTGATCGCATCGACGGCAATTGCCACCGGAGCACCCAGGAGCCCGACGAATCCGCCGCCGAGCGCCGGTCCGAGCGTCTGAGCGGCGGCGTCCGTCTGGTCGAGTCGTGCATTTGCCTGAACGAGATGGGAACGGGAAACCAGGCGAGGAAGCAGTGACTGTGTTGCCGCGAAGCCGAACACGGAACACGCGCCGAATACCAACAGGATGCCAACCAGAATCCAGATGTGCAGGGCTCCGACCATCCACAGGATTGGAATCATGCCCAGGGAGAGTGCGCGTCCGACACTCGCCCATACGAGGATTGGTCGGCGGCGCCATCGGTCGGTGTATACGCCGGCGATGAGCCCAAGGAGGGCGTATGGCACGAGCTGGGCGGCGTTCACCACACCGACTTCGAAAGGGGTTGCGTCGAGCGACTGAACCACCAGCACGGGCATCGCCACCCCGGTGACCGCCGAGCCAAACGAACTGATCGCCGCGGCAGCCCAATACCGGGCGAATGATGAGCGAGGCGTTGGGGTGATAGTCGTTCCCATCCATTCACCCCTTTACGCGTCGATCATCTCCGGAGCGACGCGATCCCTTGTCGTCGGGAATCCCAAGATCAGCGGGATGTATCAGCAATTCAGGCCGCTGGGCGTCGCTTGCCGAAACCGAAGCCGCGCTCGCGCAGTGCGGAAGCCAGGAAACCGCCCGCCACCGCCGCGACGACTATGACGAACGGGACCACCGCTGCAGTAGGAGGCGGTTCCGAACGGATGGATGCTTCCATGCCGAGCGCGCTGCGACCGACCGCCTTCAGCACGGCCGTCCCGATGTGCATCGGCAGGTAGAGTCCAGGAATCAGCTTTGCCCAGAGGACCGGGTCGGCCTTCGCGGCCATTCCGATCGCCAAGCCCGTGGCTCCGAAGCCGACCGTCGCCAGCGTGAGGTCCGTCGGCTTGATGACGAAGGCGACCGCCGCCGTCAGCCCGATGGTCGCCACCCACTGCCAGCGGTAGGTCGGGCTTTGTCGGCCTGCCATGACGAGGAGGGCGGAGGAGGCGAACCACGTCAGGCCGCCTGCACCGTTGAGGACCTTCGCAAGCTGTCCGTCGGCCAGGATCGAGGCGGCGACGATGCCCGTCGCGGTGACGAGGCTGGTAGTGCCGATCTGTTCGTAACGCGCTGCATTCATGAGAAGCCGGGTCCTTCCACGTCATCGTGCGTCCGGCGCGGGCGCCTTGGCCGGACCGTTGCACGCATTGTTCCAGATCGAGCCAGGTCCCGTCGGGAATCGGTGCATCGTCGGGCTGGCCGTGGGAGGGTTCGCCGTCCTCGGCCGACGGATTGGCAGGAGCTACCTTGACAGTAGTCGCTTCATCCGGGATAGTCATGCCATCGGTTCGAAGGCATTTCTCGCGCGGCAGGAGGTGCGAGCGTGAGCGAGCAAGGTCGGGGACGTGCGACGACATGGCCACGGCTCGATGTGCTCGCAGCGGTGCGGGCGATCGGGCATACGCCGCTACTCCGTCTCACCAATCTGGAGCGCCACGTTGGCTTGCCGGAGAACGTCGAACTCTGGCTGAAGGCCGAATGGACGAATCCCGGCGGCTCCGTGAAGGACCGGCCCGCGCTCGCTATCGTGCGGGAAGCGTTTGCGACCGGTCAGCTCGGTGGTGGCCAAATCCTGATCGATGCGACTTCCGGGAACACCGGAATCGCCTACGCGATGCTCGGGGCGGCGATCGGGTTCCCGGTCACGCTTGTGGTGCCGGGCAGTGCGTCGGATGAGCGGAAGCAGATCCTCGCCGCCTATGGGGCGACGATTGTCGAGAGCGATCCGTACGACGGATCGAACGGAGCGATCCGCCACGTCCGGGACCTCGTTGCCGCAGAGATGGATTCGGGCCGCTATTTCTACGCCGACCAGTATCGAAATCCCGCCAATCCCGATGCGCACTATCGCACCACCGGACCCGAGATCTGGGGACAGACGGGCGGGCGGATTTCGCATTTCGTCGCCGGCCTCGGCACGACTGGCACGATGATGGGGACTGGGCGTTTCCTGAAGGAAATATCCCCGGCGATCGAACTCGTGGCGGTACAGCCGAGCGAGGCGTTTCATGGGATCGAGGGGCTGAAGCACCTGCCGACCGCGATCGTGCCCACTATCTACGACGCGACGCTTCCCGATCGCCAAATGGCGGTGGAGACAGGCGAGGCGTTCGACCTGGTGCATCTGCTGGTGCGGCGGGAAGGACTGTTCGCCGGGACGTCCACGGGTGCGGCGCTCTCCGGCGCGATCGCGGTCGCGCGGGAGGCTGCCGCAGAGAAGCGACCGGCAACGATCGTCGCGCTGGCCCCGGATGGCGGCGGCAAATACCTCTCGACCGGACTCTGGGATTCCTGATCCGATGCGCTCTCGCTGGGACGAAAGACCCGTGAAGGAGACTCCTGTCATGACCGATACCACAACGATTGCCAACGTCCAGGTCCTCATTCCGACGCCGTTGCGTACCTATACGAGCGGCGAGGCGAAGGTCAGCGCGACCGGCACGACCGTTGGTGAGGTGATCGCGGATCTGAACGCGCGCCATCCCGGCATCCGGGACCGCGTCTGCGAACCGGATGGCGAGATCCGGCGGTTCGTGAACGTCTTCGTGAATGGTCAGAATGTCCGCAAGCTTGGCGGTGCGGCGACACCGGTCGAGGACGGCGATGAGATTGGCGTGATCCCGGCGATGGCAGGCGGAGCGCCCGCGTGAGCGAGCATGCCAGTGGGGACCGTGTCCTTGTGCCGAGCCCGATTCGGGCCGAGATCGTGGCCCATGCCCGGGATCACTTTCCGCGTGAATGCTGCGGTGTGATCGCGGGCAAGGACGGTGCGATCACCGAACTCTTCCGCCTGACGAATCTGGAAGCAGGCGTGACGCGCTACCTGATGGACGAGGAAGAATTCTTCGTGACCTACTGGGCGATCGAGAACCGTGGGGAAAGCCTGCTCGCGATCTACCATTCGCATCCGGTAACGATCGCGTATCCCTCGAAGACCGATATTGAGTTCGCGGTCTGGCCGGAGGCGATCTATCTGATCTGCTCGCTGGAATATCCCGATGCCCCGGTGCTACGCGGATTCCGGATCGTCGATGGCACGGTCACCGAGATTGAGATCATTTGAATCCGGAAGGCGATAGGTGACATAAAGGCGCGGATCGTCACGAGCCGCGCCTTTATCAGGAAAGCCGGGCCGGATCACGCCGGGGCGAGCGCTGGCACCGCGCAGGCGATGTCCGTGTACTCGATATGGGCGATGGTGTCTGGCGCGTTTGGGCCGCAGATTGGGCATTCGGGGTCCTTGTCGAGACGGACCTCGCGGAATGTCGCGTCGAGCGCGTCATAGAGCAGCAAGCGACCGATCAGTGGGCGGCCAATGCCAACGATGAGCTTGATCGCCTCCGTCGCCTGCAACACGCCGATCACGCCCGGCAACACGCCCAGGACGCCGGCCTCTGCGCAGTTTGGCGCGAGGTCCGGCGGCGGTGGATCCGGGAACAGGCAGCGATAGCACGGTCCCTGGGTGGCATCGAAGACGGATACCTGGCCTTCGAAGCGGAAGATGCTGCCGTGGACATTCGGCTTTTCAAGCAGCACGCAGGCGTCATTGATCAGGTAGCGGGTCGCGAAGTTGTCCGACCCGTCCACGACGACGTCGTAGTCGCGGACGATGTCGAGCACGTTCTCCTTCGAGAGGCGCACGGCGTGGCTGACGACCTGGACATCCGGGTTGAGGGCTTCGAGGGTCTGTCGCGCCGACTCGACCTTGGGTGTGCCGATACGTTCGGTAGAGTGGAGGACCTGTCGCTGGAGGTTCGAGTCGTCGACCACATCGTCGTCGACGATGCCGAGCGTGCCGACGCCTGCCGCCGCGAGATAGAGCCCAGCCGGGGAGCCGAGTCCTCCCGCACCGATCAGGAGAACCTTTGCCTCCAGGAGTTTCTGCTGACCGGCCTCGCCGACCTCCGGCAGGAGGAAGTGGCGGGAATATCGCTTCTGCTGAGCCGGGGTGTACTGGAATGGGGTCGTGAAGGGCAGGCCTGCCGATTTCCAGGCGCCGAATCCGCCGGCCATCGAGACGACGTTCGTGTAACCGAGTTCCTGCAGGGAACGCGCGGCGAAGGCGGAGCGCACACCGCCCGCACAGTACACAACGACCGGAGCGTCGCGGTCGCGAACGGCATCCTCGATGCGCGATTCGAGAAAGCCGCGCGGGATGGCCGTCGCTCCGGGAACGAGGCCTTGGGCCACCTCGTCGGCCTCGCGGACATCGATCGCGGTGGCGCCTTCGGAGATCAACCGTTGGGCCTGGCGGGCGTCGACTTCGGAAATCTGCGTCTTGACCTGGGCGAGGAGGTCGCGATAGCTGACCGGTGGGGTGGATGGCGGCATGACGTTTCTCCTGGTGACCGCGGGGGGCGTTCGCCTTCGAGGCGGCAGCGCCGGCGTCGCGGGTTGCTCTGAGGATAGACGAGGCGCTTCCCTTTGGCAATCAGCTTTGCAATCGGCAGCCACGAGGCCGGGAGGGGAACCGGCACGATGTGCGTTGCCGGGATGCGGCCACTCCGATGGTGGATGGGCTATACTTGGCGGGAAAAGGCTGTACGTACGGACGGTTTCGTGATGCGTGAACGGGAGTGGCGGGTGAGGGTTTCGTGCCTTCAGGAGAATCTTCAACGGGCGCTCGGACGCGTCGCGCGTGCGGTCGCCTCGCGTACGGCGTTGCCGGTCCTCAGCAATGTCCTCATCGCCACCGATGAGGGGCGCATCCGCATTGCCGCGACCAATCTCGAGATCGGCGTGACGACATGGATCGAGGGGACGATCGAGGAAGAGGGGCGGATCACCGTCGATGCCCGCCTCCTCGGTGAGTTCGTGAACACCTTGCCGCCGGGTACGGTGTCGCTCGCGGTCGACCCCGCCCGCTTCTCGCTGACCGTGCAGAGCGGCCGTGACAAGGCCGCGATCAATGGCATCGACGCCGAGGACTTCCCGGTGCTGCCGACCATCGGCGACGACGGCTTCTCGGTGGAGCTCGATGCCCAGCGCTTCCGCGATGCGGTTAATCTCGTCGAGTTCGCGGCGGCCACCGACGAGAGCCGCCCGATCCTCGCCGGCGTGCTCACCCGTTTCGACGCCGATACGCTGATGCTGGCGTCGTCGGATGGTTTCCGGATGGCCGTCAACGAGAGTCCGCTCGATCAGGCCGTGAGCGAGCGGGTGGATATCATCGTGCCGGCGCGTGCGTACCGTGAACTGTCACGCATCATCGGCGACTTCGACGAGCCGATTCATCTCGCCGTGACGCCGAACCGCAGCCAGGTGCTTGCCCGGCTCGGCGATACGGAGTGGGTCTCCCGCCTGATCGACGGCACCTTCCCCGATATCAAGCAGATCGTGCCGCGCGAGTTCGGCACGCGAGTGGACATGAGCCGGGAGAGTCTGCTCAACGCTGTTCGCCGCGCCGGGTACTTCGCTCGCGAGAACAACGATGTCGTCCGCTTCAGCGTGCAGCCTGGTGACGACGACCTGAGTCCCGGCAGCATCGAGATCTCGGCCAATGCGGCGGAACGCGGTAACAGCCAGAGCTTCGTCGACGCGAGTGTGTCCGGTCCGGGGTTGCAGATTGCCTTCAACGGGCGGTATATCATCGAGGTTCTGTCCGTGCTCAAGCACGGACAGGTGATGCTTGGGTTGAATGGGACGAACCAGGCCGGTGTCATCAAGCCGAGCGGCTCGGACAGCTATTCCCACGTTATCATGCCGATGGTGATCGGCGGCAATTGATCGCGCATGTCGACGTCGGGATAGCGCGCTGCCCGCAACGGGTCGATGATGGAACGGCCCTCTACCCACGAAACGCCGATCTTGCGTCGGTCGTGGGTGGGGGGCCGTTCCTGTATGGATCTGGACGAACCTCCTGGTGCATCCCAACCTCTGAAGGGGTGAGAATTAAAACACCAACACGCAGCAGTTGCACCAGGTGACCTTGTGTTGCACCCCGCCTTCGGGCGGGGTGAGGATTGAAACATGCACGTATCGCGACTCCATCTTGAGGAGTTCCGGAGCTACCAGCAGCTCGATCTGGAGATTCCGGCATCCGGGCTGCGCCTGATCGGCAAGAACGGCAGCGGCAAGACGAGCTTCCTCGAAGCGATCGTGCTGCTGGCAACGACGCGGTCAGCGAGGACGTCGTCCGACCGCGAGCTGGTGGGCTGGACGAGTGGCGAGGCATACGGTCTCGCTCCATGGTCGCGCGTGGAGGCCGACGTCCACACCGAGGAACGGCAGCACCGGATCGCGATCGCGCTGGAACTCGACGCCGGGCACGAGTCCGTCACCCGGAAGACGTTCACGCTCGACGGGCAAGCAATGCGAGGACAGGACCTGATCGGCGTCCTGAAATTCGTGCTCTTCTCGCCGGAGGACGTGCAACTCGTCACCGGCCCGCCTGCGGAACGGCGCCGGCAGCTGGATGTCCTCATCTCCCAGATCGACCGTGAATACCTGCGTGCGCTGTCTCGCTACAATCGCGTGTTGCCCCAGCGGAATGGTCTCCTGAAGGCGTTCGCACGGGATCGGGTGAGTCCGATGGCACGAATGGCGATTGCGGAACTGGCGTTCTGGGATGAGGAGCTCGTTTCGGCGGGGGCATACGTCATCGCGAGCCGGCGCCTGACGATCGACCGTCTTTCGGAACTGATGCGGGCGCGGTCCGGCGAACTGATCGAAGGCGCGGAGCTGGACCTCGCCTACGAGGCCCGGCTCGACTTCGGCGCGATCACGACGGCGGACAACCAGCACACGATTCGCAGCCTGAATGAGGCGTTGACGGTGCGCTTCCACGATCAACTGGCCGAGGTGCGGGCCGAGGAATTCCGGCGGGGAATGACGGTGATCGGACCGCATCGCGACGACCTGGCGTTCCGGATCGACGGACGTTCGCTCGCGACGTATGGATCGCGTGGACAGCAACGGCTTGGCGTCGTGGCGATCAAGCTCTCCGAGGGTGAGCTGATCGCGGCGGAGACGGGAGAAACGCCGGTGCTGCTGCTCGATGACGTGTTGTCCGAGCTGGACGAGGTGCATCGCGACCATCTGCTGCGGGCCGTGGCGGTGCCGGGACGCCAGCTGCTCGTGTCATCCACGGAGCCGGGACCGCTGGAGCACCCGGCTCTGGCGTCGTTGCCGATCCTGACGGTCGATCGAGGGACGATCCGGGGAGAATAGGCGCGTACTGGCATTCTCCTGCCGGGGAACGGGAACGATCGTGGATTCGTCCACGATCGTTCCCGTTTCTGTCTGCATCTCACCGCAACGAACAGGCGGCCGTTCCGTTTCTAGTCAATGACACCAGATGAAAGGGAACGGGTTTCCGGCCTTGCGGGACGCGCGGTATTGCGTGCTGCCCGGAACGTCGTGCGCGGTCGAGGAGGAGAGGACCATGGATCGGGACCAACGGGATCGTCGCGGTAGGGGAACGCAGATGCAGGCGCTCGCTGCATTGCCTGTTTCTCGGTCGAATGGCCTTGACCGGCATCTTTTCGAGAGCGCCCTCACGTTGGAGACGTGTCTGTGGCTGGTGCTGGTGGTGGGGGCAGCGGTGAGCCGGTTCTGGGATCTGGGGTACCGGGCGTTGCACCACGACGAATCGTTGCACGCCTACTACTCGTGGGTCTTCGCCGAAGG
>JASGDN010000055.1:0-140608 GCA_049841275.1 Thermomicrobiales bacterium
AACCGGTATCGGCGGCTGACCATTCGGTACGAACGTCGCGTCGACATCCATCAGGCCTTCACCACGCTCGGTTGCTGCCTCATCTGCTTCAACG
This sequence comes from Thermomicrobiales bacterium, assembly GCA_049841275.1. Classification (GTDB taxonomy): domain Bacteria; phylum Chloroflexota; class Chloroflexia; order Thermomicrobiales; family UBA6265; genus JASGDN01. Next base: position 95 of record JASGDN010000055.1, read on the forward strand.
CCATCACCCGGTTGTGTTAGGCACTCTTAGTCCGCAACGCCTCGTCCAACTGGTTTGGGCGTGTCCGGGGCCAGGCTTTGAGCACGGCGTGTGCCCCGTCGTCCAGTTGGACGCGCATGGCGCCGACATCGAAGCCTCCGGGGAGGCGATTGAGCAGCGTGACCTCTGCCCCGACCACGCTGGCCACGTCGTTCAGGACCTCGGTCGGTAGTCCATCGGAATGGGTGTCCTGGTTCATGCTGTCCTTACAAATCTCGTGTCTCGATACATTGGTGCCGATGGTGAACCGCCCGTACGACGTGTCCGATCGCGTCATCGTCGAATGGTATGGCACGCTTGACTATCTCGGCGAATGCTCGGCCCACAGCTGCGGCGACCCGCAGCGCATTGAGCGCGCTGCGTCCCGGGCGCCAATTGCCCCCACTATCGCGAACGAGGCGGACGAACGCATCGACTCCGGCCATCGCTGGCCCCGGGGTGGGCTGGCGCAGTGGCATGCGCTGGGGACACCCTGCACGAAAAGCCGGGCTAGCCCAATGACCGGCGGATGGCCAATCTCGTCAGCAGGAACGCCTGCTCGCGCGGGTCCTTACAGGCGTGTGTAGGGGAGGAAGGGCTGGTCGCCAAGCAGCGGCAGCGCCCACTCCCGGAACGGGGCGTTACCGTCGACATTGGCATGCTCGATGAACGCGGGATCGAGCGGGCGGATCTTGTTGGCGACCCGTTCGACCGGCACCGTGGTCAGCGTCGCCGCGTAGGGAGCGGAACGCTCACGGCGGAGTGCCGTCATCCGCGCCGTCTCTCCACGCAGGAGGGCCGCAATGGCTTCCTGCCCCAGGTCCCGCGCCATTGCCAGGTCGACCGGTGAGGCGAGCGCCATCGCCATACGCAGGGCGCTGCCTGGCTTCTCGAAGCGGGCGCGCACGCCGAGGCGTGCCGTCGCGAGGCGGGCGAGGGCGGCTCCCGTGCTCGCGTAATAGGGATGCCCGAACTCATCGACCCATTCTGGCGTGTCACCACCGAAATGCGTCTCGTCCGCCTGCTGCAACGTCTCTGGCACGACGACAACCGTCCAGCCGCGCCGCGCCAGATCGTCCTGCACCCAGCCAAGGACATCGGCGGCGGTGGGGGGGCGTTCGGGGAGGAGGATGCGCGGCGCGAGGCCGGCGGCGATCTCGGCGTCGGAGAAGCCGAGACTTCCCGCTGCCGCGACCCAGCCGGCGTCGCGGCCAACGACCTCGATGAACTTCACCGGGTAGAGCTTTGGGCCAGCGAGGGTGTCCCACGTGGCGTCGCGGACGTAGGTGGCCAGTGCCTTTGCCAGCGAGGGGTAGCCGGGACAGAAGTCGGTTTCCTTCAGGTCGTTGTCGACTGTCTTCGGGACCGAGATCACCTGGAGCGCCTGCTTTCGCTCGGCGGCATGCACGGCCAGGCGATGGGCGGTATCCGCCGAATCGTTGCCCCCGATGTAGACGAGCGCCGTGATCCCGTTCGCGGCGAGCAGGTCCAGTGCGTGGTCGAGGTCATCGTCCTTCAGTTTGTAGCGCCCCGTTCCGAGGGCAGAGGATGGCGTATGGTGCAGACCATCGATGGTCGTTGCATCGAGGCCGGTCAGGTCGAGGAATGATTGGCCGAGCAGCCCCTCGATGCCGTTGCGCAGGCCGAGGATGCGCGGGAACGCACCAGATGTCTGGGCGGCGGCGATTGTGCCGGCAAGGCTCGCATTGATGGCGGTGGTCGCGCCGCCGGACTGGCCGATGGCGAGGGTCGGTCCGGCAACGATGGAACGCATGGTCATGAACGGGGATCACTTTCCGTGGAATGGGCCAGCAGGGAGATGCCGGGAAGGTCGAGCAGGCGGGTGACGAGTGGATCGCGCCCTTCGATATGGGAGGACCATTGCTCGGCACGAAAGAATGCGACATCCAGCGCATCGGGATCGATGTCGAGCAGGCGTGCGATTCGCGTCTGGGCGGCGGCGAGCTGGTCCAGCGAGACGTCGCCGATCAGGACGAGCGTGGCATCATGGATGGATGTTCCCCGGTATCGTAGGGACGCCTCCTGCAAGCCGTCACCCGATGCGCTGCTCGGTGCGCTGCCGAGGTCGCTCAGGGCTTCCGTGGCGAGGGCCGGAAATCCCCATGCCGCATAGACGAGATGGACGAGCGGATCGGTTGGCGGGAAGGTGCGGTCTAGCGCGTAGCGGCGCGATCCCTGCACCGGCGTTCCCGTGAGGATCCCGAGCCCCTCCAGTTTGTAGCACTCGTGCTGGACACTGCTGATCGGCATCCCGACGCCGCGCGCGATCTCGGTCAGCGACCAGGCGGCATCCTGCCGGGGGACGAGCCAGGCTAGGACGGCGGCGCGCACTCTCGACGAGAGGACGCCAGCCAGCATCGCGGCCGGGTCCTTCGGGCCGCCGGCCAGATCCTGCGCGGGTTTCTTCGAGGCGGATGAGCGGGTGTTCGTCGGCAAGGGCGGAAAGACCTCGTCGTGCATGTGAGCGTGAATCGCCGGGATGGCGTTGCAGGGCATCCTAGCATCCCGGATGTGGCGCAGGCGAAACGGTGGCGACGGGCTCTTGGCGGACCGCCAGCCGGGATGGAGTTTTGGGACATTTTCCCCTACCATAATGATGCGGGGTTGTGTCATGAGATGCCTTCGCACTAGGCGGCGCGCAGCCCGGAAACGGGCGGTTCTGCGGCCGATCGTTTCCAGGTCTGGAGGACCAGATTAGTACCACGGTAGGGTTGCTGGCCGTCTTCGCGCTCGTCCTTGCGAACGGCTTCTTCGTGGCAACCGAATTCGCCCTCGTCTCCGTTCGACGCACGCGCATCCAGCAGCTCGCTGCTGAAGGCGACCCCCGCGCTCCCGGCGTGCTCGATCTCCTCTCGCACCTCGATACCTACATTGCGGCGACCCAGCTCGGCATCACCATCTCCAGCCTCGCACTCGGCTGGATTGGCGAGCCGGCGGTGGCGACCCTCCTGCACGGATTGCTGGAACATCTGCCGATCGAAGTCGGCTCCGCGACATCGCACGCCATTTCGTTCTTCATCGCCTTCTCCTTCGTGACGTCCCTGCACATCGTGATCGGTGAGTTGGCCCCGAAGAGCCTTGCCCTGCAACGCAGCGAGGCGACTGCGCTCTGGGTCGCGCGGCCGATCCACTGGTTCCTCGTCGTCTTCCGTCCGGTGATTGCCTTCCTGAACTGGATTGGCAACCAGGTCGTGAAGCTGGTCGGTATCGAGCCTGCTTCCGGGCATGACCTGGTGCAGTCTGCCGAGGAACTGATGCTGGCCGTGGACGCATCCCGCGAGGCCGGCCTGGTGAACGAGACTGCCCACGACCTCGTTGGACGCGCGTTTTCCTTCACGGACATGCAGGCCCGGCATGTCATGGTCCCGCGCACGGAGGTCACGGCGCTGCCGATCGACGCGACGCTGGACGACGTGATCGCCCTGTCCAACGAGACCTCGCACACGCGCCTGCCTATCTTCGAGGGCGACAGCGACCATATCATCGGCATCATCAAGATCAAGCGTCTGATGCCGCTCTTTCTCGATCGCGTGTATGCCACGGCGACGGCGGAGGCCGTCCACGAGATCGGGAATGGTCGCGCTCCGGAGGCCGGACGGGCGGCGGAGAAGATCGCCGAGCGGTTCGATATCCGCGACTACATGACAGAACCGATGCTGGTGCCGGAGACCCTGGCCGCCTCCGAGGTCCTTACGCAGATGCGTGAAGGTCACGTGCAGATGGCCGTCGTGATCGACGAGTATGGCGGCACGGCCGGAATCGTCACGCTTCAGGACATCGTGAACCACCTGATCGGGCGTATCCAGGAAGAAGACGATGCCGGCGAGAGCGACCGGCTCGACCCGGACGGCGTGTTGCATCTCGACGGCCTCATGAGTCTCGTGGATCTGCGCGAGCGATATGGTGTCGACCTCCAGACCGACGAGTACGATGTCGAGACCCTGGGAGGCTACGTCTTCTTCTCGCTCGGGCGACCGGCAGTGCTTGGCGATGAGGTGACCGGCCCGGACGGTCATCGCCTGATCGTGGAGGGGCTCGATGGCCTGCGCGTGGCGCGAGTGCGGATCGTTGGGCCGGACGCCGAATCGCCGGTGCTGATCGGCGCGGGACCGACCCCGTTGCTGGAGAACGTGAGCGATCGGCATGTGGCCTGAGATCGTGGCCGCCCTGCTGACTGATGGGTATGCGAGAGGGGATGTGCGGTGAGCCGACCGACGATCACAACCGGGTCATCGAGTATGAAGGGCCGTCCAGCCCGGCTGGGACCGGCGGAATACGCGTTGCTCGGACTCATCGCGGTTGCGACACGCGATGCCGAGGCGCATGGCGGCGGACGTGGCGTCCACGGTTACGATCTGGCGCGCCGGCTCCAGACCGGGTCGCTGGCCGAGATCATCCGGCTCGAACCGGGCATGCTCTATCACTACCTGAAGAAGCTCGATCGCGCCGGACTGGTGTCCACCAGCGTGGAGCACCAGGTCTCGCGCCCCGATCGCCAGGATCACGCGCTGACCGCCGAGGGCGAGGCGACGCTGCATGCCTGGCTGGATGCGCCAGTCCGCGCCACGCGGGACGTGCGGCTCGATTTTCTCGTCAAGCTCTGGTTCGCGCGGGAGCTCGATCCGGTGTGCGCCGTTGCGCTGGTGCGCGCGCAACGGTCGGTGATCGAGCGTCTGTTGGGATCGTTGCGGGAGCAGCGGGCCGCAATGGATGGGCAGGGCGCTCCTTCGGATGACCGCGAGGCGCAGGCGCAGGCGGCGATCCTGCGCGACACGCTGGACTTGCGGATCGCGCAGACGAGCGCCGTCTTCTCCTGGCTCGACACGCTTCCCGAGAATGGCCTGACCGTTTCCTGACGGTTTCGCTTGCCGACATCCCGACCGCGGAAGGCCGCTGCCCTTCCTCATTCCCGTGTCCTGCCATCTAGGGGTGGTGTAGCCGGACCACGTGGATGGAACGTTCATGTGGGGTAGTGCGGGCGATTGCGCGTCGCGTGGGAGCGGCCCCTCGCTTCGCTCACGATGACAGGGGAGGTGGGGGCCGGTTGTATGGAGGATATGGGAAGGCGGATGCCGGTGTGCCGGGAAGGGACGACGACCGGTTCGCGTCAGGTGAGGTCCGCATGACCGCAGGAACGGATGGTGCGGCCACATCGCCGATGTGGCCGCGTCTTGCCGTACCGCTCCCGTTCCCGTACCGTATCGTGTGATTCCGGGGCGGTTCGACTGCGGTCAACGAACTGGTTCGTCCTTGCGCGATTTTCGTCAGAAGGCGGCATATGTCCTCCACAACCCTTGCATCCTCGTCAGCCCATCCCCGTCCGGTGCCTGCGTCACCGGATGACCTGCACGATCGCCCGGTCCGGTTCGCCGTCGTCGGCACCGGCGGCATGGGTGGCCACCACGCGCGCAACCTTGCGGCGATGCCCGATGTCGACCTCACCTGGCTCGTCGATATCGACTTGCCGCGTGCTCAGGCGCTGGCGGCGGAGATCGGTGGCACGCCGACCGCTTCGATGGAGGAGGCCTTCGCGGCCGAGAATGTCGACGCTGTGTTGATCGCCCTCCCGACCTTCCTGCACAAGGATGCGACGGTCCTGGCTGCCCAGCATGGCAAGCATGTCTTCTGCGAGAAGCCCATTGCCCGAACTGTCGAGGACGGCGAGGCGATGGTTGCCGCGTGTGATGCGGCGGGTGTCACCTTCATGGTCGGGCACGTCGTCCGCTTCTTTCCCGAGTACGAACGGATGAAGGAGATCCTCGACAAGGGGAACCTCGGTCGTATCGCGACGATTCGCGCCTCGCGTACCAATCCGCCGGTAATGGAGCGCTCGCCGTGGTTCGCCGATATCGAGAAGAACGGCGGCGTCGTCCTCGACCTGATGATCCACGAGATCGACACGCTGCGCTGGCTCTTCGGCGATGTCGAACGGGTCTTCGCGCATGGGCTCTCCTTCCTGCCGGTTCACGAGAAGCGCGACTACACGATGGCGTCCATCCGTTTCCGGAGCGGCGCTATCGCCCACGTCGAAGCGAGCTGGGCCCATTCCACGCATCGGACGTTCATCGAGGTGGCCGGACAGTACGGTCTGGCGACGTACGGCAGCGAGGACGCCGCGACGCTGATCGTCGAGCCGACCGTGGGCATTGACTGGAATGCGCCGGAGGGTATCAAGGTGCCGGCGCGGCAGTATCTCCGTCCTGGCGTGGTCGCCCCCCACCTCAAGGAAGTGCAGCACTTCGTCTCCTGCCTGAAGACGGGGCAACCGGTGCGCGTAAATGGCGAGGAGGCCACGAAGGCGCTTGCGGTCGCCAACGCCGTGCTCGACTCGATGCGGACGGGCGCCCCGGTCTTCTTCAACGAGGATGGCACCATGCGCTCCAACGCGGCCTGACTGTCGCCCGCATGACGATCTTGCCGTCGGGGCTGGATAGCGGCGCTGGCGGATGTTCCTGGGGAAATCCACATGACCACGATTGAAGGGCGGCCGGTTCGGGTCGCGATCCTGAGTTTCGCGCATCTGCATGCGCACGGCTATGCGGCCTGCCTGAAGGCCAATCCGGATGCCGAACTGGTTCTCATCGCCGATGACGATACCGAGCGTGGCGCCGCAATGGCGGAGCAGTATGGCGTCGCATTCGTGGCGGACTATCGTGATGCTGTCGTGCGCGACGACATCGATGCCGTGGTGGTGTGCAGCGAGAACGTACGCCACAAGGAAATGACGATCGCCGCGGCGAAGGCAGGCAAACATGTCCTGTGCGAGAAGCCAATCGCGACGAATGTCGAGGATGCGCTGGCGATGATCGCCGCCTGCCGCGACAACCAGGTGAAACTGCAGATCGCGTTCCCGGTGCGGTTCAATTCGGCCACGCTGGGGTTGAAGCAGGCGCTCGATCATGGCGCCATCGGCGCGCCGCTCATCATTGCCGCGCGCAATCCGGGCACCTGTCCGCAGAGCTGGTTCGTGCAGCCGGAACTCTCCGGCGGCGGCGCCGTGATCGACCATACGGTGCATGTGGTCGATACGTTGCGCTGGATGCTCGGGGTGGAAGTCGATGAGGTCTACGCCGAGATCGACACCCGCATCTACGACTTTGCGGCGGATGACACCGGCTTGCTGATGATGAAGCTCAGCAATGGCATTCCGGTCAGTCTCGATACCAGTTGGTCGCGGCCGGCGAACAACCCGATCTGGGGTGGCGTGATGATCGAGATGGTGGGGGAGAAAGGCGTGCTCTCGCTCGATGCCTTCCGCGCGAACATCGAGCTGATCGAGATCCAGGGGCCGTCGAACACCACGGTCCCCGTGGAAGCATCTGGCGATCCGGAGATGATCGACGCCTTCATCCAGGCGGTTCGCCGTGATGGCGAGACGGCGCCGAACGGGGAAGACGGTCTCCGCGCGATGGAGGTGGCGCTTGCCGCCTATGAATCGGCGACGATGCACCAGCCCGTGACGATCGCCCGCGCGGCCGTCGCCTGATCCGTACGCTGCAATTCGTTGTGCGAGATGCCCTGGTCCCTGCGATCGGGGCATCTTGCGCGGGCGTTCCGGGGATGAACGGGACCTGGATCTCGTGCATTGGCCGAAACGGCCGGGGCCGAGTTGGGCATTCGGCCACATTTGCCTCCGGCTGCCGGTACGCCTGCCGGGGTCCTCCTCGGAATAATGAGTCCTGATCGTGTATACATTGACCACATTCGCGCTGGATTGCGAAAGACATTGGCGATGATGTCCGACGAGGGGATAGTCCGTTCAGGGGACGCTGCCGTGCATGCTTGCCTCGTGGCGGTGCATACTACGCGAATCGGACACAGGACATAGCGAAGCGGACGCCGCCGTTTCGCGGATCGTGGCATAGGGAATCGGATTGGAGCGCGCGTCGGCGGGATGGCCTCGGCCTATCCATACCGGCGCGGGTATACAAGAAAGTACGGGAATGCGATGGCTGCGATTGCTTCCGAACCGGTCATGACCGTCGAGGAAACAGAGGCCCCCCGGACCAACTGGGTTCGCCGGGTTGGCTCGAGTTTCCTGCTCCGGCGCATTCTCCGGGCGATTCTCACCGTCTTTTTCGTGATGACCCTCATCTTCTTCCTGGTGCGCCTGATGCCGGGCGATCCGGTGCAGGTGTACATCAACCAGCAGATGACCCAGTACGGATACGATTACGACACGGCGCGGAACATGGCGCAGTCGCTCTTCTCGATCGACGCCAGCAAGCCGATCTACATCCAGTACGTCGACTACATGAAGAACCTGCTCCAGGGCAACCTGGGCATGTCCATCAGTTCGCCGGGCACCTCCGTCTCCACCATCATCGCCTCCCGCATCTGGTGGACGGTCTTCAGCGTGGGCACGGCCCTCATCATCTCGTTCACGCTGGGCGTCCTGCTCGGCATGTTCATGGCCTACAAGCGCAACTCGTGGATCGACAGCACGCTCTCCGCGTTGGCGTCGATCACGCACTCGGTGCCGAACTATCTCATTGCCATCCTCATCATCACGATCTTTGGCGTCTGGCTGGAGTGGATTCCGTTCGTGCAGATGCGCGGATCGGTCTCCAGCGGGGTGAAGACCGGCTTTACCTGGACCTTCATCTCGGACGCGCTCTACCACGCCTTCCTGCCGATCTTCGTCTACGTCCTCACCACGATCGGCGGCTGGATGCTGACCATGAAGAGCAGCACTGTCGCCGCGCTGGAGGAGGACTTCGTGACGGCGGCGCGGGCGCGTGGCATTCCGGAATGGCGCGTGGCGCTCTTCTACGTCGGACGCAATGCCATCCTGCCGCTTTTCACCTCGCTGGTGATCCAGATCGGGTTCGTCATGGGCGGCTCGCTGCTCATGGAGCCGATCTTCCAGTACAAGGGCATCGGCCAGCAACTCTTCCAGGCAATCCAGAAACGCGACTATCCGGTGCTCCAGGGCATCTTCCTCGTCATCACGATTTCGGTGGTCCTGGCGAACCTCGTCGCCGACCTCCTCTACAGTCGCGTCGATCCGCGCATCCGGGCGAAGGGGTAGTCAGCGATGGTTCAGGGAACAGTCGATATCCAGGATCTCTCCGGTCGGGCCGAGAATGTCGAGGCGGTCATCGCCGTGAAGAAGCACGGCCTCGTCCGCACCTTCGTCAAGCGGAACAAGGTCGGCGCGCTGGGATTCGCGATCTTCTTCGCCATCCTCATCCTCGCCTTCATCGGGCCGTTCTTCATGCCCGGGAAGAACCCGACCGTGGTGGCGAACATCTATGCCAAACCCAGTTGGGCACACCCGCTCGGCGGCGACTACATGGGCAAGGATGTCTGGTACCAGATCGTCCACGGCGGCCGCACGCTGCTGATCGTCTCCGGGCTGGCCGCGCTGATCTCGACCTTCATCGGGGTGGTGCTCGGGGCGATCTCGGCCATGTTCGGCGGCCGGACCGATGCTTTCCTCCTCATGATCTCCGACATCGTGATGACGGTGCCGACCATCGTGCTGCTCGCTGTGCTGGCGGCCTACGTGCGGCTCGACAATCCGATGCTGCTGGCCCTGGTCCTCTCGGTCACGGCCTGGCCTGCACTCCTGCGGGCCGTACGCTCGCAGGTGCTGACGCTGAAGGAACGCGAGTATGTCGAGGCCGCGCGGATGCTGGACCTCGGCACCGCGCACATCCTCTTCCGTGAAGTCATCCCGAACATGATGAGCTACATCGTCATCAACTTCGTCTTTGCGATGACGGGAGCCATCTACGGCCAGGTGATCCTCTTCTTCCTCGGTCTCGTGCCGCTGGCGGGCGAGAACTGGGGGCTGATGATCAATCAGGCGTACACGAAGGGCGCAATCTTCTTCAAGGACAGCCTGCTCTACATCCTGGCGCCGATCTTCATGATCTCCCTGTTGCAGCTCTCGCTGGTGATGATCTCCAATGCGATGGAAGACGTCTTCAATCCACGCCTTCGCGAGGAATAGGGCCGGGGTGGCGGCATGCACTTGCGGCCGCCACCCGGCAAGCGCGGCATTCGGAATTCGCTCAGACGCATGTAGATCGAGGACGGCTCCATGGCGGCACGATCCACCACAACAACTGGACCGGGAATGGACGCGGAAGCAGTGGCGGCACGCAACGCCATGCGCGGAACGGCGGAATCGACTGCCCCGGTCATCCTCTCGGTGCGGGATTTCAGCGTCGAATACCGGACCAGTAACGGCTATCTTCGGGCCGTGCGGAATGTGAATTTCGACATCCGCGCCGGCGAGGCCGTCGCCCTGATCGGCGAGAGTGGCTCCGGCAAGTCGACGCTCGGCTTCGCATTGCTGCGTATGCTGGTGCGTGGCGCCCGCATCGCCACCGGTTCCGCCATCTTCCGTACGCGCGAGGGCAAGGAAGTCGATCTCGTCAAGCTGAACGACAAGGACTTCCGCAAGATCCGCTGGAACGAGATCGCGATGGTCTTCCAGGCCGCGCAGAACTCGCTCAATCCCGTGATGCGGATCAAGGATACGTTCGCCGAGACCGCGAGGGCCCATGGCGTGAACGACAAGGACCTCGTTCGCGAGCGGACGCTCGACCTGCTTCGCAAGGTGCAGCTCGATCCGGAGCGGGTCTACAACGCCTTCCCGTTCGAACTCTCCGGCGGTATGCGCCAGCGTGTTTCCATCGCGCTCAGCCTGCTCCTCCAGCCGCAACTCATCATCCTGGACGAACCGACCACCGCCCTCGACATCCTGACGCAGCGGGCGATCATCGACGTGGTGAAGAACCTGCGCGACCAACTCGACTTCACCATGATCTTTGTCAGCCACGACCTCTCGCTGGCTGCCGAGCTCGCCGACCGGGTCGCCACCATGTATGCCGGCGAGATCGTCGAATACGCTCCGGTGCGCGATGCCTTCTACCAGACGAAACATCCCTACACCGTGGGACTGATGAATGCCGTGCCGCCGATCGTCGGGGAGGAATTCACCCCGCTCACGGCGATTCCCGGTGCGACACCCAACTTCGCCAGGATGCCGTCCGGGTGCTCGTTCCACCCCCGCTGTCCCTATGCCACCGAGATCTGCTCGCAGGAGCATCCGCGTCTCCTCGATCTCGGGGGGACGCATTTCGCGGCGTGTCATCACTCCGACATGGTGACCAAGGACCAGGCGGTGTGGGAAGCGATGGAGGCTGTCGCCCCCGCGGGATAGGCGCCGAATGGCCGGTCCGCGCTCCTCTCCGACGCCGAACGACATGCCCCGAAAGGAAGTCCCACGCATGGCATCCCAATCCTCCGCACCGATCATGGAACTCGATCATCTCGTCCGCACTTTCGAGACTCGCCAGGGCCAGATCAAGGCCGTGGACGATGTCTCGTTGACCCTCAATGCCGGGGATATCCTCTGTCTCGTGGGCGAGAGCGGCAGCGGCAAGACCACAGTGGCCCGCATGGCCGCCGGATTGCTGAACCCATCGTCTGGCAGTGTGCGCTTCGAGGGCCGTGACCTCACGCAGATGTCGAAGGCGGAGTTCAAGGACTATCGCAAGGCGGTCCAGATCATTCACCAGGATCCCTATGCGTCGCTGAACCCCGTTCATACCATCGGCGATACCCTGCGCGCGCCGCTGTTGCATCACAAGCTGGTGCACGGGCAGAAGGAGGCGACGAAGCGCGCCCACGAACTGCTGGAACTGGTCGACCTCCGTCCGACCGAGAACTTCATCAACAAGTTCCCGCATCAGCTTTCCGGAGGCCAGCGCCAGCGCGTCTCCGTTGCGCGGGCAATGGCGCTGAATCCTCGCCTGATCATCGCCGACGAGTCCGTCTCGATGGTCGATGTCTCCATCCGCGTCTCGTTGCTCAACACCATGCTGAAATTGCGGAACGAGCTGGGCGTGACGTTCCTGTTCATCACGCACGACCTCGCGGTGGTGAAGTATTTCGCGTGGGAGGGCAATGTCGGCGTAATGTACGTCGGCAAGATGGTGGAGCACGGGCGGACGCCGCAGATCATTGGGCGGTCGTTGCATCCGTACACGCGAGCGCTGGCCGCGGCGATCCCGGAGGCCGATCCCGACCTGACGCGGTCGAAGGAGAAGCTGCAACTGCGGAGCCTCGATATCCCCAACCTCGCCAACCTCCCCAGTGGTTGCGTTTTCAACCCGCGCTGCCCGTACTGGGAGCCAGGCCTGTGCGATGTCGTTTCGCCGCCGTTGACTTCGGTAGGGAATCGCGAGGTGGCCTGTCACCTCGTCGTGCGGAGTATCGAGGCGGGAGGGACCGGGCTCGACCTGGAGCCGACATCCGAGCGCATGGAGAAGGCCGCTGCCGACTAGGATTGTAGGGGTGGCCGGGTCGATAGGCGGGTGGATGTCTTCTGGACGCCTATCGACCCGGCTGGCCTACGAGCTGGCTGGAATGGGAACGCGACGACTGGCAGCATGGTCGTGAGCCCAGGACAGGATGAAGGGTAGGTTCTTCCATCGAGAGCGCCCGTCGGACGCCGGAAAGGAGGAGTCGCGTGTCAGCCAGGACGCCGAATGACGCTCCTGGAGTCCAAGTCTCACCGTGGAGCGCATGACGTCGATGCGCGTCGTGAGGGAACTTCCTGGCGAGGAGCCGGTTCGGCCGGAATGCCCGCTGTGGTTCCCGGGGTCTTCGATCGGAGCAGATCCGGCGGAAGCAAGCCGGATTGCCACACAGGAGTACACGATGTCGGACATTGTCTCCAGAACTTCGTCGCTCAAGGATCAGCTGGCCAAGCGCTCGCTGTCCCGCCGCCGGTTCGCCGGGGTGAGCGCAGGCACCATCGCCGCGGCCATGCTCGCCGGTGGCCCCCTGCCGATGGGCGCTGGCCGCGTGGTGATGGCCCAGGACGGCGGAAAAGAGTTCCACTCCGCCTATCCCTATGAGGCTCCCCCAGCAGGTCACTTCAACTCCTTCGCCTCGACGGGCTCCATTCTTCAGGGCCCGACGACGGTTTACGGCGATCTCATCATCGAACCGCTCGCGATGTACTATTGGCAGTCCCAGACGTGGGAGCCGCTGCTCGCGACCGATTGGGCATTCATCGCCTCGGGCGGCGGCGCCGCTTCTCCAGCCGCGAGCCCGGCGAGTGAGGCCAGCCCGGTTGCTGCGACCAAACTCACCGCTGTCGATGATTCCTGGTTCGATGGTAGCTCTGCCCTCGCCGGCAAGGCCGCCATCAATGCCCAACCGGGTGCCGATACCTTTGTCGTCAAGCTGCGTGAGGGTGTCGTCTGGGACGACGATACTCCGTTCACGGCCAAGGATGTGGTGGACACCTTCTGGTGTCTTCGCGTCATGTCGAATGTCGTCTGGAACTTCATTTCCGATGCCTATGCAATCGACGACCTGCACGTCGCTTTCCCGATGTCGGTGCCGGCGACGGTGGTCGAGCGCTATGTGATCCGCGCATCCAACCCGCGTCCGTCCGCGATCTTTGCTGACTGGGCGCAGAAGGCGCGCGATCTCTTCGCCAGCGGCAAGACGATCGATGACGACGAGGGTAAGCAACTCCTCGACGAATTCAACAAGTTCCGCCCGGACAAGGTCATCGCCAGTGGCCCGTTCACGATCGATATCCCGTCGATCACGGACGCCCAGATGAACCTGGTGAAGAACCCGAAGGCGTGGAACGCCGACAAGGTCGTCTTCGACAAGATCGTCAATTACAACGGCGAGACCGACACCATCACCCCGGTGGTGCTGGCGAAGGAAATCGACTACGCGACGCATGGGTTCGCCCCGGCCTCCGAGCAGCAGATGATCGCGGAAGGCATCCGCATCCTGCGTCCGCCTACATACGCTGGCGCCGCGTTCTACATGAATTTCGGCAAGCTGGGGCAGGCGTTCGGGGACAAGCGGGTGCGCCAGGGCCTCGCCCACGCCATCGACCGCGCCCAGAATGGCACGGTTTCGCTTGGCGAGTCCGGCGTGCCGGTGAAGTTCATGGCCGGATTCTCCGACAACAGCGTGCCGGTCTGGATCTCGGAGGCGGATCAGGGCAAGCTGGACACCTACGATTTGGATACTGACAAGGCGGCGGCGCTCTTGCAGGAAGGTGGTTGGACCAAGGACGGCGATACCTGGAAGACGCCGGACGGCAATGCCGCCGCTTTCGAGCTCACCTTCCCTGCTGAGTACGCCGACTACTCCGCGACGGGTGCCGACCTGGCCGACCAACTGACGAACTGGGGTATTCAGGCGACGCCACGCGCCGTGACCTACACCCAGATCTATGTCGACTGGGATAAGGGCAACTTCGATTGTGGCATTGGCGGTTGGGGTTCCTCCAACAATCCGCACCCGCACTTCTCGTTCGTGGTGCCATTCATGACCCGCAACTACCCGATTGCCATCAACAATGGAGGCAAGGGCATCGACTTCTCGCTCGAGCAGGACACCGATGTCGCGGGCAAGGTGAACATCGAGGACCTGATTGTCGATTCCGCGCGTGGGCTTGACGTCGAGAAGCAGAAGTCCCAGGTGACCACCATTGCCCAGGTCTTCAACGAGCTTCTGCCGTGTATCCCGCTGTACGAGCGGTTCGGCAACAATGCCGGCCTCGAAGGGGTTCGTGTGGTGGCCTGGCCAGCGGACGACGATCCGATCATGAAGAACGCGTTCTATGCCGATGGCATTCCGACACTGCTCATGTTCACGGGCAAGATCGAAGCCGTCTAGCGCAGATTCGTGTCGCTCGCAGGCCGCCTGCCGGTCTGCCCACCCCTCCCGGCATTTGTGCCGGGAGGGGTGTCGCGTTTGCGCAAGCAGCGGCAGGATCGATCGCCAATGCCCCTGCCGTGAAAGCAGTATTGACCACGATGGATCGATTGTGGTCGGGATGCCCAGCTTGGTCGGATTCATTGCACAATCGTTTATTGGTCTTATTGACCAATATCGCCCGAATAATCCTGTCACTCTGCATGATGCGAAGGCTGTGGTCTTGCCCGTACGCTTCCCGGTAGCGTTTCGTATGGATCGAGTGCACAGTTGTGAAGATCCAAACGAATGGTCGAGGCTCTGGGGCCGAGCCCGGCGCGATGGTTGCCAGCATGTGGTTGGCAGTGTGTGTGACGTTTGAGGAGACGCCAGACGTGTACGACAACGAGCAGATTCTCGGGACTCCGCCGACACCGGAAGAGATTTACGCCAAGATCGAGGAAGAGGGCGTCAAGTTCATCAACCTCCAGTTCACGGACGTGATGGGCATCGTCAAGAGCGTCACGATCCCGGCGTCCGTCTTCCCGGAGATCGTCGAGCGCGGTCAGTGGATCGACGGCTCCTCGATCGCCGGCTTCACCCGCATTGCCGAGTCCGACATGTTCCTCATGCCGGATCTCTCGACGTTCGCGGTGATCCCCTGGGAGCGCGGCGAGTTCACCACCGCCCGCGTGATCTGTTGGGTCCACAACCCGAACGGCGATCCCTTCCCCGGCGATCCGCGCGGCGTGCTCTATCGCCAGCTGGAGAAGCTCGCCGAGCTGGGCTTCCTCTATAACGTCGGTCCGGAGCTGGAGTTCTTCCTCTTCTCCAAGACCGGTGACGACATCGCGCCGCTCCCGCACGATCGCGGCGGCTACTTCGACCTGTCCACCGATCTCGCGTCCACCGTCCGCAAGGACATGGTCGTGGCGTTGACCGAGATGGGCATGGACATCGAGGCCAGCCACCACGAGGTCGCGATCGGCCAGCACGAGATCGACTTCCAGTATGGCCCGGCAGTGCCGACCGCCGACCGTGCCGTCTCCTTCAAGTACATCCTGAAGGCGATCGCCCAGAAGCATGGCCTGCATGCCACGTTCATGCCGAAGCCGCTCGAAGGCATCAACGGGTCGGGCATGCACGTCCACCAAAGCTTCGGTTTCCTCGACAAGAGCAAGGGCAAGAACGCCTTTGTCGATGAGAACGATCCGTACGGTCTCTCCGAAGTGGCGAAGTACTTCATTGCGGGCCAGCTGAAGCATGCGCGCGGCCTCGCCGCCGTCATCGCGCCGCTGGTCAACAGCTATCGCCGCCTGGTTCCCGGCTTCGAGGCCCCGGTCTACGTGGCCTGGGCTCGCACGAATCGCTCGGCGCTCATCCGCGTGCCGGCGATTCGCGCCGGCAACGTGAACGCGACCCGCATCGAGCTGCGTTGTCCGGACCCGTCCGCCAACCCGTATCTGGCCTTCTCGGCAATGCTGGCGGCCGGCATGGACGGCATCATCAACAAGATCGAACTGCCCGATCCGGTGGAGGAGAACCTCTATCACTTCACCGATGAGGACCTGAAGCGGCGGAATATCCCGACCCTGCCGGCGACGCTGGGCGAGGCCGTGGCGGAGCTGGAGAAGGACGAGGTCGTGGCGGCAGCGCTCGGGGACCACGTCTTCGAGAAGCTGATCGAGGCGCAGTCCAGCGAGTGGAACGCCTTCCGCCAGCACGTCTCCCAGTGGGAGCGCGACCGCTACCTCGAGATCTACTAGGTTCCGTCGGGCGGTCCGGTTCGCCATCGCGCGGATCGGGTCGTCGCGGGGGCGATCCCCTCGGACGCAGCCTGAGCGCACCATCCCCGGCGGATACGTCCGCCGGGGATGGTGCCGTTCGGGGTGTGGGAACGAGAAGCACCGGTACGGGCACGGGACGTTGCCCCGCTTACCGATACATCGCCCTTACAGGGAACGACCTATCTGGGTTGGCCACCCTGCCGAGTATTGCCGTCCGCGCGGGAGGACTGGGTGTTTTTTCGGGTGGGCGTGCCTTTCCGGCGCAACCCTACGCGAAGAAGTCCCGGTCTTCCTCTGCGAGATAGGGCAGCGTCTTCTCGACGTTGAACTCCACGCCCATACCCGGCCGGTCCCAGACCGCGATCGTGCCGTTCTCCACGATCGGATCGGGCAGTCCTTCCACGATCTCCGACCACCATCCGGTTCGCGCGCTCGGGTACTCGAAGGCGACGTAATTGTCCGGCAGTGTCGCGCAGACCTGCACCAGCGCGGCCAATCCCAGCAGGCCGTTCCCCGTGCCATGCGGCGCGATGAGGATGCCGTGAAGGTCGGCGTATTCCGCCACCCACTTCAGCTCCGCGATACCACCGATGTCTCCCGGATCGGGGCCGATCACGTTCACGGCGTGGCCCTCGATCAAGGTCTTGAAGTTCTGGCGCAGGTAGATCTGCTCGCCCGTGTGGATCGGGGTGCTGGTTGCGCGTGTGAGCTCGCGATAGACATCGGCGTTCACGAACGGACTGTAGTCACCCGTCAACATATCCTCCAGCCAGACGAGGTTCAGCCGTTCGACCTCGCGCGCGAAGCGGATGGCATCGGGCAGCACCCAGCCGGGACCGCAGTCCAGCGCCAGCCCGACGCGGTCGCCGAGCACCTCCTTCATCGCCTCTGCACATTCCACGACGTGGCGGAATCCCTTCTCGGTCATCAGCCCGCGGTTCGTATAGCCGTGGAATGCCTTCTCGTCTGGCGTATGCACGTAGAAATCGGGGATGTCGTAGATCATCGGCGTGTGGAAGGCGATCGCCTGCTTGACGATGGTGAAGCCTTCCTCGCAATTCGCCATGTAGCGAACGGCCTCTGCATAGTCCTCCGGATTCTGGCCGGACATCGGTTGGCGGCGGGAGCCGTTGTAGGTGCGCACGCGGTCGCGCACCTTGCCGCCAAGCAGCTTGTAGACCGGCACGCCAGCAGCCTTGCCGGCGATGTCCCAGAGCGCTATCTCGATGGCGGAGATGGCTGCGCCCCATGGCTTGAAGCCGCCGCGCGAGCGGATGCGCCGCATCACGCGCTCGACGTCGGTCGGGTCCTGTCCGATCAGGCCGGGTTTCAGCATCATCACGATCGGCGCCCACGCCGGCTTGTAGTGTTCGATCTCGCCGTAACCGCTGATCCCTTCGTCGGTCACAATGCGCACGATGGGATGCTCGCCAATGACGGCGCACCTGAGGTCCGTGATCTTCACGCCTGCACGCTCCTGCGAATGACCATGTCCGTCGCTGACAGATGACGGGGATGGCGATCGATTGCCGGGTGACTGTGGCTGCTGGCCGAATGGTGGCGGCAGGGTATCCTGCGTGCAGAGGATTGTCCAGCGGGGACGGCGCTATGGCCGTCCTGGAGGCGGAGGCACGAGAGGGCATGAGCGAACGGGACGACATTGGGGTGATCCGCGCCTTTCACACGCTGCTGGGGACGCGCGATGTGCCGGGGCTGCTGGCTCTGGCGACGGACAATATCGGCGTGGGCGGCGGGCGCGGTCGTGGCGAGGGCAAGGATTTCTTCGTCGAGTGGGTGCGGTTCGCAACGATTTCGTTGACACCGCGCCGCTGGTTTCGGCAGGTGACAGCCGAACACGAGGGGCGACACGGCACGCCGGACGAGCGGACGAGC
This sequence comes from Thermomicrobiales bacterium, assembly GCA_049841275.1. Classification (GTDB taxonomy): domain Bacteria; phylum Chloroflexota; class Chloroflexia; order Thermomicrobiales; family UBA6265; genus JASGDN01. Next base: position 18,505 of record JASGDN010000055.1, read on the forward strand.
ACGCTCGTCGTCGAGGAGGATGCCATCTGGCGCTCGCCATCGTCCGGACGGGAAATGGGACGGATGCGGTTTGCCACGATCTACGAGATCGAGAACGGAAAGCTCCGCAGCATCGCGCGCTACAGCAACATCGGCGAGGCGGTCACCACTGCGGGGCTCTATCCGGAGCATGAGATCGAGGCCGGACCGGATTGAGTGTCTACGCGCTGGACCGGCTCATGACCGGCAGGTTGTCTGCCATACTCTCCAGCACGAATGCTGTCCCCATGTCGCAGGGGCTGCCTGCGACGAATCGCTCTGCGAATGGATCCGCATGAACGATCCTCAGTCATCACCATCCACCCCCCTGCCTGCGACCGACCGTCGGGGCCAGCGCATTCAGGAGACCCGGCGCTCGATTCAGGAGACCGCCGTCACGCTCTTCGCGGAACGCGGGTACGACGATGTCACCGTCGAGGAGATCGCTGCCGCGGCTGGTGTCTCCCACATGACGGTGTTCCGTCACTTTCCGACCAAGAGCGCCCTGGTCTTCTATGGCGAGTACGACCAGCAGATGCTCGAGATGCTGCGTGCGTGGCCGGTGACGACCACGATCGAGGCGATGGTGATCACCGTCTATCGTGAGGCCATCGGCGCATGGCTGGGCAGCGGCGATCAGGTCACCGCTGCCCAGATGCGGATCGTGAATGCGACTCCGGCGCTGCAAGGCGCCATCTGGGCGGAGACGCTGAAGTTCCGCGAGGCCGCGCTGAACCTGCTGCTGGAGCGGTTCGGCGACGATGCCGATCCGTTTGCGCTGCGGGTGCTCATGGCAACCGTGACCGCCACTGCGATGATGGCGCTCCTGGAATGGGCGGCGGATGATGGGGCTCGCCCGATCGGAATGCTGCTCGATCGGGCGGTTGGCGTCCTCCGGGACAGCACCCGCTGACCTCAGGCTATGCGGGGAACGGTGGCGATCGTTGCGAGCCCGACAGCCGCGCAATCTTCCAGGAGGGCGATCGGAAGGCCCGGGGGGCTGCTCCGCTCCACAATCGTCTTCCTGACCCAATAGCCGCCGAACGATCCGGCGACCGCACCGACGGCCCCCAATACGGCGCCCGTCGTAATGCCCGACTTCGCACCATCGCTGCCGATGGCGGCGCCAGCGAGCATGCCCGATGCGATTCGTCCAGCCAGTGAGCCGGGCTGAAGACGCGAGGGTGTCTGTGGAAGCTTGTCCCCCACGAATTCGCCGAACATGCCCGCGACCAGGACCGCTCGCCTGATGCGCCAGCGATACGGAACCCAGTGCATCCAGCGCGCCGCGCGGGCGGGCTGGCGCAGGGCGAGCACGGTGTTCGGGGTCATGCTGCGCGACCCGGCGCTGAGGCCGAGGAGAAACGCGCGCAGGACAGGATCGGATGCGGCGGATTTTGCGATGGGCTGGCTGGACATGCGGACCTCCGGATTTCGTGGGTGGCGAGGTGTCGACTGGGGATTCGTGCGCAATTGGCGCGCCGGGACACCCTGCTACGGGAGACGGAATAGTCTGGCCGGCCCCTTCCCCGGACCAGGCCGAATCCTGTACCATCCAGATGGTCAGGGACAAAATGTGTTTCATCGGAAGCGTAGTGGGGAATCGTGTGGACTGGTGCCAGGCCGGGTCCAGCTCCAGGGAGGATTGCGGATGGGACGCCGGTGGGGAGCAACAGGACTCGCGCTGCTGATGGTGGTGCTCTCGAGTCCCTTCATCGTATTCGCGCAGACGGCTACGCCCGAGGCGGTGGGCACCACCGCGAAGGGGGGGTGTCGGACGTGACCGGCATCGATCTGTCAGGGATCGTGGCGACGCCAAGCGATTGCGCCTTTATCAGCATCGCGGGGTAACCGCTGGTGACCGAGGACCTCGGGGAGGTCGAATGCGGCACCGTCTCGGTGCCGGAGAACTGGGCGAATCCGGGGCCGCGCATGTTGACGATCAGTTATGCGGTCCTCAAGTCCACCAGCGACCATCCGGAGCCCGATCCGGTCGTCTATCTTGAGGGCGGGCCCGCGCTGGCGGGCATCTCCATGATGGCGAATGTCTTCGCGGTGCCGCGCGAGACGCGCGATGTCGTGCTCTTCGATCAGCGGGGGACGCAGTTCTCCTCGCTGTTCGTCTGCAGTCTGCTCACGATCGATGATGCGGTTTCGTCGTTCGCCACGCCCGAGGTGGTCGAGGAGCCAGACGCCACGCCCGATGTGGGGCCAACCGATCTTTCGCCCTCCACAGATACGGCGGGCATGATGGCGGCAGCCCGGCAGCGGGTGGGGGACTCGACCGCGCGTTGCGTGCGTGAACTGTTGGGCAAGGGCGTCGACCTCCGACAATACAACAGCATCGCGAATGCGAACGACACCGTGGCGCTGGTGAACGCGCTGGGATACGAGACCTATAACCTGTATGGCATCTCCTACGGAACGCGGCTGGCGCTGGTGCTGATGCGCGACCATCCCGAAGGGATCCGCTCGGTCGTGCTCGACTCCACGTTCCCGCCGGAGATCCGCGGGTTCGAGCTCTATCCGAAGGAAGCCGAGGAGGTCGTGCTGCAGGTTTTCGCGGACTGCCGGATCGACCCGGTCTGCAACGCGGCCTATCCGAATCTGAAGGAACGATTCATCGCTCTGATCGGTGCGCTGCAGGCGCAGCCGATCGAGACGGCGGATGGCCGCACGGTGGCGGCGCTCGACGTAATCGAGATTGCGCGGAATATCGCCTTCGCCACGGATACGGCCGCCTACATTCCGCGCATGATCGCGGAACTGGAGCAGGGTGATATCACCACCTACGACCTGATCGTCAGCGGCCTGCTGTTCCAGGCCGAAGGCGTGCTGGTTGAGGTGGAGGGCGATGGTGACGCAACGCCGGCCGCCGGCGAACCGGCCGCAACGCCCTCCGACGAGGCATCCCAGGTGACCGCCGATGCGGACGAAGCGAGTGCGATGCCACCGATCGATCTCATCCCGGACGCCGGTGCGGATGGGCAGCCGCTGACGTCGGCCGAGCTCTTCATCGACGACGTGCAGGTCCGTCTGGGCAGCCTCGATCCCGAGCGGCAGGAGATGGCTGTCTCGCTCCTGGTCACGCTCGACAAGATGCCGCACACGGCGGATACCTTGACCGGGTTTGTGAACGGGGTTTTCGCAGGTCCGGAGTATGCGCGGGATCGCGCGGCGCTGCTGGCGGAAATCGACGAGTTGACGCCGAACGACGTGGAGGCGGTCTTCGCCATCACCAGCCAGCAGCTGGATATCATCGACATTCTTACCTTCGGGATGTCGAACACGGTCTTCAATAGCGTGGAGTGCAATGAGGAGATCCCATTCGAGTCCTTCCAGAAGACGGTCGACAACGCCCAGGGGCTCGAGGTCCCGGCGTTGGCCTATGGCATACCGGAAAGCATCGCCGACCAGTTCGCGACGTGCGAACAGTGGCCGTCCGGCCGTGCCCCGGACTACGAGAACGAGCCGGTGGTGAGCGACATCCCGACGCTGGTGCTCGGCGGCGAGTACGACTCCCAGACACCGCTCTCCTGGAACAAGGAAGCATTCGTCAATCTTGCGAATGCCTATTTCGTGGAGTTCCCATCGACCGGGCATGGGGTGATCCTCCCCACCGCGTGTGCGAAAAACGTGGCCCAGCAGTTCATCGACACGCCATTTCTTTCGCCCAATGCGAGTTGTGCGGACACCCTGTGGCCAACGTGGTCGTTGCCCGGCGATCCGTTGCCGCAGCCGGTCGTGGCGACCGACGCGGGCACCCCCGTTGCAACGCCGGCCGGGTGATCCCGCCGGGACGGACATCGCACGGGGAAGGGACTGGTCCATCAGTGGGCCGGTCCCTTCCCTGCTATCGGATCCCTGCTCATCACGCCAGAATCCGCGTGTTATCTTGACGTTGCGTGCAGAACCGCTATCGTGAGGGAATGTCGCGTTGCGTTCGATTTCACTGAGGGAGACATCTCATGCGTGACGACAGGATCACCGGTTCGATCTCCGCGATGGCGGCTCGCAAGACCAATCGCCGCCGCGTGGTGCAGGGAGCTGTCGCCGGAGCAACCGTTGCTGCGTTGGGGGCGGGCGGCCGTCTCGTGGCGGCCCAAGGCACGCCGGAAGCCAGTCCCGTTGCCAGCCCGGTCGTCGCTGCGATCACGCCCTACAACGGGGAAGAGGCGAAGGTCACCTACGGGTTCTGGGATACTGCCCAGGAACCGGCGATCGACGATCAGATCAAGGCCTTCAATGCGGTATTCCCGAAGATCACGATTGAGAAGCAGATCGTGCCGTGGGCCGATTACTGGACGCAGCTGCAGACGGCGGTGGCTGGCGGGTCGACGTTCGACACGATGTGGATGAACGTCGCCAACTTCCCGACCTATGCGTCTGCCGGCGCGTTGCTGCCGATTACCCAGATCATCGGCGGCGATGGTATTGCCGTCGACAAGCTGCCCGCGACGCTGGTGGAGTCCTACGCCTTCGAGGGCGTGCAATACGGCGTTCCCCGTGACTTCGATGCGATCGCCATCTATTACAACAAGAAGCTCTTCGATGACGCCGGTGTCTCCTACCCGACCGCCGAATGGACGTGGGATGACTTCCGCTCCGCCGCCGAGAAGCTGACCAACAAGGACGCCGGTATCTGGGGCGTCGGCATGCAGACCAGCTTCCAGGAGAACTGGATCAACTTCATCTACCAGAACGATGGGACGCTGCTGAACGCCGATCTCACGGAAGTCGTGCTGACCGAGCCTGCCGCCGACGAAGCCATCCAGTACATCACGGGGTTCTTCACCGATGAACTGACCCCGTCGATCGCGGTGCAACAGTCGAACCCGGTGGCCGAGACCCTCTTCCCCGCCGGGCAGGTGGCGTTCATCCCGGCTGGCTCCTTCCGGGCGGCGACGTATGGCGCGCTCGACCTCGATCTCGGTGTTGCGCCTCTCCCGACCAAGGTGAAGCAGGCAACGATCACGCACGGCGTGTCGAACGTCATCTGGAAGGGGGCCAGCAACCCGGGCGCCGCATTGGAGTGGATCAAGTGGCTCCACGGTGAGGAGGCGGAGACGATCCTCGGCAAGAGTGGTGCGACCATCCCGGCGCTATCCGGCACGCAGCAGGGATGGGTCGATTCGTTCCCGAACCTGGATCTGCAGGTGTTCGTCGATTCGGCCGAGAACTTCGGATTCAGCTTCAACTGGCCGCAGGATGTCGGGGACTGGCTCACCGCCGTTCAGGATGTCCTGGTCGACGGCTGGGCTGGCAACATCCCGGCGAACGAGATCGCGGCGAAGGCGACCGATGCCGGCAACGCCATTCTCAAGGCATAACAGCGAGTCGTGAGGATCGGGGCCGATGGGTGCTCCTCGAGCACGGCCATCGGCCCTGGGAAGAAAGCGACTTCCTGGGTCCGGACGTCGCCGGCACCGGTGGTCACCGACCGGTGCCGGCGATGCCGTCAATACATGGGCTGGATGCCGCGATGACCACGACCACGTCCACCTCTGCTGTCACGATCCCGGCCGAACACCCGCGTCGCCGGAGACGCTACGCATCGTCCACGGCGCGCTGGGGATACCTCATGATCGCGCCGCTGATGATCGGCTTTGCGATCTTCTTCCTGATCGCGCTCGGATGGTCGTTCTTCCTCAGCTTCACCGAGTGGACGCTGCCCAAGACGCCGACCTGGATCGGGATTCGCAACTACCAGACGGTCTGGCACGATGCCGCGTTCCGTACGGCCTTGCGCAATACGTTCGCGATCGCCGTTCCCCTCATCGTCCTGCGGCTCGTGCTGGCGTTGCTCCTGGCGGTTGCCCTGAATTCGAAGATTCGGTTTCGCAATTTCTACCGGCTCGTCTTCTTCCTGCCGGTCCTCACCATGCCCGTGGCCACGGGACGCATCTGGAAGTGGCTGTTCGATCCCGGATTCGGTCCTATCAATGCCTTCCTGCGGCAGGTCGGCCTTCCGCAACCCGACTGGCTGCTCTATCCCGGTTCCGCCACGATCGCCGTGATCATCGTCCTGCTCTGGAGCTCGGTCGGGTACGACATGATCATCTATCTTTCGGGATTGCAGGCAATTCCCAAGGATTACTACGATGCGGCGGCGGTGGACGGGGCCGGCGCCTGGCGCAGCTTTCGTGATGTCACCGTGCCGCTGCTGACCCCGACGATCTTCTTCCTCACGGTCGTCGGCATCATCGGCTCGCTCCAGGTGTTCGACCTCGTCTACGTCATGACGCGTGTGGACACGACCAATCGCCTGCCCACGGCGGTGTATTACATCTACGACACCGGCTTTGCGGATCGGCAGATGGGATATGCCACGGCGCTGGCGTGGGTCCTGCTCGTCATCATCCTGATCTTCACCCTCATCCAGTTCGTCCTGCAGCGAAGGTGGGTCCATTACGCATGACGAGCCAGAAGACCTTCTCCTACTATCTGGGGCGGATCGCCTTGCACGGGGCGCTGATCTCGCTGGGGATCATCTTCATGCTGCCCTTCGCTTGGTCGCTTTCCACGTCGCTCAAACCGTTCGGCGACTTGTTCTCGCCGAATCCGAAGTTCCTGCCAAGTCATATCGTCTGGGACAACTATCGGACGGTGTTCGAGCGAAGCGACTTCGGGCGGTACTACATCAATTCGATCGTCGTGTCGGTCGGGCGAACCGTGGGGCAAGTCGCCATCGCCTCGGTCGCGGCATTTGCCTTCGCCAACCTGCGCTTTCGTGGGCGCGATGTCATCTTCTTCATCCTGCTGGCAGGGCTGATGGTGCCCGATCAGGTGCTGATCGTGCCGCGTTTCATCATCATGCGCGAGTTCGGCTGGTTCGATACCTATCAGGGGCTGATCGTCCCCCTGATCTTCAGCTCCTTTGGCGCTTTCATGCTCCGGCAATACTTCCTCGGCATTCCGAGGGACTTCCAGGAGGCGGCGACGATCGAGGGGGCGAATCCGCTCCAGATCTTCTGGCAGATCTATCTTCCGCTGGCGCGGCCAGCGCTGGCCGCCTTCGGATTTCTGGCGTTCCTTTCCAGCTGGAATGAATTCCTGTGGGGCCTCACGGTCACCAACAGCTCCGACATGCGGGTGATCCCGGTGGGGCTGGCGTTGCTGCAGGGGCAGTACTTCACGAATAACGCGGTCCTGCTTGCGGCGGCCAACCTTGCGACGATCCCGTTGCTCATCGCCTTCGTCTTCTTCCAGAAGCATCTTGTCGAGGGGATCACGCTCGGCGGCTTGAAATAGAGCCAGATCCGAAAACGTCCATGGAATGACCGCTCTCTCGGCAACCAATATGGACTTCGCTGTAAGGCTCCCACTGCCCGTCCCAGGAGAGAACCTTCCCAAGCGAGCAGGTAAGGTTCTCTCCTGGGGATTCAGGATTTGTTGCGTGTTCGCTCCCATTCCTTGGCGGCCTCAATCAGGACGGTGGTCGCGGGTTGCTTGATCTGGCCATAGTCGGCGAGGTCCGTCACGGACTGGGCGAGCCGCATCTTGAATGCTGCCCATGCATCACGCGTCGTGGGATTGGCCCGCAGGTAGTCGCGAAAGAGCAGGTTGAAGCGGGCATTCTCCCCGTCGTAGGGCCGGACGTGGATGTTGACGGCACGCGAACCAGCCGGAGGCGCGAAGACTCGCTTAGGACACCTGATGCCGAAGGAGGTTTCTTCTCTGTTCTACGGTTCGGAACGGAATCTGTAACCGGCGGCTGTCAGGCGCGACTCGATCCGGGGGTCGGTGGCTTCCCGGGCGCGAACCTGAATGTCGATGCAGTCCTTGGCAGCCATGCCGGGAATCGACGTCGAGCCGATATGGTCGATGGTCAGTGCATCGGGACCGAGGATAGCGGCCAGCTGCTCGCGAATCCGGTCGAATTCCTGTGGCCATTCCGGATCGTACGGTACGACAACAACCCCAGCGGATGTGATTTCATCGGGAAAAGTCATGAAGGGGCTTCTCCATCGGGGCGCCGTCAAGGCGCCGCCCGTCGCGAGTGCTTGCTAGGATCTCGGCATGGCCGTTCGGGGTGACGGCGAGCATCCTCCGAAGGTGATGGACAGCTAGAAGTAGGTGAGCAGGTCGGGGAAGGCGAGGACGGTAATCACGCGGTCGTCGGCGGGATCGAACTCGGCGTGTTCCAGCTGCCAGGTGTTGTCGTTCGGAATGAAGACCGCGCGCATCCCGGCGGCAAGTGCAGGCAGGATGTCCGATTTTGGCGAGTTCCCGATCATCCACGACAGCGAGCGATCCAGCCCGCGTCTGGCTGCGAGATCCTCGTAGACCTGGACGTCCTTTTCCGGCACGATCACGATCTCGTCGAAGTAGTGGCCGAGGCCGGATATCTCGATCTTCTTCTGCTGGTCCTCTTCGCGGCCCTTGGTGAGCAGCAGGAGTTCGTGGCGCTGGTGGAGGAACGCGAGCGTCTCGTCGACACCGGGGACGAGATCGATCCGCATCTCGATCAGGTCCTGCGCCAGTTCCTCGATGGAGCGTCGCTCGGCTGCCGAGGTCGGACGCTCGTTGAGTTGGGCGAAAGTGTCCGCCAGGCTTTCGAGGAATCCGCGTACGCCATATCCGTGGGCGACGACGTTCGCGCGTTCGATGTCGTTCAGGATGGCGCGGATGGCGGCGCGATCCAGGGTTGGGTGGTCCATCCAGCCGATGAAGTCGTCCACCACGCGCTCGAAGAGGATGTTGTTCTCCCAGAGCGTATCGTCGGCGTCGAAGATCAGCGTTTGCCGTTCCCGGTGGGCAGTCCCGGATGATGGGTCGGTATCGGGTGGTCGTGGTCCACGATGCTCCATATCCATATTCGAAAGTCCTGTTATGGCGTTCTGCGTGAATCGGATGCCTGTCGCAGGACAGTGTACGGCGTCGCGTCTTGCAGGAGACGTGACCTGCGGTCTCCGATGCGCCGGATTCGGTGGTTCGTTCTGATTGCTGGCATTGGCAATGGAGTGCGTGCAGGCGTCGTTTATCATACAAAGGCGTGAAGATGGCTCAGGTCGCGGCCTGAGCGGAGAGAGAACGAAAGCCGATGGGAACGAATCGGGAACAGCAGCCTCAGCCTGTGCTGAATCCGCTGAGTGCGTCAGCCATTTTCCTGGTCATGACGATCCGGCCTGGTGACGATGCGGCAGCCATGGTTCGCGATCTCCTGGCGGATCTGGGGGACCTGCAAAAGGCTGTCGGGTTTCGCAACGTGCATGCCCAGCTCTCGTGCGTCGCCGGGATCGGGTCGGATGCCTGGGACCGCCTCTTCGGCGATCCGCGTCCTGCCCGGCTGCATCCGTTCCGCGCCATCGCCGGCGCCAGGCATCATGCCCCGGCCACATCCGGCGACCTGCTCTTCCATATCCGTGCCCAGAAGTTCGATCTCTGCTTCGAACTCTCTGCTCTGGTGACCGGGCGGCTGGCTGGCGCGGCTGATGTTGTTGATGAGGTGCACGGGTTTCGCTATTTCGATGCCCGCGACCTGTTGGGGTTTGTGGACGGGACGGCCAATCCCGTCGGCGAGGACGCAGTTGAGGTTGCCATCATCGCGGACGACCCGCTGTTCCAGGGCGGGAGCTACGTGATCGTGCAGAAGTATCTGCACGACATCGACCGCTGGCGGGGCTTCTCCGTGGAAGAACAGGAGCGAATCATCGGGCGGACCAAGCTCGACAATGTAGAACTCCCGGATGACCTCCCGTCTCACGTGACGCTCAACACGATCGTCGACGAGAACGGCGTCGAACACGATATCCTGCGCGACAACATGCCGTTCGGTCAGGTGGGGACCCGGGAGTTCGGCACATACTACATCGGGTATGCGGCGGACCCTGCGATCACCGAGCAGATGCTGCAGCGGATGTTCGTCGGCGATCCTCCCGGTACCTACGACCGTATCCTCGACGTGTCCACGCCCGTCACCGGCTGCCTCTTCTTCGTGCCATCCGCCGACTTTCTCGATGATCCCTCCATCGTTCGCACTCGCACCACCGCTGCAACGAGCGGGCAATCAGCGCCATCCGATGGCTCGCTGGCTATCGGCAGTCTGAAAGGAAGCCCCCGATCATGAACAACCTGCACCGCGACCTGGCCCCCGTTTCCGACTCCGCCTGGGCGCAGATCGAGGAGGAAGCATCGCGAACCTTCAAGCGCTGGATCGCCGGACGACGGGTGGTGGATGTCGTCGGCCCGGCCGGGCCGACCCTCGCGGCTGTCGGGACCGGGCATCTCAAGCCGGCCGACGTCCAGACTGGAGGGGTTCTGGTCCGCCAGCGCGAGGTTCAGCATGTGGTGGAGTTGCGTGTGCCGTTCCGCGTTACCCGCGCCGCCGTGGATGATGTGGAGCGGGGCGCCGAGGACTCGGACTGGCAGCCCGTGAAGGATGCGGTGAAGGAGATCGCCCTGTCCGGGGACCGGATTGTCTTCCAGGGATATCCCGAGGCCGGCATCACCGGACTCGTCCCGAGCAGTTCCAACCAGGCGATCGCACTGCCAGCCGACGCGCGGCAGGTGCCCGACGCCGTGGCACAGGCGCTCACCGCGTTGCGCATGGCCGGGGTGGATGGGCCGTACACCCTCTTGCTCTCGGCCGATCTCTACACGGCGGTGTCCGAGACCACCGACCACGGCTTCCCGATCCGCGATCACATCGCGCATCTGCTGGACGGCGAGATCGTCTGGGCGCCTGCGTTGGAGGGAGCCTTGTTGCTGACCACACGGGGCGGCGACTATGCGCTCCATCTGGGGCAGGATCTGTCGATCGGATACCTCTCCCACGACGCCGAGACCATCGAGCTCTACCTGCAGGAATCGCTGACGTTCCTGCCCTTTACGTCGGAAGCGAGTGTGCCCCTGTCGGCCAGGACGCCGTGAGCAACCAGCTTCGCGGCACCGGCCGAACCGGGCGGGGGTGGACAATCGGGCCGGTTGGTCGCGGCTGGGTCGCGTCGTGAACGGATCGCGCATGGACCAGGGAGACGGCACGATAAGCAGACGTAAGGAGGGGCGACCCACTGCCGGGCGGAACCTGCTCGGCCGCCTCAACGCGCGTTCCATCGACGACCTCTATCGCATCGCATCGTTCTGGTCGGTCAACCTCACCGGGAACGATCGTGGCCGGCATGTCGGGACGCTTTACCGCACGATGACGGACATCCGCTCCGGACGTGAGGCCTGGGATGCCCTGGACGCCGTCCAGCAGGCGATCGTGGCGGAACTCGCACTCTCGGAGGCTGGGCCGCTCGCCGTCGAGGAGATCGCCGACCTCGTCGGCCTGGATGCGGACGCCACGCGGACGGCGCTGGTGAGCCTCTTCCAGGTTGGCATCATGGCGCGCGAGGGCGACGTGCAGGCGCTCCCGGTCGGCGCGGTGCCGCGGCTCTTCATGCCGCGCGAACTAATCCTGCTCTTCCGCCGCTTGCAGGATGAGCTCGATGCCGGCGACCTTTCCCGCAGTTCCCTGCGCGTGTTGCTCGACATCATGGACGACGCCGAAGTCGAGGCCGCCGCTGAGGTCTGGGGCATCCGCGTCATCCCTGGTATGCGGCGGCGTGCCGAACTGATCGACGATATCCTGCGCCAGGTCAACCAGCCGGATCGCATTGAGCGCGTCGTGGCATCGCTCAAGCCGAACGCGCGGGCGCTCTGGAATGCCGTCCGCACGGGTCATGATGGCATCGAAGGCACGGTGGCGCTGGACGACGCGATCGGGCGCGTCTGGCCAACCTGGCGGCGGTCGCGTCCGTCCGAGCAGATTCGTGCCGCGCTGGATGAGCTGGAAACCGCGCTGCTTGTCATTCACGCCTACCGTCGTGAGGGCGACGGACGCATGCAGCGCCGGCTCTTCGTACCGCAGGAGATTCTCTACCCCGGTCGCGTGCCGACGACCTTGCCGCTCAAGCCGCTGCAGCCGCTCGCCCCGGACAGCGTTCCCGCGCCGGATTCGCGCGATCCTCATGCGCTGGCCTGGGACCTGATGACGCTCCTGCGCGAACTGGCCGCCTTCGGCTCGCCGGTCTGGGTGCCGGGCGAACCGCTGTCCCGGTCGTGGCAGCGGCGGCTCAACGGGCGGCTCTGGTTCTCCGGGAATGACACGAATGCCGATGTGCCGCCGGTCGGGTATCTCGGTTTCCTGCTGACATTGGGGCTTGGTGTCGGGGCGGTCGAGCCGTCGGCGGAACCAGTCGGGACCAGCACCGACCGTGATGCAATCCGGCCGACCCTTTCATCGCGTATCCGGGCGTGGCGGTCGCGTTCCTTTGCCGAGCAGATGGCCCAGCTGAAGGCGGTCTGGCTCGCGACGGATCAGTGGCACGAAGGCCGGGAGCGTGAGGAGATCGATGTCTGGGGCGCCGACTGGCGCGGGTTCCGCCACCGCTTGCTGGAGGCCTTGGGCACGGTCACGCCCGGCGAATGGGTGCTGGTGGAGGATCTGGCCCAGCGGTTCGCCGAGCAGTTCCCGACGCTCGTCGGCACGACCTTTACCGCGGCTTCGGCGCGTTCCGCCGACGACCGTGGTGACACCCGGAAGATGGCGATTGCGCGCATCATCGCAGTCGAGGTGGAGACGGCGCTCTGGTGGTTTGGCGTGATCGATCTCGTTCGGGTGCCGTCGCGGGGACTCGCCCTGCGGGTGACGGATGCCGGGCGGGCGATGGCGGTGGCGCATGCGGAGTCCGACGAGAGCGCCCCGGTCGTGGGCGGGAAGCCGGCCGATGCCGGGCCAGTCCTGACGGTCGATGCGCACGGGACGATCGAGTTGCGCCAGCCTGCGCCGCTCCACATCTGGTCGCTGACGGCCTTCGCCGACGCCGAGCAGTTGCGTCCAGTGGCGACCTATCAGGTGCGCCCCGGCTCGATCGGACGGGCACTGGGAGCGGGGTTCGACCTCGACCAGATCGAGACCTATCTCGAACGGCAGGCGGGGGAGCCGCTTCCGGTCAAGCTGAAGGCCCTGCTGCGGCAGTGGACGATCAGCTATCGGCGCGTGCGTTTGCGGAGGGCGACGGTCCTGCACGCCGACACGCCGGAGGCCGTGGAGGACCTGAGGCGGATTGCCGCCGAGAACGGCATGCAGGTACTTGGCGAACCGGCGCCGGACGGCGGTCTCGTTGTGCTGCTGCCCGCGCTCGGTGATGACGGCGTCTCGGCGGAGGACCACCTGCTGAAGGCGTTGCGGGCGGGCGGCTACGTCGGGCAGTGGGCGACGGCGCCGATCGAGGATGCATCCGACAGTGCCTCGCCCGAGCCAACGGCCTCCCCGAACGCCCGCCGGTCGCGCCGGCCGGAACGGAGCTGAAACGGGAGTCGAAGTCCGCGCAATCGTATGACGTGGTCGTACAGGTGAGGAGCAGCATGCGCTACTATCGGGAAGAGCATGAGACCAGGTGGCCTTCGCCAGCAAGTCGGACGTCAAGGAGAGGAGCAGCATGCGCTACTATCGGGAAGAGCATGAGACCGATCCTCACACAGACGTCGCGAGACACCTCGGACGAGGAGCAGCATGCGCTACTATCGGGAAGAGCATGAGACTGCCTATCGAACGATTGCGGCGCGAGGCTTCACTCAATGGAACGATCTGTTCGATGTGCACCACGCATGGACGTACGACGACTTCCAGAACCGCGCATTCCTCGAAGGCGTCATCCCGCATCTCGATCTTCCGCCAGTCTCGGAGACACGCGTCCTGGAGTACGGATGTGGTACCGGCCCGGCGGCCTGTTTCCTCGCTGCGCAGGGATTCGAGGTCGATGCGTTCGACCTCATCCCGGAGGCGATCGCGATCGCACGACGGATGGCGGATGAGCGAGGTGTCCACGTCGATTTTCGTGTGGAGGACATCTGCGCGTTGGCGTCCGAACGACCGACCAGTCGCTACGATCTCGTGCTGGACAGCTTCTGCCTGCAATCCATCGTCACCGACGCGGATCGCGATATCCTCTTCGCGGCGGTCCGTGCGCGGTTGAGCCCTACCGGCGTATATCTCATTTCCACGGCGATCTTCACGCCGGAGCGCACCTACGATCCCGGTACGTACGACGCCGAGACCGGGATCGTCCTGCGCGAGGTCGACGGCGCCGCCGGGATTGAGGGCGCAGTCGAAATCGACGGGCGCCAGTACATTCCGCATCGTCGCCATCGTACGCCCGATGCGCTCCGGGATGAGCTGACCGCGGCCGGATTCGCGGTGCGTAGCCTCGAAATGGTCGGGGCCAGCGCGAACGTCGTGTGCCGGCTCGCTATGTCATGAAGGGGCAGGCACGTGAGGTACCCATCCGGCCGGTCGCGGGGCGGAATGCCGGAAATGGCGCGGTATACTGGCATATTGATTCCGGCGCGTGAGTGCCGGTCGCGGGGCTGCGCTTCAGGCGCATTGCCGCCTTGCTCCTCCTGACTTCGCATCCCCGATCCGCTTGTACCATCTCTCAGGACCACATCCCATGACCGACAGCCACGCTCACGATGACGCCCGTCCCGTCGCCCTGCCCGCCGGGCTCGACGAGGTGCGTCTTCGCTTCGCGCCCAGCCCGACCGGATCGCTCCACATCGGCGGCGCCAAGCAGATGATGTACAACGTCCTCTTCGCGCACGGTGAGGCCCGCCGCGCTGGAAAGAAGGGTAGCGTCGTCCTTCGCATCGAGGACACCGACCGCAAGCGCCTGGTGGAGGGCTCCGCCGAGAATCTGATGGAAGGCCTGCGCTGGCTCGGCCTCGACTGGGATGAAGGACCGGATGTGGGCGGGCCGTACGCGCCCTACGTCCAGAGCGAGCGCAAGGACAACTACCACGCCGCTGCCGAGACGCTGATCGCTTCCGGCCACGCCTATCCCTGCTTCTGCACGCCGGAGCGTCTGCAGCAGGTACGCGAGGATCGCCAGAAGCGCGGCCTGCCGCCGGGATACGATCGCCACTGCCGCGATATCCCGCTGGAGGAGGCGCGTGCCCGCGTGATCGCCGGTGAGCCGTATGTCGTGCGGTTCAAGATGCCGCTCGATGGCGAGACGGTCGTGCCGGACCTGCTGCGCGGCAACATCGTCTACCAGAACGAGAAGCTGGAAGACCTCGTGCTGCTCAAGTCGGACGGCTTCCCGACCTACCACCTTGCGGTGGTGGTCGACGACCACGCGATGAAGATCACCCACGTCACACGCGGCCCAGAGTGGATTCCCACTGCGCCGCTGCACGTCCGCCTCTACGAGGCGTTCGGCTGGCAGGCGCCGATCTGGCTCCACATGCCGCTGATCCTCGATCCGAAGGGCGGGAAGCTCTCCAAGCGGAACGGTGCGGTCTCCCTCTCCGACTTCAAGGAGCGCGGGTACCTGCCGGAGGCGCTGCTGAACTACCTGGCGCTACTCGGCTGGAGCCTCGACGGCGAGCGGGAGATCTTCTCGAAGCAGGACCTGCTCGACCTGTTCACTATCGAGCGGGTTGCTGCCTCCCCCAGCACCTTCGACCGTGCGAAGCTGGACTGGCTGAACCAGCAGTGGATCAACCACTACATCACGGAGGTCGACCTGGCCGAGCGCGTGATGCCATTCCTGCTCGCCGCCGGGACCATCGCGCCCGGCCCCGCCGACGAGAGTCATCCGCAGTTCCCGGCGGTGCTCGCCGCGTCCATCCTGCTCAAGGACCGTATCAAGTTCCTGACCGAGGCGCCGGAGTTGATGTCCTACTTCCTGCAGGACGAGCTGGAGCCGTATGAGGCCGAGCTGCTGATCCCGAAGAAGGTCGAGCCAGCCCTTGCGCAGGCCGCGCTGAATGCGCTGGCCGAGGTGATTCCGACCCTCGACATCACCGACGAGGTTGCCACCGAGGAACGCTTGCGCGCGCTGGCGGACGAGCTCGGCCTCAAGCCGGGGCAGCTCTTCATGCCGATCCGTGTAGCGGTGACGGGCCGCACGCAGTCGCCGGGCCTCTTCGGAACACTGCGCGTCATCGGCCAGGAGCGGGTGGCGCAGCGGATCGTTGCCGCGAACGACAAGCTGAACGCCGCGCTGGCGCTGGCGTAGGACAGGACAACGGGAGACGCATCCTCGCATGGCCGATTCTCTGACCACCACGATCTTCCTCGTCCGGCATGGCGAGACCGACTGGAACGTGCAGCGCAAGTACCAGGGTTCGACCGATATTCCGCTTAACGCGCTCGGCCGCGAGCAGGCCGCGATGCTCGGGGCCTGGCTTGCGGCGGATGTCACCCGCTTTCCTGGCACGGCCATCGTTTCCAGCCCGCTCAGCCGCGCGTTCGCAACGGCGCAGGCGATCGCCGATGCGCGTGGGCTTGCCGGGATCGTTCCTGATCCCGATGTGCAGGAGCGGTCCTACGGGGTGGCCGAGGGCTTGACGCTGGAGGAGCGGGAGGCGCTTATAGCGACGCGGGAGACGTGGGAGGGACTCGAACCGTGGGAGGCGGTCGCCACACGCGCGATGCGGGCGATCGGCAGGGTGCATGCGGACCGTCCCGGTGAAGCGACGTTCGTGGTCTGCCACGGTGGCCTGATCAACGCGATCCTGACGGAGCTTTCCGGCGGCGAGATTGGGACGGGCAAGACGACGATCCTGAACACGAGCATCACGACGATTGCCCGTTCGGCTGCGACGTGGGACATCGTCGCCTACAACGAGATCCCGCATTTCGATCCGGAGCCTGCATTCGCGCGCTGACGGCAGGTTGCCCCGCATGGCTGCGCGAACGGATCAGGATCGGACGAAGCATTCCAGTTCGACCCAGAGATCGTCGACGGCCTTCTGCCGCGCTTCGATGGCCTGGAGTTGCGTTTCAAATACCGCCCGCATCCCACTCGATCGCACCGCATGGGAGATTTCCATCTCCCAGCCGCCTTTCGCCGCGCTCCGGATCTTGTTCGGCGTCAGGCGTCCGGACCGGTTTTCGAGGGTCTTTCGCAGCCGGCGGAGGCGTTTCTGCTCGATCCTGATCTGCGCGATCGCCTCGTAGGCAGAGGCCCTGTCACGCAGGCCGAGCCGGCGGGTCGCCTCCAGGTCGAGGACATCACGGGCGAGGTCGATGGTGTCGTCGCGCCGGAAGATGCGACGAAGGGCGTTCACGTGGCACCTCCTGCGAGACGAAGGCGTGTGCAAAACCGGAACGGGTTAGCTCGTCTGACCTGCTTCAGGATACAGGCACATCTTATCTTTCTCCATGCTATGATCCGAACGAGGTCCAGGCGGGCCGGTATCGTCCCCTTTCAGCGGAGAACGTGATTCATGGCAGGTTTCGGCGGCACAATGGTCAGCGCCCGATAGCGGCTGCTCCACCAGACCCGGTCGATCGGTGACGATCGATGCCGCGCCATCCCGTTCGGGATGACGGTGCGTATCGGTATCCGGTCCACGTTCGGCCATGCGTCATCGTCGTGGGGCTTTCCCACGGCGTTTGTTGTGCCCGCTGTTCCGATGTCCTGCCGCATCATGCCGCGTCCATCGCGATCCCGCGCCGCACCGATCCCCGTGGGGAATCCCCTCATCGCATGAGGATTTCCCTCGATGTTCTCGTTTGCGCTCCATCCCTCGAGCCTGCGTTCCCTTACCGTGACGCAGCATGTCGCCTTTATCTCCTTCTTCGGCCAGCTCTACTTCTTCGTGCCGGTGATGACGCCCTACCTGCGGGATGAGGGACTCGGCATGGCCCAGATCGCCGGATTGCAGACCATCCTGCTCTGGGCGATGCTCGTGATGGAGGTGCCGACCGGTGTCCTCGCCGACCGTCTCGGGCATCGCCGCAGCTACCAGATCGCGTTGGGCATGACCATTCTCGCGGAACTCTGGTTCGCCTTCTCGCACACCTATCCGATGTTCATCGTCTCCCAGGTGATCGCGGGCACCGGTTTCGCATTTGCGTCCGGCAGCGTCGACGCCTACGTCTACGAGGCGTTGCCGGAGGACGATCGCACGCGGCGGATGCAGCAGGCGCGCGGGCTCATCGGCGCGGCGTACAACCTTGCCAGCCTCGTCGCGTATGGGACCACGGCATTCGTTACGGCCGACCTCACCCACGGGCGGATGTATCTCACCCTCTGGATGGGCATTGCCGGGCTGAGCGCCGGGTTCCTGCTCGGGCTCACGCTGAGGGAACCAGTGCGGTTGGAGGGGCACCACGAACGGCCGAAGAGCCTCATGCTCCTGCGTCAGGGTTGGGAGACGATCCGGCACGACCGCGCGCTCCAGCAGGTCATGCTGCTCGCGGTCCTTACCAATGCGTTCGGCGCGCATCTCCTCGTCTTCTACCAGCAGGACTTCCTGGAGACGGGTGTCTCCGGACGCTGGTTCGGGCTGGCGTTGGGACTCGGCTCTGCCGTGGCGATCTTCACGCAGATGCACGCCTGGCGGCTGGTTCCCCGCTTCGGGACGCGCGGCGCACTGATCGTCGCGACCGGATTACCGGATTGCCGGGCGTGCTCTACCTGGCGATGGCGGCGAACGGGCACCCTGTCGGGGCCGTTGTCCTCTTCGTCGTGCAGTGGGGCGCGTTTCAACCCTGCGGACCGCTCTTCTCCGGCCTCTACAACGAGCGGATTCCTGATGGTGTGCGGGCGACAGCCCTCTCGTTGATCAGCGGCATCACGACGCTCTACGTCGGGGCGATGGGTATCCTGCTCGGCTGGCTCTCGGAGCGGTCGCTGGCGATGACGTTCGGCCTGATGGGCGGGATCATCCTGGCCGGCGTGGCGGCCCTGGCATTCCGTTCGAGGCGAGATGCGGTGCTTGCCGAGGCGTAAGCCGTGTTACGTCCGGCGCGCGAGAATGAGCTCGTAGCGATAGGCCTTGGCGATCCGGCCGCTGAACTCACGGTCGATCAGGTCGCCGAGGCACCCGAGCAATCCGGCGCGCCGTTCGGCATCGAGCACGATGTGCCCGGAGTAGGTGCCGAGCAGGTCGAGATAGTCCTGTCGGGTGGATGGCACGATCTCCCGCCACTGCTGGACACCGGCGAGCTGGAAGGCGGGGTGGTCGTCGATCTCGGAGGTGTCGGGCGGTTCGTTCCAGGCTGGCAGCGTCTCATCCGGCGAGGCGCCGGGCATCCAGCGGAGATAGCATTCCTGGGCCTTGGCGAAGAACGCCTCGTCTCCACCGGCAGCGTGAGCGTAGCCGAGGATCGCCAGCGTGCCGCCTGGCCGCAGGAGGGCAGCAATACGGTCGAGCCTCGTCTGCCGGTCGAGCCAATGGAAGGCAGTCGCGGCGAGCACGAGATCGAACGGCGGCGTTCCTGCTGGAGGTGTCCACGCCTCGAACGCGGAGTCGATGACGGTCACGTTCGGGAAGCCGGCGAGTTCCCGCCAGGCGATAGCTGCCATCGCGGGGCCGGGTTCGAGCGCGGTGATGGCGAGCCCGCGTTCGGCGAGCGGACGGGTAGCGATGCCGGTTCCTGCGCCGATCTCCAGCACCCGGTTACCGGGTATCAGGTTCGCACCGTCGATCAGGGCATCGACGATGTGTGTGGGATAGCGTGGCCGCAAGCGGTGATAGTCGTCGGCGGTGACATCGAAGCGGAGTCCCAGGTCGGGATCGGTGGCGAGCGGATCGTCAGGCCGGGCGTTGGTTGGTGGGGTGGTCACGGTCGGGAACCTCGTCTTGGGAGGCCATCCAGCGGGGCGGCGCGTCGGCGTGTGGCGGCGGGGTATTTCGCCGGGTGCTGCGATTGGCGATGGCCGCGATGAGTTCGCAGCATATTCCGAGGAGTTCGATGATGGCGAGGATCATGATGGCATCTCGTGGCGGATCAGTCGAGGAGGGACAGTTCGATGCGCGCCGGTTCCGGCATCAGGCTTCGATGGAGGAACGCTGGAAGGCTGGCCCATGTTCCTGCGAATGCGTGAAGTAGACGCCCGGGCGCGTCGGCGCCCGGGCGTCACGATGGTCCCCTACGGGACTAGCTCGCCGGGGTGGCGGTGCCGTTCCCAGTGAGTTCGGCCCGGATAGCGGTCAACTCGTCGATCTCGGCCTGCTGCGCCGCGATCACATTCTTGGCGGTCGTCTTGATCTCCGGATGCTCGGCCTTTTCCAGAGCGATTTTCGAGACGTCGATCGCCATCTGGTGATGCGGGATCGTCTGGTCGATGAAGGCGAGGTCCGGATTGTCGGCCGAGCAGAACGCCGCGACCTGCGTCGTAGCGTCCATCTCGTGCATCATCTCGTCCATCGTACCCACGGGCATTGCTTTCAGCATCGCCATCATGCTGTGCTCGCTCATATCCGGTTCGGCGCTGCCGTACCACTCCTCGCGCCAGGCGGCCATCTGCTCGGTCTCGGTCGATTGTGTGGCGACAATGTTCTCCGCCATCTGGATCAGCCGGGGATCGGTGAGGCGCGGCAGTGCCGCCTGTGCCAGGGCGATGATGCTCTCGTGATGCGGGATCATCATGTCGATGTAGAGCTGGTCGAACGGATAGGCTCCATGATCCATTCCGTCCATGGCCATCGGCGTCGAAGACGACGAGGGGTTCGTGCCCATGCCGGGCGTCATGTCGCAACTCCATGGCGTTGGGGAGGCGGACGGCGTGCCCTCATCGTGCATGTGGCCGGACTGGGCGAAGGCGACGACCGGCGTGCCGAGCAGCGAGACGGTGAGCGCGGCGGCGATCGAGAGACGGTTCAGGGATGGGCGAGTCGAAAAGAAGGCCATGAGAAGCTCCTGTCTGGGATGGCTGGTTCGCATACGATAGCGTCTGTGGCCGGAACGGCCGGAGGGTCACCGGCCTAGATCAGATACACCTGCAGGAGCGCTCGCCGGACGGTTGGCGGTTGGGAGGGTGGCGGCGAGAATGGCTCGATCCCGATGCTGTTCCGGTCGTTGGCTGGAGGCGACGGGAGAATCGCGGCTGCGCCGGACCCGAGGGAGACACCCGGAACGGGATTTGGCGCACCGATGCGAATCGTGATGCAGGTCTCATGCGTGGGAGCGGGGATGTCGGGCGCGATGATGGCGTCCGCCGGGAGACTGGAGTCGGTCATCGTCCCCCGGTGGGCATCGTGATGGCCGCTTGCGCTGGTCTCGGTCATTGCCGCGTGGTCGTCCTCGTAGACGATGTGCCCGGCGTGAGCCATCCAGCCATCGTGCAGGAGGAAGGCCACGGGAAGCACGAGTGCGATCAGCATTGGGGGACGGCTCATTCCGGGCCTCTCCGGAGATCGAGGCCGCGCAGGGTCTGGGCGTTCAGCGCGACGATGATGGTGGAGAGGCTCATCATGACCGCGCCGACGGCCGGATTCAGCACGAATCCCCACGGGGCCAGCACGCCGGCCGCCAGCGGAATCGCGATCACGTTGTACCCGGTGGCCCAGACCAGGTTCTGGATCATCTTGCGGTAGCTGGCGGCCGACAGCGTGCGGACGCCGGAGACGGCACGAGGATCGCTGCTGGCGAGCACGATGCCCGCCGAGGCGATGGCGATGTCCGTTCCGGCACCGATCGCGATCCCGACATCCGCCTGGGCGAGAGCCGGGGCGTCGTTGACGCCGTCTCCGACCATCGCGACCTGCTCGCCGCGCTGCTGGATGGCGCTCACCTGCGCCTGCTTGTCTCCGGGCAGGACTTCGGCGAGAACCTGGTCGATGCCGACCTCCTCCGCAACCGAGCGCGCGTCACCGGTCATCATTTCCACGCGAATACCCTGCGCGTGCAGTTCGGCAATGGCTTCCTTCGATTCGGGTCGGACGCGATCCTCCAGTGAAAGCGCCCCGACGACCCGTCCATTGGCTACGACATGCAGAACCGCCGCGCCACGCGCCGCCCAGTCCGCCTCCACCTTCTGCAGGGACGCCGGGATGTCCAGGGAGCGCTCGCGCAGCATCGCCGGCCCGCCAACGGCGACCTCCCGGCCATCGACCGTCGCGCGGACGCCACGCCCGGCATCGGACGCGAAATTGCTCGCTACCGGAATGGACAGGCCGCGCTCGTTCGCAGCGGTGACGATGGCGCGGGCGAGAGGATGTTCGCTGTCGGCCTCGACCGCTGCTGCCAGGGCGAGCAGATCGTCGTCGGTCGTGGTCCCGGCGGCTGGGGCGATGTCGTGGACGACGTGCGCGCCTTCCGTGAGGGTGCCCGTCTTGTCGAACAGTACGGTGTCGACCGTCCGCATCTTTTCGAGTGCCAGGCGATCCTTGACGAGGATGCCCTGCTTCGCCGCGACGGCGGTCGAGATCGCGATCACGAGCGGGATCGCCAGCCCCAGCGCGTGCGGGCAGGAGATGACGAGCACCGTGACAGTCCGTTCGACTGCTTCGCTGACGGTGCCGACGAGCGACCAGACAACGAAGGTGACGATGCCGGCACCGACCGCCACGTAGAAGAGGATGGCGGCGAAGCGGTCCGCGAGGGCCTGCGCGCGGGAGCGGGACGATTGCGCCTCGGCCACCATGCGCTGGATGCCTGCGAGCGTGGTGTCGTCGCCAAGGGCATTCACCTGGGTGCGGAGCGATGCGTCGCTTACCACCGTTCCGGCGACGATACGGTCGCCGACGCTCCGTTCGACGGGACGCGATTCGCCGGTGATCATCGATTCGTCCACTTCGGCCTGCCCCTGGATGATGGTGGCGTCAGCAGGGACGCGCCCGCCCGGCCGGACCAGCACCGTGTCACCGACTGCCAGGGAGGATACGGGCACGATTTGTGTGGAGCCGTCAGTGGCGATGCGCTCCGCCTCATCGGGAAGCAGGGGGGCGAGGGCGTCGAGCGCGCCCTGTGCCTGGCCGATGGCCTGCATCTCCTGCCAGTGCCCGAGCAGCATGACGGTGACGAGCAGGGCCAGTTCCCACCAGAAGTCGAGATCGAGCCAACCGAACGAGGTGGCGACGCTGGCGACCCAGGCGACGACGATCGCGAGCGAGATGAGGAGCATCATCCCGGGTTGGCGATCTTTCAGCTCGTCCCATCCACCCTTCAGGAAGACCCTGCCCCCGTAGACGAAGACGACGGTGCCGAGGACCGGGGCGACCCAGTCGCTGCCGGGGAAGGAGGGCATGGAGAAATGCAGCCAGTCCTGCACCATCTCGCTGTAGAGGACCACCGGAATCGAGAGCAGGAGGCTGAGCCAGAACCGGTCGCGGAACATCGCGACGCTGTGGCCGGCATGCTTGTCGTGCCCGCCACCGTGTCCGACGTGTGTGCTGTGATCTGCATGTCCCGTGTGGCTGCTTCCGTGGCCCATCGCCGCGCGATCGTCCTGCATGCCTGCATGACCCTCGTGCGCCGGATCCAATGCAGGGTGATCGTGCACATGGGCGGCTGTATGGTTCCCGTTACCCTGCATGTCGTGATGGTGGTGTTTGGGATCGGTTGGTGCTGGGTGCATGGACGCCCTTGCCTTTCAGAGGCTTCGACAGCGAAGCCTCTCCATATACCCCTCTAGGGTATCACGGGTGGCAATCAGGGCGTTCGATGACATCGGAACAGAGGCTTGACGATATGGCGCGAGAGGGATTTAACCTTGAAAATCATCCACAAGCTGGATGATTTTCAAGGTTAAATCCCTCCGCCAGCGTTGGGCGAGTGGATGCTGACCGGAGGAAATTCCGGTTGTCCTACCGGCGGCGGTGGCGCGGGTCGAGGGCGTCGCGGAGCCCATCGCCCATCAGGTTGAACGCCAGCACCGTGATGAAGATCGCCAGGCCGGGGAACAGCGTCAGCCACCAGGCGCCGTAGAGCAGTTCGCTCTGCCCCTCCTGCAGCATGTTTCCCCACGATGGCGTCGGAATCTGGACACCCAGGCCAAGGTAGCTGAGGCTCGCCTCAAGCAGGATCGCGTAGGACAGCCAGAGTGTTGTCTCGACGATGATGATCGCCAAGGCGTTCGGGAAGAGGTGTTTCCACATCAGCCGCGCCGGGCTCGCGCCGACCGCCCTGGCCGCGGTCACGAACTCCTGTCCCTTCAGTTGCAGGAATTGCCCGCGGACCAATCGCGCTGCGCCCGGCCAGGAGGAGACACCGATCACGATGATCGTTGTTCGCAGGCTGGGCCGGAAGAGCGAGGCTGCCGTGATCAGCAGCAGGATCAGCGGAATCGCGAGCAGGATGTCGGTCAGGCGCATCAGGAACGCATCCACCAAGCCGCCGAAGAAGCCAGCGAGCGCCCCCAGCACCGTACCGATCGTCATCACGATCACGACGGAGGCGAATCCTGCGGCAAGCGAGACCTGGCCACCCTTGATGAGGCGGGAATAGACATCGCGGCCGGAGCGGTCGGTGCCCATCCAGAACTCGGCGGAGGGTGGTTTCGTACGGTTGCCGAAGGTGATTTCGTCGGGAGGGTGATGCATCAGCAACGGCGCGGCAATCGCCGAGGCATAGAGCAACAGGATGACGACCAGTCCGACGATCGCCAGCTTGTTCTCCATGAATCGCGCCACAACCGGGAACCGTTTGCGTGGCGGCATCGAGGCCGCTTCCAGCGCCGTGGTGGAGGAAGCGTTGGGTGTTGTGGATGATGAAATGGCGCTCAATGGCCACCTCCCGATCCGCCGACGCTGACGCGCGGGTCGACGAGTGCGTAGACGATGTCCACCAACACGTTCACGATCATGATCGCGGCACCGGTCAGGAGCGTGATGCCGAGGATCACCGGATAGTCGCGCTTGCCGATCGCCGTCCAGGCCAGCATGCCGATGCCGGGCCAGGCGAAGATGGTCTCGATGATGACCGCCCCACCGAGGATACGTGGCAACTGGAGTCCGATCACCGTTACCATCGGGATGAGGGCGTTACGCAGCGCATGGCCGTAGAGCATCGCCCGGTTGTCCAACCCCTTGGCGCGGGCCGTCGTCATGTAGTCCTGGTGGATTACTTCCAGCATGGACGAGCGCATGAACCGTGCGAAATAGGCGATGTTCGGCAGGGTCAGCACGATGACCGGCAGCAGCCAGTATTTCCATTTGTCGGCGAATCCCGCGTCGCCGATGCCGGCACTGCTGGTCTTCACCCAGCCCAGCTTCACACCCAGCCAGAACTGGAGCAGGAGCGCGAGCCAGAAGTTGGGCAGCGCCAGCCCGATGAACGAACCGATCGTCACGGTGTTGTCCAGCACCGAATATTGCCGGGTGGCGGAGAGGATGCCAACCGGCACCGCGATCAGGATGCCCAGCAGGAGCGAGATACCCTGCAACTCGACCGTGGCGCCCAGCCGTTCCCCGATCAGCGAGAGGACCGGCTTGTTGTTGAAGGAATAGGCGGTACCGAGATCACCCTGGACCACGTTGCCGAGCCACTTCAGATACTGGATTGGCAGGGGCTGGTCGAGACCGAGGTTCTTGCGGGCCTGGGCGAGGAACTCCGGGTTGGCGACGGCTTGCGGACTCAGCATCGCCGTGACCGGATCGCCCGGCGCGATGTGGATCAGCAGGAACATCACCAGCGTGAGGCCGATCAGCAGCGGGATCAAGAAGAGGATCCGGCGTATGGCGAATGCCCAGAGTCCTGGCTGCATGGCGCGGCTCCCGTGAGTGTGGAGGTCAATGACCTATTGAAAGGTCTGCGGTGGCTACGGACGTTTCCACATAGGGAGCGATCCGTGTGATCGCCCGTGGATTCCATAGGCACTATTGGGCCGTCCAATGTTGCCGGGCGGCGGGCTGTGCATGACGCAGCCCGCCGCCAATTGGCCGGTCCTAGAGCGTCCAGTCCTTCAGCGTGTAGAAGAGGCCGTCGTTCGCGCTGTCGACGACGTTCTGCCACTTCTTGTTGACCGTGTGGAGGAATGGCCGGTACCACGCCCAGTCGGTCGGCACTTCGTCCATCAGGATGCCCTGGATCTCGACCCAGATCGGCTTGGCTGCCTCCTGATCGATGGTGACGCGGGCCTGCTCCAGCAGTTTGTCCAGATCCGGCGTGCTGAAGCCGGAGTGGTTGGAAGATCCCTTGGAATGGAACTGCTCGTAGAGGTCGGTTGGCTGGGCGGTGGCTCCAGCAAAGTCGCCATTCGAGGCGTCGTAGTCGTGGGCAACCGTCACCCGCTCGACCAGCGTGGCGTATTCGATCGCTTCCGGGACGACTTCCAGCCCGATGGCCTGCAGTCCTGCCTGGGTGAAGGTCAGCCAGTCCTCGCGCTGGATGTTGCCGGCGTTGACCGTGAACCGGATCTGCGCGCCCTCGGCGCCGGCATCCTGGACCAGCTTCTTGGCGCCATCCACATCGAATGGGATCGGCTTCAGGTCCTTGTCATAGGCCCAGCTGCCCGGTGCGAGCGGACCGAGCCCTGCCTTGCCCAGGCCGAGCAGGGAATCGGCGGCGAACTGCTCGTTGTTGAGCGCCATCGCGATCGCCTTGCGGACGTTCTTGTCATCCAGCGGCTTGTTGCGGGTGTTGAAGATCCATCCGTTCGGCGAGCTGAACGGCGGCACGAGGATGGCGAGGTTCTCGTTCTTCTCCAACTCGTCCTTGCCGGTCGGCGAGGGGTAATTGGAACCGTCGATCTCGTTGTTCAGCAACGCGAGCACCAGGCTTTGGGCGTCGGCGATCACGCGGTGGGTGACCTTGGTGATGGCCGGTTTGTCGGCTTCCCAGAAGTTCTCGTTCCGGGTCATCACGAAGTCGGCGTCGGTAGTCCACGACTCGAACTTGAATGGACCAGCTCCGACCGGGTTCTGGAACCAGGCATCGGTCTTGAGGTCCTTGCCCTCCAGTTGCGCCTTCGGAGCCGGGTTGACGTATCGCAGGTTGTAGAGGATCGCCGCATCGGGCTGGGTGAGCGTGATGGTGAGGGTCTTCGGGTCGACCACCTTCACGCCGGTGAGTTCTTTCGCGCTGCCGTCCATTACCTCGGCGGCGCCTTCGATCGTGGCGAACTTGGAGGCATTGATGGAGCCGGTTGCGGGCAGCAGGTTGCCAAGGATCGTGAAGGCGACATCGTCGGCGGTCAGGTCGCTTCCGTCGGAGAACTTCACATTGTCCTGGAGCGTGAGGGTGATGGTCGTGCCATCGACCTTCCACTCCTTGGCGATGCCGGGTTTCGGAGCAAAGGTGACGGGGTCGATGCGAAGCAGCTCGTCGAAGAGCTGGATCACCCGCCAGCTGGTTTCGGAGTCGGCGGACGACTGGAACGGGTTGATCGAACTCGCTTCGCCCAGCGTGCCGATGACGATCGCCACTTCTTCCTGGGCGCGTTGCTGTGCGGAGCGCGAGACAGATGGGGCCGCTCCCGCCAGCGATCCGCCGAGCGCCATCGCTCCGGACATGCCGGCGGCGGTCGCGAAGAGGCGGCGGCGGGTGCTCATCAGGCGGAGGGTACGGTTGCTCAGAACCTGGAAGCGCTGGGGATCGTTGGTGTCACGGGTGCTCATGCGTGCTCCTTGTATGGCCTCACGGAATCGCCACCGGACGGTCCGGCGACGGTTGCTTGGGAATGCGGTGACTGCCGACCGACGATGAAGACCCTGGTGCCCGTTGCCGATGCGTGTATGACGCTCTGGCGCGCCATGACCTGTGGTCTGCGACCGGAGATATGGAACGTTTTCGATTCGATCTTGGGGCAGGCTAGCAGAGCGCGACGGATCGCGTCAATTTCGGCTCCGCCGACCGGGCCAGCGGGTGTCCGGCGGCGCTGGCGATGACGCCCAACGATCGGGCCTGGGCTTTGGCAGAGCGGAGGGAACCGGGCGCGGCGACGGAACGTCTTCTCCACGGGACTTATTCGATGACACCGGTTCGCGATCCGACACCCATGTGCACCTTGTACCCAAGGTGCTCCGGAGATCCGCCCGTGCCTCGTCTTTCACGAAACCAGCACATCGCTCGTACCCGTCTGTCCTCCCTGCTTGCCTCGCGCCTGCCATTGGAAGCGCTCGGCGAGCGCGTTGCCGCGATCCTTGGCGAGGCGGTTGGCTGGGATGGCTATCGGCTCTTCCGCATTGATGCGAGCACCCACTTCGTCAACCGGCTCCTGTCTGCCAGCGACAACGATGCGGCTGCGCGCCTCGAATGGCTGCGGGAGGTCCACCTCACGATGCCGATTCCCTACGCCGAACTGACCGAAATGGCGCGCAACGGAACGCGCAGCGTCGCCTTGCAGGAGCGTCAGGATCAGTGCTGGGGCATCGACCGGAACCGGTTTGCGGAATTCGATGCTCGCGCCCACTACCGGACCTACCACGAGTACCAGAGTCCGCTTGGCGGGGCCATCCTCTCGATCTTCCGGGCGGATGGGAACCCGGTCGCGGCGATGCAGGCGTATCGGCGTGACGCAAAACGCCCGTTCCGAGGCAGCGATATCGCCTTCATGCAGCAGGTGAACCCGCTTGTCGGTCAGGTACTGGCGGTGGGGATTGCCAATTCGTTGCACCAGCAGGCGGCTGCCGCTACCGCGATGCGCGGCCCCGCTGCCCTGCTGGAAGACGGAAGCGGTGTCCTGCTCATCGAGCGTGATGGCGCGATCCGCTACGCCAGCCCGCTCGGGCAACGATGGCTGGACGGCCTGTCCGAGGCGGAAGGGGCATTCCCCACCGCGATCTGGTCGGCCCTGGCGGCGCTCGATCAGGGGGCCGCTTCCGGGCAGGCGAAGTCGGTGGGCGTGACGATCCCGCTCGCTCACGGCTCGGTGCGGGTAGAGGCATCTCCGGCTGGGGAAGAGGGCGTGGCGGCGGTCGTGATCGTGCCGGTGCGACCGGCAACCGGTATCGAGATTCCGGCGAGCTGGATGCTCACACGGCAGGAGGGGCAGATCGTACGCTTGCTGGCGACGGGCGGCTCGAACCGCGAATTGGCCGACCGCCTGAACATCGGCGAACACACGGTGGAATGGCACCTCCGCCGCGTCTACGAGAAGGCTGGCGTGCGCAGCCGGCAGCAACTGGTCGCGGCGCTCTTCCAGCATACGAACCTTCGCCAGTTCGACGCACCGCTTGCAATGTCCTGAGCATCGGCAATGCGCTGCCGAGAAGGACCATGCCCGGCTGCGCAGGGGGCGTCATCGGGACAGCGAGGTCTCAGGCAGAACCGCACAATCGGGTCATGCCCTGACAGGCAATGCGGGGAGAGATGCATCGTCTGCCAGGGCGTGCCCCTGAATGGGATCTACATCGAGGTGGCGATCCCTTCGAACTTGAGGACCATGCCGGCCGGGGCGTCTGGTGCGGAGATGATCGAGTTCGCCGTGACGTAGAGGTTTCCGTCGGCATCGAAGGCGATGCCGTGCGGGAAGAAGAGCCCTTGCACCACGGGCTCCACCGTTCCGTCAGCAGCGATCCGGAAGACGTTGCCTGGTGCGGGCATCTCGCCACTGAAGTCGGCGGTGAGCTGGCTCGCGTAGAGCAGGCCGTCCGGACCGAGGGCGATGGCAACGTTGAAGGGAATGCCGGAGACGCCTTCGGTATAGGTGCCGTCCGGCGCATAGTTCAGGATCGACGGGCCGGACCAGTTCTCGCCGAGCAGGCCGACGGTGATGGTGCTGGCGTCATCGACCACGATGCCGGTGGGGACCGGCTGGCGCGGGCCGGGCTGCATCGCCTCCTCTTCGGCGGTCGGGGTCGCGCCGGTGAGGTCGGTCAGGGTCGGGACGACCGCGAAGAGCGAGGATGAACCGCTGGCGGGATCGACGGTGTAGATCGTGTTGCCGCCGGCGTCGGCTACGTAGAGGATGCCGTCCGGCGATGCGGCGATGCCATAGAGATTCGGATTGATGTCCAGGCCGTCCGGGTTGT
Source organism: Thermomicrobiales bacterium (assembly GCA_049841275.1). Classification (GTDB taxonomy): domain Bacteria; phylum Chloroflexota; class Chloroflexia; order Thermomicrobiales; family UBA6265; genus JASGDN01. The sequence continues at coordinate 48,160 of JASGDN010000055.1, forward strand.
TGTCGATCTCGTAAGTGCCGAGTTCGGCAACCTGGCGGACTGCACCGGTGGCGAGGTCGATAGCCCGGATCGTGTTTTCGCCGGGGATCTGCGCAAAGCCGGTGGAAACCGACGTGCCGCCGTTCACGACGTAGGCCTCGGTTCCGACGATCGCGATGCCCGTGCCGCCGGCCTCGGTGGTGACGATGGACTGCGTGCCATCAGGGGCGACTTTGGAAACCTGCGGAGCGACGAGCGGGAGTGGCCCCACGGGCAACGAGCCGTCCGGAAGTGGGGTGGCGGCCACGGCGGGGGCTGCCTCACCCCCGCCGGCAACGCCGGCTTCGGCGATATACAGCGTGCCGTCCTCGGCGATCGCGAGACCGTTCGGGTTCCAGAGGCCCTGGGCAACCGGGATTGCGCCTTCGGGCAGCGGCGGCATGCCGCCCTGATCGTCTGCGGGCGAGCCTTCCGGTGTCGCATCCTGGGCGAAGGCCGGGTGGGTGATCGTGGTGAGGGCCGTTCCGGCGGCAAGCCCCACGCCGATTGCGGAAAGCTTGCGGCGGGACAGAGGACGGTCGAACGTGGACATGGACTGGGAACTCCTTCGGGTGAGGGACTGGCTGGTTGCGATAGATGCGGCCCCGGTTTTCGGGGCGCAGGTGACGGGAATCGTCCGGATTCCGTCATGCATCCAGCCTAGTTGCGGCGCTTCCCCGAATCCCCCCGGATTTCCGTGGTTTCCGGGACCGATTGGCCGGGGGTGGGGTGAGGGCGATCAGTGCGAGTGCGCGTGACCGCCGGTGCGGGCTGCGAAGTCGTCTGGCGGGTGAGAGGTGTCCAGTGTCTCCGGTTGCAGGGTGACGTGGGCGATGCCAAAACGCTCTTCCAGCAGGTGATTCAGGGTCTCGCAGGTCTCTGCCCAGTGGGCGAAGTCGTCCACCGAGACATGGGCGCTCATTGCGACCATGCCGGAGGTGACGGTCCAGATGTGTAGGTCGTGGAGCCCCTCCACCCCGGGGATCTCGGTCGCGGCCTTCGACACTGTCTCGGGATCGATCTCCTTCGGTCCGGCTTCGAGCAGCACATCAACCGATTCCGAGAGCAGCTTCCACGAGCTCCAGAGGATGAGCAAGCCGATACCTCCGGAGAGGATGGGATCGGCGAGATACCAGCCGGTGGCTAGCATGATGAGGGCAGCGGCAATGGCTCCGACTGAGCCCAGCGCATCGCTGACGACGTGAATGAAGGCGCCGCGCATGTTCAGGTTGTGTTGGTGTGCGCCACCGCGGGAGAGCACCCACGCCGAGCAGAGGTTTGCGATCAGCCCAGCGACGGCGACGATCAACATGGGGCCGCTGTGGACCTCGGGCGGCTCGTTGAGGCGCAGGAATGCCTCCCACAGGATGATGAAGGTCAGGCCGATCAGGAAGGCGCTGTTGATAAAGGCGGCCAGTACCTCCGCTCGCAGGTAACCGAATGAGCGACGGGGTGTCGGCGGGCGCTGGGCAAGGCGGATGGCGAAGAGCGAGAACCCGAGCGCGGCGACATCGGTCGCCATGTGCCCGGCGTCGGCGATCAGGGCCAGCGAGTTCGTGAGGAAGCCGCCGATTGCCTCGATCGCCATGAAAGCGGCAGTGATGCCGAGGGCGATGGCGATAGGCTTGAATGCCGTTCGGCTCGACTGTCCCTCTCCCTGGCGGCTGTCGTCACCGTCCGTATCGTCGTGACCCGGCGCAGAAGGCTGGAGAGGCATCGAGGGCTGGCTCCTAGAGACGAAGGCGTGGGCGTCTGGAGTCTGGGCCGTGTCCATTCCGTTATACCAAGGAACCCGCTACGATACGCGCAGGATTTGGCGATTGATGGAGGCGGGTGTGGGAGCGAGCACGATCGGCACGGGCGACCTGCGGATTCGCGATGCGACGCCGGACGATGCGCTGGCGATCCAGGCGATCTACGCGCATCACGTCCTGACCGGGTTGGCATCCTTCGAAGAAGAGGCGCCCTCCGTTGCCGACATGATTGCCCGGCAGGAATCGGCGCGCGCGGCGGGGTATCCCTATCTCGTCGCCGTGCGGGACGGCGAGGTGCTGGGGTACGCCTACGCCTCGGCCTATCGTCCGCGCCGGGCCTATCGTTTCACCGTCGAGGATTCCGTGTACGTGCGCGAAGGTCTGGCCGGGCAGGGGATTGGCAGCGCGTTGCTGGCGGCGTTGATCGCCCGGTGCGAGGCCGGACCATGGCGGCAGATGGTTGCCGTGATCGGCAATAGCGGGAACGCCGGATCCATCGCCTTGCATCGGCGGTTTGGCTTTCGGGATGTCGGGGTGTTGAGGGCCGTCGGATTCAAGCATGGGCAGTGGGTCGACACCGTGCTCATGCAGCGGGAGCTCGGGGTGGGCGATACGTCGATACCGGAGGAGCCGTGAGCGCCGGGGCTTTGCGGGGCAGGCTGGGATTGCGGCCGGTCTTTCCCGGCTGGTCGATGACGTGGGCGCTCTCCTTCACGACGATGGTCGCCTACGGCGTCCTGTTCTATATCTTCTCGGTCGCCATGACACCGATGCAGGATGACCTGGGCTGGTCCGCTGCGACCCTGACCGGCGCCTACTCGGTCGCGTTGCTGGTCTCGGGCATTGTCGCGTCGTGGGTCGGACGCTGGATCGACGTGCGTGGCGGGCGCTGGGTGATGACGGCTGGCGCAGCCATTGGGTCGGTCTGCGTGCTGGGATGGTCGCGGGTCGATACCGTCTGGCTCTACTATCTCGTCTGGGTCGGCATCGGGCTGGCGATGGCCACCACCTTCTACGAACCGGCGTTCGCGGCGCTTACCGCCTGGTTCGATCGCTACCGGGCGCGGTCGCTGTTGATCGTGACGATTGTCGGCGGATTTGCGAGTACCGTCTTCCTGCCCCTTGGCGGCTGGATGGATGTCCGGATGGGCTGGCGAGGCATGCTGTCCGCGATGGCGCTGATCATGGCGGTGACGACGATCCCGCTCAGTGCGATCTTCATTCGCGACCGCCCGGAACAGTACGGCGCGTGGGTCGACAACGTCCGTCCTGACCCCGCCAACGCGAAGCCCGCGCACGAGCGGAGCCATTTGCCGTCGCATCGCCGGGGCACGGGATTCGGCATGCTGCGCGACCGTGCGTTTCGCTGGCTGACGCTCTCCTTCTTTCTCGAGACGTTCTCGACCATTGCCGCCGGGGTCTTCCTCATCCCCTACCTGACATGGCGCGGGGAGAGTCCGGAGTTCGCGGCTGCCGCCACTGGCCTGATCGGGGCGGCACAGGTGTTGTCGCGGGTCGTTGCGACCGCCATCGGTGAGCGGATCTCGGCGACCACCCTGACGATGGCGATCTTCGGCTTGCAAGGGGCCGCGATCCTCCTGCTCATGGGCTGGAGAACGCATCTCGGCGTGATCCTGGCGGTGGCGATCCTCGGCATGGGGCGCGGTGCGGTGACGCTGATGCGCGCGCAACTGGTCGTGGACTACTTCGGGCGGGAGGGGTTCGGGGCGATCAGCGGCACGATGTCCTTCTTTCTGACCGGGGCGCGGTCGCTGGCTCCCATCGTCGTGGGATCGCTCTTCACGCTTGCCGGGAGTTACGATCCTGTCCTGTGGACGACGATGACGGTGTCGTTGCTCGCGGCGGTGGCGTTGTTCCAGCTCGAACGGGAATCGCGCGGCAGCGTCGTTCCGGAATGACGTGGAGGTCCGGATGGGCATCGTGACCTTTCGGGAACTGATATCGACGGAGGCCGGCCGTGTGCTGGAGATCGATCGGGCGGAGGAGATCAACGGTGTCTACGTACTGGCCGATGGGGAACTGGTGCTGCGGTCGGAGCGGATCTCGGTCCCTGGCTGGAACCCGGCCACCGCACCGGACTATCCGCGTCGTATCCGGGAGGTGTTGTCCAGCGGTGGCGTGGCGTTCGGTGCGTACGATGGGACGCATTTGGTTGGGATCGGTGTGCTCGATGTGCTGCCGGTGGGTGGCGATCCGGCGGTGATGGCGCTCGACCTGCTGCACGTCGGTGCCGGGCATCGGGGGCGAGGCATCGGCAAGCAGCTCACCGCGCTGATCGTGGAGCGGGCACGGGCGCTCGGGGCGACGGCGCTTTACATCTCGGCAACGCCGACGTGGAACACGGTGGACGCCTACCTGCGGATGGGCGCTTGGGTGCTTGCATCGCCGGACCCGGAGAAGTTCGCGCTCGAACCGGAGGACATCCACCTCCTGATGCCCATCGGCAACGATGGAGACGCGCCATGACGGCGTGCGGTCGTTCTCGCTAGATCTCGAGCAGCAGCGGGCAGTGGTCGGAGACTTCGGGATCCATGACCACGGCGAAGGAGCGGACCGCTTCCGGCCGGTTCACCAGGAGGTAGTCGGCGAAGCGACCCGGCTTCGTGTACGACGCGGTGCGTGTTCCCGGAAATCCCCGTGCTGTCACGAGCTCGGTCAGGCCGAGTGCGCCAAGCACGGCGAACGTCTCACGTCCAGGCTCCACGTTGAAATTGCCACATACGACCAGGGTGTCGCCTGGTTCGGCGATGGCGCTCACCATCTCCGTAAGCCTGTGTGCTTGTGCCAGTCGTTCCGGGGTATCCATCTTGCCGCGCAGATCGCGAAGTCCGTGCATCTGGGCTACGACGACCATCCGATCTGCATCGACATCGTACAGGCGGACGATATGGGCATTCCGGGCGCGAGGATGGTCGCTATACCCATGCGGCGAAAAACGCTTGTGAACGAACCCTTGAAGCTGCGCTACGCACGGCAGCGAACGTCGGATAAAGGTTGCCAGGCTGAACATTGATGGCACCTGAAGCTCGCCATTCCACAGCACGCCTCGGGCCGCCGGATGGAACGTGCCGAGATGTTCCGGCATCGCGCTGGCAATCTCGGTGAAGAGGTTGGTGCGTTGCGGCAGGATGTGACTGCCGTCCCGGTATTCCAGCCATGCCTTTGTGGTTGCAGGACTGTGGGGGATCTCTTGAAGGTAGAGGACATCGGGCTGCTCGGCGCGAAGATAGGGAAGGAGGGCATCGCCCAGGGTTCCGCCCCACGCATTGAGGCTCATGATTCGCATCGACAAACTTCCATGGTCTGAACAGGATGGAGGCCTCTCGGTCAGAGGTGTCGAGATCGTGGCAGCAACGGGGTCTTCTCTGTCCCGAAAAGCGTGACATAAAAGATGGCGATATTTGTGGCGCATAGGCCACGTAATGGCCAGGTGGGGAACTCGGGTCGACCGCGTGTCGGCCTGCAAAACGACCGCAGTGACGGGCCATGACACAGCCGCCTTGCCAAACACTTTCTCAGGCAAGATCGCCTTCACGGCCGGCGACGATGGCGTACATGGCGCAGTCGGTGGATTTGCCCTTCCGGACATAATAGCCGCGCAGGATACCCTCGAAGGTCATTCCCGCTTTCTCCATCACGCGATACGAGCCCACATTGTGCGGCAGGCAGGTTGCCTGAATGCGGTGCAGGCCGAGCGTCTCGAACCCGTAGGCAACCACGGTCCGTGCGGCATCGGTCATCACGCCTTGGCCCCAGAAGGACGTGGCGAGCCAATATCCGATCTCGGCGCGGCGATGTCGTGGGGTGAGATGGATGCCGATGGCGCCGATCGACCGGTTGTCTTCCGGAGTGACGATTGCCCAGGTGATGTCGGTTCCGCCTTCCGCCGCCGGCCCGTGAGTGGAGATCCAGCCCTCGGCGGCGCCTTCGGGGTAGGGATGGCCGATGCTCAGTGTCCAGGGGGCAATTCGGGGATCGCTCAGGTGCTCGTGGACATCAGGTGCATCGGCAAGGGTGAACGGGCGGAGGGTGAAGCGGCCGCTCGTGGTCGTGAGGACGGGGATCGGCAATGGCGTGGATGGTGACTCCGGCATGGTGGCTCCTTCCTGCTCGCCAGCATACACGCCGTGTCCGGATGGCGGGCGTCCGACATGCGGCAAGCCCGGTCTTGCTTGGGACCGGAACTGCCCGAGCGGGAATAGGGGTGACCTGGGACTATCGGATTCCGATTCCGGTGCGAACGAACGGATTGCGCAGGGCGAGGCCGGTTCCGGCTATCACCAGCCAGATCGCCGCGAAGAGCCCCGGCGCGCCCGGCAGGCCGATCGCCCCGACCAGCGCCACGACGCCCACCGGCGGCGGCACGCTTATCAATCCGAGCCAGAGTGGCAGCGATCGTTCGCGCAGGCCCATCCAGGCGACCCCGGCAGCCGCGACCACCACGCCCAGCCAGCCGATGAACGATCCGAAGTCGTTCAACATGTAGTAGACGTACACCCCCTGATTGTCGAATGCATCCGCTTCCGGAGCTCCCGGCAGGTAGGTTGCGAGGGCTCCCTTCCACCCATACCCGAGGGTGAGGGCAGCGGCGGATGCCGTCAGGCCCAGGGGAACAAGGCGGGCAGCGATGCTCTCCAGCTGGCCCGAAAGAACGTGACGGTGCCAGGCTGCCGCGAGCAGAAGCAGAAACCCCACGGCGAGATAGCCGGCGACGATGCTGATGTGGGCCGTGCGATAGCTCACCTGCTCCACGATGGCGGCGGTGGTCGGCGACCCATCGGCGGGCTCGACGTGGAGATCGGTGACGAAGGTCGCGATAAGGCCCAATATGCCGGCGGCAACGGCCGTCACTGGCCAGGCACGGGCACCGAATCCGGCGGTTGTTGTGGATTGCGTCGCCGGAACGGGTGCCGCATGGGGGTGGGGCGCGGTTCGATTGGAACGAAGCATCGAAGCATCTCCGTGAATGGTGACGAATACCCGAATGGCTTGTCGGCCTCCGGAACATCGTTCCGGGATCGCGACGATCGTAGTGGTGCCGTCGCCCCGCGAACGCCCCGGATTTCCGGGGTTTGCCGTGGGAGGCTCGCTTCCTGTGCTGGAAGTCTCGATTCATGCGCGATCTGGACAGAGCGCATGAAGAGAAGTGCATCGATCCCAGTGCCTATGTTTGTGAAAAACCTCACACATATTGGCGTGAAAACGCGCATCGAATGGAGGAAATGGGCATCGAATCGCGCAGGAAAGCGAGAGGGCTCATGCTACACTTTGAGCGACGTACGGGCCGGGACAGCGAAGTCGGCAGAGCCCCCGTTGAGGTTCCTGTTCGCGTGCAATGTATCCGTTTCCATACTGTCGCACCGTCGGCATGTCGGCGACGATGCTCGTGAAGAGGACGGTGTGTCCCTCGTCTCTCTGGGACCCGTCCAAGGAGCCAATGGAAAAGACCCATGGGTGACCTGAGCGCGTTTTATGGCCCCAATGCGGGCTACGTCCTGGAGTTGTACGACCAGTACGTGGCGGATCCAGCATCCATCGATGCCGAGACCCGCGCCTTTTTCGATACGCTTACTCCGGCGGACATCGCTGCTGTCATGACCCCGGCCACATCCGGTGCGACCATTGCGGCTGCACCCCAGGCGGCTGCACCGGTCGCTGGTGCAGCGGTCGATGTGATGAAGGTCGCTGCGGCGGTCGGGCTTGCGCAAGGGATTCGGGAGTACGGCCATCTCGCCGTGCAGCTGGACCCGCTTGGCAGTGCCCCGCACGGAGCGCCGGAACTCTTCCCCGAGACCTACGGCATTGCCGAGGATGACCTGAAGTCGATGCCGGCCAGCATCGTCGGGGGCCAGATCGCGGAGGGCGCGGCCAACGCTGCCGAGGCGATCGATCGCCTGCGCGATGCCTACACCAAGATGGCCGGGTTCGACTTCGATCACATCCAGATCGCCGAAGAGCGATTCTGGTTGCGGGATGCCGTCGAGTCCGGCGAGTTCAATCCGGAACTCGATGCGAGCGCCAAGCGGAAGTTGCTGGAACGCCTCACACAGGTCGAGGTGTTCGAGCGCTTTCTCCATCAGACGTACCTCGGGCAGAAGCGGTTCTCCATCGAGGGGAACGACGTTCTGATCCCGATGCTCGACCGCATCATCGACGATGCGACGTCGGCGGGGGCGGTGGAGGTGCTGATGGGCATGGCCCATCGGGGACGCCTCAACGTGCTGGCCCACATCCTGAGCAAGCCGTATGGCGCCTTCATCGCTGCCTTCGAGGGTTCGCACGCCCGTACCACTGGCGAGACGGAGACCGCGGCAGACCTTCGCTCCGGCGATGTGAAATACCATCTTGGCCGCCGTCTCTCCCGTAATCCGGAGACTGGCGAACTTCTGAAGGTGCCGGTCGTGCTGGCGCCGAATCCCAGCCATCTCGAATTCGTGAATCCGGTGGTGCTGGGTATGGCCCGTGCCGCCCAGGATGACCGCACCCATGGCGGGCCGCCGATCCACGACAGCACGCGCACATTGCCAATCCTGCTCCATGGCGATGCGGCCTTCCCCGGCCAGGGGACGAACGGCGAGACGCTCAATCTCTCTGGGCTGCCGGGATACAGCACGGGTGGAACCATCCACATCATTGTCAACAACCAGATCGGCTACACCACCGATTGGAGCGACTCGCGCTCGACCCTCTACGCAGGCGATCTTGCCAAGGGATTCGAGATCCCCGTCGTCCACGTCAACGCTGACGATCTCCCGGCATGCCTGATGGCCGCGCGCTTCGCCGCCGCCTATCGCAGCCGGTTCCGCAAGGACTTCCTGATCGATGTCGTCGGGTATCGTCGCTGGGGCCATAACGAAGGTGACGAGCCTGCCTTCACCCAGCCGCTGCTCTACGCGAAGATCGGGAAGCATCCGACCCTGCGCAAGCAATGGGTCGACCGTCTCATCGCCGAAGGGGTCGTCACCAAGGACGACGCACAGGCGATGGAACAACGCGTTCTCGATCGCCTGACCAAGATCCGCAAGGGTGTCACCGAGGGGACCGAAGTCTTCGAAGAGGAGACAGAGGAACCGAAGATCGAGCGGCGCGAGGTGGAGACGGCCGTCACGCCGGAAGAGCTGCGGATGTTCCAGGCCGCCATTCACGCGACTCCGGAAGGATTCTCCCCGAATGGCAAGCTGAAGCGGCAATGGGACAAGCGGGCGAAGGTGCTCGACGAGCCAGATGGAGTCATCGATTGGGCGCACGCCGAGGCATTGGCCTTTGCCGCGATCCTCGCCGATGGCCATCCGATCCGCCTCACCGGCCAGGACGCCCAGCGTGGCACATTCAGCCAGCGCCACCTTGTCCTGCACGACGCGAAGACTGGCGCGACCTTCACCCCGCTCCAGGCGATGCCGGAGGCAAAGGCCTCCTTCGCGGTCTACAACAGCCCGCTCTCTGAAAACGCCTGCATGGGCTTCGAGTATGGCTATAGCGTCCACGCTCCGGAGGCACTGGTGCTGTGGGAAGGGCAGTTCGGCGATTTTGCCAACGGCGCCCAGGTCATCATCGACCAGTTCATTGCGGCGGCCCGCGCGAAGTGGGCGCAGGAACCCTCGCTGGTCCTCCTGCTGCCGCACGGCTACGAGGGCCAGGGGCCGGAACACTCCAGCGCGCGCCTCGAACGCTATCTGCAGCTGGCCGCCGAGGACAACCTCCGCGTCGCGAACTGCTCCACCGCCGCCCAGTACTTCCACCTGCTGCGCCGCCAGGCGGCGCGGCTCGATTCCGATCCCCGGCCGCTGATCCTGATGACGCCGAAGAGCCTCTTGCGCAATCCGCTGGCGGCTTCGCGTCCGGAGGAACTGACGAGCGGCACCTTCTACCCCGTGCTGGACGACCCGCTGGCCGAGCAGCGCCGCGATCAGGTCACCCGCCTGATCCTCTGTTCCGGGCGCATTACGGTCGATCTGGAGAGCAGTCCGCTTCGTGCCGAGAGCGACCGGGTCGCTATCGCCCGCGTCGAGCAGCTGGCCCCGTTCCAGAATACGGCGCTCAGCAACGTGATCCAGCAGTATCCAAATCTCCAGGAGATCGTCTGGCTTCAGGAAGAGCCGCGCAACATGGGGGCGTGGACATTCATGGGCCGGAAGCTGGAGCGGCTCGTGGGGCGGCAGATTCCCGTCCACTACTTCGGCCGGCCGGAGCGCGCCAGCCCGGCGGTGGGATCGCTTGATCGCCACAATCGCGAGCAGGCCGCGATCGTCGCGGCGGCATTTGCCGATGTGCCGGAGCTACCCGCCAGGAAGGCGTCCGCGAACGGATCTGGCAACGGGCACGCGAAGAATGGGGTGACGAAGGCCTCGGTCTCCCGCACTCCGGCGAAGGCGGGATCGGGCGAGGAAGAATAGGCGCTCGATCCTGTCCGGATCGGTTGTCGTGAAATCAGGATTCGACCGCCCGCATTGGGCGACAGGTACGCGGGAGAGCAGCGAAGCACATGGCCATCGAGATCAAGGTTCCGCCTCTGGGAGAGTCGCTGGTCGACGCCGTTGTCGGGCAGTGGCTCAAGGGAGAGGGTGACGAGATCAGCCGGGGCGAGACCATCCTCGAGCTGGAAACGGACAAGGTCAATCTGGAGGTCACGGCGGAAGACGATGGTGTCCTGAGCACGATCAAGCATCAGGAGGGCGATACGGTCACCGTTGGTGAGGTGTTGGGCCTGATCGACGCCGGTGCAGCCGGTTCGTCCTCGGCGAATGGTTCCGCGCCCGTCCCGGCTGAGGCGCCTGCTCCTGTCGCGCCGGTCGAGACGCCGGCTCCGGTGGCTGCCGCCCCCGCCTCGGTCCCAGCGGCTCCTGTCGTCCAGGGTGAGGACGCTGGTGGGCGCGCTGCCCCGGCGGTACGCCGGATGGCGGAGGAGCACGGCATCGACCTCGCGCAGGTACGCGGGTCCGGTCCGGGCGGTCGCATCACGCGGGACGATCTCTTCTCCTACATTGCGAGCCGGGGACCGGCCGCCGCCACGGCGTCGGCAACTCCTGCGCCCGTGCCTGAAGCACCGGTTCCGGCATCCGTCCCATCGCCAGTTCCAGCGACATCGACGCCGGGGCCACGCGCCGCCGAGGAAGAGCGTGTACGCCTCTCCCGCCGTCGCCAGACGATCGCGGCCCGGCTCGTGGAGGCGCAGCACACCGCCGCCATGCTGACGACCTTCAATGAGGTCGACATGTCGGCGATCATGGATGTCCGGAAACGGCGAAAGGATGCGTTCAAGGAGAAGAACGGGGTCAACCTTGGCTTCATGTCCTTCTTCACGAAGGCGTCCATCGGTGCGCTGAAGGCCTTCCCGCAGGTGAATGCCGAGTTGCAGGGCACCGACCTGGTTCTGAAGCACTACTACGATATCGGGATTGCGGTCGGGGTCGAGGAAGGCCTCGTCGTGCCAGTGGTGCGCGATGCGGACCGCAAGAGCTTTGCCCAGATCGAGCGCGAGATCGTCGAACTGGCGGGCAAGGCGCGCGAGAACAAGCTCTCCCTCGCCGAGCTCTCCGGCGGCACCTTCACGATCACGAACGGTGGCGTCTTCGGATCGCTGCTCTCGACGCCGATCCTGAACGCGCCGCAGGTGGCGATCCTGGGGATGCACACCATCCAGGAGCGTCCGGTGGTGCGCAACGGCGAGATCGTGGTCCGGCCCATGATGTACGTGGCGCTCTCCTACGATCACCGGGTGGTGGACGGCCGCGAGGCGGTGCAATTCCTGGTGACGATCAAGAACCTGCTCGAAGACCCGGAGTCCCTGCTCCTGGAGGGGTAGGCACCGATCGGTACCAGAAAACGAACGCATACCCGGCGGATCGAGCATCCGCCGGGTATGCGTTTGTCCAAACCTCTTTGCGCCGGGAATCCGGGCATGATCCGTCAGAATAGCCCGGACAGGAACCCCACGATCGTTCGGGAGACGGCTCGTTCAGGTTCGACGCGGCAGCATGCGCCCCGCTCGATACGTGAGGATCGTGATGGCGACACCAAACGCCAATCCGATCGCGACGAGAACGACCGATCCTTCGATCCCCATGCTTCCGCCACTCAGAAGATCCGGGCCGCTGTGTGTCGACTCGAAGAGTCCGCGACCGCTACCGATTCCCGACACGTCAATGCCGAAGACCGCGCTCTGAACGGCATTCCATGCGACATGGATGCCAATCGGAAGCCATAGACGTCGCGTCAGCAGGTAGGCTGCGTTCAGCAACGGCCCTGCCGCCATGGTGATGGCGACAGCTCCCCACAGGCTGGCACCGGGATTGGAGATGTGGATAAGTCCGAAGAGCAGCGAGATGGATATCAGCGCGACCCATGACCCGAATCGCTTGTCGATAAGGCGGAGCAGGAAGCCCCTGAAGAAGATCTCCTCCGCAAATCCTGCTCCGATCCCGATCATGAGACCGGATATGATCCCGGTATTCAACGAGGCATTGTGGAGGGAGATCGAGCCGATCATGGCGACGATCGCCACCCCCATGGCTACTGGCAGGGCGCCAAGCCCGAGCCCTGCCCCGAATTCCCGCCAGACTCGCGGCCCCATCAACTCGTATGGCTTGCGCCCGGTGAGTTTCGGAATCATCACGAAGAAGCCGATGACCGAGATCAGGGCCTGTGCGGCCAGACCAATCGGAAATCCTGGCCAGGCGTTGGCATAGAGATCTTCGGCATCGGGGCCGGACAGTTCGAGTCCTTCGTCACTGAAGTCGATGCCAGCGGAGATTGTTCCATCAGCGCCGAAATCACCCTTCATCAATGTCACGATCAACATGAGCACGACACCGGCAAACTGGGCGAAGGTGAAGAGTGATGCGCCGGCAAAGACCTGTTTCCACGGCCTCGGTTCGCGTCGCATCATATCAATCTGGAGAGCCCGCAGAGGTTCGGCGTGTTTCAGCTCTGCATCGAGCCTTGTATCACGATTCGATGTCCCGTCATTCATTCGTCATGATCCTTTTCGCGTGCTTCGGCGCACGCAACGCCGGAATCTCTGTGCTTCAGGCTTCGCGTTCTCCCCGAACAACCAACGCCACCGGCGGCGGGTTCTTCAGCGTTTGCGAGACGACACAGTAGCGCTCCGCCGATTTTAGCAGGCGGGTGCGTTGCTCCTCGCTCGCGTCCAGATTGAGGTCCACGAGTACGCGGATGGCGGTGAAGCCGATCGGCGCTTCCCGCGAGATGGCGAGGGTGCCGCGTACGTCCCAGTCGCCTTCAACCCGCACGGCGAGTCGGTTCAGCCTGAGGCCCATGGCATTGGCGACCATGCGGATGGTGATCTCCTGACAGGCGGCGAGCGAGGCGAGGAAGATGTCGCCGGAGCAGGGAAGGTCGTCCTCACCGCCGACCGCGACGTGCGCGCCGATGTCCAGCGTGGTCCGTGCCGGGCTGTCCACGGAGATGCGGACACGCGTCGGATCGTCGCCCGGTGGCGTCGTGCTGTGCACGGCGGACGTGACCAATGCGGTGTCAGGATCGTCGCGATAGCCCTGCTTGAGTGTGGACTGGCGTGCTTTCAGGGTGTCGGGTGTTGGCATGCGTTGGGGGTCCTTGGTGGGGCGAGACGCGTCTGGGGACAATCGGAAGACGGTATTCGTCTCATGAAGGGGTGTCAAGGTGAAGGCGCCGAGATCCGGGGGCATCACACGGCCGGATCGCGCATGCCACGTACGCTGTTGCCAGCCGTCGGCCAAACCCGGACACCGTCAAGGATGCCTGGATCTCGGACGAGCCTGTTGCCATCTCGACCGTGAAGATGTATGTGTTCCGTGTCCAGATCGGCAATCCGCCATCTGGACACAGGCGTTTGCGAACGCAAGCCAATCCCCGGATTTGGTTGTCGTAAGGACAGCCAGTCTCTATGATGGAAAAGGTTGCGCTCTGTTGCTGCGATGAACGGGCACGGACTGCATTCCGCACCACCGCGATTCGCTGGCTCACTATGGGAGGAAGGTCTCGTGTCTATCCGCAACTGGTCGGCAGCGACCAAGCGCGTGCGAACGTCTACTGCAGCGCTTGGTGTTGCCGGCGCTGTGGCATTGGGGTCGTTTGCCGTCGGTGGGGTGTTTGCCCAGCCGTCGACCGACCAGGTGATCGGGTCCGGCACGATCGTCACAGCCGGGCAGGTCGGTGCGAACTGTCGCGCCGAACCAAGCCTCGACGGACAGTTCCTCACCCTCGTCCCGGACGGGCAGAGTGTGGAAGTCACCGGCGATGCGCAGAACGATTTCCTCCCCGTCATCTGCAACGGTCAGACCGGTTGGATTTATGCGCCGCTCGTGACCAACATCATTCCCGCGACTCCGGTCGCAACGCCCGGAACCCCGGAGATGTCGACAACCGTGGCTACTCCGGCGGTCGCTGCGGCGCCGGTCTGGATCGCGAACTACGCGCTCGATTCCTCGACCACCGTCGCAGGTGATTCCGTGACCGTCGGCGTGAAGCTGGCCGATACGCTGGACATCAACGCGCCGTCCTTCGAGACGCGTCCGTTTGTGACGCTCCAGACAACCAACGATTCCAGCGCGGATGCCTCTTTCGTCCTCTTCTCCGCGCCCGAGGGCACCGATGCGGGCAGCGTCACGATTCCAGCCGAGGAATCGGCATTGCCGAGCGGCGTGGTTCCCGTCGCCAGTTATGAGGTGAAGGCTGGCGAGACATTCAGCGCGGTGTTGTCCGATCTGCCGGCGGGTACGTACGTCCTTGCGTCGACGACGGGGCCGGCCGTGACGTTCGATGTCACGCCGGAAACCACGATCGACGTTCCGGATATCTTCGCGTCTCCGGTCGTGACCGAGGCGCCGACGGAAGAACCGACGGCGACCCAGGAACCAACCGCGACTACCGAGCCGACGGCAACCGAGACGCCGACGGAAGAGCCAACGGCCACCGAGGTCCCGACCGAGACCCCAACCGAAGAGCCGACGGCGACCCAGGAACCCACGGCGACGGAAGTTCCCACAGAAACCCCGACGGAAGAGCCGACAGCTACTGAGGTCCCAACCGAGACTCCAACCGAGGAGCCGACAGCCACTACCGAACCGACAGCAACCGAGGCGCCGGCCACACCTGCCACGCCCGCAGTCGTCGCTTCGCCGGTGTCGACGGTTCCGGCCTGGGTCGACAGCTATGCGCTCAACCCGAACACGACCGTCAATGGCGATTCGGCGGCGGTTGGCGTGAAGACCAGCGATGCGCTGGCGATCAATGCCGCGTCGATCGAGTCCAAACCGTATGTGATGCTGCAGACGACGAATGAGACCAGCGAGGATGTCACCTTCGTCCTCTTCTCCGCGCCGGACGGAACGGACGCTACCGGATTCACGATCCCGGCGGAGGAATCCGAGCTGCCGGATGGCGTGACGCCATACGCTAGCTACAGCGTGAAGGCTGGCGAAGTCTACGGCGCCGTGCTGCCGGACCTGCCGGCGGGCACCTACATCCTCGCCACATCCAATGGGCAGGCGGCCAGCTTCACCGTGACGCCACCGGCGGACCTGGATGTGCCGGATATCTTCGCCTCGCCGTCGGCCACGGAGGCGGCCTCCCCGGTTGCTGCCGAGACCAAGGTGGCATCGCCAATGGCGTCGCCAGCGGCCTCTCCGGCGTCGGCGGTCCCGGCCTGGGTGGAGACCTACGTGCTCGATCCGGATGCGAAGTCCGAAGGCGATACCGTCTCGGTCGGTGTCAAGGTCAGCGACGCTCTCGAGATCAACCTTCCGTCCTTCGAGACGCAACCGTCCGTGATGTTGCAGACGACGAACGAAACCAAGACGGATGTGACTCTGGTGCTCTTCTCGGCGCCGGACGGTGCAGACGCCACCGGGTTCACGATTCCGATGACTGAGGCGGCCTTGCCGACTGGCGTGAAGCCGGTCGCGAGCTACACCGTGAAGCCGGGTGAGACGTTTGGCGCGGTGCTGTCGGATCTGCCGGCGGGCACCTACATCCTGGCGGATTCGAACGGGCAGGCGACCACCTTCACGGTGACGCAGCTGGCAGACCTGGATGTGCCGGATATCTTCGCTTCGCCGGAGAGCACGCCGAGCAGCTAGTCGCTCGTTCCGACGATCGCCGTCGTGCCACAGCAAGCGACCCCCGAAGGACTTCGGGGGTCGCTTGCTGTCTGATATCGCGTGTCCTCAGGCGTTTGCCGCCAGGAGGAGGTCGCTGTACGAACCCGGTACAGTGGGCCATCGCCCCAGGCCCAGGGCGTCGGCAACGTGCCGATGCTCGGTGGCGGCTTCCACATCCGATTGCGTCGAGATGACCGTTTCCAGTTCGATAAAGCTCCCCAACCCTTCGACGCGGTCGAGGTGGATGCGCGTCTGGCCGGCGATTGCGATGTCCCTCCGTTTGGTTACGGTGACGAGCACGCCGATGGTGGAGGCCAGCACGGTTCGCAGGGTGTCGGCCTCTTCCGGCGAGATGACGACGACGCGATAGCTGCTCCAGCGCGAACTGTCGCGGTCGGTCCGCTCGTATCCGATAAGTTCGGCACGAATGAGCGGACCGGTGGATTCGTCACCGCGGGCGTGGGCGATCGTGCGCAGTTTCAGACGGCCGTGGAGAACCCGGAAATAGGTGTCGACCTGCGCGAGCCGCTCCCCGACCGAGGTTCCCAGATCGGCGAGCCGGGCGACGACACCGGCGAGTCCGTCGCCGCCGCAGGCGACCTTGATTTCGAGGTTGCGGGCGGGTGCGAGGGTGTCGGGAGCGGAAGGCATGGGCGTGACGTCCTTTGTACGTGGGAAAGTGGGAGAGGCCGGTCGTTCGCAGTGGAACCGAAGAGGGCGTATAGCGAACGGGCGCGTCGTTCGCGGTACAATGCTTACCGGAAATGTCGCATCGCCGCGCCATCCGGCCGTGGGCGGCGATGCCCGGTTCACATGCTGATGTGGCCACGATAGCAGACCTGGCCGCCCTGCCTGGAGGCAACGGATCGGATGTCCATCTATCCCTGGGTTCGACGACGGAAGCGACTCGAAGAGCAGTATGCCGTGAAGCCGCGCCAGCGGATGTCCGGCTACCGGTTCACGCTCAAGGGTTCGCCGCGCCACTACGACGATGTGAAAGCGATCATCGAGCGTGACGGCACCGCGCAGGTCTACTTCGGTGAGGCGCTTGCCTACGAGCGTGGAGCGGGCATCGCGCTGTGGCGTGTGCGGGCCGCAGAGCTCGGTTGGCTGAACGCCCTCTACGACTGGTGGGTGGAGATGGAGCGTGTCGAGCCGATCCAGTTCACCTTCTATCTCTACCTGCCGGATAGCCTCAAGTATCCCGCGCTCGACCTGCGCGCCCACTCCCCCCAGGATGTCGCGGCCTTCATCGAGGCCAATGCGCCGTGGGAGGAAGATGTGGTGGCCGGCAAGCCGACGCAGCTGTCCAAGGGGCAACCCTCGCTCGGTTCGCACTGAATCCATTCGACTGCCTGGACTTCAGGCGATCGTCGTACACGCATCACAGTGCCATTGCGAAAGCGGGAACGCCTATCCGACCGTACGTCGGATAGGCGTTGTCTCGTGTTCGTGCCGGACAACAGTCTCACCTGCGCCGAGACAATGATTTCGCTGGAACAGGGCGGACTATCCGCTGAGGGCCATACGCTCGCCGAGGGCCGTGCCCATCAGGTGGATGGCGATCTCGTTGCTGTGCCCTTCCGGGTCGAGCAGGGGGTTCAGTTCCACGATGTCCAGCGAGTGAACGGGAGCCTTCCAGTCGCTCATCATCCGCAGCACGCGTGATGCCTCGCGCACCGTCAGGCCGCCCTGGTAGCGGGTACCGGTGCCCGGCATGATGGGAGGATCGAGCACGTCGAGGTCGAAGGAGACGTGGATCGCATCGACGTCGCGTCCCTCCATGTAGGACATTGCGCGCAACAGCCCCTCCACGATCCCCAGGTCGGACCACTCGTCCATCGAGAGACCCCACACACCGTGTCGCTTGATCATCTCCCGCTCGAACGGGTCGATGTCGCGAACCCCCAGCATGCAGATGTTCTTCGGATCGATCATCCGCTCCTTGCGGGCGAGGGTGCCGAGATCCGGCAGCTCCTCGTTCGCGATGCCGATGGCGACGCCCATCGGCATGCCGTGGATATGCCCACTCTCGCTGGAGGAGGGAATGTTCAGGTCCGGATGCGTATCCAGCCAGATCATGCCCAGCCGTTCGCAGGCGCGGGATGCCCCGGCGATGGTGCCGATCGCCAGCGCGTGATCGCCGCCCATCGTCACCGGCAGATGTCCGGCGAGAATCGCTCGTTCTACCTCGTCGGCCAGGGGGACAACGGAAGCGGTGATTTCCGGCAGGAACTGGAGGTCATTGCGATGCAGTCGTTCGAACGCGTCCTCCGGGGTCGGCGCCGGCACGGTGATGGGGGAGAGCAGATCGGCCTGCAAATGGCGGCGGTCGGCCCGGTTCCAGCGCACCGTCAGGCCTTCGGAAAGAACGGTTGGTCCCAGCTCGGCGCCGGGCCTCTCGCAGCCGAGCCAGATCGGGGCGAGCAGGGGCTGAATCGGCGCCCGGCGCAGCCAGTTTGCCGCGGCGAATGCCGATCCCTTCTCCAGGGATGTCGATGTCGTGGCGCTCACATATGCTCCGGGGCGTCGATGCCCAATAGGGCGAGGCCGTTTCTCAGGGTCTGCCGGGTGGCGGCGACCAGCGCCAGCCGGGCGGAGCGGGTCGGCTCCTCCGACTGCATCACCGGGCAGGCATGGTAGAAGTCGTTGAAGCGCTTGGCCACATCGTAGACATAATTCGTGATGTGGAGCGGCCGGTACTCCTCTGCCGCGCGGAGGACGATGGCCGGAAAATCGGCGATCGTCTTCAGCAAGCCGAGCTCCTCCGGCGCGGGGTCGCCGAAGTTCAGCGATGCCAGCCCCGCCGCAATCGTGTCATCCGTGGTCTCCGCGCGTTCGAGGATGCGGCAGGCGCGGGCGTGCGCGTACTGGATGTAGGGTGCGGCGTGTCCGTCGAAGGAGAGTGCCTCCTCCGGATCGAAGACGATCACCTTGTTGCCGTCCCGGGCGAGCATGACATATTTGATGGCGCCGATCGCGACCTGGCGCGCCACGGTCTGTTGCTGCTCCACCGGGAGGGTCGGGTTCTTCTCCTGGATCACCGACAATGCTCGCTCGTGCATGGCGGCCAGCACATCCTCCAGCATCGGGGCGTTGCCCTTCCGGGAGGAGATGACGCCGCTTGGCATGGTCACGAACTCGTAGCCGAGGTGCTCGGTGTGGGCGGCCTGCTCGAAGCCGTAGAGTTCGAGGATCTTCGCGATCTGATCGAAGTAGAGCGATTGCCGGACATCGACGACCCAGATCGCCTTGTCGACATCGTATTCCACGAACTTCGTCTGGGTCAGCGCCAGGTCCTTGGTGGCATAGAGCGTGGTGCCATCGGAACGGAGGATCGGCATGGTGCGGTAGGTCTCGCGCTCCAGGCCGAGCTTCTCGTCGATCTTCACCACGGGCAGCCCATCGCTGACCTCGGCGATACCCCGGCGCAGCAAGTCCTTCACGATCTCGCGACCGGGGTCCTCGGCCTCGCTTTCCCAGAACCAGACGTCGAACTCGGCGCCGAGCTCCGCAAAGATGCGGCGCAGGTCGATCAGGCTCCATTCACGGGTCTGTTCCCAGAGCTGGACGAAGGCCGGGTCCTTCCTTTCCCAGAGCTGGAAGGTGTCCTTCACTTCCTGCTCCCAGCGGGGAACGTGGGGCCACCAGTCGGCCATATGCTCCGCCAGATCGCTCCACGTCGCGTAGCGCTCCTCGGCGCTCATCGTTGGCGCGGCGGGCTCGGCGGGCGCTTTGGCATCCTCATCCTGCAGGTCGGTGTCCGTGGCGGCGTCGGCGCGGGCAGCGTCGGTGGCTGCCTCGTCGCGCAACTGGGCGCCGACGATCGGCCAGAAATGGACGATCACGTTCTCATCGCGGAGTTGCGGGATTTCGATTTCCTGCTGGGATGAGACGCGGCCGAGCAGATAGGCGATGTCCTCGCCATCGACGTTGCCGCCGCGCCAGAGGTATTTCAGCATGCGGTCGATGGCGGCAACGAACTCGGCGTCTTCCTTGATGACTCGATTCAGAAAGCCGAGTGCATCCTTCCGGAAGCTGAGCCGGGCATCGGACTCGGCGTAGATGTCACCGAGCCACTGTCCCTTGGGCTGCCCGCCGGTCGGCTCCTGTCCCTGGTGGAAGCTGGTGTAGCACCAGAGGCAGCGCACGACGTGGCGCCCGATGTCGCCGATGTAGGTGACCGGCATGGTGGGGTATCCGCCGGCGCGGCTGATGTTCGTGACGGCGACACCGAGGCAGATGTTGCGCAGGTGACCGACGTGGGCGGCTTTGTGCGTGTTCAGCTGCGAATGCTCGATCATCACGCGCTCGGTGTGCGTGCCTTCCGGCGCCCAGCCGTAGCGGTCGCGCTGGCCGAGGACTTCGCCGATCAGCTGCGAGGCGATGTCGTTCGCGTTGTAGAAGAGGTTGATGTAGCCGTTGACCGACTCGACCTTCGCGAAACGGCCGGACGCGGTCAACGCGGCGGCGATCTGGTCGGCGAGGGCCAGCGCACGGTCGTTCACGCGCTCGTTGATCTTCTTCTTGATCTCTTTCTTGGAGAGACCTTCCAGATCACCGGCGGCCTCCAGCTCCTGGCTCACGAGGTCGCCGGCGACCATGCGAGCGATGGTCGAGGCGCCGCCCCACGTCCCGTCGAATGGCAGGGCGCGGAGTTCGACCGGCTTTGTGCCGGGGTCGATGCCGATGTCCCGCAACGCGGCGCGCAGGGCGCCGACAGCGGCGAGTTCCTCACGGGCGATGATGCCGAGGGGTTCGGACGAGGGGACAGACGGGGCGGCAACGTCGGACATGGGAACGAATCAACTCCTCTGGAAGAAAAGGGAAGATCGGGAGGTTCGGCGCACTTCCCCATATGCGAGGAAACGCCGACAAGACGCCGACCGATGCCGGTGACGCGCTGTTGGGGACATGATACCCGGAATCGGGGCATTTCCGGATGGCTGGGCCGCCGGGCTCAGTCGCGCAGGACGCGGTTGAGGATGGGCTGGAGGATGAGCGCGCCGCCGCTGAGCGCCAGCACGAGGCCGACGATGAGGACGATCAATTGCTGGTAGCCGAAGCCACGGCCACCGCCAACGCCCAGGGTGTCCGCGAAGAGCGCGAAGAGGATCAGCACGACCCCAATGATGAGGAGTGCAATGGAGATAGCCTTGACCGAGGTGCCCGAGCGGGGCGGGATGGAACTGGACACGTCTGTACCTTTGGGTACGCCGCGTGTGGGCACGGGATTGGGGATTACTTGGGAAAGAGGTATCTGGACTTTGGAACCCCGATGATGGCGAGGACTCGCCCCCAACACTTCGGGAAACCTCTACAGGTACAAGTGTACGGAATTCTTGCGCCTATTGTCAGGGAGGCACGCTTTGTGTGGCAATGACATATTTGGGGGAGGAAGAGTAGCGGTGCCGACCGGTCGCCGCATGGCAGGCCGTGTCCGGCATCAACGCCGCACGTCGTACTGCGAATCGTTGACACGGTGAAGGATTGGATGAGACTGTGCCGGAATGCCACGATCGTGGCTTTCAGATCGTGGGCGCATGGCGCATAATGACGAGGTATCGCGTGTCAGACGTAGCTCGCAGTTGAGAATGAGTGACAACTCTCCTTGTGGCTGCGATGGCGCTGATGCGCATCTTCCGTGAAGCGGGGAGCTGGCGGGAGATCGACATTCCGGGGTAGACGGGGCATCAGGTGCGGGCATGTCCCGCGGCGGGGTCCAGTCATTGATGGGCGCATCCGGCTTGGGTGCGGGGAGGAAGAATGGAACGGCGGAACCACGATCGCGTGGGGCGAACCAGCGCAGCTTCGGGGACGCGCGCGCGCCGCGGGTTCGCGGGCCGCGTGGCGACCCTTGGGACGCTCGCGCTGACGGCGGTGGTGCTCCTGACGGCTTGTGGGCCGTCCGGGCTCAAGCCCTATACCACCACCAGCCCGGCCTCCGAAGGAGCCGAGGGGATCAATTCCCTCTACAAGCTGGTCTTCTGGCTGGCGCTGGTCGTCTTCGTCGGCGTTCAGTTTGCCATTGTCTATACGGCGCTGCGCTTCCGAAAGAAGAAGACGCCGGGGCAACGGCCGCCGCAGATCCACGGCAATTCCCGGCTGGAGATCACCTGGACGATCCTGCCGGCCGTGGTGCTGCTGGTCATCCTGGTGCCGACGATCACCACGCTCTTCGACGAGCACGATGCCTTGGCCGAATCGGATCTCGTGATCGATGTCTACGGCAAGCAGTGGTGGTGGGAAATGCAGTACGGCGAGGATGCCGTCCAGGGCGGGCAGAGCCTTGGCGTGATCACCGCCAACGAACTGGTGATTCCGGCCAACCGCACGGTGAAGATCCGGCTGCACTCCAATAATGTCATTCACTCCTTCTGGGTGCCGCGGCTCGCAGGGAAGCTGGACGTGATCCCCGGGCACGTCAACGAGATGACGATCAAGACCGACAAGACTGGCGAGTACTATGGGGAGTGTGCCGAGTTCTGCGGCACCGAGCACGCCTGGATGCGATTCAAGGTCATCGTCACCGATCAGGACCAGTTCTATGGTTGGGTGAACGGCTGGCGCGAGGGCAACCTGATCGCCACGACTCCGGGCGATGGCAAGAACTTGCCGGAGGGCGTGACCCAGGCCCCGGCGAAGTTCAGCCTCTGCCTTGCCTGCCACACCGTGAACGGGATAGAGGGCAGCACTGGACCGGACACGTGGAATGTTCCCGGCGAGGGCGGTACCAGCCTGACTGGTATCAATGCCCCCGCCAACTACGGGCCGAACCTGACGAATATCGCCTGCCGCTCCACCATTGCGGCTGGCATGCTGGAGAACAACGTCGACAACATGACGCTGTGGCTCACCGACCCGGCCAAGGTGAAGCCAGACACCTACATGGGTGATGTCATCAAACCCTCCGATTCCTGGACGGCTGATGATGCCAGGGAAATGGCCGAGTTCCTCGAAACGTTGAAGCCGGCAGGCGGCTGTTTCAACGAGAATGCGGCCGCCGCCCCGGAGGCTGGAACCCCGGCTGCGAGTCCGGAAGCGGTAGCGGCGGGTACGCCGGTTGCTTCCCCCGAAGCTGCGCCGGCCGGGACCCCGGTCGCGGCATCGCCAGCAAGCTCGCCGGTGGCAAGCCCGGAAGCATCACCGGTTGCCTCCCCCGAGGCGGCCACAGCGGTGGCAACGCCATGAGCGAGCGATGGGCTGGCATGAGATTGTCGACCGGGAAGGGACCTGGCGGTTCGGGATGCAGTGGGGGCAGCAGGGCGCCTCGGGAGTTGGGTAGGAGCAAAGCATGGCATCGATAGCCCAGCCGCGCGCTCGAACGATGGCGCGGCCAACCGTCAAGGCGAATACTGGCCTGTGGAGCTGGATCACCACCGTCGATCACAAGCGTCTCGGCCTGATGTACGGGGTGAGCGCGTTCTTCTTCTTCCTGCTTGGCGGGTTGGAGGCCCTCGTCATCCGCGCGCAGCTCGTGCGGCCGGACAACGATGTGGTGGGCGCGGCCCGCTACAACGAACTCTTCACCATGCACGGCACGACGATGATCTTCCTCGCCGTCATGCCGCTCAGTGTCGCGTTCTTCAACTACATCATGCCGTTGCAGATCGGCGCGCGTGATGTGGCGTTCCCCCGGATGAACGCATTCAGCTTCTGGCTGTTCATCGCGGGCGCCGTGATGCTGAACGTCAGCTGGTTCTTCAACGAGGCGCCGAACCAGGGCTGGTACGGCTATTCGCCGCTCACCGACAAGGCCTGGAACCCGACGCACGCCGT
This sequence comes from Thermomicrobiales bacterium, assembly GCA_049841275.1. GTDB lineage: Bacteria > Chloroflexota > Chloroflexia > Thermomicrobiales > UBA6265 > JASGDN01. Next base: position 71,831 of record JASGDN010000055.1, read on the forward strand.
CGACTTCTGGGTGCTTGGCCTCCAGATCCTCGGTGTGTCGTCGATGCTCGGTGCGTTCAACTTCATCGTCACCGTCCTCAACATGCGGGCGCCTGGCGTCACGCTGATGCGGATGCCGATCTTCTCGTGGACCACGTTCGTCGTCTCGATCATGATCATCATGGCGTTCCCGGCGATCACCGTCGCCCTGATCCTGCTGATGATGGATCGGTTCGTGGGCACTGGCTTCTTCGCCACCGCCGCCGGCGGCGACCCGTTGCTGTGGCAGCACCTCTTCTGGGTGTTCGGGCATCCCGAGGTCTATATCCTGGTTCTGCCGGCATTCGGCATCATCTCGGAGATCATCCCGACCTTCTCGCGCAAGCCCCTCTTCGGGTACGCCGTGATGGTCTACGCCACCTGCGCGATCGCCTTCCTTGGCTTCGCCGTGTGGGCACACCACATGTTCACCACGGGCCTCGGTCCCACGGCGAACTCGGTCTTCGCCGCAACGACGATGATCATCGCCATCCCGACCGGTGTGAAGATCTTCAACTGGATCGGCACGATGTGGCTCGGCCAGCTGAAGTTCACCACGCCGATGCTCTTTGCGGTCGGGCTCGTTTCCCAGTTCACGATTGGCGGCCTCTCCGGCGTCATGCACGCCTCGCCCCCGATCGACTCGCAGCACAACGATTCCTACTTCGTCATCGCCCACTTCCACTACGTGCTCTTTGGCGGCGCGGTGTTTGGGCTGCTGGCGGCCATCATCTACTGGTTTCCGAAGTTTACCGGGCGCCTGCTGAACGACTCCATCGGTCGCGTGAACTTCTGGCTGGTGTTCGTCGGGTTCAATGCCACCTTCTTCCCCATGCACTTCCTGGGGCTTGAGGGGATGCCCCGCCGCTATTACAGCTATGGCGAGGGGAGTGGCTGGTGGTTCTGGAATGCCGTCGTGAGTTTCGGCGCTCTGGTGCTCGGCGCTTCGATCCTGCTCTTCCTCTACAACATTGCATACAGCCTGAAGCGCGGGCAGGTCGCCGGCCCGAATCCGTGGGATGCCTCGACCCTGGAGTGGGCGACCAGTTCGCCACCGCCGGTCTACAACTTCGCGGTCATCCCGCATATTTCGCAGCGCGATCCGCTCTGGGCGGAGAAGTACGGCATCCATACCGAGGATTCCGAGGTCGATATCACCCTGGCCGGCCGGGAGATCGGCGAGATCGAGGCCCCGGACGAGGATGAGCACGACCAGATGCGTCGCCGCCTGGCGACGGACGACACGGAACCGCTGCATATCCACATGCCGAATCCGTCGTGGTATCCCATCGTCGGCGCCATCGGCATGTTCCTGATGATGTTCGGGTTGATCACCGACAAGGCCGTGTTGTTCCAGCTCGGCCCGCTAGACATGACGGTGATGACGATCGTTGGTCTGCTGATGCTGCTCTTCAGCATCTTTGGCTGGTCGTTCGAGCCGGCAGAATAGGACGGTATGCGCGCAATGGCACAGGCAGTTCTTACGCCGGAGGCCGAGGCCCAGACGCATGGGGCCGGCCACGACACCGGGCACGGTCACGATCATGCCGAACACCCCACCAGCACGGGGATCAACAGCCGCAAGCTGTTGATGTGGCTCTTCCTCGCATCCGACTGCATGTTCTTCGGATCGTTGATCGCCACCTACATGATCTATCGCAACAAGTCGCTCACGGGGCCGTATCCCCATGAGTTGATCGACATTCCATATACCTCCGTCAGCGCCTTCGTGCTGCTCATGAGTTCGCTGACGATGGTGCTGGCGCTGGCGGCGCTGCAGAAGAACGATATCCGTGGCTCGCGCATCTGGATCGCCGCGACGGCGCTCCTGGGCACGGTCTTCCTCGGCGGCCAGTTCTTCGAGTTCACGGAGTTCCATCACGAAGGGCTATCGCTGCAGGGCAACATGTTCGGCGCGACGTTTTTCACGGTCACCGGATTCCACGGTGCTCACGTCACCATCGGTGTGGTCTGGCTGCTGACGCTGCTGTGGGTCTCGCTGCGCGGGAACCTGAAGCAGGAGGACAGCCTCGACCTGGAGATCGCCGGTCTCTACTGGCACTTCGTCGACATTGTCTGGATCGTCATCTTCGTGATGATCTACCTGATCCCGTACGGCGAAACCGGCGAGGAACTTCACGAGACCACGGCGCACGTCTTCCGGACGGCACAGATGGTGCTCGGTATCTTCTAGGATTCGGGTGGGCGACGGTTCCTCCCGGCGGTTTTGCCGCCGGGAGGAACGCAAGAGGAGAGAGAGGACCAGCGTGGCACAGCATGCGCAATCGCTCCCCGGTACGCACGAGGCCGGACACGAGCATCCCAGCGAGGCGGCCTATATCCGGATCGCGGTGATCCTGGCGATCATCACGATCGTGGAGGTTGCCATCTACTACATCGACAAGGAAGCATCCTGGCTGATTCCGGCGCTGATGGTGCTCGGAACCGCGAAGTTCATCCTCGTCGTGGCGTATTTCATGCACCTCAAGTTCGATGATAGCCGCCTCGCGCTGATCTTCAGTGGCGGCATGGTGCTGGCTCTCGGAACATTCGTCGGCCTCTTCGTGCTAATGCATTTCCACAAGGCCATCGAATTCACGGCGTTCATGACCTCCGCGACGCGGCCGTAGTCCCGCCGGTCCAATGCTCGTTTTCGGTCATGCCGGACACTGACGACCGTTGGAACTCCAGGCCCGATCGCCGCCGGTGATCGGGCCGCTGTCTTGGTCGAACCCGCTCTCATCCAATCCCGCCAGGACTGTTCGCATGCCAGGTCTCATCCCCTACATTCCGTTGCTGCATGGCGGCACGCCACCGACCGGCGGCTGGTATAGCCACTGGGTGCTGGAGCCGGCTACCGGCCTCTATCTCTTCGCCGTCACGGCGGTGTACCTGCTCTGGGTCGGCCCGTTGAACCGGCAACGCCCCGGCGCGGACCAGCGGCCCGTGCAGCCGAGCGAGATCCGGTTCTTCCTGCTGGGATCGCTCTCCGCGCTCGTGGCGTTGGGGCCGCCGCTCGATGATTGGGCGGGCTTCTTCTTCGTCAGCGCGCACATGCTGCAACATCTGATCCTGATGTTCGTCACCGCGCCGCTGTGGTTGCTCGGTATCCCGGCGTGGGTCTACCGGCCGATCTTCGATCATCCCGTCGCGGGCGTGATCTTCCGCAAGGTGTTTTCGTTCGTGCCGGCCTTCTTCATCTCCTCGATGCTGATGGTCATCTGGCACATTCCGGTCATCTACGACGCTGCGGTGCGGCACAACGCGATCCATGCCATCCAGCATCAGGGGTTCCTGCTTGCCGGTGTGTTCATGTTCTGGCCGGTGCTGAGCAAGGTGCCCGAAGCGCCGCAGCTCTCGCCACCGCTGAAATGCCTCTACATCTTCCTGCTCACGCTTCCCAGTGGCATCATCGGTGCATTCATTACCTATGCCGGTCCCGGCCTCTATAGCGCCTACGACGATGTCGGCTGGAAGCCGTGGGGTATGGGTGTGAAGACCGATCAGGAACTGGCCGGCCTCATGATGTGGGTGGGGATGAACGCCATCCTGCTCATCATGGTTACGGTGATCTTCCTGCGGTGGGCGAACAGCCAGGAGCGCGCCGACCGGGAGCAGGCCGCGATGGCATCCACGTGCCGGAGGGGAACGGTTCCGGCCGGGCCAGCGAAGGAGTCTCGCCCAGCCTGATGCATCGTCGCCGTGGGATTGCCTCTCGGCGGCAAGGAGTTCCGATATGGGAGCCTCCATTCCATCCAGCACACCATTCCCGCCCCAGGAGCCAGCGCACGCCCGTGCCGAGCGGCGGGCGCTGGAGGCCCTCGAACGCGAGCGCAAGGAGGAAGCCGATGCCCGCAGGACTGTCTGGGCATTTGTGTGGACGGTGTTCGCATTCAAGATCGTGACCGTGCTTATCATCCTCTACGTGGCGTCGGGTTCCGGAGAGAGCATCGGGATGACGCTGGCGACCACCTGGTATTGGTTCATCATTCCCGGCTTCGCCCTCGCTGGTCCGCTACTCTACCGATGGCGGCTCATTACCCAGCGGCGGCGGCGCAGCCAGCTCCGCAGCGCCGAATGGATGGTTGGGGACGCCGGGAGGACGGGGGCCGATCCGGCTGCAGCGACACCGGCATTCGACCCGAACCAGATCCAGATCGTCATACACCGGCCCGATGGCCTGCTCCCTCCCGGCTCATGATGGCCACGTGAGGGGCGCGGTGTGCATGCACGGGTTGCTGCCTGAAATGCCGGACGGCGACTGGACATTTCGCCGCCCTGATCGGAAACTGATATTGGTTGAACGTGGGATGTGTTGGGGAGACAGAGACGATGCAAATCCGGCAGAAGTTCATCGATCCGTTGGTGGTTCCGATCGTCATCTTCGCGGTGACGGGGCTCCTGATCGTGGGGATCGGCAAGACGGTCCTTTCGGTGCATGAGCCGGGCGTGAAGGACCGGTTCGGGCGCCCGGAACTTTGGGTGGCGCTCGGCGCGGCGTTGCTGGTTATCGCGGTCGGTGCGTTCCTTTCCAGGCGGCCGCACAAGGGATCGCGCATGGAGCAGCCGCTGGCGATCGGCTCCTCGCCGATGCTGGGGCATGACACCTACATGGCGCAGCCGGTTCCCGTCGAGGCGCGGGTTGGTTCGCTTGGCACGGTCGATGATGTCGCCGAGGGCTTCACGCTCTATGCGCTCAGTGGGCCGATCGCGCAGGTTGTCGGCAAGGAGCCGGGCGGTACCGATCGGGGCAAGACCTTCGCCGGTTTTCTCCACGCACGGGGCATCGGCGGCGCCAGCAATCACCTGTGGGTGCCTTTCGAGGCAGTGACCGAGGTGTACCCGCAGGCGCGAACGGCCTTCCTCTCGATCCGTGGCGATGAGACCGAGGCTTTCGGCTGGACCAATCCGCCGGCCAGTGTCAGCAGGACGGCTTCTCGCGGCGGGCACGGTCACTAGGATCCTATGGGGAGACGATCTCCCGTCGGAACGCCCATCTCCACGTGGAGATGGGCGTTCCGACGGTTTCCAGGATGTCGGGTCTGTGGCATCCTGACCCGGATGGTTCGCGAGGATGCACGCATGCTTGGGCCGGGACGCCCGGCGGAGGAACAGGACGACATGGCAACGCAATACGTGACGAACGGGACGCTCTTCGACGGGACCGGCGCCGACCTGGTGCCAGATGCCGCACTGGTCATCACCGATGGGAAGATCGAGGCGGTGGGGCCGCGCGTTGCGGTGCCGCAACCGGAAGGGGCGGCGGTGGTCGATGCCCAGGGTGGCTACATCCTGCCCGGTATCATCGACGCGCACGTTCACCTGATGTTCGAGGCGGGCGACCCGATGACGGCGGTGACGACACCGTTCTCCTACAATTTCTACCAGGCTATGACCTACATGCGGCGCACCGTCGAGTGTGGGGTCACGACAGTCCGTGACGCCGCCGGGACCGATGCCGGAACCAAGAAGGCCGTGGAGGACGGGCTCTTCCTCGGACCGCGCATGCAGATCAGTATCACGGCGCTCAGCACCACGGGCGGTCACGGCGACGGCTGGAATCTCTCCGGGATCGACCTGCCGTTGATGGTCGACTATCCGGGCATGCCGAATTGCATCGTCGATGGCGAGGAAGCTGTCCGGAAGAAGGTGCGCGAGGTGCTGCGCGCCGGGGCGGAAGTCATCAAGGTCTGCTCCACTGGCGGCGTGATGAGCCCGACCGATCATCCGGAGTTCACCCAGTTCTCAATCGAGGAACTGAAGGTGATGGTGCAGGAGGCCCACTTCCGCAAGGGCATCCGGGTAATGTCGCATGCCCAAGGTGCAGAGGGTATCAAGAACGCGATCAAGGCGGGCATCCATTCGATCGAGCATGGCATGTTCATCGATGACGAGGCCCTGGAGCTGATGCTGGAGCATGGCACGTTCCTCGTCCCGACACTGGTCGCGCCGGTTGGGGTGATCGAGCAGGCTGCGGAGACCGGCAGGATGCCGGAATACGCGCTTCGCAAGGCCCAGGAAACCATCGACGCGCACCGCGAGAGCATCGCCAAGGCGTATCGGGCGGGGGTGAAGATCGCGATGGGCACCGACGCTGGCGTCGTGCCGCACGGGACGAACCTCCGCGAACTCGGGTTGATGGCGGACCTGGGGATGACGCCGATGGACGTGCTGGTGGCGTCCACGAAGGTCGCGGCAGAATGCCTTGGTTGGGAGGATCGCGTTGGCACGCTGGAGGCCGGCAAGTTCGGTGACGCGATCATCACGCCGGTCAACCCGCTGGACCATATCCATGACTTGGCGAACACTGCCAACGTCGCGGTGGTCATCAAGGGGGGCGAGATCGTGAAGGACCTGCGCGAGGCCGTTCCCGCTGTCGCGTAGGGCGGACAGGTGAGTGGGCGAGGCGCCGCTTGGGTGTCCAGCCGCCACATGACTGCTTTGCCAGAGGACTCGGGAGCGTGAGAGCGACACCGCCGGACGCGCAGGATAACGCGCGTCCGGCGGTGTCTTCGTGAGGCGAAGGGGGCGTCAGTCCGCGACGGATGCTTCCGGGTCGCGGTCGAGGATACCGCCTGCCGGGGAGACCGACTTCACCTCGCACCGGAATTGCTGCGCGTCGTGCATCTCCTCGCTCGATGAGCTCCCCATCGTGGAGATCGTTCCATTCGGGATGACGTCGATGGTGATGCTGCCCATTTCACCGCCCGGATGGCAGTAGGCAAGGGTGATCGTTCCTTCGATGGCGTTTGCATCTTCGGGCGCCCCGGTGGCTTGTACGGTGCACTCGGTCCACGCCCATCCGCCCCGGCGGAACGCCTCACCCTCCGCGACCTGTTCGAGGGTGTGTGGCAGCATGGCCCACCCGCGATAGGCCTTGCGCATTTCTGAGGTCGGCTGGTCGTGGTTGATCAGTCCGCTCAGGTGCGCTCCCTTCAGCCGGCCCCAGTAGCGGCCGGATGGCATCTCCAGCACTGTTGCCGCGAAGCGGTGACCGCCGAAGTGCGTGCAGCGCCAGAGACGGGTGTTCGTCCCGGATTCGGCGGCAATGGCCTTCAATGCGCGATATACCGGGTAGCCGAACTTCGCACAGCAGGCATCGATTGCCCCGTGCGTGCAGACGAGGAAGTCCCGCTGATCGTCCGCCCGTTCGATCCGGAAGGGGGTCAGGGCTGAATCCGTCTCGTCATCCACGAAGCGGGCGAGCAGGTCCACCAGGCGGTCGTAGGGGAACAGGAACTCGCGGGCAGCATATCCTGACGATGGCGCTGGAGCCTGGTCGAAGACGAGGACGCGCGTGTGCCCCTGAACGGAGACATCGGGGTCCGGGGCCATGCCGAGGATGCCCCAATAGATGCCTTTCGCGTAGAGCCCATAGACGAAGTCCTTCAGCCCTGGCGGCACGTTGGTGCCGGAGAGCACCTCGTAGGGCCAGGGGAGAGGCAGTTCGCACGCGATATACCGCGATGTGGACCAGGCCGAACCAATGGTATCCTCGCCGCTGGCTTCCGAAACCAGCGAACAAAGCTGGACTTTGGGGCGAGCGTCAGGGGCAGTCGAAGATGCACTCACAGGGATGCTCCGGCAACCGGAATCGACGGGACTCCCGTCGATTCCTGAGCAAGAAAGTCGGATACCATCCTACACGATGATCGCCGCGCATGCGGACGAAACGGAGATGAGATGCCAGAGACCGGCGGAATACAGTTCGCCCCACTTGTGATCGTGATCACCGGGCCGGTAGGCGCTGGCAAGTCGACGACGGCGGACGCATTGTCCGATCTGCTCGGGCGACGGAATGTGCCGCACGCAGTCGTGGACATGGATTACTTGCGATGGGCCTGGCCCGCCCCGGCAGATGACCGTTTCAACAGCCGGCTAGGGTTTCGCAATTTGGCGGCCGTCGCTCGGACCTACCGGGAAGCGGGTGCGCAGGTACTGGTCCTGGCCGATGTGGTGGAGACGCCGGACGACCGCGCTCGCTACGAGCAGGCGATTCCCGGCGCACGGGTGACGATCGTTCGCCTGCGCGTGCCGTTGGACCTGGTGTCGGCGCGTCTGCATGGACGGGAGTCGGGCGAGCATCTGGCCTGGAGTCTGACGCGTGCTCCGGAGCTGGAGGGCATCATGGATGCCGCCGGAATCGGCACTGCACCAGGCGACCTGATCGTGGACGTGGGAACGCAGACGCCCGAGGATGTGGCCGGAGAGATTGCCGCCAGGCTTGGATTGACGGGTTGAGCGCGCCATTGGGCGACGCCAGGGTGCCGCGCCCAGTCTTCGGTCGTCCGGATACTGCCACTGGCCGGCCTCTACCGGTTCATGAAGGCAACCCGGAGGCAAGGAACGACCTCCTTCACAGCATTCGGGAGGTCGTTCCTTGCCTCCGGGTTGCCTTCCTTGGGAAGGCCCCGATGCGCCTGTCTTACCTCAAGGCCGCTTGCCGAAGGACGAGCAGTTCCCACGGACGTAGCACGATCGATTTGCCCGGCGCCCGATCCGCATAGTTCCCGATCACGCGCTCCGCATCGGCCCACGTCGCATCGACGGCGGGCGTCTGTTCCTCCCGCGAAAAATTTCCGAGAACCAGCCAGGTCTCCCCATCCAGCGCACGTGTGAAGGCGTAGACGTGCGGATCGTGCGGGATCAGCATCGTGAAATCGCCGTGGGCGACGATCGGGTGACCGTGCCGAAGCGCGATGATTTCGCGGTAGAACGAGAAGACGGAATCCGGGTCGTCTACCTGAGCGGCCGCGTTGATCTCCGTATGGTTCGGATTTACGCGCAACCACGGGTTGCCCGTCGTGAACCCGCCCTGTTCGCTCGCGTCCCATTGCATCGGGGTGCGGGCGTTGTCGCGGTTGCGCGGGGCCATCCGGGCGAAGACCTCTTCCGGGGCCTCACCCTCGACTGCCGTGGCGAGCCGATAATAGTTCTTCGCCTCGATGTCGTTCATCTCGTCGATGGAGGCGAACGCCATGTTGGTCATTCCCAGTTCCTCGCCCTGATAGACGTAGGGCGTACCCCGGTGGAGATGCAGGAGGGCGCCGAGCATCTTGGCGGACCGTTCGCGATATTCGGGGGAGTCGTCGCCGAAGCGGGAGACGATGCGCGGCTGGTCGTGATTGTTCCAGTAGAGGCTGTTCCAGCCGTGTTCGGCCAGACCGGCCTGCCATTTGCCGAGGTTCTCCTTCAGCGCCAGCAGGTCGAGGGGAATCGGGTGCCACTTGCTGCCACCGCCATTGTCCAGCCCGACGTGTTCGAACTGGAAGACCATGTCCACTTCCTCGCGTGCTGCGTCCGTATAGAGGATGGCGTCCTCCAGCGTCGCGCCTGGCGTCTCACCGACGGTGAGGAAGGGGCGTTCTCGTCCAGCGAAGACGGCTTCGTACATCTCGTGCAGGAACTCGTGGACGCGCGGTCCGTTCATGACGAACGGCATGCCGTTGCCATACTGGCTGTCCGGGAACGGTTCGCCGTCGGGGAGCGCGGCGACCTTCGAGATGAGGTTGATGACATCCATCCGAAAGCCATCCACACCACGGTCGAGCCACCAGGTCATCATGGCGTAGATGGCCTGGCGGACGTCCGGATTCTCCCAGTTGAGGTCGGGCTGCTTCACGGAGAAGAGGTGGAGATAGTACTCGTCTGTGAGGGGATCGAGCTGCCAGGCGGGTGTCGAGAAGAACCCCGTCCAGTTCGTCGGTTCGGCGCCGGGTTCACCGGGAGTGAAGCCTTCCCGCGCCGGCCGCCACCAGTACCAGTCGCGCTTCGGGTTGTCGGTGCTCGACCGCGATTCGACGAACCAGGGATGCTCGTCCGAGGAGTGGTTCACGACAAGGTCCATCACGAGCTTGATGCCGCGGTCGTGGAGTCCGGCGATCAGCTCGTCGAGATCGGCGAGCGTGCCGAACATCGGGTCGACATCCTGATAGTCCGCGATGTCGTAGCCGTTGTCGTCCTGGGGGGAGCGGTAGATGGGAGAGAGCCAGACGACATCGACGCCGAGGTGCTGGAGGTAGTCCAGCTTGCCGATGATGCCGCGCAGGTCACCCATGCCGTCGCCGTTGCTGTCGGCGAAGCTGCGAGGATAGACCTGGTAGACGACGGCGGACTTCCACCAGTCGCGGGACGGGGACGTGGCTGGCATGTGCATGGGCTCCTGGTTGATGGTCGCTGGGCCGGCGATGGTGCCAGCGGTTTCGGTCGTCGCTGCATGGATCTGGATCGTTCTCTGCGAAGGATACGTGCATGGTCAGCGACAATGCCGGATACCGGACGCGCGATGTCCGGATGGTGGCCGATCATGAAGGCGCCAGAACACCGATCGGTCGCGGGACGGGAGAGGGGTTCCAGATGTCCGAGATGCTGAACGTGATGGTGGAGGTCGGTCCGAAGGGCAAACGCACCGTTGCCTACGCGCGGGACTGGCCGGGATGGGAGCGTGGTGACAAGACCGAGGCGGATGCGATCGAACGGCTGCTCTCGTATCGGCCACGCTATGCCGAGGTGGCGCAATTGGCGGGCCTTGGCGATGCATTCGTCGCAAGCACGGACATCGAGATCGTCGATCGGTATCCCGGAACGGGCTCGACCGATTTCTGGGGCATCTCGTTCGCGTTCCCGGACTACGATCATCAGGGGATGTCGCCGGCTGGCCTGGAGCGCGAGCTTTCCTTGATGCAGGCGGCGTGGGCGTTCTTCGATGGGGTGCGGGCGCGGGTATCACCCGAGATGCAAAAGGGGCCGCGTGGAGGCGGGCGTGACCGCGACGAGATCGTCCGGCATGTCTTCGGAACCGAACGCGACTGGGCATCGAAGATCGGGGTGGAGACACCGCCGGGCGTCATGCTTACGCCAGAAGGCCTGGCGACACATCGGGCGGCGTATTGCGAGGCGATCCGTGCGTATCATGCCGAGGGGAAGATGGCGCGAAAATGGCCGCTGCGTTACCTGATCCGGCATACGGCCTATCACACCCTCGATCATGCGTGGGAGATGGAGGACAAGAACCTTTCCAGGTCCTGACCGTCACCGCACGGTGATGGCCGGATTTCAGGAGTATGGCTTGATGTCGGTGAACGTGGATGGGCGCGATTGGTACGTCTTTGAAACGATCGCCGCCGACGGAACCTGGTCGGTGGGGATCTTGCGAGGGATGGCGAGCCTGTTGGTGCTTGTGGTTGCCGAAGGGCTTACGGAAGCTCAGGCCAGGGCATGCGCAACGACACACGCATGGCGGATGCGCCGGGATGAGCGCACATCCGGCCCGGAGCAGCCGGGCCATGAAACGCGTATGTTCTAGAGGGATGCTTTCGGGCAGATCTCGATCGCTCGGCAGGCGCTATGGGCATGGTGAAAGCACTTGCCAAAACGGGCGGAGGTTCACGCGCCAAAGGTGCAAAAACGCCGAAACCCCCGAGAAATTGGGGGGTTCGTTCGTTCTGGTGCCGAAGGGGAGATTCGAACTCCCACGGGTTCCCCCGGCGCATTTTGAGTGCGCTGCGTCTGCCGTTCCGCCACTCCGGCGCTGCCGATAGTGTAGCGCATTCTCGCCATTGATCGCCCAGGGCTGGAGCCGTCTCATGCGTGCGGACCGCGCCGGTCGATGATGAGGATGCCGATGCCGCAGACGATTGCCTGCAGGATGGCGGGGGCGGCGATGATGAGCCAGAAGCCGGTCAACTCGCCGAATGACTCATCGCCCGAATATTCCGCGATGACGGTCACGACGCATGCCCCTGCCAGCACCGCCGCGAGCAGGCCGAGACGGAACCGGAAGACACCGAGAACCGCCGATGCGGCCATGAGCAGGGGATAGCCGAGGGCCGCCGCCAACACGAATCCGGTAGGCGATGGGGTGGAAATGAGCGGCCCAAGCACCATGAAGAAGAAGGCGACGAACGCCCCGAGTCCGCCGACGATTGCCACCAGAGCCTGCATGCCTGTCTTGCCCATCGTCAGCTCCTTCGAGTGCCATCTCCTCTCGCGGTGGGTGATTCCTCCTACCCGAGACGGCCCATCGTGGAGACGACCTGTGCGCAGGCATGGTTCCACCGAATGTCCCGGGTACCAATCATCGTATTGGGCGCTTGCCTGACGCGATGATTGGTACCCGGGATCGCACGGGGCTCACCAGCGTGCACGCCTCGTGTGCGGGCCACCGGACGCACGCCCCGTAGCTTTACAGCATGCGGCACAATAGGCACAGACAGGTTGCGCGACGGGCGGTGACGCGCGGCGCGTTTTCCCCGGCACGCAAGAAGGAACCATGTACGTCATCGAACCCATGACCCAGGAGGATGTGGAGGAGGTCGGCGAAGTCGAGCGCGTCTGCTTCACCAATCCCTGGCCGCTCTCCGCCTACCGTCGCGAACTCCGCAACGTCTCCCAGAACCACTACATCGTGCTGCGTGACGACCCGGAGGCGGATCGCGAATCGCTGGATGCGCGACCGGTGCCCGCACTCGATCCAACCGCGCCGGCGGACGAGGCGCCGCTGCCATTGCGCAGCCAGCCACGCCGGTTGCGGAAGCCGGTCTTCTGGCCACTCGCACGCCTGCGCGATCCGGAGACGCCGCCACCGATCATTGGGTTCGCGGGGATGTGGCAGCTCTTCGACGAGGCGCATGTCACCACCATCGGCGTACATCCCGATTATCGCGGGAAGGGCTTGGGAGAATTGCTCTTCGTCGCCTTGATCGACGAGGCGATTCGCCGTAACGTCGCCTGGCTCACGCTGGAGGTTCGTGTCTCGAATGCCCCGGCGCAGCATCTCTACCAGAAGTACGGGTTCACGGTGCAGGGGAGGCGTCCGCGTTACTACAGCGACAATAACGAGGACGCCTACATCATGTGGTCCGAGTCGCTGAAGGACCCTGCCTATCGCGACCGGCTGGCGCGGCTGCGGCGCGACCTGATTGCGCGGCTCAGCGGTGCGGAACCGTCCGTCACGGCCCGGACGCGGCTGGACGAAGCATCCCACGAGGCTTCTGGCGCATGAACATCCTCGGGATCGAGACCTCGTGCGACGAGACGGCGGCCAGTGTCGTTGTCGATGGCCGTGTGGTGCGGTCGAACGTCATCTCCTCACAGATCGAGTTGCACCGGGCGCATGGCGGTGTGGTGCCGGAGCTTGCCGCGCGCGGGCAGGTGCAGGCAATCGTTCCTGTCGTGCAGGCGGCGATCGCGGAGTCCGGGATGCTGCGGCACGATCTCGATGCGGTCGCGTTCACGCATGGGCCTGGTCTGGCCGGATCGCTGATCGTCGGGGTGAATGCGGCGAAAGCGCTCGGTTATGCGCTCGGGATTCCTCTGGTGCCGGTGAACCACCTGGAGGCGCACGTCTATGCGAACTGGCTGCGTCCCGGCACTGGCGACGATCCGGGCGAGCCGGACTTGCCGGCGATCTGCCTGCTCGTCTCGGGCGGTCATACCGAAGTGCGGATAGTGGATGAAGCGGGGCAGTACCGCATTCTTGGCCGGACGCTGGACGACGCGGCCGGAGAGGCGTTCGACAAGGGCGCACGCCTGCTGGGACTCGGCTATCCGGGTGGACCGGCTATTCAACGGGCGGCAGCGGGGGGAGATCCCGCCGCCTTCGACTTGCCGCGCGCGCGGTTGGGCGATTCGCTGGACTTCAGTTTCTCCGGTCTGAAGACGGCGCTATTGCGGCTGGTGGAGCCGTATCGTCTGCCTGCCGAGGATGTCGCGCCCGATCCGGCTGCGCTCTTCCCGAAACACCGGCCGCCGCGTTTTGCCGACACCCTGCCGCTGGCCGACCTTGCCGCCTCGTTCGAGCAAGCGATCGTCGATGTCCTTGCGGAGAAGACCGCCCGCGCTGCATTGGCGCACGAGGCTCGCACGGTGATGATTGCGGGGGGCGTCGCGGCGAACCGGCATCTGCGGGAGCGGCTTGTTGATGCGGTCGCGCACGCCTTCGCGGGCACAAATGTGCCGGTTCCGCCGGTGCGCTGGCCGGAATTCGCCTATTGCACCGACAATGCGGCCATGGTGGCCGGCCTCGGCTATCGCCTGTTGCGCGAGGGGCGGACCGGCGATCTCCAGACCGATGCGTATCCCCGCTTCCCGATCGCCGATCCTGCCGCCCGTTGATGGGCTCGCCCGGAGCATTGCTTTCCCCATGCCTACGCCGTCCTCGTCCCATACTGCTGTTTCCGAGATCGACGCCCTGATTGCCGAGGCGAAGCCATTCGCGATCGGCCTTGCCCGGGAGGCCGGGGCGATTCTCCGTTCCTACCAGGAGCGCGGATTCGACATCGTTCACAAGGGGACGGTCGATCTGGTCACGGATGCGGACAAGGCATCCGAAGCGTTGATTGCAAGCCGCATTCGCGAGCGGTTTCCGGAACATCGTCTCTTTGGGGAGGAAGGCGCCCGCAGTGACGCCGGCCCGGACGCGCCGTTTGGCTGGGTGATCGACCCGCTCGACGGCACGACGAACTTCGCGCATGGCTATCCGCAGTTCGCCGTCTCGCTCGGCCTGGAACTGCATGGGGAGCCGATCCTCGGGGTGGTCTACGATCCCAGCCGTGACGAACTCTTCGTGGGGGCAAAGGGCATGGGCGCGACGTTGAACGATGTGCCGATCCACGTATCCGGGACCGGGACGGTGCGCCAGGCGTTGCTGGCGACCGGCTTCTCCTACGACCTGACGCAGCGGACCGAATCCACCGCCCTCTGGACGGCGTTCAACAACGCGGCGCAGGGACTTCGCCGTGATGGCGCGGCTGCGCTTGACCTGTGCTGGGTGGCATGCGGACGGCTGGATGGCTACTTCGAGCGCCCGGTCATGTCCTGGGACATGGGCGGCTCGGTTGTCATCGTGCGGGAGGCGGGCGGGATTGTCACGGCGCTGGAGGATGACGACTGGCGGCTGGAGCGGAATGAGGCACTGGTGGCCGGACCGCAGCTGATCCCGGAGATGCGGGGGCTGATCGTCTCGACGCTGGCGGAGACGCGCGCCGGACGCTGATGCGGCGATTCTGATAGACTCGGCACGTACGTTTCGCTGTTGGGAACCGCGGATCGGGGATCGCCGGGAGGCGCTCTTCCCCTATGTTCCCGTCACCCTGTGTTTGCGTCCCGGCACCGCATGCGGTGCGCCAGGACGATGGTCCGACCGCACTGCCGCCGTTCATGAAGGAGGCGCCCGATGAAGCTCATTCTTGCCGTGGTCCAGGATGAGGACACCGATGCGCTGACCGAATCCCTGATCGAATCGGGGTATCGTTTCACGAAGATCAGCACGACGGGATCCTTCCTCCGCACGGGCAACACCAGCCTGATGATCGGCGTCGAGGACGCCGGTGTCGAGGGTGTCCTCGCCATCCTGCAGCGCACCTGCCGCCGCCGGACGCAGATCGCCGTGCCCTATTCGCCGGCGCTGGAGCCGGGATTGCTCTACATGCCGGAGAACTTCGAGGTGGAGGTCGGCGGCGCGGTCGTCTTCGTCGCCAATGTCTCCCGTTTCGAGCGGATCTAGCAGGTCGCGGGCCTGTCCGCAGGTGCATGATGTAAACGCCGCTCCCGGTTTGCCGGGAGCGGCGTTTCTGCGTCTGGTTCCCGATCGCCGGGACTTGCGCGGGGATGGTACAAGGGGAGCGGATGTGCCGGCCCGCTATGGTCGGCATCGGTGAATGGGATCGGCAGATCGGGAGGATTGTGGCGTGAGCGATACGGGTACCGGGCAGGTGGGCGACGGGCTGTCGCCGTGGGTGGAGAAGGTCTCGCGCGAGAAGGTGCTCGCGGTGGCGCAACAGCTGGTTTCCATCCCGAGCGTGAGTGGCGATGAACTGGCGGTGATGGAATTCGTGCAGCGATGGCTGGACGAACGCGGCATTTCCTACGTGGTGACGGCCAATGACCCGAAGCGGCCCAACGTGATCGCGACGGTGGGCGATCCATCGTCCGGTCCGGTGATCGCGATGAACGGGCACCTCGACACGGTACCGGTTTCCGACCCCGATGTGTGGAAGACGGACCCGTTCGAGGGCGTGGTCAGTGAGGATGGCACGCGGCTCTCCGGGCGTGGTGCGTCGGACATGAAAAGCTCGGTTGGCGTGATGATGGCGCTGCTGGAGCTCTTCAAGGATGCGCCGATGACGGGCGCCTTGCAGGCACACATCGTTTCCGACGAGGAGACGAGCGCGAAATACGGCACGTTGCACGTCCTCGACGAAATCGAGAAGGGCACGCTGCCGCGCCCGGATTACGTCTTCATTGGCGAGTCCAGCCAGTTCAAGGTCCGGAATGCCGAACGTGGCGGTCTCGCGGTGGATGTCCGCTTCATCGGGCGCGCTTCCCATACGGCCGCCGCGCGGGCGACGGGGATCAACGCGATCCAGAAGGCGGCGAAGGGCATTCTCGCGCTGGAACATCATCTGGAGCAGTTCCATCCGGCGGTGGGCCATCCGGTCCTGAGCGTGAACCTGATCTCCGGTGGCGTAGCCCACAATGTCGTACCGGGTGAGGCGATCATCTCGATCGATCGCCGGCTGATTCCGGGCGAGGACAAGGAAAGCGCGCTGGCGGACATCGTCGCGAAGCTTGACGCGGCAGGCGAGGGCGATCCGGACTATCGCTACGAGCTGATCGTCGATCCGGACGGAAGCTACATCGACCCGAACATCACCCCGGAGGATTCGCCGCTGGTGCAGGCCTTCCAGCAGAGCGTTCGCGTGGTGACGGGCGAGGAGCCGGAGTTCTTCGTACAGTGGGCGGGAATGACGGATGGCCGCTTCTATCGCCAGCACGGGATCGACACGGTCGGGATGGGACCGAGCGGCGAGGGGGCGCACGGCGCGAATGAATCGATCCTGATCGACGACCTGGTGAAGGAAGGCCGGATCTACGCGCAGACGATCGCGACGCTGCTGAAGGTTCCGTAGCGCCGCGTCCGAGGGTCACGCAAGATAGGCAGGGGAGGCTAACACTGGCCGCCCCTGCTGCGTGTTATGGCAGGTCGGCGATGATGGTGGAGAGTTGTTCCAGTTCTTCCGCCTCATCCTTCACGATGACGTGGGAGACGATCAGCTCGTCGAGTCCGGCCTCACGAAGCTGCTGCAGGCGGTATTTCACCGTCGCGGGATTGCCGGAGACGCAGAGCACATCGACGAGGTCATCCGTCATCTCCCCACTTGCGGTGACCGGATAGCCGGCGTCCTTGAACATCGCCGCGTAGAACGGCAGCTTGCTGTAGACCGGGAACTGGGAGCGGAATGCGTTGCGGGCGGCATCCCGGTCCTGCGAGATGGCGACCGGGATGTGCGCGACCACGGGCGGGTGTTGCCGTCGCGCCTTCTCGGCGCCGCGTTCCATCGCCGGGATTGCTGTCTTCAGGATGTATTCCACCGGCGTCACCCAGGTGATCGCGCCGTCACTCAGCTCACCGGCCAGCCGGAAGGCGTTTTCGCGCAGGGCCGAGATCAGGAGCGGCGTGCGGGGCAGCGTCGCGCCCTGCGGCATACTCGCCTTCACGGTGAAGAACTCGCCGGAATGGTCGACATCGCCCTGCCAGAGGAGCGCGCGGAGGATGGTCAGGTACTCGCGGAGGTAGGTGAGCGGCCGGTTCATCTGCAGGCCATACATACCCTCGACCGAGGGTTTGTGGCTGGTGCCGATGCCGATTCGGAAGCGGCCGGGCGCGATGCCCTCCAGTGCCAGGACCTGGGAGGCGAAGGCGATCGGGTGGATCGGGTAGATTGGCACGACCGACGAGCCGATGCGGACGCGGCCGGTGGTCGCGGCAGCGGCGGTGAAGGTTGTCACCGGGTCCGGAGAGGGACCGCCGACGGTGGACCAGACCTGCTCCACGCCGCGCGATTCGGCGAGCTGGATGGCGGCGAGTTGTCCGGCCGATCCCTGCTGTCCCCGTGGAATCACCAGCCCTGCGTTAAGCCGTACCATGCGTTCCGGTCCCTTTCACGAATGATGACAATCGGAGCGCGTCAAACGACGCGCTCCGATTGTATGGACGCTTCCCGATGGGAAGTATCGGCCGGATGGGGAGGAGCGCCATCTGATAGCCGGACCAATGGCGTCATCCCGAGCGGCTCATGTCGATGCCGGAAAACCCAATGGGCGTACGCGCGGCGGGCTTGCGTGTCGGTCCGGGGTTGGCATGCGTGGCATCGTCCATGCCAGGTGATCTCTCGACTACGCTATCTCCCGAATGCCATCGTGACGCATGGGGTGCTTCGCTGCCCTGAAAGACTTCCCCTTGCTGACGTGTCGTGGGGGGATCGAGCTTCGCGCGATGGCGCAGACCAGCTGCGCCGCTACGGGCAATGATCGATCATGCACGAGCGTCGTTTTTCATGCGCGCTGGCGAGGTGGCCTCACTTTTCACTTCTCGGTCCTCACTTCTCTTTGAGGCGTCTACCCATTTGCAGGGATGTACTTCTCGTACCAGGCGACGATGCGCTTCATGAGGTCGATCTGATGGGCGCGCTCGCGGAAGCCGTGACCCTCGCGCGGGTAGCGCACGAACTGGACGGGCACACCGACCTCCTTCAGTGCCCGGTAATACTCCTGTCCTTGCGACGGGTGAACCCGGATGTCGCTGTCCCCGTGGACGATCAGGGTTGGCGTCACGACGTTCGTCGCGTAGCGGATGGGGGAACCCTTCGCGTAGAGGTCCCAGTGCGTCCACGGGTGGCCGGGATACATCGTCATGTTCGCTTCCGCGATGTCACCCGCCCCGTGGTCGGAGATGAGGTTCGCGACGCCGGCACCCATGACGGCAGCCTTGAAGATGTTCGTCTGCGTGATGCACCAGGCCGTGAGGTAGCCGCCCCAACTCCAACCTCCGATGCCGAGGCGGTCCGGATCGGCGATGCCGCGCTCGACCATCGCCTTCGCGCCGGAGATGACGTCCTGGGCCTCTCCTCCGCCGACATCGCCGAAGAGCAGCTTCTCGAACTCGGAGCCGCGTCCCGTGCTGCCACGCGGATTCGGCAGCAGCACCGCGTAGCCGCGCGAGACCAGCATTTGCGCCCAGTCGTGCCAGCCGAGCATGATGCTGTCCTCCCACTGCCATTGCGGACCGCCGTGAATCTCGACGATCAGCGGCAGCGGCGTGCCCTCCGGGACATCCTTCGGTCGTACCAGTAGGCCCTCGATCTCGACGCCGTCGGTGCTCTCCCACGTCACGAGTTTCGCTGGCTGCAGGCGGCCTGCGAAGTCCTTGCCGAAGTCGGTGAGCGCGACAGCATCCTGTCCGAGGGCCGCGACCTCGATTTCGGCCGGCTTGTCCATCGCGCTCCAGCCGAAGGCGATGGTCTTGCCATCGTGCGAGACGGTCGGACCACCCGCGAGCGAGCCGCGCTCGACCACGTTGGCTGGCGTGACGGCGGTCATGGCGCCCGTCTCGACGGAGACGCGGTAGATGCGCTGGCGGGTGCCCTCCACGACGGAGGCAAAGACCATCGCCGGGTCGGCCAGATCGGCGACGAGTGTGTAGTAGGTGCCGTTGAAGCCCTTGGTGACGTTCGTCTTCTCGCCGCCGGCGAGGGGAACGGTCCAGATGCCGGTCGCGGGGTCTTCCACCCGCTCGCCGGCGACGACCGCGACTACCATCTCGCCATTCCGCTCGCGCACGACCGGGGAGCCAGCGCCGTCCTGGAAATCGGCGAGGTGCGTGCGCAAGCCACCGGTGACGGGCACGCTCCACAGCGATTGCCTGCGGAAGCGTTCGTTCACGACGTGGATGCCGGTCGTGACGATGACGAGGCGCTGGCTGTCCGGCGTCCAGGCGTGGTCCCAGACGGAGACATCGCCGAAGGTGAGCTGGCGGGTGGCCCCGGTGTTCGCATCGACGAGCCAGAGACGGACGCGCTTCACGTCCTCCTCGTGGACGACGGGATCGTCCTTGTCCTCCTTGCGCTTCTTCTCCTCGGCGGTCTCCGGGTCGGCGCGGAGGATCGCGATCGTCGATCCGTCGGGCGACCAGATCGGATCGGAGAGGTCGCCATCGAGGTCGCCGAGGCGCTGGGCCTCGCCGCCGTCGATTGGCAGGAGGTAGAGCCCCGATTTCTCCTTGTCGTCGCGGTTGGCGACGAAGAGGAGCTTCGTGCTGTCCGGGGACCAGCGTGGGCTGTCGTTCATGGCCTTGCCGCCGGTGAAGCGGACGGCGGGCTGGCGGTCGCGGGAGAGCCAGATGGCGCGTTCGAGGCCGTCGCCGGTGTGGTTTGCCCTGGCGACCGTGAAGGCGACATGCCTGCCGTCCGGCGAGACCTGGGGATCGCCGGGGATCAGGCGGTCGGCGATCTCGTCGAAGCCGAGGATGTTCGGCGGTGTGGATTCAGCGGTGGGTGCGGACACGATGCAGTCGATCCTGTGCGTGAGGGCGGATGAGAGCACGATGAACGATTCGTATCACGAATCGCCCGGTTCGGGAACCTGGGGAGCGGGAAGGTCGGTGCAGAGAAGCCCGTATCGATAGTGATCGACGCGGACCCCCTGGACACGGAGGAGACCGCGTGCGATGCCTTCGCGCTGGAATCCTGCTGCCTCCAGCACCCGATGGGAGGCGATGTTGTGGACCGAGGCGACCGCTTCCAGCCGCTCCAGTGCGAGTCCTCGTGGATCGAAGGCGATCGCCACCAGCAGCCTGGCTGCGCGCGAGGCGATCCGCTTGCCGTGGAATGCGGGATCGAGGGTGTAGCCGATGGAGCCGATCGCCTGGTCGCGTTGCGTGATGTCGAGCGATATCCAACCAGCGGGGCCGCCAGCGGGAAGGCCATCATGTTCCACGATCCAGTGGAGCTTGCCGGAGGTGTTCGGGTTTTCTGCGCGGGCCGCTGATTCGCGCAACAGCTGTTTCTGCATCGCGAGGTCGTATTGCATCGTCGGCTGGTGGCGGATCGTGGAAGGTAGTCCACGCAGGACCACCAGCATCTGGGCGTCGTCCGGGGTGGCACGACGGATCGTGACCGCGTCATTGCATTCAGGCATGAGGCATATCTCCGATGCTCTGGCTCTGATGATTCAGGTCGAACGATAGGCTATCAGCGCACCGTTTTGGGCGAGATGTCCAAACAGAAGGCACGGCACCGCCTGTGCGAAGGGGCTGACGGTGTGGAAGGCTGCCAAAGCGGGGCCATTTGTGGCACTGTACGTCTCATCGGCGGTAGCGATTCCTTAGGGTCGCCAGGGTATTGTGCGCGAATCGGGCATCGCTGGCGATGCCGGGGTTGCGAGGAACGCAGGCAGAAGCGATGTCGGACGTTGCGAATGGACTGGCCGCCCATGCGGCACCGGCCGGGAATGCGGCCTCGGGGCGGACACTGTCCGACGATATCTACTTCCTGGTCGGGATTCTTGGCGAGGCGATCCAGGCGATGGCCGGCCGTGACGCCTTCGAACTGGAGGAAGCCGCGCGGACGCTGGCGAAGAACCTCCGGCGCGGCGAGCTGGATGCGAGCGCCGAGTTGCAGCAGCTCGTTCACGATGCCGATACCGAAGATCTGCACATCCTGATCCGGGCCTTCACGAACTACTTCCAGCTCATCAACCTCTCCGAGGACAACGAGCGCATCCGGCGGGTGCGGCAGCGCGAGCATCGGGAGCCGGACCAGCCCCGGCGCGGCTCGATCCGCGAGGCTGTGCTCGTACTGGCCGAGCGCGGTATCACGGCGGACGAGTTGCAGGCGCTCCTGAACGATGCGCAGGTGCGGCTGGTGCTCACCGCCCACCCGACCGAGGCGCGACGGCGGACGATCATCGACAAGCTGGCACGCATCTTCATGACGATCCGCGACCTCGACGAGCGGCGGGCCTTGCCGCACGAGGTGCAACGCTCACGGACGCGGCTGGCATCTACCATCGAGGGCCTGTGGACCTCGAACGAGTTGCAGATCACGAAGCCGACCGTGCTGGACGAGGTGCGGGCGGTGCTCGTCTACTTCAGCTCCACCTTTGCCACAGTGATTCCGGCGATCTATCGCGATCTGGAGGAGGCGGTCGCCGAAGCGTATCCCGGCGCCGGCATCACGATTCCGGCGTTCCTGACCTTCGGTTCGTGGATTGGCGGCGACCGCGATGGCAACCCCTTTGTGACGCCGGATGTGACGGTCGAGGCGCTGGGAATCATGCGGGCGGCGGCGCTCGGGCTGCTGGATGGCAAGATCACCGAGCTGGCCGGTCGGCTCTCGATGTCAACCCTGATGGTGCCGCCCGTTCCCGCACTCGATGCGGCGATTGCCACCTACGCGGCGATGTATCCGGATCTCGCGCAACAACTGGCGGTGGCGAACCGAGGCGAGCCGTATCGCCAGTTCCTCACGCTCGTGCGTGAGCGGCTTCGGGCGACGCGTGACGGCGGCGAGCACGCCTATCGGCGGGCTTCGGAATTGCTGGACGATCTCGCGCTGGTCCGCGCATCCCTGCACGAGCAGGGAGCCGACCTGATCGTGGGCGGCGACCTGACCGACGTGATCCGGATGGTGGAGGTCTTCGGGTTCGAGTTCGCCACACTGGACATCCGCGAACACTCGAAACGGCACGCGATGGCCGTCCATGCGGCGCTGGCGGCGTCGGGTGTGGAGGCCGACTACGAGAGCCTCGACGAAGCGGCGCGGGTGGAGATCCTGCTCCGCGAGATCGAGAATCCGCGGCCGCTCGTGCCGCTCGATCTCGACGTGCTGCCGGACGCCGCACGGGAGGTGATCGAGACCTTCCGGACCGTGCGCTGGCTGCTCGTCAACGACTTCCCGGATGCCATCCAGACCTACATCATCTCCGGCGCGGAGACGCCGTCGGACGTGCTGGAAGTGCTGCTCCTGATGAAGGAGTCGAAGCTGGCGAGTCCGGGCGGCGCGGATGCCCGCCTGCGGATCGCGCCGCTCTTCGAGGAAGGCGCGACCCTGCGCAGTTCGCAGGAGACGATGACGACGCTGCTGGCGATGCCGGTCTACCGGCGCGCGCTGGTGGGCTCCGGTGGCGTGCAGGAGATCATGATCGGGTATTCCGATTCCAACAAGGATGTCGGCTACCTGGCGTCGAGCTGGGAGCTCCAGCAGGCACAGGCGACGCTCGCAGCTTCGCTGGACGCGCAGGGCGTGCCGTTCATCTTCTTCCACGGGCGTGGCGGCTCGATCGGGCGCGGCGGTGGCCCGACGAACATCGCGATCCTCTCGCTGCCGCCGGACACCGTGAAGGGGCGGATCAAGATCACGGAGCAGGGCGAGGTCATCTCCGCTCGCTACGCGACGACGCCGGTCGCGCATCGCGAACTCGAACTGGCGATGGAGGCGATCCTCGTCCGCTCGACCGATGCGGCGGCGAAGTGGGATCCGGACCAGCGGGCGCGCTTCACCACGGCAGTACAGGTGATGGCCGACCGTTCGGCGGAGGTCTATCGTGGGCTGGTCTACGGCGACCCGGATTTCGTGACGTTCTTCTACGAGGCGACGCCGATCAACGCGATTTCCCGCCTCCAGCTCGGGTCGCGCCCGGCGAAGCGGACGGCATCCAACCGCATCCAGGACCTGCGGGCGATTCCGTGGGTCTTCTCGTGGACGCAGGCGCGGATCATCCTGCCGGGGTGGTATGGCCTCGGCTCGGCGCTGGCGTTCGGCGAGGAGCAGTTCGGTCTCGACCTCCTGCAGCGGATGGAGCAGGGCTGGATCTTCTTCCGTGCGACGCTCTCCAATGCGGAACTGGCGCTGGCAAAGGCGGACCTCGATATCGCGGAGCTCTACGTGCGGCTGGTGGCGGACGATGCGATCCGGCACCGGATCTGGTCGCGGCTCAAGGCCGAATACGAGCTGACCGAGCGGATGATCCTGAAGGTGACGAAGCAGGAGCGGTTGCTCGACCGGGAGCCGGTGTTGCAGCGATCCATCGACCGGCGGAACCCGTACGTTGATCCGCTGTCGTTCATCCAGGTCGAGTTGCTGAAGCGCCTGCGCGAGGACCCGGAGAACGATGAGATTGTGGAGACGCTCCACCTCGCGGTGAACGGGATCGCCGGCGGCCTGAAGAACACCGGATGAGCCGAGGGGAGAGGTGAGAGAAGTGAGTGGGCTGGTGGAGCGCCCTGAATCCAGCGCCTCGCTCTCTATGACATGATTTGCCCCCGCACCGCTCAGGCTCCCGCGTCATAGTGTGTGGACCGTCGAAGCTAACCTGACATACACGGTGCCAACCGACGCATGTCATTCTGAGCCCTTCGGCTTCGCTCCGCTCAGTGGACTGTCAGCGTCAGGGTGTCCTGTTGCGTTCATCGGTCCCCTGTAGGGGCGATCCTTGTGATCGCCCGACGCGTCGGTCGAGATCTCGGGCGATCACCGGCCGCAGCTGCGAGGATCGCCCCTACGATCAACCCGACAGTTTGGCGTAGACAAACCTCTCAGGAGGACGTGGGAGCCTCATCTATGCGGGGGCAAATCATGCCATAGAGAGCGAGACGGTTCGACCGTGGTCACGGTGCCTGCCCCGTCTCCTCCTTCTCGGTCCTTGTTTCTCACTTCTCACTTCTCTCACCTCTCCCCTCACTCCTGTAGACTGGTTCCATGGAGAACATCGGTTCTGACATGCCACCATCCGAAGACCTCGTGCCGGAAACGGCATCCTTTCGCGCCCGCCTGATCGAGGTTGCCGTCAACGTGCCTCCGCTCAGCGGCGGACGCGGCGTCTTCACCTACGCGGTGCCGGAGGACTGGGACGAGCTCGTTCCCGGACAACTCGTCTGGACGCCGATCCGCAACCGGGTCGAACTCGGGATCGTGCTCGGACCGTATGCCGAGGTGCCGACGTTCTCCACGAAGGAACTCCACGCCCCGGTCAGTCCGCCGCACATCCTGCCGCCGGACCGTCTGGACATGGCGCTCTGGATCGCCCAGGAAACAGCCTCGCCGGTCTTCGCCGCAGCATCGCTGTTCCTGCCGCCAGGCATCTCCCATCGCAAGATGGAGGTCCTGCTCCCCACTGGCAAGGCCGAAGGCGAACTCGATGCGCCGCTGACATCCATGCAGCGAAAGTTGCTCGCGCTCGTGCAGGCGCGCGGCGAAATATCGGTCGAGGCGGCGCGGCGCGAACTGAACCAGGCGCTTACGGCGGTCATCCCGAAGCTGGCCGAACTTGGCATGATCCGGATCGAGATTCGCGTCGATCAGCTCCAGCACACGGCGCGCATGCTGCGCTTCATCCGCGTGCTGAACGATGATCCGGGCGCGGTCCGGAGTGCGCCACGGCAGCAGGAGGTGATGGAGGAACTGGCGCATCTTCGCCGCTTCCGGAAGGAGGGCGAGGATGACCTGATTCCACTCACAGAACTGCGCGACCGGATCGATGTCACTGCCACGACGATCACGGCCCTGAAGGAGAAGGGGCTGATCGAGGAGGTGCTGTTGCCCCCCGATCGCGCGCCGAAGCCGCGTCCGGTGCTGGCGCCGCCGCTGACCCCGCAACAGGCGGCGGTGTGGTCGCGGTTCGAACAGGCGCTCGAACGGCGCGATCCGACGCCGAACCTCCTGTTCGGGGTGACCGGTAGCGGCAAGACCGAGATCTACCTGCGCGGCGTTGCCTGGTGCCTGCGCCACGGACGCTCGGCGATCGTGCTGGTGCCGGAGATCGGTCTCGCCACGCAGGTCGTCCGCCGCTTCATCGACCGCTTTCCGGGGCAGGTCGCGGTCATGCATTCGCAGATGACGGACAGCGCCCGGCAGGAGACGTGGGAGGCGGTCGAATCGGGCGCACTGCGCGTTGTGGTCGGGCCTCGCTCCGCGCTCTTCGCGCCGGTGCAGGATCCCGGCCTGATCGTGCTCGACGAGGAACACGAATCCTCGTACAAGCAGGACAGCGAGCCGCGCTATCACGCGCGCTCGGTCGCCTTGCACCTGGCGGCGCAGCAAGGCGCGGTGCCGATCCTCGGCAGCGCGACACCGAGCGTTGAAACAGCCTGGCGGGCGGACGACGGCGAGTATCGGCGCGAAATCCTCGCCGAACGGGTCTCGCCGCTGGGCCGGCTGGGGCGCGGAGATATCACGCTCGACCTTCCCGAGGTCGAGGTCGTCGATCTTCGTACCGAGCTGCAGGAAGGGCACGTCAGCCTGTTGTCGCGGCGGTTGCAGGAGGAGGTGCGTGGCGCCCTCGGACGGGGCGAGCAGGCGATCCTGCTCCTGAACCGACGTGGGACATCCACAGTCGTGCTCTGCCGGGACTGCGGGCATCGCATCTCCTGTCCGGATTGCGACATCCCGCTCGTGTTTCACCAGGATCGGCACCAGATGGTCTGCCACCGCTGCGACTACCGGGAGCCGCCGCCGGGAACGTGCCCGGTCTGTGGAGGACGGCTCGACTATTTCGGGGCCGGCACGCAACGGGTCGAGGACGAGACGCGGCGGCTCTTCCCGAAGGCGCGGGTGTTGCGCTGGGACCAGGATTCCGTGCGGCGCCAGGGTGGCTACGAGGCGATGCTGGAGCGCGTGGAGCGGGGCGAGGTCGATCTCGTCGTGGGCACGCAGATGGTCGCGAAGGGGTTCGACCTGCCGCTGGTGACGGCGATCGGCGTGATCCAAGCGGACACGATGTTGCACCTGCCGGACTTCCGGAGCGCCGAGCGGACGTTCCAGCTCCTGACGCAGGTGGCCGGCCGGGCTGGGCGACGGCAGTCGGGCAGCAAGGTGGTGGTGCAGACGTATACGCCAGAGCATTACGCGATCCAGACGGCGGCCCGGCACGACTATGCGGCCTTCTACGACGAGGAGATCGACTTCCGGGAGAAGCATTTCTATCCGCCGTTCGTGCGGCTGGTGCGCTTCGTGTACCGGCACGAGAAGGAGTATCAGACGGCGATGGAGGCGGAGATGCTGGCGCGCGATCTCGCGAAGCTCATCCGCCGTTCGGGGACGGAGGCGGACCTGATCGGGCCGACACCGGCGTTCGCCGCGAAGGTGCGTGGGCAGTTCCAATGGCAGGTGGTTCTTCGCGCCATCGACCTGGAGGCGTTGTTGCCAGACTTGCCAACGCGGCCGGGATGGGTGGTGGATGTCGATCCGCAGAGCATGCTTTGACGAGAAGTGAGGACCGAGGAGTGAGAAGCAGGGAAGAGGAGCGAGCGAGGTACAGAAGCAGGGGGCATTCAGTCAATCGTCTTCCTCACACTTCTCACTTCGCCCGCCTCACTTTTCACTCCCTCGGGTATGCTGACATGGCGAAACGCGGACGGCCCGGATGCATTGTGGAGATGCCGGGCGCAGCATGGCAGGACAAGAGGGCAGATGGCGGTTCTGAAGATTCGGTTCGATGGCGATCCAGTGCTTCGGCAGAAGGCGACGAAGCTGCCGAAGGTGGATGACAGCGTGCGGAAGCTCGCGGATGACATGTGGGAAACGATGCTGGCAGCGGACGGGGTCGGGTTGGCTGCGCCGCAGGTCGGATTGTCGCGACGGTTGATCGTGGTGCGCGTGCCGGCAGGCTACGACGAGGATGATGACCCGGAGCTCACGTTCCGGCTGGCGAACCCGGAGGTCATCAAATCCTTCGGGGAGCAGACGACCTATGAGGGATGCCTGAGTTTGCCGGGATGGATCGGCGAGGTGCCGCGCGCGCAATCCGTGACGGTGAAGGCGCTCGACATGGATGGCCGGCCGATCCGGATCAAGGCGTCGGGCCGGCTGGCGATAGTACTCCAGCACGAGATCGACCATCTGGACGGCATCATGTACACGGATCGCATGACGGACATGTCCACCCTGCGGAAGGTTTCCGACGAGGAATACGAGGAGGTCGCGGAGTAGGCGGGGTATTCGGCATGGTGACATCGGTTCGGTCTTGGCATACATCACGCTTCGACCGGTGCAACACTCCATGTCATGGTGAGCGAAGCGAAACATGACATGGCTGCGTTTCGCGCGGTAGACACCTGAGTGTCAACATCGGCGGCGGTTACCCGCTGCGGCAAGCCCCACATCTGTGGGATCGCGGGAGGGTGGCTTAGGCGTTGGTGATGACGATGTCGGGTTGGTGAATGCGTGCCTGCTCGGTCTGGATGATCGAGCGGATGCGGAAGATGGCGTCCTCCAGCTTGCCAGCCTCATTGAAGACGACGTAGTCGAATTCCTCGGCGCGCTTGAGCTCCTCGCTGGCGGTGCGGAAGCGTTTCAGCAGCACGTCCGGATCGTCCGTCTTGCGGGAGCGCAGGCGGTCGAGCAGTTCTTCCATCGACTCCGGTGCGAGGAAGATCGAGGTAGACCCGGCGATGCATCGCCGGAGGGTCGCTGCGCCCTTCACATCCACCTTGATGATGACGTGCTGGCCGGAGGCGAGACCATCCTCGATCGGGGTGCGCGGCACTCCGTAGTGGTTGTCGTAGACCAGGGCGTGCTCGATGAATTGCTCCCGCGCGATGCCGTCGACGAACTCGTCCTTGGTCATGAAGATGTAGTGGATGCCATCGACCTCGCCACGTCGCATCGGGCGCGTCGTGGCCGTGACGACGTAGCGTGCGTTCGGAATATGCACGCGCAGTTGATCGATCACACTATCCTTGCCCACACCCGACGGGCCGGAGATGATGAAGACCCTGGGCTGTTCCGTGGCACGCAGGCGGTCGATCAGCGCGTTGCCCTGCTCGTACATCGCTTCGAAATCGGCGTCGGAAAGCGAAGGCTGTGGCTGAGGGGCGTGGTCGCGGGGCACGGCGTCTCCTGGGGTGAGCGACGAGTGCGGATCGGCAGTTGTCGATGGCGCTGTGGCGACCGAAGGAGATGGAGCGTAGACGGTGGACGTCGCCGACTCGTGTGCCAAGGCCGGTGGTCTCCCTTGTTGCGATGAGTGGATGATTCGTGCGGACGAATGACCGGGTGAGGTTGGCGCCAGCGTTCCGTGCATCCCCGGCGATGCGATTGGATGAGGGTACACCGTCCTGTACAGGATGGGCAATATTGAAGGGTCGTACGCGGTCATGTTCGATGTGCTGACAGTTGGAGCGGTGGTCGAGGAACTCGAGCGCGAGGTGCTCGATGGGCGAATTCAGCGGATCGGGATGGTCGATGCCGTCACGATTGCCGCCGAGGTCTACGCGCATGGACAACGCCGCGGGTTGGTGGTTTCGGCATCGGCGGAGAACCCGCGCCTGCTGCTGCTCGACAGCATGCCCTCCATCGACCCGAACCTGGTGACGCCGTTCGGCCTGCTCCTGCGGAAATATCTGCGCGGTGCGGTGATCGTCGGGATCGAGCAGCCGCCGTTGGAACGTATCGTCACGCTGAAACTGGCAAAACGGATGCCGCCGGTGGAAGCGACCGGTAGCCGCAAGAAGCGGAGGGCCGCCGAGGAGGCGCTTGCCGCGAGGCTGGCGGAGGACGAGGCGCGTCCGGCCGCGTCCGAGGCAGAAGACGAGGACGAGAATGCCGGGCTCGCCGAGGATGATGTCTGGAACGCGACGGATGTCGTTCATCTCGATCTCGCGGTCGAGATCATGGGGCGGCACAGCAACCTGATCCTGATCGACGCAGAAGGCGTGGTGATGGAGAGCGCCAAGCGCGTCACCAACCAGATGAGCCGCGTCCGCGCTGTCCTGCCGCGCAGACCCTATGCGCTGCCGCCCGTCCCGGACAAGCCGGACCCGCGCCAGGTTACCTCCGCCGGGATCGAGACGCTGGTGCGGAACGCGAAGCCGGGGACGACGATTCCGGACCTGCTGGTGCGCGGACTGCGCGGCGTAAGTCCGCAAATCGCGCGGGAGGCTGCGTTCCGGCTCGATGGCGACCTGGGCACGAGGGTGGAAACCATCGATGCGGAGCGCGCGCGGGACCTTTCCCGGATCGTGCGGAGTCTCTACGAGCCGTTCCTGACCGGTGTGTGGGACCCGACGGTCTATCAGGATGAGGATGGCCTGGTCCGCGCGTATGCCGCGATCCCGATGGGATATCTGGACGAGGAATACGAGGCGCACGAGGTGGCATCCATCTCCGCAGCGATCGAGCTGGCGGGCGAACTGGATTCGGCCGCCAATGCGCCGCGCGACCACGTGCAGCGGCGTGCGCGGCTCGTGGCGGCAATCGACGCGGCGACGGCGAAGGTGGAGAGCCGGTTGCACTCCTTCCGGGAGCAGCATCGGAAGACGGAGGATCTGGAACACCTGCGGCGTTGGGGCGAGACGATCTTTGCGTGGATGTGGCAGGTCCAGCCGGGCGATACGGAACTGGTGATCGAAGGCGAGACGATTCCGCTCGACCCGTCGATGACGGCGAAGGAGAACGCCCAGGAGTACTTCGAGCGGTACCGGAAGGCGCAGAAGGCGGGAGACCAGCTTCCGGAGCGGATCGAGGAGGCCGAGACCGAGCGCGACTACCTGCGCCAGTTGCGCGTGCAGGCCGGGCATGCCGAGACGTTCCCGGCGATCGAGGCGATCCGCGCCGAATTCGAGGAGCATACCGGCAGGCGTCAGCCAGTGGGTGAGAAACCGGGGCAAAAGGCGAAGAAGGCGAGACAGACGCGCCGTGTGACGCCATTGACGGACCTCGATGGCAACCTCATCTACATCGGGCGATCGGGCAAGGAGAACGATCAGGTGACGTTCGACATCGGTGGGCCGGGCGACCTGTGGCTGCATGCCCGTGGGGTGCCGGGGTCGCATGTCATCCTGCGCGCGGTGCGTCCCGACGACGAGCCGGGAGAGGCGATCGAGACGGCGGCGGCGCTGGCGGCGTTCTACAGCGGGTCCCGGAGCGATGGCACGGTGGAAGTCGATGTGGCGCGGCGGCGGGACGTACGCAAGATCAAGGGCGGCGGTCCGGGAATGGTGACGTACCGCAACGAATACACGATTCCGGTTCGCCCGCTGAGTGAGGACGATCTTCGGGCGGCGGGGAGATTGTCATAACATATCATCGCGTGCGGAGCGATTCATCGAGCGAAACGCTCCGCGCGTGACGGCGATACTCCGGAAGCGGACTGCTCGCGTGAGGGGGCCAGCCAGCTGGGGCCGATTGAGCGGCATGGGGCCTTCACCGATTTCTGGCTATGGTTCACACAGAGGCCTGACCGTCGCGCAGGATGGTTCGATGTCACGGCGTGTGGGCTTCCGTTCGATTGTGGGCGCCTTCCGCTTGAGTCGTGAACGCGTGGCATGACGCAAACATGCATCAACGACCGCTACGCGAGGGCGAAGCGGATCACCGTGTGCGAATGCGGCGCGAGGTCGAACGTCACGGCGCGGCCCGTCGCGTCGCTTTCCCGGCTCGCGATGCCGACCGTGCGCTCCGCGCCGAAATCGTTGATCGCCATCACATCCGGCCCATTTACCTCGTCGATCCCGAGGACCTTCGCTACCGCATCGTCCCCGAAGTCCGCTGTGAACAACACCGCCTCATCGGCGCTGCGGTTCACCAGCGAGAGGACCACCGTCGACCCGTCGTCCTGCAACGCGGCAGCCGCATCGACCATCGGGAAGTCGCCCAGCTTCGCCAGCCTCTTGATGATGGGCCGCGGCGAGTCCGGCTTCACGCCGATGCGCGGACCGTCGTACCAGGCATCGAGCGCCGTGCCCTGCAGATACGTCCCGGCCAGCGTCAACGGCCCGTAGATCGATTGCGCGAACATCCCGTCCGGCGACGTGAAAAGTGGCGCGATCACGTTCACCAGTTGCGCCAGGTTCGCGATCGCGATGTGATCGGCCTGCCGCACGAACCCGTTCAGGTAGGACGCCACCGCAAGCGCGTCGGAGAGCGTGTAGCGTTCCTCCAGATGCGTCGTCGAATTCGTGCGATACCAGACATTCCACTCGTCGTAGGCGACCTTGATGTCGTGCTTGATATCGTTCTGCACGCGGATGCGCTGGATCTCGCCGGCGGCTGCCTCGATCGCGTATTCGGCCATTGCCGGTTCCAGCACATTCTCCGTAACGTCGTCGCTTCCAGTGTAGATGTGGATGCTGTGGTAGCGGATGTACTTCGCCAGTCCCGCGACCACGACGCTGTCCCAGTCCTGCCATCCGGAGAGACCGCAGCTGACCAGTTCGATCGTCGGGTCGATCCAGAGCATGACCTTCGCGAACTCCCTGGCCCGCTTCACATAGTCGTGCGGGTCCTCGGTCGCGCCGATCTGCCAGTTGCCGTACATCTCGTTGCCGAGTCCCCAGTACCGGACGTTATACGGCTCCTCGTGGCCATTCTGTCGCCGCAGGTTCGCCCAGTAGGTGTTACCCGTCCCGTTGCAGTATTCGACCCAGTTCTGGGCCTCGTCGATGGTACCAGTGCCCATGTTCACGCAGATGTACGGTTCCGCCCCGATAGCCCGGCAGTAATGGATGAACTCGTCGGTCCCGAAGCGGTTCGATTCTTCCTGTCGCCAGGCAAGCTCGATCCGGCGCGGACGCTCGTCCTTCGGGCCGATGCCATCCGTCCAGTGGTATCCGGAGACGAAGTTGCCGCCCGGCCAGCGCAGGATGGGCATGTGCAGCCCGGCAACCGCCTCCATCACGTCCGTCCGGAAGCCATGCTCGTCGGCCAGGGGGGAGCCTTCATCGTAGACACCGCCGTAGATGCAGCGTCCAAGATGCTCGATGAACCCGCCGTAGATTCGGGGGTCGATGCGTCCGATGGTGCGTTCACGATCGATCTTGAGCCGCGCGGAAAGCGTCACGTCCCAACCCTCCTGTCTCGTCCGGCCCGGGCCGAAAGCAAACACGTACGATGTCTGATCTCTGCGTATTGTACGGGACGGCACCGCACCCGCAAGACCCCGACCGTCCCATGGTGCACGAACGCACCGAGGCCGCCATCCTGCAGGATGGCGGCCTCGGTGTTCTCCCCTGTTTCCCCATGTCGGCGGAAACGTCGTAGTCAGTCTGGGCTGAACAGCACGCTGACCGTTCTGTCGGCGGATCGCCTAGGCGACGCGGCCAGACTTGCCCATGGTGCGCAGGCAGCGGGTGCAGATGTTCACCTTCACGCCTATGCCGTCGATGACGAATTTCTTGCTCTGCACGTTCGGGCGGAAATCCCGGTTAGTGCGGCGCTTCGAGAAGCTCACGTTGTTACCGAACGTCTTGGCCTTGCCACAGACGTCGCACTTGCCAGCCATGAGGCTGCCTCCCTTCAGATTGTGGATGCTCCCTCACCGGCGACTCAGAGAAGCACCCGTCGGGAGTTCCGTACGCACAGCGAAGCCTTGGTCGATCATGTCACATCGGGACGTGAAAGGGGCGCCGCCACGAGGACGACGCCTTCACAACGGGGAATCCTACCATACGCCGACCCCTCCACGCTACGTCCGCAAGTGGCGCGAAACGGTCTCTGCCACCGGGCCGCATCCCGTCCCGGTGTGCATCCCCGCACTCGCTGGGGTAGCCTTCGTGCAGCGGCCAATGGCTCCCGTCACGGCTGCGGTACGTTCCCAATCCAGCTCCCTCCCTATCGTTCCTCGCCGGATCAGGAGCCGCACGCATCCATGTCAGAACGCATCGCCATTGTCACGGACAGCACTGCCGACCTCCCGCACGACCTCGCCGCCGAACTTGGTGTCACGGTCGTGCCGTTCGATCTGCGCTTCGGGCACGAACGCTTCCGTGACGGCATCGATCTCACGACGGACGACCTGATCGGCCGCATCGAGGAGACGGGCCGCACCCCGGCTACCTCGTCGCCCTCGCCGCGCACCTTCACCGAGGTCTTCACCGAACTGGCGGAGGATCACGACGGCATCCTTGCTATCCTCATGTCCTCGCATCTGAGTTCGGTCGTGAAATCCGCCCGTATCGCCGCCAGCCAGGTCGAGGCGGCATCGGCGTCCTCCGTCCCGATCGAGATCGTCGACTCCCTGAATGTTTCGCTCGGCCTTGGCCTGCAGGTCATGCGGGCTGCCTCGCTCGTTCGCGCGGGCCTGTCGCTCGCTGTGGTCGCGGAGCAGTTGCGCACCGAGGTCCCGGCTAACCATCTTGTCTTCTTCCTCGAACAACTTGACCTGCAACGCCAGCGTGGACGGGTCGGCAAGGGACCGGAGGTCGTGGGCACGGTGCTTCAGCTCAAGCCGGTCCTCCGTCTCGACGAAGGCCAGGTGATCCCGCACGAGCGTGCTCGTACGCGGGCGAAGGCGCTCGACATGCTGGTCGACTTTGCCGGATCGCTGCCTGCCATCGACGAGATTGGCATCATCTACGACACCACCCCGGACGATGTCGAAACCTTGCGCGAGCGGCTCGCAACCATCGCCCCAGATGCCCGGCTGGATACCGTGCAGTTCGGCCCCGCGCTCGCGGCCCATCTCGGGCCGGGCGTTGTCGGCCTCGCCATCCGCGAGCGCCTGACGGCCTGACGTATCCGAAACGGGACGGCCTTCCGAGAAACCACAATGTGAGAGCGGCGGGCCATTGTTGGCCCGCCGCTCTCACATCATGTCATCAGCATCGCGTGTCAGCGATCGCGTCGCATCCGCAGACCGACGCCCAGCCCCAGAAGAGTCATCGCGATCGCGGCCATCAGCAGCACTGGCCACGTCCCGTGCTCGCCGTTTCCGGCTCCCGTGTTCGGCAGGTCGCTTACCACACTCGTCGCGGTAGCCGTCACAGGAGCGGGCAGTGTTGGCGTCGTGGCGGTCACCGTTGCCGTGGAAGCGGTCGTCGGAGACGGCGGTCCAGCCGTCTCCGTGGCCGTCGGCGCAGCCTGCGTGATCAATGTGGCCGTCACGGTCTGGACCGGACCCGAATCCGCGCTGTGCTCGATGACCACGGAGAACGGCTCGTACCCCGGTGCATTGATGCTCAAGATATAGGTTCCGTACGCGACCGGATTTGCTACCGGCAGCGCGCTCCCGCTTGGCAATGCCGTCGTCAGCGTCCCGCCTTGCGGATCGGTCAGCGCCGCAGCTCCGAAGACATGCGCGCCATGCATCCCGACAGGTCCCTGCCGGGCCAGCAGCCACACCGCGCCTGCCGGAATGTCTCCGCCGTTCGCGGTCGTTACGATGATGTTCAGATCGCCCGCCTCGGCGGTCGCTGTGGGCGTCGCGCTTGGCATGACTGTCACCGTGGCGGTTGGAGCCGGCGGTGTGGTTGCCGTCGGCACGACCGTCTCGGTCGACGTTGGCTCAACCGTCTCGGTTGCCGTCGGCGCGACCGTCTCGGTCGACGTTGGCTCAACCGTCTCGGTTGCCGTCGGCGCGACCGTCTCGGTCGATGTCGGCACAGCCGTCTCGGTTGTGGTTGGCTCGGTCGTTGCTGTCACCGTCGGTTCAGCAGTCGCCGTCGGCTCCGACGTTTCCGTGGCAGTCGGTTCGGCTGTCTCGGTCGAGGTCGGCGCAGTCGTCTCCGTCGCGGTCGGCGCAGTCGTCTCCGTCGCGGTCGGCGCAGTCGTCTCCGTGGCCGTCGGTTCAGCAATCGGTGTCGACGTCGGTTCGACTGTTACCGTTGCCGTGGGTTCAATCGTTGCGGTCGCCGTCGGTTCGACGGTCTCCGTCGCGGTTGGCAATGGTGTTGCGGTCGAAGTCGGCTCAGCGGTTTCTGTCGCCGTCGGTTCAGCAGTCTGCGTCGATGTTGGCTCGACCGTTTCCGTCGCGGTCGGCGCCACGGTGGAGGTCGGTGGAACCTCGGTCGCAGTGACCGGCGGCGTTTCGGTGATCGTGAGTACGCGGCACGTCGTCAGCGGCTGGCCCATCCAGTCCACCGCCTGGAAGCTCACGGGATTTCCGTACGAATCCTCGACTTCCGTTGCCGCCAGCGACCAGCTCGATACGCCGTTGTACAGGCCCGTTGCCGGCCCGGAGCAGATGTCTCCCGAATAGATGTTTACCCGGTACACGTTGTCCCAGGCCACCTGCACCGTATCGTCGACGTAGACGCTCACGGCGTTGGAAGACGATCCGTTGATCGTGAGCGAGACCACCGCTTCGGTTGGACTCGGCTCGGGCGTCTCCGTCGGAGCCACCTGTGCGATGAGGACCCGGCACTCCGATACGCGCTCGTAGTCCGTGGTCTGCATCCCGATCGTCGTCGACCCCACGATCGAGACAAGAACCGACACCGGCATCGATTGCCCTGAGGATGTCAGAAATCCGGTTCCGCTACACGTCGGGGACGAAAAGAGCTGCAACGCCACGAAATCCGGATCGTTGACAAGGAATGTCACGCTCCCGGCCGGATCCACATACACGGGAGAGCCCGTCTCGCCGTTGACGGAGAACCCCAGATCGGGAAGCGGCGTGGCCGCCTCGAACGTTGTCTCCGGCGACCTGCCGGCAGCGCCGTTCGGGTCTACCGCCACCGGACTCGCTTCAGGCGCTGCCAACGCCGTAAGCCTCCCCATCAGCAGGAGCGCCACCAGCACCCCTCCCACCACTGTCATACCCCTGCGCATCCCCAACTCCCCATACGTATGCGGCACCCGGTCCCACACGACCGTTGATGGGCAAGTATGCATGAAAAGCAATAATGCACCATAGGTGGCCGGGCGCGACATTGGGAACTGGACACGTCGGCTACAATCGAGGTCACACGAACGCCTGTTCGCCCACCTGTCCCCGTGTCGATCCCCGCCCGAGTGAACCTCCGTGAGCGACCGTTCCTACCGCCAACGCACGCCTTCGTCTCCCGTGAGCACACCCGCCAGCATTGCCTCCACCGACGCCAAGGCTGCCCGTGTGGCAGAGCGCCGGTTCGACACGATGTTGCAGGCTCTTCGGCATGCCTGGCGCGGTGGTCCGGAATCCGGCAGCGATATCGCGCTCGCCGTCCGCATGCTGCGCGAGTTGCAGACGCATGTGGCGACGACACACCACGTCGCCGGAACCATCGCGGCCTGCATCGACGAACTCGAACGCCTCCCCGGCGACCTCCACGCCCGCCGCTCCACCATCGAAGGCATTGCGAACCGGATGAAAGGCCTTCAGTCCGCGTTCGGCTCGCCTCATGAAGAGGCGCACGTCGGCAAGCTGAACAGCGCTCTCGGGGAACGGCGCGCCGGCCGGCCGGCCCCGCCGAAGGCGCCTGCCACCACGATGGTGCGTCGCCTCCCGCCGGACGCGGCGATCACGGAGCTGCCGAAGATCGGCCCGAAGGTCGCCGAGAAGCTGGACAAGCTCGGCATCGCAACCATCGAGGACGCGCTGCATTTCCAGCCGCGCCGCCACATCGACTACTCCCGCACCCAGGAGATTGGCGCGCCCCAGCTCCTGCAAGGCGATGTCACCCTGCGCGGCGAGATCGTGGAGATGCGCGTCCACCAATCCCCGAACGGCAAAGGCCAGGGGCGCGTCGTCGCCCGCATCAGCGATGGCACCGGTACGCTCCGCATCACCTGGTTCAACAGCTTCATCAGCAAGCAACTGGTGGAAGGCGACGAGATCTTCGTCAGCGGCCAGATCGAAGGCGGCTACAGTGGCCTGCAGATGACCAACCCCGAATGGGAGATGGTTGGCGCCGCCGGCACGTCCACCGGGCGCCTCATCCCGGTCTACCCCTCTACCCAAGGCCTGGCGCAGAAGACACTACGGAACATGACCCGAAATGCGCTTGACGCCACGAAGACGCAGCTCACCGACTGGCTCGCCGAGGTTCGGCCATATCTGCCCGAGGCAACCTGGAAACGCCTGCCGCCGCTCGCCGACGCGCTGGAGAACCTGCACTATCCGGAAACGCAGGAAGACTACGAGTTCGCGCGGATGCGCCTCTCGTTCGAGAACCTCCTCCTGCTCCAGATCGGCCTGGTGAAGCGCAAGGGCGAGCAGCTCGCCCAGCCAGGACGCGCCTTCGCGCTGGATCAGGCGAAGCCGGATGCCTTCCGCGCGGTCTTGCCCTTCGCCCTCACGAATGCTCAGGATCGCGCTACCCAGGAGATCGTCCGCGATCTCCAGCGGCCGCATCCCATGACGCGCCTGTTGCAAGGCGATGTTGGCGCCGGCAAGACCGTGGTTGCGGCAATGGCGGCCGTCGTCGCCAAGGGGGCCGGGTACCAGACGGCGATCATGGCCCCGACCGAGATCCTCGCCGGGCAGCACGACCGCAACCTGACCGCGCTCTTCGATCCCCTCCCGGAAGCGGACCGTCCGCGTATCGCCCGGCTGACCGGCTCGACCAAGGCAGCGGAACGGCGGCAGATCGCCGCCGCGCTGGAATCCGGCGAGATCGACATCCTCGTCGGCACGCATGCACTGATCCAGGACTACGTCACGTTTGCCAACCTCGGTCTCGTCGTCATCGACGAGCAGCACCGGTTCGGCGTCCGCCAGCGCGGCGCACTCACCGAGAAGGCGCACGGGTTCCAGCCACACGTCCTCTCGATGACCGCCACGCCGATCCCGCGCACCCTGAATCTCGTCCTGAACGGAGACCTCGATGTCTCCGTCCTCGACGAGCGCCCGCCCGGACGCATTCCCATCGAGACGCGGCGCTACCTCGGCAGCGCCCGCGTCGACGCCTATCGCCTCGTCCGCGAGGAGATCGAGAAGGGACATCAGGCCTTCGTGATCTGCCCGTTGGTGGAGGAGTCGGAGGCCGTCGAGGCGAAAGCTGCGGTCGAGGAAGGGGAGCGGTTGCAGCGCGAGGTCTTCCCCCAGTTCCGGATCGCGGTCCTGCACGGGCGGATGAGCGCGAAGCAGAAGGACGAGGTGATGGCCGCCTTCCGCAACCGCGAATTCGACATCCTCGTTTCCACCTCCGTGGTGGAGGTCGGTATCGACATCCCGAACGCGACCGTGATGATGATCGAGGGTGCGGACCGCTTTGGCCTCTCCCAGCTGCACCAGTTCCGGGGCCGTGTCGGTCGCGGCGGCGCGAAGAGCTATTGCCTGCTGCTCGCCGACGAGGTTTCCATGGATGGCAACCTCCGGCTGGAGACGATGGTCGCGACGGACAACGGCTTTGTCCTGGCGGAACGCGACCTCGAATTGCGCGGCCCCGGCGATTTCATCGGCACGCGCCAGAGCGGCCTGCCGGAACTCGGCTGGCTCGACCAGGGCTTCGATACGCGGTTGCTCGCCACCGCCCGCGAGACGGCGGAGAAGATCGTCGAGGCCAATCGCGCGCTCGACCACGAGCATTTCCCATTGCTTGGCCACAAGGTCCGCCAGTTCTGGGCAACCGCCGCGACCGTCGATGCCGGGAAATCCTGACGACGCGGGATGACCAGGGGATCACTCCGATCCCCTGGTCATTCTCGACGTTGGCCGTGCTCCGTCGATGCTCGGCTATTCCTCGCCCGAGGGCGCTATCGGCACCACCACAGGGGCCGCCTGCTCCACCGTGTGGTCCGACCGTGCCGGGGCAGCTTCGGCATCCGCCACCCGATCCTTGATCGCGAAGAGCGAGAGCACTGCCACGCCAACGATCGCGATTCCGGTGATGACGAACGACTCGTGCATGCCGTCCACGAACGCCTGCGAGCTCGCGCGGTAGATCGTACTGGCGATCTGTCCCGGCACATCGGCGAAATACTCCGGATCGTAGATGACCCGGCCAGCGTAGTTGATCCCGCTCCCAATCAGGTCGAGCACCGGTTGCAATGGCCCCGCCTGGGGGTCGCCGCGCATCTGCCGGATACTGGCGTGCGCATTGAAGGCATCCCGGTAGGTCTGGTTCATGATCGTCCCGAGGAGTGCCACGCCGAACGCAAAGCCCATCTCCCGGATCGCCCCATTCACCGCCGACGCCACGCCGCTCTTGTCGGATGAGACACTGTTGAGCACCGCCGTCGTCATCGGCGCGAAGATCAGCGAAAACCCGAACCCCATCACCATCATCGCCGGCAGGACATCGAGGAACGTGGCTTCCGCGCTCGTCCGCAGGTAGAGGAACGCCGAGGCGCCGGCGATCAGCATGCCAAGCGAGATCAGCTTGCTGGGGCCGATCCGGTTCACCAGGCTGCCGGAGATGGGTGAGAAGACGATCATCGTTGCCACCATCGGCAGCATCGTCAACCCGTTCCTGATCGGGGAGTAGCCATGCACGTTCTGGAAGTAGAGCGTCATGGAAAACGCGATACCGGAGATGAAGAACGAGACCGCGAACGAATCGATATTGGCCGCCGTGAACGTGCTCGACCGGAAGAATTCCAGCGGCACCATCGGCTTCTCGGTTCGCTGTTCGACAACG
The DNA here is from genome assembly GCA_049841275.1 of Thermomicrobiales bacterium. Taxonomy (GTDB): domain Bacteria; phylum Chloroflexota; class Chloroflexia; order Thermomicrobiales; family UBA6265; genus JASGDN01. The sequence goes on from JASGDN010000055.1 coordinate 111,900, forward strand.
ATGAATGCCGCGAGGAGGAGCGCCGCCAGCGCGAATGCCGCCAGGATCAACGAATCGCCCCAGCCGCGCTCGCCGGCCTCGATCAGCGCCCACGTCAGCGAGGCGATGGCACCAGTGACGAGCAGGGTTCCGGGGATGTCGGTCGCCGCCGCACCCGACTCATCACGAGATTCGCGCACCACCGCCGAGGTCACGAGGAAGGCGACGATCCCGATCGGCACATTGATCAGGAAGATCCATTGCCAGGCGAAGTTCTCGACGATCAATCCGCCAACGATCGGCCCGAAGGCAAGACCGGACATCGACACCGCCGACCAGATACCGAGCGCCTTGCCCCGCTCTGCCGGGGGGAAGGCCGCCGAGATCAGCGAGAGGGAGAGCGGCATGATCAATGCCCCACCGATACCCTGCACGCATCGCGCGACGATGAGCCATTCGGTGTTCTGCACCAGCGCCGCCGCCCCTGATGTTGCCGAGAAGATGGCCACGCCGGCGAGGAAGAATCGCTTGCGTCCGAACCGATCCCCGAGGCCGCCAGCGGTGATCTGGAGCGAGGCGAAGACGAGCGTATACCCCGACACGATCCATTGCAGTTGCGTCAGCGAGGGGGAGAAATCCTCCGAGATCGTCGGCAGCGCGACATTGAGCACGAGATTATCGAGAATCGCCATGAACAGCGCGAAGCAGCTGGCAAAAAGCACCCACCATTTCGCGTTGTTGTCGTTGACGCGACCCGAGAGCCACTGATTCGAACCCATCGATGTCCTTCCTCCGGCGCAAGACCTGACCAGCCGGAGGCGTGCGCCTCCAGCCGTCAGCAATTCGCCGCGATACCAATGCAGAACAGGATTTGCGAGAACCCCCTGCGCCGGCGAGAGGCCAAGGTGGCCCGGCCCAGGGAACCGCGGAACGATCACATCGAAGACGACTCAGCCGCCGGGAATGTGACACGCCAGCGACCATGATGAACCCCGGCCGGCGTGGCGAAATCGGTAGGAGCTACGTATTTCGTGTGCGAACTCCCTACGTGATGTTGCCCAGAAACGTTTCACATGGAGCACTTGGGCGGCATCGATCTCAACTATAGGAAGCGAGTCCCGAGATGGCTTCTTCCACCTTGCTGTGCGTGCCAGACCGATCATGTGCGGTGCGGTTCGGCGATACTGGTGCGCCCAACCGCTTTCGAATCATCCACCCGAATGAGGCCAGATTCGTTCCTCAATACCGCGAGCGACGTATCATTCCGTCATCACGCGCCATCAGGCCGCACGATCGTTCCGGACCCCGAACGGGACGCATTCGCCCCAGGAGAGAGATTCGTATCATGCGTGTCATCGCCGGTTCTGCCCGCGGCCGCCAGCTCAAGGGTCCGCCCAGCTTCGCGACCCGCCCGATGACCGACAAGGTCAAGGGCGCGCTCTTCAACACCCTCCGTTCGCTCGGGGTGGAGCCGGACCGTATCCTCGACCTCTACGCGGGTACTGGCGCGATCGGCATCGAAGCCCTCTCGCGTGGCGGGAGCTGGGCCACGTTCGTGGACAAGGGCCGCGAGCAATGCGCGACCATTCGCTGGAATCTCGATCACGCCGGGTTTTCGGACCGCGCCGAGGTGAAGCAGGCCGGCGTCGAGAGCTTCGTGGAGACCGCTCACGACACGTACGACTTCATCATGATGGACCCACCCTACGCCGATCCGGAGATCATTCCGGTCCTGGAGCGGGTCGCCGCATCCCGCTTGCTACAATCCGACACGATCGTCGTCGTCGGTCACGCCGAGCGCGTGCCGATGCCGGACACGGCCGGGCGGCTCGAACGCCTCAAGTTGCGCTGCCACGGCGATAGCTGCTTTTCGATCTACGAGGTCGCCCCGAACGACGAACCCGTCCCTGGCCGTTCCGGGGACACCGAAGGAACCGCATGACGCTGGCTATCTACCCTGGCAGCTTCGATCCGATCACGAATGGGCATCTCGATGTCGCCCTGCGGGCGGCACGTCTCTTCGACACCCTGATCCTCTCGATCTACGAAGGATCCGAGAAGCTGACGGCCCTCTTCCCGTTCGCCGAGCGTATCGCGCTCGCGCGGGAGGCAATCGCCGCCTCGGACGATCCCTTCGCCGGGCGCATCGTCGTGGACAGCTTCACCGGACTCGCCGTCAACTACGCGCGGGAGAAGGGGGCAACGACCATCGTGCGCGGGCTGCGAGCCGTTTCCGATTTCGAGTACGAATTCAAGTACGCGCACATGAACGAGCACCTGGCTCCGGAGATCGAGGTCGTCTGCCTCATGACCTCGGCAAAGCACTCCTTCATCAGCTCCACGTTCATTCGCGAGGTCTCCTCCCTCGGGGGCGATGTGCATGGCCTCGTGCCGGCGAACGTCGAGGACGCCTTGTTGCGGCGGTTCGCGCCGGCCACGTTTCCCTGATCGGGTCTGGGCAGCGTACGGCCACCTTTTGCCAATGCCGCGCCAAACCTGAGAGAATGGACGCAAGTATTGGCACGACGTACCAGACGCCGGGTATGGACGGGCGATCCGCCGGGAACGCCACGACGAAGCGGCCGGCACCGGCTTTCGGGAGAAGATCATGAACGACCGCGGTGGGCACCAGATTCAGCCGGATGGCACCGCCGACATCCTCTATCTGGTCGACCGGCTGGAAGAACTCGTCGGCGAAGGCAAGCGCGTGCCGTTCAGCACGCGGATCATGGTCGAGGAGGAGGAGTTCCTCGCCCTCGTGGATCAGCTCCGCGAGGCCGTGCCGAACGAGATCAAGCAGGCCCAGCGCGTGATCAAGGAGCGCGAGCGCATCATTGGCGAAGCGCAGGACGAGGCTGGGCGTATCGTCCAGATCGCGCAGGGGCAGGCGGAACGCCTCGTCTCGCAGAACGCGATCGTCCAGGAATCCCGGCAACGCAGCGAGGAGATGCTGCACCTGGCCGAGGAGGAGCGCCAGCGCGCTCGCGGCGAGATCGATGTTTTCATCATGGAGCAGATCGAGCTCGTGGAAGCCGCTGTCCGCCGTGGCATGGCAGTGATGGAAGACGCCGTCGAGCAGACGCTGGAGACGATGGAGCAAGCGCGCGCCGCCGTCGGTTCGTGAGGAGTCACAAGCCAACGTCGCGGAATCTGGAGTCAGGCGATGTCGGACTCCCGTTTGGTTGGCTGGGGTGCGGCAGGGCCGATCACCAGCCAGGAAGCGGCTGACAGCACCATCCAGATCACGGCGTACGCAAATGCGACCGAGGGTGAAACGGCTGTATAGAGCAGCCCGACCGCGGCAGTCGAGGCGAAATCACCAACCGCCTGGAGCCCACCCAGCAGACCGAAGCCACTTCCGCGCAAGTCGTCGGGCAGGGCCTGCGTGATGAACGCCGATTCCGCCGTCTCGACCAGGCCAATACCGACACCCGCCAACGCAAACGGCATCGCCATCCAGCCCCATCCACCGAGTGGCGAGGCAAACGCGGCATACGCCACACCGTAGACCAGCGATCCCGCGACCAGCGCCGCTCGCGTCCGGCCACGATCGATCCACTGCCCGCCTGCAAGGGCCGCCAGCGAGGCGGCGACGTTATGCACGGCATAGAGCACAATGGCGAGGGACGCTGCCGTCGTTGCCGGCCAGCCATCATGCTGGAGCACATCGGTCGCGCGCAGGATCAGCATGGTTGACGCCATGTTGCCGAGCTCGAACAGGGCAATCGGCACCAGCAACCGGGGCAGGCCGGTCTGCCCGAGTTCTCGCAGGCGCAGACCGGCCTGACGGCGTACCACCGGCCGGGCCAGCTTGCGTGCTTCGGCCGCGGCCACGACGATCGCGACCGCGGCCAGCAGACCCGGAATGACGGAGGCGAACATCGCCGCGCGAATCCCGACCCACGACACCAGGTCGGCCGCAAGCAACGGTCCAAGCACTGCTCCCGCATTGTCGCCGGCTCGCTCGATACCGTAGGCCTTGCCATAGGCTTCGGGCGGAGCCAGGTTTGCCAGCAATGCATCGCGGGCCGGCGAACGCAGCCCGCGCGAGATCCAGCTGATCCCGCGCAGCAGGCCCACCTGCCAGACAGCCGTGGCCAGGCCGATCGTCCCGGTCGCGATGGCGGTGCCGACATACCCGCCGGAGGCCATACGCTCCCGCCGTTCGGGATCGTTGGCCAGCGGACCGTTCACGAGCTTGGTCACCCCCATCAGCCCATCGGAGATTCCCTCGATCAGTCCAAGCGCACTTGCCGGAGCATGCAGCGTGGAGCTGACGAAACTCGGGAGTACAGAGGTGACGATCTCGTGCCCGGAATCGGAGAAGAGGCTCGACAAGCCGATGGCCCCGATTCCAGGAGTGGCTTGTGTGGCGTATCGGGTTCCACGGCGTTCTCGTGCTCGGTCGCGTCAGTCATGATGAGCGTCCGCCTTCAATCCACGAATCCGGTTGTCGTGGCGGATGCCTGACCCGGCAACGCATCGCAGGATGCAGGAGCCGCGGCGCGACATAATGGACCGGCAGCATACGCAACTCCGCCGCGGTGGATTGTATCGCCGGGAGCGCCAACCGGTGCCGGTGGAATCGAACGGAATTCGCCGCATGCGGCATTTGAACGTGCGCACTGCGTGCCGTATACTGTCACGGTTACGCCGGGTGTTACCCCCGGCGTTTTCGTGCACGCCATCCTGGCCGCGGTCTGCGTCCGGAGGCACCGCGCGAACGGTAACGGTACGAGCAACGCCATGGCACACGATGACGGTCGCATCGTCGACCTTCAGGACGATACCCGGCTCAATGTCGCTTCGTTGTTGATGGAGCCGGTTGGTAGTACGCGGGACGTCGAGCTCTCCCTTCCGGAATTTTCCCTGGATGATGAGCTGGTCGCCCGAAACGTCGAGATGCAGGCCCACCTGACCCGTTTGCAGGATCAGATCCTTGTCTCGGCGCATGCTACAGGTCACGTTCAGCTTGAATGCGTCCGCTGCCTCGAACCCTACGATCAGCCGTTCGATGAAACCTTCACCGAACAGTTCTTCCAGACGGTCGATGTACGAAGCGGCGCGGAGTTGACCCCGAAGGCGAGTACGGGGGTCGAGGACGATGACGACGAGGACCTGCGATTCTCGATCGATGAGAGTCACCAGTTGGACTTCGGCGAATCGCTTCGGCAGTGGATACTCCTGGCGATGCCTATGCGTCCCACGTGCGGCGATGCATGCCCCGGCCCGGCGATGACCTCGACGGACGAGAACGCATCCGGCGACGGGCGCTTCGCGGATCTTGCCAGGCTACTCGAAGACATGGAGTCCGACGCCAGTGCCTGACGGCGGCATCGGAACGGATCTGCCGGGGAGCCGCACCATGCGGCGAGTCCCCGCGGCAAGGAGGAATCGTCATGGGTGCACTTCCCAAGCAACGGATCAGTCGCGCGCGGCAGGGCAACCGCCGCCGCCATCACTTTCTCGTCGCCCCGCAGCTCGTGGAATGTCAGAACTGCGGCGGCAAGCGCCGGTCGCATCACGTCTGCCCGACGTGCGGCACCTATCGCGGCCGCCAGGTGATCGAGATCGAGGCGCGCCGCCGTCCGCAGGCATAAGCCGGCGAACGGCGTGTGGGAGATACCATCGTTATCTCCGGAACTCACGCAAGCGGGAAACGGGTGAGGTGGCATATCCTGCCTCCTCGCCCGTTTTCCGTGTCTCGCCCATAATGGACGCAGACAGAAACGCCAGCGCAGCAAGTCCGGCGCTCCGGCACCGGGTGCATATGGCTCGCCTACGGCAGCATGCGCCCGCCACCAACGCCATCCTGTCGCGCCGCTGGCAAGATTCCACGAGCACCGGACGTCCCCGAGGCGACCGGCACGGAACAGGACCGACGATGCCTTACGCCGCCATCACGGGATGGGGAACAGCCATTCCGGAACGCATCCTCACCAACCAGGATCTCGAGCAGATCGTCGAGACCTCTGACGAGTGGATCGTCTCGCGGACTGGTATCCGCGAGCGCCATATCGTGAGTGGCGGCGAAAGCACCACTTCGCTCGGCGCGGGCGCGGCGCGGCAAGCTCTGGCGAAGGCCGGACGCGATGCCAGCGAGATCGACCTCATCGTCGTCGCGACGGCTACCCCGGACGATTTCCTCGTCTCCCAGGCATGCCTGATCCAGGCCGACCTCGGCGGCGAGGCCGCGGCGTTCGATGTCGGCGCCGCCTGCGCTGGCTTCGTCACCGCGCTCTCCGTCGCCTCGCAATTCGTGATCGGCGGTGTCTATCGGCGTGTGCTGGTGATCGGCGTCGACACTCTCACCCGCTACGTCGACTACCAGGACCGCGGCACCTGCATCCTCTTCGGCGACGGCGCCGGCGCCGTCGTGCTGGAGGCCACCGAGGAATCGCGCGGGCTGCTTTCTACCGTGCTCGGCGCGGACGGCAACGGCCATAAACACCTCTACGTGCCTGGCCGCACGAAGTACGTCGCCAATTCGGCCAAGCTGGTGCCGGAATCGGCCGCCATCTTCGCCGAGGAAAGCCCGTACATGAAGATGAACGGTCGGGAGGTCTTCAAGTTCGCCGTCCAGGCGATGGGCGATTCCGCCGTGGAGGCCGTCGAGAAAGTCGGCCTTTCGTTCGACGATATCGCCATGCTCATCCCGCACCAGGCGAACGCCCGTATCATCGACGCTGCCGCCCGCCGGCTCGACCTTCCGCGCGAGAAGGTGTGGGTGAATGTCGATCGCTTCGGCAATACCTCCGCTGCTTCCGTGCCAATTGCGCTCGCCGAGGCTGCAGACGCTGGCGCGTTGAACGAGGGGGATAACGTCGTGCTCGTCGCCTTCGGCGCGGGTCTCGCCTGGGCCGCCGGAGTCGTGCGCTGGGGTGTTGCCGGCGTCGAATCGCCACACGCCGAGGAAGCCCAGCCGGTCGCTGCGACGACCACAGCCACGACTACGGCCTGATCCCGTCCGTCCGCTATCGTACAGGAGCGACTGCATGTCCGAACCAACGAAGAAGGTCGCCGTCGTCACCGGCGGCACGCGCGGCATCGGCCTCGCCATTTCCCACCGCCTGCTCGCCGACGGCTTCGACGTGCTCGCTACCTACCGGGGCGACAGCGCCGCCGCCGAAACCGCCGCGGCCGAACTCCAGGAGACCGCTGGCGAGCGCACGATCGAGATCCTCGCTGCCGACATCTCCACAGCGGATGGCGCCGGCCTGACGATCGAGACCGCCGTCCAGAAGCTCGGACGTATCGACGCGCTGATCAACAATGCCGGCATCACGCGCGACAGCCTCATCATGCGCATGAGCGAGTCCGATTGGGACGACGTGATCGACACGAACCTGAAGGGTGCCTTCCTGACCAGCAAGGCGGCCATTCGCCCGATGTTGCGCCAGCGATCCGGCCGCATCGTGAACCTCACCTCGGTCGTCGGCCTTGTCGGCAACGCCGGCCAGGCCAACTACGCCGCCGCGAAGGCCGGGCTCGTCGGCCTGACGAAGACGCTGGCGAAGGAGGTCGGATCGCGCGGCATCACCGTGAATGCGGTCGCGCCGGGCTTTATCGCCACGCGCCTGACCGAGGTCCTACCCGACGAGAACAAGGACTTCCTGCTCAAGAGCACGCCGCTTGGCCGCTTCGGGTCGCCGGAGGATATTGCGGGCGCGGTCTCGTTCCTGGTATCGCCGGACGCCGCCTTCATCACCGGTCACGTCCTGACGGTCGATGGCGGCCTCTTCATGGCGTCGTAGCGAATTCGGGTGAGTCCCGCCTGGCGTCCACGAGGCCGACCAACCAGACACCACCCATGTCATGTTGAGCGCAGCGAAACACCCCCGTGCGAAGCACATCCGGCAAAGCCGGATCCAGGACGCAGCATCGTTGAGCTCGTGCGGATGCATGGGTGCCATGCGTGAGAGTCCCACCGGATATCGATTTCGGTCGATAGCACTTCGCGCGGGGGTCCTTCGCTCCGCTCAGGATGACGGGGGAAGGGTCCTGATGGTCCGGGGACGATTCTGGACGATCTGTCCGGGTACACTTCGATACAACAGGTTTTGCATCGTCGGCGCGGGCGGAATCGCGGACGATTCCCCCGCCGTTCGGGAGGCACATCGGTGTTCCAGAAAATCCTGATCGCCAATCGCGGAGAGATCGCGTTGCGCATCCTGCGCGCCTGCCGCGATCTCGGCGTCCCGGCCGTGGTCGCCTACAGCGATGTCGACCGCGATTCGCTGCCCGTGCGTCTCGCGGATGAGGCCGTCTGTATCGGCCCGGCACCCGCCGCACGCTCCTACAACAACATTCCAGCCGTCATCAGCGCCGCACTCATCACCGGATGCGACGCCATCCATCCCGGCTACGGCTTCCTCGCCGAGAATGCCGACCTCGCCGAGATCTGCGAGCGCGTGGGCATCACCTTCATCGGTCCGCGCCCGGATGTGATCCAGCGCATGGGCAACAAGGCCGAGGCTCGCAAGGTGATGAAGGCCGCTGGCGTTCCCCTCCTGCCCGGCACCGATGGCACCGTGCCGTCCGTCCAGACGGCGCGCGAGGCCGCTCACAAGATCGGCTACCCGGTCATCATCAAGGCCGTCGCCGGCGGCGGTGGACGCGGCATGCGCGTTGCCCACAACGAGGCCGAACTGGTTCGTGGCTACTCGATGGCCGTTGCCGAGGCCGAATCCGCATTCGGCAACGGCGAGGTCTACATCGAGCGGTACGTCGAGCGGCCACGTCACGTCGAGGTCCAGGTCCTTGGCGACAATTTCGGCAACGTGGTCGCCGTGGGCGAGCGCGACTGCTCGCTCCAGCGCCGCCATCAGAAGGTTGTCGAGGAAGCGCCGGCCCCGAATCTCAACCGGAAAGTGCGCGACAGCCTGCTCAAGACCGCCCAGAAGGGCGCCAAGAACGCTGGCTATACCAGCGCCGGCACGCTCGAATTCCTGCTTGACGCCGACGGCCGCTTCTACTTCATGGAGATGAACACCCGCATCCAGGTCGAACACCCAGTGACGGAGGAGGTGACCCGCCTCGATCTCGTCGTCTGGCAGATCCGGATCGCGGCTGGCGAGCGCCTGACCATCCCGAAGGAGCAACTGGAGCCGGTCGGTCATTCCATCGAATGCCGGATCACGGCGGAGAATGCCGCCAAGGACTTCGCGCCGTCGGTCGGCACCATCCAGACCTACGTCGCCCCCAGCGGTCCTGGCACGCGCATGGACTCACACCTCTTCAGCGGCTATGCGGTGCCGCCCAACTACGATTCGCTCCTCGGCAAGGTGATCGTCTGGGCGCCGACGCGTGAGGAAGCGGTGAAGCGCATGGAGCGCGCCCTGCGCGAGACCGTCATCACCGGCGTGACGCACACGATCCCGTTCCACCGGGAGATCGTGGCCGATCCGGAATTCGCGGCCGGACACGTCCACACCGGATTCGTCGGCGAGTTCCTCGACCGCGTCGGCCAGAAGCTGCGCGATGACGCCTCCGCCGAGGAGATCGACGAGGATCTCTACCCCCTGCCGACCACGATGTAGCATGCGCGCAGTCCGGATGTGAATTTCCGGACTGCGTCGTCAATCCGAACAACCAGTCGTGTCCTCCATTCCACCGCGCTCCAACCAGAAGGCGTTGCATTTCATCATGTCCGACCATTCCGACCATCCCCTGCACGGCCAGCCGAATCCCTCCACGTCCGGCGAGATTCCGGAAGCCGTGCCCGCTGCATCCGCCGATGCTCCAGCCGCCCCGAAGGCAGCCCGCAAGCGGCGTTCGAAAGGCCCGGGCAAAGGCCAGCGCAAGATGACCAAGGAAGAGGAAGCCGCCCGCCGGGCGCGATACCTCTCCCGTCGTCACCACGGACGCGTGCTGGCCATGCAGATGCTTTTCGAGCAGGATGTGGCCCAGCACGACCTCGGCGACATCCTGGAGCGTATGCAAACGGACTCCGACGAACCCGTGCCCGCCATCACCGGCGAATACGCGGCCAAGCTGACCACCGGTATCCAGACCTCCCGCGAGGCGATCGACGCCCGCATCGCGGCGGCGGCCCCGGCCTTCCCGGTCACACAGCTCGCTTCGATCGACCGCAATGTCATGCGCATCGCGATCTGGGAGATGGTGACCAACGAGGTGCCAGTGCGGGTCGCGATCAATGAAGCGGTTGAAATCGCCAAGCATTACGGTGGACCCAGTTCCGGAAAGTTCGTGAACGGCGTCCTTGGCACCATCGCCAAGACCCTCGCGCGAGAGAAGGCGGAGCCTGTCGACGCCACGCCGGACGCCTCCAGCGAATCGGCGTTGGAGGACGCCAACAACGTCGTCTCTCCGGACGAGGCGGTCGCGATCACGCCGGACGCGCTTCCGGAAGGCGCTATCCTCGTCTCCGACGAGCATCCCGAACCTGACTCCGACAGCGCATCATCGCTGGGCGCGATTGCCATTACCGATGAGTCGGACCCGGAAAGCGCATCGGAGGACGATCCCTCCATTCCCACCGAGCCGGCGCAGGACGACATCCCGGACGATGGGCCTTCCACCGACCACGATATCTGAGGCGCTCGGCCGGCATCGCAGTTCCCGTCATTCCGCATGCAGAATAGCCTGTTCAGGAGCATGCGATGACGGTGAATGGGTTGCTGTCCTGTCCTGAACCCTCCCTGCATATTATCCCGACGAACCAAAGCCGAAGCCGGTTTGGTAGCTTACGGATTCCGTCGTAGTGTTGTGGAACTGCGCGACACGAGGGATGCAGCGGAGTCGAGGGATGACAGCCACGCACGGGGCCTGGCCTCATTGCAGCGGACCTGGCCCGTACCACTGGCCAACTCCATCCGATCGTAGCCTACCCGCCTGCACGGGCATTCGTGTATCATCTTTCCGATTCGCATGCAGGAGACACGGCCATGTCGCCCTCCGCGAGCGAGGCTGTTATGCTTCGATCGTGCCTGCCTGCGGGCGCACGTGTCCCGCTGGACACGCTTTACGACATGCAGACAAGCCCCAGGCTTGCGCACACGATTCGCATACGTTCGAGGAGGATCTGGGTTGGCAACTGTACTTGAGCGAGTTCAGGGCATCGTCGCTGAGCGTCTTGGGGTCGACGCGGAGAAGGTCGTGCCCGAGGCCGAGTTCATCGGCGATCTCGACGCGGACTCGCTGGACCTCGTTGAAGTCATCATGGCCTTCGAGCAGGAATTCGATCTCGAGATCAAGGACGAAGACGCGGAGAAGATCCGCACCGTCGGCGATGCCGTGGCGTACATCAACGAGCATCAGGAGTCCTAGACCCGCGAGTGGAAGCGGACGACCTGTGACAGCACGGGGAGCGCCGGCGGGCATCGCCCGGAACGGCGTTCCCATCCATAGCCGGAGGTGAATGGCTATGCGCCAGCGCCTCTGGCATCCGGACGAACCGTGTATCCATTCTGGTCGTCTCCGACACCGCTGACACCCACAGCCTCCGTGAACCTCCCTCGCGCCACTGGAGCTCCATCTGTCGATCGTCGCCTGCCCGCGTAGGGCGCAAGGCTTCGGGACTGACGCAATGGACACGGCGCAACCGCAATTGTACTGGCTCGAAACGTACCCGGCCCAACCCGAGGCCACTTGGGTCCGTTTCGGCTTGTCTGGCGTTTGGCCGTTCCTTGCCCCTTCCCGATCCGGCATCGGCAGCTCTCCCTGGATCACCGCCGCACCGAACTCCTCCGGGTTCCGGCTGACGGCTTCGTGTTTCATCCCGCCCCGTCCACCCGGACGACTGGGCTGAAGCAAGCGATCGACGGAAGCATCGGCGCCCGGCTTGCTCCGGACGCCCCAGAAAACGGCGAAGGGAACCAGACCATGAGTTCATTGCCAAGGAAGATTGGCTCGGGATCGGTCAGTGCGCTGGCCAAGACTGCCCGCGCGATGCGTGACCCACTCAAACCCTATCGCGCAATCAGGGACATCTACGGCCCGGATGACGGCACCGAGGACGTGTTCGAGGAGATGACGCTCCAGGAACACCTCGTCGAGTTGCGCGACCGCATCATGAAGGTCGTGATCGCTCTCGTGGTCGGCATGATCATCGGCTTCTACTTCCAGGGCGGCATCCTCGAAAACATTCGCGACAAGGCCAATGCCACCGAAGGTCTCGACGTTCGCAGTCCAACCGACCCGATTACCCTGACCTTCAAAGTCTCGTTCTATGTTGCCATCGCCATCATTGCCCCAGTGATCGTCTACCAGATTGTCGCGTTCCTCTCCCCCGGCCTTACGCGGAAGGAGAAACGTGTTCTCTTTTCCGCACTGCCGTTCGTCTCGATCCTCTTCATTCTCGGCGTCGTCTATGGCTATTCGGTCGCTGCGCCCCGTGCTCTGCACTTCCTGTCGACCTGGAACCTCGGCGTCTACACCTGGCAGCCGGACGGCCCCGAGGTCATCAGCTTCTTCCTGACCCTGATGATTGGTCTTGGACTTGCGTTCCAGCTTCCGGTCATCATGTTCATCCTTGCCAAGATCGGTATCGTGACGACGAAAAAGCTGCGTGAATGGCGACGCTACGCCATCCTCGTGCTCTGCGTGGTCGCGGCGATCATCACACCCAGCACCGACCCGTTCAACATGGCGATTGTTGCCATCCCGCTTGTGATCCTCTACGAGTTCGGTCTGATCGTCACTGCCGTCTTCGCCAAGACCTCCCTCCGCGACAAGCTGCCGGAGATGGCCGAGATGGCGACACCCGCCGATCGCAAATAGCCATCCTCACGCGTGACACAGGGTGGGACCCGTCCAACTGGACGGGTCCCACCCTGTGTCCTGAACCGCCGGGCGCATGCCTGTCATGCAGGTCCGGGGCAACCGTTTGCCGAGGTGCGTTGCCGCGCCTGGAATGACAGGGCGGCACGCTCAGGCTGGATTGACGCGATTCACCACCGGTTCCTCAGCAAAGAACGCCGCGAAGTTCCGCACCGCCAGATCGACCATCAGCGCGATCGCCTCGGCCGTGCGTCCGGCCATATGCGGCGTCAGCAGCAGGTTGTCGAGCGTCAGCAACACCGGCGGAATGTCCGGCTCTCCCTCGACCACATCCAGCGCCGCACCGGCAATCGCCCGCCGCTGGAGCGCCTCGACGAGCGCATCGGTGTCCACTACCGAGCCGCGTCCGATATTGACGAGATAGCCGCTCGGCCCGAGCCGGTCCAGCACGTCCCGCCCGACGATATGGTAGGTTCCTTCCCCGCCCGGCGCGGCGAGCACCAGGAAGTCGGACCATTCGGCAAGGTCGCGCAGATCCGCGAAAAACCGGTAAGGCGAGTCCGCAACCGGACGCCGGTTCGTATATCCGATCTTCATCTCGAACCCGTTTGCGGCCCGTTTCGCGATTGCGCTCCCGATCATCCCCAGCCCGAAGATTCCCAGGTTGCGCCCGGTCACGCCGACGCGCTTGAATGGAAAGTCGGTCCGCTCGCCGGGCAAGGCGGCATCGCGTTTCGGCGACGAGAAGTTGGACCATCCGCCACCCTTCACCGCGAGACAGGACGGCACGATCGTCCCGGCAATCGCCAGCAGCAACGTCATTGCATGATCGGCGACCGCGACGGTATTCGTGCCGCGTCCGTTCGTGACCACGATTCCCCGCGCGTTTGCCGTGCCGAGGTCGATCTTCTCGAACCCGGCACCGATCGCGGAGATGATCTTCAAGTCGGGCAGCTTCGCGATCTCGTTTCCCGTCAGGCCGAGCGAACCGTTCGTGAGCACTGCCACGGCGTCGGGGACAGCATCCACCGCGGCATCGCGCCCACCGTGTTCACCAGCGAGGAAGACTTCGAACCCGATATCTTCCAGCTGTCGCCGCGCGTCCGGGGAGATGTCGATGATGACCAGCAGTTTCCGAGACACCATGTTCCTCCCCGCCACCAATGCGCCCGATCCCGCACCGGGCATCCTGGATGCACGGTCGCACCGGAATCTACGCAGTGTCAAGTCCACACGCCACGGATTCTGGTGGATGAGGACCTACGCCCGGACCTCAGACATCCTGGAAGCCATGTGGACCCGCTCCACGACCCGGGCAAGCTGGTCGGGATCGGTCTGCGGCAGGATGCCGTGACCGAGATTGAAGACGTGTCCAGGCCGCCCGGCCGCCTGCGCCAGGACGCGGTCGACCTGCATTTGCACGGCCTCCCAAGGGGCGAGCAGCGTTGCAGGATCGAGGTTGCCCTGAATGCCCTTGTTGGCTCCGATCGTCGCCCACGCCGCATCGAGCGGCAGCCGCCAGTCCACGCTGACGATGTTACAACCAGTCTGTGCGATCTGGTCCAGGAGCTGCACCGTTCCGGTACTGAAGTGAATCGTCGGCGCAAGGCCCTTCAGCGCGGCGAAGATCCGGGAGGTGTAGGGAGCCACGTAGTCGCGGTATTGGTCGGGGCTGCACAGGCCCAGCCACGAGTCGAAGAGTTGCACGACATCCGCACCGGCCGCGATCTGCCCCTTGAGATACGCAATCGTGACATCGGTGATCTTCGTCATCAGCGCGTGCCAGAGATCTGGAGCGCCGATCATCATCGACTTGGTGAGCGGGTATTCCTTCGTCGGCCGTCCGTCGATCAGGTAGCAGGCAAGCGTGAAGGGTGCCCCGGCAAACCCGAGAACCGCGCCGCGCTCACCCAGCTCCTTCCGGAGCAGCGTCAGCGCCTCCAGCACGTAGGGGGTGCCTTCGTCTGGGCCGACCACGCGGATGCGGTCGATATCCTCAGCCGTGCGGATCGGATTCGCGATCACCGGTCCAACGCCCGGCTTGATCTCGAACTCGATCCCCATGCCTTCCAGCGGCAGCATGATGTCCGCGAAGAGCACCGCGCCATCGACCCCCAGGCGATCGACCGGCATCAGCGTCGCCTCGACCGCAAGCTCCGGCGTGTGCGCGAGTGTCATGAAGTCGTGCTTCTTGCGCAGTGCGCGGTATTCCGGCAGGCAGCGTCCCGCCTGGCGCATGAACCAGACCGGCGTGCAATCGACTGGCTGGCGGTTTGCGGCAGCGAGGAAGCGTTGCTTCCCGCTCATGGTGGTAGAGGTGACGGGCATCGGGGGGGAGTCCGTTCGTATGGAGGGGCCGACCAAGAAGCCTGCCCTGAGCGATCCTGAGCGCGGTCGAAGGACGAAGGGTGCCGGCCCGTCGGGAGCAGCGTCAGCGAGCAAGCCAGCGGGCGGCTTCCTTTGCATGGTAGGTGATGATGCGGTCGGCGCCGGCACGCTTCATCGAGAGCAATGTCTCCAGCACCACGCGTTCCTCGTCGATCCAGCCACGTTCGGCAGCGGCCTTGATCATCGCGAACTCGCCCGAGACGTTGTAGGCGATGAAGGGCGCCTCGAACCGGTCGCTCGCTGCCCGCAGGATGTCGAGGTAGGCCAACGCCGGTTTCACGATGATGAGGTCTGCCCCTTCCTGCAGGTCGATCGCGATTTCGCGCATCGCCTCCTGCGCGTTGCCGGGGTCCATCTGGTGCGAACGCCGGTCCCCGAATGCGGGTGTTGAACCGGCAGCATCGCGGAACGGCCCGTAATACGCCGATGCATATTTCGCCGCGTAGGACATGATCGGGATCTCCGTAAATCCCGCATCGTCGAGCGCCGCACGAATCCACGCGACGCGGCCATCCATCATGTCGGATGGTGCGACGATGTCCGCACCAGCTCGCGCGTGGCTGACTGCGGTCTGCGCCAGCAGCGGAATCGTCCGGTCATTGTCCACCACGCCATCGATCAGCACCCCGCAATGCCCATGATCGGTGTACTCACAGGCGCATACATCGGTGATGACCAGTATCTCCGGCGTATGCGTCTTGATCTGGCGCACCGCCTCCTGCACGATCCCATGTTCTGCGAACGCCTCGCTGCCGATCGCGTCCTTGTGCTCGGGAATCCCGAAGAGCAACACGGCGCGGATGCCAAGCGACAGCAACTCGTCAATCTCCGCATCGAGATGGTCCAGCGAGAGCTGATACTGTCCCGGCATCGAACCGATCGGGTTGCGGATGTTCGTCCCCTCGGCCACGAAGAGCGGATAGACGAAATCCTCGGCACGGACCTCGTGTTCGCGTACGAAATCTCGCATGGCAGCGGTCCGGCGCGTGCGCCGGGTCCGCGTGAATCCGGACAGCGCCGTCGACTCGGCGTTGGTTGAGAGGATGGATGCGCTCATGGGTCGCGCCTTTCTGGGCTGGATACATGGCAGGATTCGAGGGCGGCGATCATGCCGGCGGGCGTCGGCGTCGCGGCTACCGCGTGGACGGGCAGTCCCGCCTCACGCATTGCCGTCGCGGTCGTCTCGCCGATCGCGATGCCGAAAGCGGCGGTCAGCAGTGTGATATCCGCGCCGAGCATTGGGGTCAGGGCTTGCACCGCCGACGGAGAGGAAAGGAAGATCGCCGCCGGGTCGCCCGATTTCAGCCGGTCAAGTGCATCTGGATCGATCTGCCCCACCGGCGTTGTGTGGTAGGCCGTGACCACCGTCACGTCCGCGCCCATCG
This sequence comes from Thermomicrobiales bacterium, assembly GCA_049841275.1. Taxonomy (GTDB): domain Bacteria; phylum Chloroflexota; class Chloroflexia; order Thermomicrobiales; family UBA6265; genus JASGDN01. Next base: position 128,393 of record JASGDN010000055.1, read on the forward strand.
TCCGCAGGCCATCGGCGAGCGTTGGCCGCGCGATGTCGGAGAGGAGCAGAAGCACGCGGGACCCAGCCATCGGCTCGCCGGCGAGCACATCGAGCATCCCCTCTGCGCTGCCGCGTTCCGGCATGAGATCGACCGTGATGCCGGCGTTGCTGAGGGCATCCTCCGTGCGCGTCCCGATCGCTGCGACCTTCGCCGGGAGGGGAATGCCACGCACGCGATCGGCAAGCATGGAGACCGCATTCGCGCTCGTCAACATCACCCAGTCGAACGCACCGTCTACCAGTGAGGCGATCGCACCGTCGAGCGCATCCTGATCGTCGGCCGGCTCGATCCGCACCGTCGGCAGCACGAGCGGCTCGGCTCCGATCGCCCGCAGGGCCGTCGCTTGCCCGTCGGCAACCTCCGGACTCGCCGTCACCACGACGAGCGCCCCTATCAGTGGGCTCTTCGCCGCATCCTGCTCCCCCGAGACTGCGATCCCCGACCACACGGGTTGCAGCGACGCCTGTATCTGCTGGGCGAGCTGGAAGGCCGCATCTTCGGCGTTCACGCGAGCAAACCGCTCGTCGACACGTTCCAGGCGATTCCCGTCGTCGCTGGCCAGCATCCCGTGGAAACGGATCTCGTCGTTGGAAATGACCTCTGCGAATGCCCCGATCGGGGTTGTGCAGCCGCCGCCGACACCGCGCAGGAAGGCCCGCTCGACCGTTACCGCCATGCGCACCGCCGTGTCATCCAGCGCGTGGGCGATGTGCCAGGCGCGATCCGGCGCCTGGCGTGCCTCGATCGCGAGCACACCCTGACCCGGTGCGGGCGTGAAGACGTCGATACTCAGCAACTCCGTAATCGCATCATCCCACCCCATGCGCGTCAACCCGGCGGCGGCGAGCACGATGGCATCGTAGTCGTCGCTCCGGGCCTTGCGCAGGCGTGTATCGATATTCCCGCGCAGGTCGGCGATCCGCGCGTCCGGCCGAAGCGCGAGTACCTGCACGGCCCGCCGCCGCGACGACGTTCCGATCAGGGGATTCGACGGAAGCTCCGCCAGGCCGACGCCATGCCGCGAGACCAACGCATCCTGCGCGATCTCCCGCGCTGGAAAGGCTGCGAGATCGAGACCGCGCGGAGTGATGCCGGGCACATCCTTGGTCGAATGGACGGCCAGATCGATTTCGCCGGAGAGCAATCGCGCCTGCAGTGCCGATGCGAAGACGCCGCGTCCGCCGATCGCGGAGAGCGGGGATTCTTTGTCACGGTCGCCGTCCGATGTGACGATTGCGATTTCGGTTGTCACATCTGGCACACGCTGGGCAAGCCAATCGCGGACGGCATTCGCCTGCCACAGGGCGAGGGCACTGCCGCGCGTGCCGATTCGCAAGAGAGCGGAGCCTGGGCCGCTCTCGCGGACCGCACTGATGTCATGGTGGGTGGGGGGCTGGATCACGAGGTCACATGTCGCCTGATGAGATGGGGAGGAACCGCGCAGCCTTGCGCATTCCGTCAACTGCGACTGATTCTAGCAGCGGTCCCCGGTGCCGCACACAGCGATACGGAGGCCATGCGCGACCGTCCCCGCCTGCGAAGGGAGGATAGGGACGACGCGACACCGTGCGCATGCCGGACGGTCGTGGGGCGGGTCTGGTGTTTCGCCGGGGCAGGCCTCGCACGTCTCCAGATTGCGCATTCACCGCATATGCATGCTATAATCCCGTGTCTGGCTGCCAAGCGCAGCCCATTTTGTGTGTCGAGCGAGTCCAGAGTGTCGTACCTGAGCGCCGTGGCAACAGGACCCGGTCGTCGGTCGGCTCAACTCATCACCGCATTACCCAACCCCAGGACCGTGTTTCCCCTTTCGTCACGGGGCGTTCGTGTCCCAAAGACGGCGGCGAGGTAATGCACGGATCGGGCAGGATAGGACGAGATGACGGAAGCAGAGAACGTGACCGAAACCACATCATCCCCCACCACAGGCGCCAACCATTATGCGGTCATCGAGACCGGCGGCAAGCAGTACCGCGTCGGCGTTGGCGACAAGCTGACCGTCGAACGGCTGGCCGTCGAGGAAGGCAGTGACATCACCATCGATCGTGTGCTGTTGCTCGGCGGCGACGGCTCCACGAAGATCGGCACGCCGGTCGTTGATGGCGCCACCGTCACCGCCCACGTCGATGCGCACGATCGCGGCGAGAAGATCATCGTCTTCAAGTTCAAGGCGAAGAAGCGCTATCGCCGCCGCACCGGCCACCGCCAGGAGCAGACCACGCTGACGATCACTGGCATCAACGCCTGATCGTCGCCAACGCCGCTCGCTCCCATCCGGAGCGGGAGCACGTTTGAAGGAGATTTCATCATGGCTCACAAGAAAGGCGCGGGCTCCACGCGCAATGGCCGCGACAGCGAGGCGAAGCGACTTGGCGTGAAGCGCGCCGACGGCCAGTATGTTCGGGCCGGCACCATTGTCGTGCGTCAGCGCGGCACTGAGTTCTGGGTTGGTCAGAACGTCGGCATCGGCAAGGACCATACGATCTACAGCAAGATCGATGGCGTGGTTCGCTTCGAGAAGATTTCGCGCCTGAAGCGGCGGATCAGCGTCTATCCGCCCGAGATCTATCCGATCGGCGGTGGCCCCGAGCTGTTGTCTCCCGAGCCTGAAGCCGTCGCTGCGGCGGACTGATTCCCCCAACGACCTACTGCCATCGGCACGGAGAGCACAGCACCATGAAGCCGGGTATCCACCCCAACTACGTCGAAGCCACCGTTACCTGCTCCTGCGGCAACACCTTCACCACGCGCTCGACGCGCCGTGAGATCCGCACGGACCTCTGCAGCACCTGCCACCCGTTCTACACGGGCGAGCAGCGCATCGTTGATACCGCCGGCCAGGTCGAGCGCTTCGCCAAGCGCATGGAAGCCGCCGCCGCCAACCAGGGCAAGCTGTCCAAGCGCCAGCGCCGCCTCCAGGCCTACGCCGAGCGTGCCGGTGCCCAAGGCGACGCCGCGGCGGTCACCGAGGATGAGGCTGTCGTTGCCGAGGCGTAGGTAACCCTCACCCCGTCAACCAGCGAATGGAAAATCGCCCGGATCGAATTCGATCCGGGCGATTTGTGTCGAGTCGTTCTTCATACAGGGCAATCGCATGATGCTGCGGGAGCCGTGGGCGGAGGCTGCGCCTGCCAGCATGGGCGCGGCACCGTGGCCGCGCCGGACGTACGACCGAGTTCCCCACCGCGGTCGTTCGTCCGGCAGGCCACCTTGGGCCTGCCGCGTGCCGCATCACCGGCATCGATCAGTCAACCAATGGCCGTAATGCGATTGCCCTGGTTCTTCATATCGCGTACGAACATTTGATCGACTTGTGTGCTACTATGTACGTACACATTGTTGCCACAAAGACACGGACAGTATTGTCAGCGCGAGTCAGAAGCAAAGGAGTCATCATGAAGGTCGAATCCATCGCTCTCGGCGCCCCGATCTGGGCCGATCTCTGGACATCCGATTTCGACAGGGCTGCGACCTTCTACAACGCCATCTTTGGCTGGGAGGTGCCGCCGGGATCCGCAGACTTCGGCGGCTATTCCACTGCCACGTTGAACGGCGCGAATATCGCTGGCGTCATGCCGAAAGCCGGTGATCCCGAAGCGGCCGGTATGCCGGACGCGTGGACGCTCTATCTCCACACGGCGGACACTGGAGCAACCGCTGAAGCAATCACCGCGAACGGAGGCACGGTCGTGACGGCGCCCATGGAAGTCGGTCCGTTCGGCACCATGGCCGTGGGCATGGATCCGGCCGGGTCCTGCTTTGGCATCTGGCAGCCGAATACGCACAAGGGCTTTGGCGTACTCGCCGAAGCGGGCGCTCCCTGCTGGTTCGAGAATCTCACGCTCGACGTCGACAAGGCCTCGGCCTTCTATCCAGCCACCTTCGGCCTCGGCTTGCAGGTCGTTCCGATGGGAGAAAGCGCTTACAACCTGCTCACGTCAGGTGATGGCGAGAACAATATGGTCGCGGGCATCACCGCTGTATCCTCCCTTGACGCGGCTGGCATGCCGAGCGCCTGGCTCGCCGCGCCTGGCACGCCGGTTCACTGGCTCGTCTACTTCGGCGTCAATGATACCGACGCGACCATTGCCCAGGTGGAATCGCTCGGTGGCCGCGTAATCGTCGGGCCAGACGACAACCCGTTCGGCCGTTGGGCTTTCCTTGCCGACCCGATGGGCGCCATCTTCGCGATCATCAGCGTCCAGAACTCCGCCGAAGGGTAGCCATCCCCGAACGCTGAAGACTCACCGGAGCAAGGCCGCCCCGGTGGGGCTTCTCGTTGGTTCGTCTGGCCACTATGCATCCAGCTCGAAGAGCGTCGGCCCGTCCTGCCGATGCGAGCTGACGCGATCGTTCTCTCCGCCGAAACCATCCAGCAGGTTTGACTGACTCCACCGCTGTTCGTCCGCCTGCAGGAACCGCACGAACCGCATCGCCGTCGCCTGGCCACTTTCGCTCAAGTCGCGGTAGACCTGCAGCAGCCGGCGCTCGTCATCGGATTCCTGCCCCTTTGCTGGCGGTTCGATCAGGCCAGCCGCCGCCATCAGGTCCGCGCGCGAGGTGCCCAGCGCGGCCGCCAGCTTGTCGAGAGTCGCCATGCTCGGCTCGGCGCCCCGACCGCGCTCGATGTCGCAGACATATGACCGGCTCAGCCCGGAACGATCGGCCAGCGCACGCTGGCTGATGCCCTGATCGAGCCGTGTCTTTCGGATCCACTCTCCCAGCAATGACCCCGTGGAGGGGGTCGAGCCTGCGGCGGGACGAGATGTGCGCATGAACTCCAGTCTTTCGCTTGGCATCCACGCAACCATCAGATCGGGACGCCGCATCGTCATGCCACAATGATACGCTTGATGCCAGCACATGACGCTACCCACGTCACCAGTGACCGGGCCCAACGTCCATCCGGTTTCATTCTGCCTGTACGACAGGACCACGCTGCCGTGACCCCGACCGAATCCAGCAAACCCGTTCGCATTGCCATCATCGGCCAGACCGCACTCCGCCCGGAGGGCGCGGCCGACCGCTCCGGCGCGCTCGCGGTCGCCCTCCGCCAGTATCCGGGCGTCGAGGTCACCCTCCGGGCAATCGCCGCCGACGAATCGGCACGCGACACCATCGACAACGTCCTGGCGATCCACGGGATCGCATCCCAGGTCTCCGTGCGAGACGATGGCGATCCCGCCCCAATCCGCCTTGGCGACACCCTCGACATCTGGAGCCTCTTCGCGCACGACCTCGTCATCCTGGACGCCGACGACGCACCGCTCCGCGCCTTCCTCACCGACCTGCCCGCCCATACCGCACCGGGGGTCCGCATCCTCGGCACACTCGACTACGCCGCCGGGGATGTGACTGCCCGCGAGCGCAGCCGCGACATCGTCCTCCGGTTCGATGCGATTGCCGGTACGGTCGGCCAGGCTCGCGCACTCTTCGGCCTGAATGCACGCACCGACGCAGAAGATATCGTCCATGCCATCGGAACGATGATGCGTGGGGCGAACCTGCGCGCCGTCGCCATCCACGACCGTCAGAAGCTCGCCATCGCCGCCCTGGACGAGCCGGCGGCGACCATCGTCGTGCCGGCGAGCGCATCCCGCGAGCAGGTCATCGCTGCCATCGCTGTTACGATGGCGCGTCGGCATCGCTGGATCGAGACCGCCGACCTCCTGGTTCCTTCTACAGACGCATGACGACTCGCATCCTGCCGGTCCCTATACTGGAAGCATGAACGGTCCCGCGCCCACCGCACCATCGCAACCGTTGCTCCAGATCGCCAAGCCCGACCCTCGTGCATCTTTCACCGCCCGCGTGAAGCTGCTCGCGGCCGAATGCGGTCTCGCAGTCAGCGCCATCACCAGTGCGGAGCCGTTCGATGGCCTCGCCGAACGCGTTTCCGCCCACATTGACGCCGGACACCTGGACGGTCTCGACTGGTACACCAAGGAGCGCGGACAGATCGCCTCGGATGTTCGCAACCTCCATCCCACCGCGCAGTCGATCCTCTCGGTCGGCATCAACTACTGGCCCGGCGCGACCGAGAAACCGGACGACGGCATCGCGCGCGGACGCATCTCCCGCTACGCCTGGGGCCGCGACTACCATCGCGTCATCAAGCGCCGCCTGAAACTGCTCCACACCCGTCTGGAAGAACACGTGGGACACCCGGTCGAGGCCCGCACGCTCGTGGACACCGCCCGCATCGTGGAGCGCGCAGTGGCCGCCCGTTCCGGTCTCGGCTGGTTCGGCAAGAACGCGTGCATCATCTCGCCCGGCTTCGGCTCGTGGTTGCTGCTCGGCGAGCTGATCGTCGATCTCGACCTCGTGCCGGACGAGCCGATCGACAAGCATTGCGGACGCTGCACCTTCTGTCTCGACCGCTGTCCCACAGGCGCCATCGTCGCACCGTTCACGATCGACGCGCCGCGGTGCATCTCCTTCCTCACGATCGAGGAACGCGGTCCGATTCCCCACGACCTGCGTCCGAAGATGGGCGACTGGGTCTACGGTTGCGATGTTTGCCAGGAAGTCTGCCCCTACACCGGCAATGCCACCATCGCCAACGATCCGGACCTGATGCCCGCCTCGCTGGACAATGCCTGGCCTTCGCTCCACTGGCTCCTGCGCATGACGGAGGAGGAGTTCGGTGCGACCTACTTCGGCACCCCCGTTCCCCGCACGAAGCGGCGCGGCCTTGCCCGCAACGCCGCCATCGCCATCGGCAACACCGGCACCGACGAGGACATCTCGGTGCTGATCGAGGTGCTGGAGACGCACGACGAACCGTTGGTGCGCGGACATGCTGCCTGGGCGCTTGGGCGTCTCGGTGGGCGCACCGCCCGCCTCGCGCTCGAACGCGCCAGAACTGGCGATCCGGACGAGACGGTCCGCGCCGAGGTTGACTGCGCGTGGGAGATGCCCACCCGGACGGTCTGAGTCCCATCACCCCATTGCCCGATTCCCCGATCCACGCGACGATGCCGCCACACGACATCCCGATCCGACCCGCCCGGACATCGCCCTGTCCGGCGAGTTCTGTGGAGGCGCAACCATGACTGCAACCATCCCGATGACGATCACCGGCATCGACGCAACCGTCGTTCGCACGCCCTACAGCGGCACGCTCGAACCGGCGTGGTCACCCGGCACGGTCTGGCGCGAATCCGCCGCGACCATCTACCGGGTCCACACCGATGCCGGTCTCACCGGGATTGGCGCGGCGCGTGGCAATCCGGATGTCGTCGCGGGTGTCGTCGCTCCCCTGCTCGCCGGGGCTGATCCATCACGGATCGAACCGATCGTGCGGAGCATCATCAACGCGGCGGGTGGATTCGCGGCGATCCCGGTCGCCGCCGGGATCGAGATGGCGCTTTGGGACCTGATGGGAAAGGCGGCTGGTCTGCCACTCTACCGTCTCTGGGGTGCGCATACGGATCGCATCCGGGGGTACGCCAGCATGGTCGAGGTCCGCACGCCGGAACGCCGGGCCGAGGACGCGCAGATGCTCCTGGAACGTGGCTACATGGCGATCAAGCTCCGTCTCCACGACGAGACGATGGCGCAGGACATCGCCCAGGTCGAAGCCGTTCGTGCCGCCGTCGGCGACCGGATGACGATCCTGGTTGATGCGAACCAGGCGCAGGAACCCGGCACGCCCGGCGCCGAACACAGCATCGTCTGGGGCTACGACCGCGCCCTCGCCACCGCCCGCGAGTTGTACCAGCTCGGCGTCGCCTGGCTGGAGGAGCCGCTTCCGCGCTACGACTTCGACAACCAGCGCCGCCTGGCCGCCGCAACCGATCTCCCGATCGCCGGCGGTGAGAACAACATCGGCCTCCACGAGTTCCGCACGTTGATCGACACCGAGTGTTACGACGTGCTCCAGCCGGATGCGCTCGTCTGTAGCGGTATCGGCATGCTGCGAAAGGTCGCCGCCTATGCGGAGATGCATGGCAAGCTGGTCGCGCCTCACCACGGTGGGAACGGCCTCGGCGTAGCGACGCACCTGCATCTCAGCGCATCGCTGGTGAACTCGCCGTGGGTGGAACTCCTGCAGGACCCGCCTGCGATGGACGTAAGCGAGTTTCAGGGCATCCTCGCCGCGCCGCTCGCGCCGGATGCGGATGGACTCGTGCGTTTGCCGGAAGCTCCGGGCCTCGGCGTCGAACTCGCGGAGCATGTCCTCGCGGCATTCCCCTCGTAGGCGTCCTTGCCTGGCGGCAGCCGTTGTCCATCCCGCATGGTCGTGAGCCGGGCATTCGTGTTGCCCACATCGGAAACTCGTGACTCGATGCCATGCGTGTAGGCGGTGGAGGCTCTCACTCGGTCGCAGGGTGCTGCCTGCCGAGCGACGGGACCGTGTCGGCGGACGGCGGAAAGCTCAATCCACTACGCGGAAGTCGTCGAGGACGAGCTGGAGGCTCTCGCGGCCATTCCAATGGTTGATGTCGAGGATGCCGACCACATCGACCAGCCGCGCGCCGAGCAACTCGCGCGATCGTTCCGCCCCGCCCCAGAGCAGCCCCGCGAGCGACCGGCGGCCGGTCAGCAGGTTCAGGCGCAGGTGCGAGCCTTCCTTGCCCATGGTGGAGTAGCGGTCGAGGCGGATCGCCTTGATGCGGACGTGCGGGATCGCGTTCGCGTTGCCGAACGGCTCCAGCATCCGGATATCGCGGACCGTCTGCAGGGTGAGGTCCGCTTCCGTGAGGTCGTCGTCGATCAGGATGCGTGGCGGTACGGGGATCGGCAAGCCCGCGTCTCCGATCTGCTCCGAGAGCCCGTCGACCAGATAGTCGAGATTGTCCTGCAGAAGTGTGATGCCGGCCGCCTGGCCGTGACCACCGTAGCGGATCATCAGCTCATCCAGCTCGTTCAGTCCATCGACGAGATCGAAACCGGGAACGGAGCGTGCCGATCCGTGGAGGACACCTCCATCGTTGCGGAAGAGCAGGACCGGCCGTCCGAACTCCTCGCCCAGGCGCGACGCCACGGCACCGAGGACGCCTCCCGGCCAGGAGCGGTCCTGCAGGGCGAAGAGCGGACGGTTCTCCCAGCCGGGAAGCGCCACGATCTGGGCGTAGGCGGTGGCGATCACGTCATCGGTCACCATGCGGCGGCGCTGGTTGATGGCGTCGAGCTCGGCCGCGAGATCGGCGGCGCGCGTGGGATCGTCCTCCATCAGCAGGTCGAGCGCGAGATTCGGATGCGCCATGCGGCCGGCGGCATTGATACGCGGAGCCAGGGAGAAGCTGATCGCCGTGGAGGTCACGTCAGCCGGCGCAATCTTCGCCAGGTCCATCAGTGCGCGCAGGCCGGGCCGGTGCGTCTGCGCGAGCTGGCACAAGCCATCCCGGACGAGTGAGCGATTGATGGCGTCGAGCCTTGCCACATCCGCGACCGTGCCGAGGGCGACGAGGTCGAGATAGGAGCGCTCGTCCCGCTCGTCGCCCTCCGCAACGTGAATCCCTTCCTGCGCGAGGGCGGAGACGAGCAACCAGGCGACGCCGATCCCCGTCAGGTCGTGGTAGGTGCTCTGTTGTTCCAGCAGTTGCGGCGAGACGACCAACGCGCCTTCCGGGGTATGCGCTGCGATCCGGTGATGATCGAGGATCACCACCTCCATTCCGAGATTCTGGGCGTATGCGACCGCATCATGGTCGTTGCTGCCGCAGTCGACCGCGATCAGGAGGCGGGCTCGACGGGCGTGCAAGGCGTCGATCCCTCGCGTGTTCAAGCCGTAGCCTTCGTCGCGGGAGGGGATGTAGGAGAAGATCCGTTCCGGGGCGCCCGTGGCCGCGCGGAGCGCCCGCACGAGTAGCGCGGTGGAGGTCAGCCCATCCACATCGTAGTCTCCGAAGACGCCGATCCCCTCGCCACGTTCGATCGCCACGGCTACGGTCGTGGTGGCCTGGACGAGGTTGGGAAGCTCATGGGCGATCGGGGCGGGGCGCGATCGCGTATCGAGGAAGCCGCGTGCGTCAGCCGGTGTGTGCAGCCCGCGCCGATAGAGCAGACGCGCAACGACCGGATTGGCAGCGAGCGCGCGGAGCGAAACGGTGTCGGGGATCGGCGCGGGGTCGATCCAGACAGGTTTCGGACGGACGGGATTCTTGGGGCGAAAGGACATGCTGGTTTCCCGGTAACGAGAGGCGAGGGAGCGGCAGGAATGACGGATGCGAAGGTCATCGTACCATCCGGTGTGCGGGATTGGACGGCGCGGCGTTCGTACGGACTGAATCTGCGAGAACGTACACACGATCGAGGGGATTTGCGGTGACGGGTAGCCTCCTGGGTTTCGTCAATAGTTGTACGTACGTCACAGTGTGACAATATGTCAATATTGCTTCGTCGTGCTGGCTCATTCGCCGGGCCTGCCACGAAGCTGCGTCATACGTTCCCGCACCCCGAGGAGACCCTTCTTCATGCGCGCCCGCACGCTGCGCTCCGCCGCCGCCTCGATGCTTGCCCTCTCGATCCTGCTGGCTAGCGGGGCGGTGCCACCCCTTTCACCCTAATGCCCCGGTCTCCGATACCGCACTTGCCCAGGAGCCCGCTGGAACGACCGCCACGGCGACGGACGACCTCAATCTGCGTTCCGGGCCGTCGTTGACGTCGTCCGTGCTGCTCGTGATCCCGACCGCCGCGACGGTGATATTGCGCGGCCAGGAATCGAATGGCTTCGTTGCCGTGACCTATGGTGGGCAGGACGGCTGGGTGTTCGGGACCTATCTCTCCATCGACGAGCCTGCGCCGCCTCCAACGCGTACGACCGTGACAACGGATGACCTCAACCTGCGGTCGGGACCAGGTACGGCCAATGGCGTCCTGACCGTGATCCCTCGTGGCCAGACCGTAACGATCACCGGGCAGGAGACGGGCGGGTTCGTTCCGATGACGTGGGATGCCTACAGCGGCTGGGTCTCAACCGCGTATCTCTCGACGGGAGCGGCGCCTGTCACACCGACGCCGACCGCTCCGCCAACGCGCACGGCCACCACGACAGACGATCTCAACTTGCGTTCCGGGCCGGGTACGAGCAACGGTGTGGTGGCGGTGATTCCAGCAGGAACGGCGATTACCGTCACCGGGCAGGCCTCCGGCGGATTCGTGCCGGTGAGCTGGAACGGGCGTACCGGTTGGGCCTCGCAGGACTATCTCCGTTTCGCGTCGCCGACGCCAGCACCGACGCGGACTCCGACTCCCACCCCGCCGCCACAGCAGACGAATGCCGTCGCCAAGGACGATGTGAACTTCCGGTCCGGGCCGGGAACGTCGTATCCCGTGGTGGTGGCGATTTCGAAGGGCGCGCGCCTGGTGCTGACCGGTCAGCACCAGGCGGGATTCCTTTCTGCAGCGTACGAGGGGCGTCAGGGCTGGGTGTCCGCCGAATGGGTGACCGCGGATGGCGCGGTCGCGGTTCCCGTCGCCTACGGCATTACCACCGATGCGCTCAACCTGCGGAGTGGGCCAGACGCGACGCGATCGGTGCTTGCGATCGTGGTCTGCGGTGAGGTGGTGGAGTTGACCGGCCAGCGCTCGAATGGCTTCCGTTCGGTGCGGTATGGCAACGTGACCGGCTGGATGTTCGAGTCGTATCTCGAGGTCTTGCCGGACAATCCGCCAGCGGGAGCCTTCGCGATGGCGTTCGATGTGACAAACACGATCGTGGGTCCGGCGCGTGGGTCGGTGGATCGCACGCTGGCTTACGCTCGTCGTTCGGGCGCCCAGCGGATGGACGAGGTCGAACGGTACGTGCGGGAGATCTATCGTCTCGCACCGGCCGTGGGATTCGATCCGGGCTTTCTCGTCGTGCAGTCGGCACACGAGACCGGTAACTGGACGAGCGGGTGGTGGATCGCGCGGTTGAATCCCGCCGGGATCGGGGTGACGGGCGATCCATACCAGAACTCGATCAGTCCGACGTTCGCGAACGGTACGATGGCCGCTCGCGCCCAGATCGCGCATATGCACGCCGAGGTCTTCGGATTGTCGCGGTCCCTTCCCGCCGTCCTGCAGGGCGCCGATCCCACCTATCAGGCGCCATTCAATGCGGGATAGGCGGGCACGATCCGCACGATTTCGGACCTGGCGGGGACGTGGGCGGCCGATCCGCTCTACGACATCAAGCTCATCCGCAAGGGGAAGGAGATGTTCGGGTAGCCGGGCGGGGGGTGG
>JASGDN010000056.1:0-20302 GCA_049841275.1 Thermomicrobiales bacterium
ACCTGCCCTCGCGCTTGCAGACGATGCGGGAGGCGATCCAGTGGAGTTACGACCTGCTGAGTGCGGCGGACCAGGCGGCGTTCCGGCGGTTGGCGCTCTTCTCCGGCTCCTTCTCCCTCGATGTCGCCCTGGAAACCGTCGGCGACACGAACATCGATGTCCTCGAAGGCGTTTCGTCGCTCATCGACAAGAGCCTCGTCCTCCGCTCCGATCATGACGATGGCACTTCCCGCTTTCGGATGCTGGAAACGATTCGGGAATTCGGCCTGATCCAGCTGCGTGCCTGCGGCGAATACCCGCAGGCCAGCCAGCGGTTCCTCGACCACTACGCCGAACTCGCCCAGGCCTCGGTGCTCGCCATGGTCGGCCCGGAGCAGACCGCCTGGATGCGGCACCTCGACGATGAGGTGGCGAACCTGCGCCTTGCCATGGACATCGCCCTGGAGCAGGGTCCGGCAGGAGCTACCAGGGGACTGCAGATCGCCTCCGGACTCTGGCGGTTCTGGCTCAGCCGCGGCCAGATCAGCGAAGGGCACGACTGGCTGGTCCGGATGCTGGCCACCCCCGCCGCCGTTCCGCCAACGCTCGAAGCCGAAGCGCGCAACAACCTCGGCAACCTCAACCTGGAACTCGGGCATCTCGAACTCGCCCGCGAGCAATACACCCTCAGCTACGATCTCTATCTCGGCATCGACGACCGGATGGGCATCGCCGATGAGTTGAACAACCTCGGGCTTGTCGAGCTGCTCCAGGCCCGCTTCGATACCGCCCGCGAGCGCCTGGAAGAAAGTCTCCGCGTGCGCCGGACGACCGGCGACACCCTGGGGCTGCCCTCCACCCTCAGCAACCTCGGCGACATTGCCATCGTCGCGGAGGATCTCGACACCGCCGAACGCTACTTCCGGGAAGGCTATAGTGTCCGCCGCGACCTCGGGAACAAGCGGGGGCTCGCCCTTTCCTGCCACAGCCTCGCCCTCGTCGCCTACTATCGCGGCGACCTGGCCAGCGCGTATCGCTGGATCGACGAGGGCGACCGCCACGCCCAGGAATTGCAGGATGCCTACGCCATCGCCATTCTCCAGGTCGACCGCAGCCTGATCCTGATCGCCGAACACCGGCTGGAACCGGCGGTGGCCCTGCTGACGGTCGCCCTGCGCTCCCTGCTCAAGATCGGCTCCCAGCGCATGATCGCGGAGACGCTGGACGCCTTCGTCAGCGCCTGCCTGGTTGGCCGCCGCTATCACCTCGGCGCCCGCCTGCTCGGCAAGGCCCGCGCCCTCCGCGACGACCACGCCATCTCCATTTCCAGCCGCAGCCGTCGCGACCTCCAGAACCTCCGGGCCCAGTTGAGCCACGCACTCGGCACCGAGTTCGAGGCGCAGTTCGACTATGGCCGCCACGACAGCGGGAGCGCGATCTACGACGAGGCCTATGCCCTCCTCGACGACCTACGCACCAATGGCATCCCGGACGAGATCCCCGCGATCGACCCTCGCGCCCTCCCCCAGGTCGACGAGAGCGCCCTCGAACGTTTCGGCATCACCGCCCGCGAGCGGGAGGTGCTCGCATTGCTCGTGCGCGGCCTGAGTGACAAGGAGATCGCCGACCACCTCTATATCAGCCCGCGTACCGCCATGACCCACGTCAGCAAGGTCCTCAGCAAGCTGGGCGTCAACAAGCGCGCCGCTGCCGCCAGCATCGCCATCCGCGAACGCCTCGTCGATCCGTCCGCCCCACTTCCCGGCGAGTAGACAGCACGCTGGCACCTTTCGCAATCGGGCATTCGCGGGTAGGGTGTGCATGGCACATTCACATCCGCCTCCCGCTATCGCGAAAGGAATCCCGGCCCATGTCGTCCGCCACCCCATCCACCGATGTCCTCGACTGGCTGATCCGGCCGGATGAATACGCTGCGCGCGTCCGACGCGTGCAGGCCACCCTGGCCGATCGCGGGCTGGATGCCCTGGTGCTCTTTCATCCCATCCGCATGGCCTACCTGTCCGGCTTCTTCCACCTCAGCACCGAGCGGCCGATGGCCATCGTGGTCAGCGCGAAGAAGGACGGTCTCGGCGCGCTCGTCCCCTGGCTGGAACAGGAGCACATCGAGAAGGCCACTGGCGTCACCTCCGTCCGCGTCTACCCGGAATACCCCACGGGCGGTACCCAGCATCCGCTGCTCCACCTGCGCGACCTCATGGCGGAGATGGGGCTGCTCGGCTCCGGCGCCCACGTGGGGTACGACTCGAACGGCTACCTCGACGTCAACGGCTACGACGGTCCGACCCTCGGCGAGGTCCTGGGCGACGACGTACAGGTCGTGAAGGCGCGTGACATCGTCGACCGCATGCGCCAGGTGAAGAGCCCTGCCGAACTCCGCCTCATCGAAACGTCTGCCCTCTGGGGCAATCTCGCTCATCGCCTGATGCACGAGGCCGTCGCGCTCGGGCGGACCGCGCGCGACATCGGGCTGGAAGCCTCGGTCCAGGCCAGCCGGATGATGGTCGCCGCCCTCGGCCCGAGCTATACGCCACTCGGCGGCAGCTGGACGAGCATGCCGGCCAATGCCAGCTTCAATGCAGGCGCCAACACCTTCTTCCCGCACGGGCTCGGCGATGCGGCAGGGCTGCGCCGGGGCGATGTGCTCGCTACCTACGGCGGCTCCGATGTCGGCGGCTACCAGTCAGAGCTGGAGCGCACGATGATCGTCGGCGAGCCGACCGACGCCTTCATCGACCACTTCGACAAGATGCTGCAACTCCAGCAGGCCGCCTTCGACGCCTTGCGCGTTGGCCGCACCCTCGCCGAAGCCGAGACCGAGGTCTCGGCGGTCTATGCCGAACTCGGTGTCGGTGAACTCCAACGTCACCATTCGGGCCACGGCATCGGGCTGGAAGGGCACGAATCGCCCTTCATCGACAAGGGCGACGCCACCGTGATCGAAGCCGGGATGGTCTTCTCCGTCGAACCGGGCCTCTACGTGCCGGGCCTTGCCGGATTCCGCCACTCCGACACCGTGGTTGTCACGGAGACTGGCGTCACCCGCCTCACCATCTACCCTCGTGACCTCGAAAGCATGACGATCCTGGTGTAGCCTACCGGCTCCAAGAGCACGAAAAGGCCGAGTTCCCCGCGATCTTGCGGAGAGCTCGGCCTTCGCATACATCGAAGACCATCAATCCCTACACGCATAACGTTCACCGAACACGCAACATCCCTTGTCATGTTGAGTGAAGCGCAACCGAGCGGAAGCAGCCATCGCTGCGCTTAGGATGACCAGGGGCGCTAGGTACCCGCAGAGCGTGGTTCCGACCATCATGACCTCACTGGGTCACCCATGATTGCGCCCAAAGGTATGATGTCATACCATAATCGCCACGATGCGCGTCGATCTCCTGCTACCGCCCGATCCGGGCTCGCCGCTGCCTGTCCATCTACCGAGGGCCATTCGCCATGAAGATCACCGAGGTCAAGACCCACGTCATCAGCACCCCCTGGCGCAACCTCACCTTCGTCCGCGTCCTCACCGATGAGGGAATCGAGGGCGTCGGCGAGGTCCGCATGCTGAATCACACCGACGCCTTCCTCGGTCTCCTGGAGGAGCTCGTGCCCAATCACGTCGTTGGACGCGACCCGTTCGACATCGAGTCCCTCATCTATCGCCTCTACCGCGACGACTACCAGAAGCCCGGCCAGATCCAGATGTCCGCCACTGCTGCCATCGAGGTCGCCTGCTGGGACATCATGGGCAAGGCGCTCAACCAGCCCGTCTACCGCCTGCTCGGCGGCAAGGTCCGCGACTCCATCAAGGCCTACGCCAACGGCTGGTACCGGGTCGAGCGCACGCCGGAGGAGTTCCACAACGCCGCTCAACAGGTGATCGCACGCGGCTATCAGGCCCTCAAGTTCGATCCCTTCGGCGCCGGTTTCCTCGAAATGAGCCATCCGGAGATCGACAAGGCGATCGAACTGGTCGCCGCCGTGCGCGATGCCGTCGGCCCGGAAACGGAGATCCTGATCGAGATGCATGGCCGCATGAACCGCAACACCGCGCTCCGCGTCGCCGAGCGGCTGGAACCCTTCCGCCCCAGCTGGATCGAAGAGCCCGTCCCGCCCGAGAACGCCGAGACCATGCGCGATGTCACCGCGCGCACCACCATCCCGGTTGCCACCGGCGAGCGCCTCTACAGCCGCCACGAATTCCGCCGCCTCTTCGAGCTCCAGGCCTGCGACATCATCCAGCCCGACATCATGCACATGGGTGGACTGCTGGAGACGAAGCGCGTCGCCGCCTGGGCCGAGGCGTATTACGTCCTCGTCGCTCCGCACAATGTCGGCGGCCCGGTCGCGACGGCGGCGGCGCTCCATTTCGCAGCCTCCACCCCGAATTTCAAGATCCAGGAACACTTCAACGACTTCGCCGACAGCGATGTGAAGGCACTCGCACCGGGCAACCCGGAGGTCATCGACGGCCATTTCGCGCTGCCAGCCGGACCCGGCCTCGGCGTCACGCTCGACATCGAGGCGCTGGAGGCCCGGCCCCGGAACAAGAACATCGTCTTCAACCTCTACGAGGAGAATTGGCACCTCCGCCAGAACCCACAGGGCTGAGCAATGAGTGGAGGACATGGCATTCGCCGCCTCCTATGTCATCGTGAGCGCAGCGAACGCCCCCCCGTGCGAAGCACTTCCGGCGCAACCGGAATCCGGTGCGGGCATGGACAGCGTTACGCTGTTGGGGAAATCCCAGACGTGCCCGCCTGCTGAACCCTCGCTCCCGGATATCGACCTGCGGTCGATCGTGCTTCGCACGGGGGTCCTTCACTCCGTTCAGGATGACATGGCGGATTGAGTTCTTCAGGAACATTCACCATGTTGCCGCGGGTTGGCACAACAGCTCATCCACCCATTGCGATCCGGGGCCGATGATCCAGCCGGTCCAGCACCGCACAGAGCGCCGCGCTCAGCACCAGGTCGTCGTGCCCGTCCCGCTCCGGCACGCCCCAGCGCAACACAGCCCCAGGTCCCTGCCCGATCTCGTACGTCGTCGCGGCCAGTTGCCGGCGATACAGGCGCGTCAGCTCGTCACCATCACCGGCGTACTCCTTGAAGCGGCCAGTGTCGATCAACCCCAGGAAATCCCAACCCAGCTGGCTCTTGCTCGCCCGGGTGAAGACGAACGGCACGACCTCGATCCGTCCCCCATGACCCGCACGCCGCGTCAGCGAATCGCGCAGGAACGACGCAAGCCCGGCCCCGATCCCCGTCGCATCGACCACCACCCATCTCGCCTGCCAGACATTCCGCGCCAGGTCCACCAGCTGGTCGTGCAGGGCCGTATGCCGCACGCCCGTCCACATCCGCCGGTCCACCACCCGGTAGACCGGACGATCCCTGCAAGAGCCGTCGCTCGTCACCTCCACCACGGTCAGGGCCGTGCTGTCCCGCCGCATCTCCCCAGCCGAGAAGGCACCCTGGCTCCCCCCGCCCTCCTCCTCGCCAGCGACATCCAACAGCAGGGCATAGTGGTTGTGGCCGCCCGGCATCGCCCGTTGCTGGCGCGGGTGATCGCCTTCCAGCTGCGCCAGGCGAGACGGCGGAAAGAGACTTCCCTCGCCGTCCAGTTCCCGCAGGCAGTATTCCGTTTTCACGAAGGGGTGGTCCGCGCCGAGTTGCGCAATCCGGCTCCGCACACGCTCGCCGTAGGCCGGCACCTCCTGCGCGACCTCCTCCCACGGGACGAAGAAGACGCGCTCCCGCCCATCGGTCCGCGACCGCTCACGCAGGAAACGCGTCTGCCGCGCCAGCAAGGTCGAGGCCGACCACACCGTGCCCATGAACAGCGTCGGGGCGTTGGTCGATGCCGCCATCGGATCGAAGACGGCGTCCCATACATCCGGGTCGATATCCTGCGCCTCGTTGGCGACCAGCAGCAGATCCGCCGTCTGGCCGCGTGCGTTCGCCTGCGGTCCCGCCGACAGAAAGCGCGCCGTCGCCCGGCCCACCGAAATCGCGTAGCCATCGTGAACGCGCGTCAGCGGCGCCGTGAGCGGACTCCCCAGCAGCCGGTCGCGGAGGCGGTCACGGCTCAATGCCGCCTGCGGCCGGAAGGTTGGTGCCGCAACCACGATGTTGCCGCCCCGCTGCGCATGCCGGACCAGCAGCATTGCCAGCACCTGCGCCAGCATCTCGTCCTTGCCCGACTGGCGACTGAAGACCGCCACCATCTGGCCGATCCCGTCCGGGCCAGCGGCTCCATCCGGCTGCATCACCATGTCGACGATCGTCTGCGCCGGCCGCACCTGATACGACCGCAACCGCCGGTCTGGCGCGATCGTGACGGAGAACGCCTCGACATCGGTGAGGATGCGCCGGAATCCAGCCCGCGCGGTCTCTGCCGCCGTGCCGCTCATCGATCCAGCACCCGCGCGATGACATCGATCGCCACGCCGCCCACGATCGCAAAGACGAGCGCATTCAACCGGCCCTTGATCTCGCGAAGGTCCTCCTGCACGGTCTCCACCATCTGGCGCGTCACCGCCTCGTAGGCATTGGCCGGCCGCACCTCGATGCCCTCGGAAGAGGGGTCCGGCATGAAGCCGGCATCCTCTTCCCGCACCGAGGCCCGCCGCAACGCCTGCACACTTCCGGCGACCCCTGCCGCGATCTCCGCCGCTGCCCGGCGACGCCGCTCGTTCTGCCGTTCGGATCGCACCGTCATCGTGCCGCCTTCCCTTCTGTCCCTGCCGAATCCGGACAAACCGGATGCAAACCGACGCCGGACCGACACGCAGCGGGTACCCGACAAACGACCGGATACCGTACGAAGCTCGGACGATCGGGGCGCGGTCCGCATCAACCAGAGAGATGTCCACCATTTACCTGGGTTGCCTGGCTGGCGACTCCGCGTCGAGCGCCGCCAGCACGCTCTGGATCAGGTCTGCGGTCGTCTCCAGCTTCTCCGTGCCCTCACCGCCGGAAACGTGATGCTGCACGCGCATCGCCTGCGCGGCGACCGTAGCAATCCGCGTGATCCCGGTCACCAGCTTCGCAAGATCGCGCTCTTCCAACAGCAGGCGCAGCAACACCACCCGCAGCGATCCCAGCTCGTCGATCAGCCCGTACTCCAGAATCTCGTTCGTTGCATCGGCAAGCGTCGCCCGCAGGTCGTTGTCAAGCAGCACCCGATAATTGCTCGGAGGGAACACCGGCACATCGTCGAGGCTGTTTTCGTCCTCCGCCGGAACGGCATCGCCAGGCGGACGATGCCGCAGGCAGAAGGTCTCCCCGTGCCGGATGAAGCGCGTGCAGGACGGATGCGCGCACTGCGGCTGTGGCGGTCGCGATCGTGATGAATGAGACATGGAAACACCCCTTTCCGGGCTGGCGAGGGGTGCGGACGAAGCGACGATGAGAACTAGTGTTCTGATTGATGCCCCTCACGATAACGAACGCAACGGGCCGCCAATAACGCGCCACGCCATCTTGCCCATGACCGGTGGCAGGGGGCGCATCTCAGCACCCGGTCTGTCGTTCCGGGTGCCGATGGCGTGGCTTGGATGTCAGGTGCGCGGGGCCCCGCACTACCGCGCGAGCCCAGCCAGCAACAGGCCCACGCCGCGTGCATGCAGCCGGGCTGCTCTGGATGGTCGCTACAACATGTCGAGATGCCCCTGTTGGCGGGCATAGCGGTCGAGCAGGCGAAACGAGACCGCGCCCAGCACTGGCAAGCCGATCGCGAATCCGAGCAGGGGCAGCAGGTCCCATCTCAACGCCATCACCGAGGCATCCTTGGTGATCGCACCCACCAGCGCGTCGATCGCGTAGCCGAAGGGCAGGCAGCGCGCCGGGATGCGCAACCATGCCGGCGCCTCCGAGATCGGGAAGAGTGATCCGGAAAGCGGCGTCAGGATGCCGAACAGCATGTTCGAAAGCTGGTTGGCGGCACGGATCGCGGTCCCGATCGCGCTCAGTACCATCCCCAATCCCCAGAGGCAGACGACCATCAGCAGGATCGTCACGACCAGCGAGATGGGGTTGATCGAAACGGGGGTGCCGAAGATCGCGATGCCCAGCGAGACGGTGACGATCGCAACGAAGATCGCCTCGTAGGCAGCCGAGAGCTGGAACCCGAGCAGCCAGGAGAGGCGCGACGACGGCGCGATGAAGAGCGAGGCCAGGGTGCCGCGCTGGCGTTCTCCCTCCAGATTCTCGCCGCCGCTGAAGAGCATGATGAAGAGGAAGGCCGTCCCCGCACCCGCCACCACAGCGTAATCGCGTAGCCGGTCGTTCTCGCGATAGATCAGCGCCGTCAGGATCAGCGAGAAGATCGGCAGGCCGCAGAAGGTGAGCAGGTAGAACGGCGGCGTCAACGACTGGATCTTGACCTTGAGCAGGTTGATCGCGGTCAGGTTGGCCACGCGCAGGGTATTCCCGACCGTGCGCGGATGCAGGGTCGATAGGGCTGTGGCTGCCAGCATGGTCATCCTCCCTTCCCTACAGGAGATCGAGCGTGCCGGAACGACGCGCCGAACGATCCGCCTTGCCCAGCGCCCAGAGACCGACGACCAGGAAGACGAGCGCCGTGCCGAGTGTCAGCAACAACGGCCGCGCGATCTCACCCAGCGAGTTGCCAGTGAGGCTGGCGCCGCGTAGGGCATCGGCGGCGTGGGTGAGCGGGATGCACGCGCCGATCCACTGCGCCCATTCCGGCAGAACCGAACGCGGCACGTAGAAGCCACAAAGAATATAGATCGGGGTCTGCAGCACGTTGGAAAGCGAATTCGCATTGCGTGAGAGGATGAAAAGCCCGGCGAATGCCAGGCCGATGCAGATGGTGCTCAGGTAGATCGCGAGGACCGAGAGGATCAGCGCCAGCGGATCGTGAATCACGAAGCGCCCACCCACAGCCAGGCCGACGATCACCGTGGCGACGGCATCGGCCATGCCGATGGCCAGGCTGCCCAAGGTATAGCCGGTAATCACCGACACGGTGCTGGCCGGCGCCGAGATGACCGCCCCGATCGTGCCGAAGTAGCGTTCGGCCTGCAACGCGAAGCCCGCTCCCCAGACGGTCGAACTCCAGCAGCCGGTCATGAAGACGCCGACGATCAGGAAGCCGATCACCTGATCGTCGGGGACGACCGTCTGTCCGGAGATGTTGTAGGCCAGGACGAAGCCGCCAACGATCAGGATTGGGGACAATGGCGCCCGGATCAGCTGGATCGGGTTCGAGGCGAAACGCAGGAGATACGCCCGCGCCGTGGCGAGCATCGCCCGCAGGTTGACCCGGATTCGCGCGGCCGGCGTGGCGAACGACGTGGATACGGCGGTGGCGCTCATGATGCACCGCCGTTCGGAGCCTGGGACGCGTCATCGAATTCGCGGCCGGTCGCATGCATGAAGGCGTCTTCCAGTGTCGGTTCCACCACCCGGATTTCCCGCACCGGCGCACTGGCCTCCCGCAGGATGGCGAGGGCCGTATCGAGCGCCATGGTCGTCTCGGCGCAGCGGAGGGTCAGCACCGGTGCGCCATCCTCCCCGAACTCATGCCGGACATCGCTGATGGCCGGCACGGCGCGCAGGGATGTTGCGATATCGGACTGTCGGCCATCCAGTGACGTGGCGAGGGTGATGATGACCTGGCGATCGACAGCCGCGCCGGCTTTCAGTTCAGCCGGAGTGCCCTGGGCCACGATCAGCCCGCGGTCGACGATGGCGATTTCGCGGCAGAGGACATCGGCCTCGTGCATGTCGTGGGTGGTCAGCAACAGCGTCCGTTCCGGCACCAGGCTGGCGATCAGGTCGCGGACGTCGATCGCCGCCGCCGGATCGAGGCCGATGGTCGGTTCGTCGAGGATGATGACGGGCGGATCGTGCAGCAGGGTCTTGGCGATATGCAGGCGTTGCTTCATGCCGCGCGAATAGCTCTCCACGCGTTCCGACGCACGGTCGGCCAGTTTGACCTGCTCCAGCAATTCACCTCCACGCCGCTTGATGGCCGCGTCGTCCAGCCCGTAGAGGGTGCCGAAGTAGCGCAGGTTCTCCCAGCCGGAAAGCTGGTTGTAGAGCCCGCGGTCGCCGCCGAAAAGGACGCCGAGTTGCTCGCGAACCGCGAGCTCCTGACGGGTGATGTCGAACCCGTTGATGCGCGCCGTGCCAGCGGTCGGCACCAGCAGAGTGGAGAGCATCTTGATGGTCGTGGTCTTGCCGGCGCCGTTCGGCCCGAGCATGCCGAAGATGGTGCCGGGTGGTACGGCGAAACTGATGCCGCGCACGGCATCGACCAGTTCGCCGGAACGCCGCCAACCGGAGCGCTTGATAAACGACCGGCGCAGATCGTCGGCCACAATCGGGGCGTCCGCCCCGACCGGATCGTCTATTCCTGGGATCATGCCATCTCCTAATGTTCGATTGTCCCTCTCGCGGTCAGCATACCCGCTCCCTGACAATCGCTCAATCGGGTGTAGGCATAACGGCCCCGATCGTTGGAATCGGAATTACTCCAATGCATCAGCGGCCGCCTCCATACTGTCCAGCGTCATCGAAATCACGCAAAGTCACGCCAGAGTCGCCAAGAACGCGAAAATACGTCCGATCGAGCAACCTGTTGACATCACCGCTGCCAAGGAATATCGTCATTCTATTGACGTGACAAATGAGGGGCACAAGGGGCGATGTCAGTGGTTTTACCGTGGCGAACGCTGGAGCATGGTGGCTGGATACGCCGCTGTGGATTCGGATGCCCTCTGTGTCGTGACGCGTATGCGCTTCCGCCACTGCTGGATGCTTGGAGGAAACGCTCCTCAGAATGGGGTCTCAGCATGTCCAACATCCCCAGATACATGTCAGTCGTCGCCATACTCCTCCTCCTTACAACCTCCATAGCCGTCGCTGCCCAAACGCCAACTCCGACCATGACCCCGATCCCACCTCCGGAGATGCGGGCAACCCCGGGGACTGGCTGCACCTCCTCGACTTCCGAGGACGAGAAGGTGTGTTCGTGGCCATCGTTTTGGTGGACCTCGTGGTCGTCTTGCGACATCACCCCCGTTTCGACCACATTGTGGCCGCGCCCGGATCTGGCCACCCTTCCCTGGATTCCGATCGATATGGGGCCAGTCAAGGCCGATGCCCACCTCTTCTTCGGCAATCGCCCATTACCCGTCGGTCCCCACTTCCCAACTGGCGGGAATACGAAGGTGCTCTGGACGTTCAGCGAACGAGTCCGCGGTTTCACCGGGGTAGCCACCAATCTCGACGATCCGCAGTACACCAGCATTCCGTTTCTCGAAACCGGCCCTGCGAACACCAACGATGACCGATCGACCGAGTGGCCGAGCTACGTCACGGTTCCGGCCGCCGGGTGTTGGAAGTTCGACCTCAAGGCCACCAGAACGTCCGGCGAGGTCGTCACCGGCAGCTTTACCTACGTCGCTGTCCCATAAGCATGTATGGAGCCCGACCCCATAGCGCATGAAATCGCTGATGGCTGAGCGAAATACTCCCAGGGAGGTCCGGCCATGTCCAAGCGCTGCCCCTACGCACTCGTCGCTGTGCTGATCGCCGCGATCCTGCTGGGGTCCACATATCCGGTCACCAACTCTTCTGCGGCATCACCGCCAGGGACTCCCGATGGCACGCCCGAACCGGGCCTCGGATGCACACAGTGGGTCGATCGCAGTCTGCCGCCGGATACGACGCCGACCTCATGCACGCTTTCGGATCCCTGGTGGACAGCCTGGTCCACCTGCGACATCACGCCGGTCCATAGCACGCCATCATCATTACCCGGCGCCCCCGATTTTCTGCCATGGATCCTGATCGATATGGGACCAGTTCAGGCAAACGCCGTGCTCTTCATCGGAAACCGTCCGCTCCCGGTCGGTCAGAAATATCCGAACGACGACATGAACACCAAAGTGCTCTGGGTGTTCGATGACGTCATCGCCGAGTTTTCCGGGGTCGCCACGAATCTGGACAACCCCGACACGTACACCAACGTGCCATTCCTCGAAACCGGACCGACCTACACCGGGATGAACGAGCAATCGACCGAGTGGCCGAGTTACGTCTCGGTTCCGGCGGCTGGCTGCTGGCGGTTCGACCTGAAAGCGACCACCGCCAAGGGTGAGGTCGTCACCGGCAGCTTTACCTACGTCGCTGTCCCATAAGGACATCCAGCGGAACGAATGCGAGAAGGGCGATCGCGAGCATTTCGCGATCGCCCTTCTTCATGAATCAGCCCCGACCCCCGATTACGGCTTGGCGTCGATCGCGGCCTTCACGCGGTCCGGCGTCATCGGGAGCGAGCGGACCCGCGCGCCGGTGGCGTCGTAGATCGCGTTCGCGATCGCCGAGGAGACCGGCACCGTCACCGGTTCGCCGATGCCCTTCCACGGCATGTCGGTTCGGTTCAGGATCACGACATCGACCTCCGGCACCTCGGGGAAGGTCAGGATCGGATAGGTCACCCAGTCGTGGCTGGTGACGATGCTCTTGTCGAAGGTGACCTGCTCCTTCATCGCCCAGCTCGTGGCCTGGATCGCGCCACCCTGCACCTGGTTCGTGACTCCGTCCGGGTTCACCACCGTGCCGCAATCGATCGCGCAGGTCAGCTTCTTCACCTTCACGTCGCCGGTCGCCTTGTCCACCTCGACATCGGCCACGTAGGCCATGTAGGCGGCGGCCGGTCCCTCCGACTTGTGATAGAGCACGAAGCTGATGCCCTGGCCAACGCCGGAGCCGTCCGGCTCGGTATGGGCTTTCCATCCCGCCTTCTCGGTTGCGGCCTTGATGACGTCGATGGCGCGATCGTCCGAGAGATGGTTGAGCCGGAAGTCGACGGGATCCATCTTCGCCGCAGCCGCCATCTCGTCCATGAACGATTCGACGGCGAACATGTTGTAGCCGCTGAAGACGTTGCGCATGTACCCGGTCCGCAACGACGGCCCGGCGTTGTAGCCCTCGATCGCCAGCGGGCCGACGGTGTACGGGATGTCCTGCAACGCCATAGCCGCGATGGTCGGATCGGGATGGATGCCGCGCACCGTCGTATAGACCTCGGCCGACATCCCGGCAATCTTGCCGTCCGCATCCAGTCCGGACGAGAGCTTCACCACCTGCGGTGGACGGTACTGGCCCCAAACGAACTCGTCGCTTCGCGACCACTGCAACCGCACCGGCTCACCGACCGCCTGCGAGAGGATCGCCGACTCGACATCGACCTCCTGGTCGTAATCGTCGCGACGACCGTAGAGTCCGCTACTCGATCCGGCGAAGAGGTGGACCTGCTCGCTGGCCTGGTAGCCCAGCGCCTGCGCCGCCATCCAGCGCGCGCCGAACGGCCACTGCGTCGCCGACCAGACCGTTGCCTTCTCGCCCTGGACATCGGCAAACGACCAGGCGGAACTGATCGGCCCGTAGTGAATGAACGGCCCGGTGTAGGTCGCGTCGAGCTTCTGGGCTGCGCCATCGAGCGCGGCGGTGGCGTCGCTCAGGTTCTTCTGGTAGTCCTTCTGGAGCCCGATCGGCTTGCCGTTGTCCTGCAACCACTGGTGGATGGTCTCGTGGGTCGCCGGCAAGGTCTCCGCGTTCTCCCAGACCGCCGTCGAACGGAGTTTCTCCACCGCCGCCAGCGCCTGATCCTCGCGCTCCGCAACCACGGAGATGAAATCGCCTGGCATCGTCTCCAGGCGCTCGACCCGATCCAGCCGCTCATCGCCGGGGAATGTGAACGGAATCACGGCGATGATGCCCGGATCGTTGGCAACGGTCTCGTCGTAACTCTTCAGCCGCGCGCCGTAGGATGGCGCACGCAGGTTGCGGGCGAATCGCATGCCCTCCAGCCGGGAGTTCTCCATGAAGTCGCCCGGCCCCGCGACCAGCTTGCGCGGGATGTCGGTGCGTGGGACCGAGGTACCGACAATCGTGTATTCCTCGACCGGCTTGACGACGGCATCGGGATCGATCTTCAGGTCGAAATGCTTGCCGCCGATCAGGTCGCCGTAGGTCACCGTCTTCGTGCTGTCGTCCTTGACCGAGACCGTGCCATCGGCCAGCACGAGGTCGGCCTCCGCCGCATCCAGCTCCTTTGCGGCGAGTGCAAGCAGGGCGTGACGAGCCGTGGCGGCGGCGGAGCGCATCACATTCGCGGAGACACCGATCGTGTTCGTGCCGGAGGTGATGCCCTGGTTCGGCACGAGGTTGGTATCGCCGGAGACCATCGTGACGGTATCGAAGCTGACGGTCAGCTCCTCGGCGACGATCTGATGGAGCGCGGTCATGATGCCGTTGCCGATCTCGACCCGCCCGGTGTAGAAGCTGACCGCGCCGGTGTCATCGATCCTGATCCAGCTATCGAGCTCCGGAGTCAGCCGGATCTGGTCGGGACCGTACCAGGCAGGATTCTCCGGCATCGGCGGAACCCCAGCGGCGGGACTCGCAGCAGGGGACGCACCCGGCGTGGCATCCTGGGCATTCGAACCGAAGAGGTTGAAGCTGACGACCAGCGCACCGGAGCCAGCAAGCAGCGTGCGGCGGGAGAAGGATGGACTGTTCATGAGGCCGCTCCTTCCCGCGCGACAGGCGAACTTGCCGGGCTGGCTTCAGGTGTCGCCGCTCCGCCGGATGCCGCGCGCTTGATCGCCTTGACGATGCGCAAGTGCGTGCCGCACCGGCAGAGATTCGCAGCCAGACCGGCCCGAATCTCCTCGTCGGTCGGGTTCGGGTTCTGCTTGAGCAGTGCCGTGGCCATCATCACCATGCCGTTGATGCAGTACCCGCATTGAGCCGCCTGCTCGTCGATGAATGCCTGCTGCACCGGACCCGGCTGGCCATCCTCCCCGAGACCGTCGAGCGTGACCACGTCCTTGTCCCCGACGACGGAAACCGGCGTCAGGCACGAACGGACCGGTGTCCCATCGACCAGCACGGTGCAGGCGCCGCATTGCATCAACCCGCATCCGAACTTCGGCCCGTTGACCTGCAACTGGTTCCGGAGCACGTAGAGCAACTGGCTCTCCGGCTCTGCCTCCACCGTCTGCGATTGCCCGTTGACCTTCAATACGATATCGGCCATCACCGTCCTCCTCGTCGGTATGGATACACGAATGCGCCGTCCCGTCTGGCACCGATGCCAACGCCCGCCATATACGGCGTGACGGGCCTTCTTCGGGACAAACGCTTCGCGACAAGGCCAAAAGCTACGCGGGAGGCGCATTCATTGTCAATAGTTTATGGTTGAATAGCCAAATGACCGGTTCATATTTAAGATAATCCGACTAATTCCCTCAAGATTGCCCAATCGATCCAAAGGACAACAGAACGGGGATCCCGTTCGCGGCGTGGCAAGAACCGGCCGACCCGAACGGGATCCCCGAAAACAGGCGTTGTATGTGCACCGTGCAATCGCGGGCGCGTGACCTACTTCAGCTTCGGCGCGACTTCTTCATCATAGAGGTGCAACGGATCGAGATCGTAGGCCAGCCCAGGGATGTAGTTGATGATGTAGTTCGCGCCAGCCTCGATGGCCGGTCGCAGACGCTCGGCAATGTCATCCGGCGTCCCCACCACCGTTGCCTTCGTGAAATCCTCCCAGGAGACGTTCCCCATCGTCTCGCGCAGGCGGACCGTCTTCTGCTCGGCGTCCACCCCCGGCGCGACCGGATAGACGTTGTAGCTCGTCGACCGTACGATCTCGCCGTAATCCCGGCCGACTGCCTCGCAATGCCCTTGCAGGATCGCCAGCTTCTCCCGGATCACGTCCGGATTGCCGCCGCCCACATTGCAGGCATCCCCATACTGGGCGACCAGTTTCAGCGTCACCTTCTCGCCGCCGCCGCCGATCCACAGCGGCACCTTGCGCCCCGGCTGTGCACTCTTCGGCTCGTTGATCGGCCCGTCGATCGCGTAGTACTTGCCCGCGAAGGTCGGCTTGTCCTCCGTCCACATCTTGTGGATGATCTGAACGCCTTCCTTGAAGGCCACCATCCGCTCCCGCGTCTCCGGGAACCCGTAGCCGTACGCTCGCCACTCGTGCTCGTACCAGCCTGCCCCATACCCCGCATACAACCGCCCGTGACTGGCGACATCGACCGTGGAGGCGATCTTGGCGAAGAGCGCCGGGTTGCGATAGCCGTTGCAATTCACCATCTGGCCGATGTGCACGCGGCCGGTATCGCGGGCGAGCGTGGCGCTGATCGTCCACGACTCGAAGGTGGTGTTCATGGTCGGGATCGGGGTCGTATGGAAATGGTCGTAGACCCAGATCGAGTCCCAGGACCCCGCATCCGCTGCCTTCGCCACCCGCGTCATCGCTTCGAACTGCTCGACCGGATCGGCGATCCCGGTCAGGTCCATCCGCCAACCCTGCGGCACGAAGACCCCGAATCTCACGTCAGCCATGCGTCCAGTCTCCTTGCTGCATCCCCGAATGCGCTATCCCCACCACAGCCGGCGGGACGGTAAACCGCTGTCCTTATATGGGCATGAGCCATGCCGCGCCCCGGTCGAATGGGCAGTCAGCTGCCCGGCTCCCGGAGCAAGTATTCCCGCAGGCGCTGACACGTCACAGCCGAACCACAGGGCAAACGGATCGACATAACCGCCAGCCCGACACGCGCCCATACCCCTCGTTCACCGGGCGGCCCAGGCTGGACCATATCTCCTAACCCGAAGAGCCTATCTCAATCCATGTCCCTCGTCATGTGCCCCGATGGACCCATCCGATGAGGGTCGATTTCATCCAAATTGCATATAGAGCAAGAATGCACGACCCATGCCGAACGTATAGCATGGACAACCCCTGACCAGTACCCTACCGATGCCAGCGACGGCGGTTGTCCGTGGAGGTATGGCGTTCGAGCGACGGCAGTGGGACTGACAGGCCGTCACGTTTTGGGGGGAGAAACCCATGATTCAGCGGATGCGGCCACTTTTGGCCGTTTTCATGTGTCTCGCGTTGTTTGGCAGCGTGGGCACGACCCGGATCCTCGCGAGCGAGGCGTCGCCGGTGGCGGAGACACCGGTCGAGACGGAGGTTCCAGTCGAGACCGTCGCGCCGGTGGAGACGGATGTCCCGGCTGAAACGAGTGGAACGTTCACGGCCCAGAGCGACGTATATACGGGCCAGATGAGCGGAACGTTCACGAGGGCCGACCAGGGCAAGACCAATCCAACCAAGGCACTCCAGTGGACAGTCACCGTGGCGAGTTCGATAGGTGGCTTGGACGTTGAGGAGATAGTGCCGGCGGGTGCCAACTGGGAGTTCAATTGTTCCGGCTCGTGGTACACGTCCACTGTGGAGCCCATCTATTCCACTTGCTCGCCGACCCACGTATATCTGGAGTACTCCAATACTACGAACGTTACTGTGTCGGTGTGGGGCGACACCAAGGCGCCGTTCACGTCGCTCCAGACTTTCGAAAACACGGCGTATCGGTCTTACGATGGCAGTGTCATGGCCTCAGCTCGCCTCGTCCAGACTACTGCCGCCACCGCGACCCCGGCCCCGACGAACACGCCGCGGCAAACCAACACGCCAGCGGCCACAGCAACATCCGTAGCGACCAACACCCCGGCCGCAACGGCGACATCCGTGTCGACGAATACCCCGACCTCGACGGCGACCGCTGGTCCGACGAATACAGCGACAAGTACTGCAACCGCTGGTCCGACGAATACGCCAGTCAGCACGGCAACATCCGTAGCGACGAACACGCCAGGGGCCACCGCGACAACTGCACCAACCAACACCCCGACCTCGGTTCCGGCCACCGCCACGGCTACCACGGCGCCGACCAGTACCGTAGAGCCTGGGACGGCTCAATTCGGTGGCGCGTTCACGAGGGACGACCAGGGCACGACCAACCCCACCAAGGCAATCAAGTGGACCTTCACCGTCCCGGCGGGTTCCTCCCTCCCTCCCCAGGACATAGAGCTCCATGTGCCGGATGCTCAACGACGGCATCGTTGATGGGGGGATGATCACAACTCGCCTCACCCAGACCAATGACGCCTTCCTGACCCCGGTCGCGACGGCCAGCGCGACCTTCGATCCCGGCCAGCCAACCGTCCCGGCAACGCAAGCCCCGAGCCAACCATCGAAGCCGGCCACCGAGGCCCCAGGCAAGCCGTCGAAGCCGGCCACCACCGCACCGGCGAAGACCGCCGTGCCGGTCAGCGGCCTGCCGAGCACCGGTCAGGGCGATGGCACGTCGGGCTCCCCGGCTGCCATGTGGATGGCCCTCGTGGCCACGATCCTGCTCGGCGCCGGGATGGGCCTCACCATCCAGCGCAAGCGGGCTGATCGCTCCTGAGCGTCCCATCGCTCGGAGCACGCATGAGGAAGGGGTGGCCGCAATCGCGGTCACCCCTTCCTCATGCGTATGCCATGGCACTCGCCCGGTTCGCACGGCCTCGGCATGTCCCGTACGATTGCCATGAGCGCGCCGCGTGCCATGCAAGTCGAAAGGGACGCCTCGTGTCACGATCCGAACGCCTGCTCGATCTCATGCAACTGCTCCGGCTCCATCGCTTCCCGGTCTCCGGCGAGCGCCTGGCAAAGGACCTCGGGATCAGCGTGCGCACGCTCTACCGCGACATCGCGACCCTCCAGGCCCAAGGCGCGGAGATCGAGGGCACCCCAGGACGAGGGTATCTCCTCAAACCGGGATTCATGCTGCCGCCGCTGATGTTCACCGAGGAGGAGATCGAGGCGCTGGTGCTCGGCACCCGCTGGGTCGCTGCCCGCACCGATCCCGCCCTCTCCCGTGCTGGGTCGAGCGCCCTTGCAAGGATCGCGGCCGTCCTCCCCGCCGACCTGCGCGAGCAGGTGGAACAGACCGGCCTCTTCGTCCCCGCCCGGCGCAAGCCGGCCGAAGAACAGACGCTTCCAGCCACCGCGCCCATCCTTCCCCGCCTCCGCGAGGCGATCCGCGACGAACTGAAAGTCCGCATTGCCTACCGGAACGAAGGGGGCAAGGATTCGGAGCGGACAATCTGGCCGATCGCCATCGCCTTCTTCGAGCAGGTGCAGGTGATCTCCTCCTGGTGCGAGCTCCGGCAGGACTACCGCAACTTCCGGCTGGATCGCATCGCCCACCTCGCGCTCACGGCCGAACGCTATCCGCGCAGCCGCCACGAATTGCTGGAGGAATGGCGCAAGGCGAACGGCATTCCAGCATCCACCCTCACGCCCTGATCCCGAACCCATCCGAAAATCGCCCCAATATCCTGCCACAATCTGGCAGGGTCCGCCGCAAGAATGGAATCAGACGATCCGGAACGGACCGGATTGCAGAGACCAATCGCGAAGGAACCCCTGTCATGGAACCGATCTACACCATCCTCTACGTCGCCGACATGGAACGCAGCGTACCGCTTTACACCGAACTCCTCGGGATCACACCGGACCGTCCCGCCCCGACGTTCACATCCTTCGCGCTCAGCGGTGGAAAATTCCTCGAACTGATCCAGCAGAACACGCTCGACGTGCTTCCTACCGTCGGTGGCGGTGCGGTCGAGCTGTGTTTTGACGCAACTTCGCGTGAGGTAGTCGAGCAAACCCATGACCGCTGGGTGGCACTCGGCCTGACAAGCCTGGAAGCGCCGACCGATGTGCGCTTCGGCTACACCGCACTCGTGGCCGATCCCGACGGCCATCGCCTGCGGATCCTTCTCTTGCCGCAGCGGTAGATTGCCTCCCGACCTGACCATCGCGTTGTACCCGTGCGGGCACGCCGCTTTCGACAGGAAGCCGGCGTGCCCGTCCGCATGGGAGGTCCCCAATGAACACGACCACGGCCAATACATCCAGTCACAAACAGCCGGATGCTCCACGGAACTGGCTGGGCGTCGCCTCCGCCGCGCACGTCCGGATCGGGCGCGAGCGCGGATTCATGCGGCTCAACCACGGCAAGCGATCGGCCCTGACCCGTATCCGGCCCGGCGACCGCATCGTCTACTACTCTCCGGCAACGGAGATGCGCGGCACCGATCGCCTGCAATCCTTCACCGCCATCGGGATCGTGCGTGACAGCCCGCCCTACCAGGCCGAGATGCGGGACGGCACGCCGGTCTGGCAGCGCGATGTCGACTGGCTCCCGGCGCGCGAGACACCGATCGCTCCCCTGCTCGACCGGATGGAGCTCACGGCAGGCAAGGCGAACTGGGGCTACCAGTTGCGCTTCGGCCTGGTGGAACTCTCCGCCGCCGATGTCGAGACGATCGCCAGGGCGATGGGCGCCGTCATCCCCACCCCATGACCCCCTGTCACAGACGGACCCGGCCGACGACGTCGTCGGCC
>JASGDN010000057.1:0-3180 GCA_049841275.1 Thermomicrobiales bacterium
AACGGGTCGCTGTCCCACTCCCCGATCCATTTGAGGTCATCTGCACCTATGGCGGCGAAAGTAGCCGGGGTAACATCCGAATGCAGGCCCAGCACCTCCCGCATCCCGGCGTACTTCGTTGCGAGCCGTCGCCGGGTTGCCGGATGGAGTTGGGACAGGCGCCTCGGATCCGCGTTGTCGGCCGCATCGGCCCGCTTAACGACACGTGCCAGCGGGGACCGCATCACCCGCTCCAGATAGGCGCCTTGAGCCTCCGCCGGGCGGCGGGATATCGCGTCAACGGCCGCCACAATGGCTCGGGGAAAGCCGGCTCGTGCGAGTTTGGCCACCGTTGCGCCCCCGTCCTCGACGGTGTCATGAAGCCATGCCACAGCCTCAAGCTCGATCCCGCCGCGGGAAACCCTGGCCGCCACGCGTGCGACATGTGCCAGATAGGGCGCTCCGGATTTGTCGAAGCGGCCGGCATGAGTTCGCCTGGCGATATCCACGGCGGGTGCGACGACATCGATCATTCAATCCATCCCCGATCGGCCGATACCGTCTTGCGGCTTTGGTGTCACGTTGGGTCTGTCCCGATTTCTCGAATTGATGAAGGACCTGGGCACCTTGCGAAGCATCCCACTGCGGCCCTTGAACCGCCGATCCGATAGCCGCGTAGACGCCCTGCCTTGCGCGAAAATATCCACCCCCGTCTTGGAATGACTGAAAAGGAAGCCTCTCGGCCCTGCAGGTGAACTATCCGCTCCGTTCCGCGCGTGCACTGTGGCCGCACTTGTAGGCGAGGATCATCTGCTGTGCTGTCAAGCATAGCACGATTCTAGCGGTGAGGGTTACAACCGCGTTGACTCATCCAAGATGCCCGCGTAGCGCGAGTCGTTGACTCATCGGAAGTTGCCCGCGTGGGATCGGTGACGGATGGAGCTCACGTTGGCGGCACGGAAGGCGATCACGAAGGCCCAGTTGGCGAAGTGGCCGAAGGCGACCAAGACCGAGAAGGGGGCGATCCTGGACGCGGTGTGTGAGGTGACCGGGTGGCATCGTGACCATGCCCGCAAGGCGATCCGGACCATGCTCACCCGACCCGAGCCTGGCCCACGCCAACCCCGGGTGCCGGTCCAGCGTTACGACCAAGCAGCGGTGGAGTTGCTCACCCAGTGCTGGGCTGTACTGGACGGACCCTGCGGGAAACGGCTCCGACCCGCACTCGACCAGACACTGGCCAACCTGGCCCGACACGGCCACCTCGACACCGTGCCAGCCGAGGTCGTCGACCAGGTCCGGGCCATGTCCGCAGCCACCATCGACCGCCGCCTCGCCCCGGCCCGCACCGGGCTGGTCGCCCAGAAGGGCTTGTCCCATACCCGGCCCGGATCGTTGTTGAAGACCTCGATCCCGTTGAAGACCTGGGCCGAGTGGAACGACACCATCCCCGGCTTCCTGCAGATCGACCTGGTCGGTCATGAAGGCGGCGACAACAACGGCCCGTTCCACTACAGCCTCGACGCCACCGACATCGCCACCGGCTGGACCGAAACCATCACCGTGCGCTCCAAGGGCGAACGGATCGTCGCCGCCGGCCTGGAACAACTCCAACTCCGCTTCCCGTTCCACATCGCCGGCATCCACTCCGACAACGGCTCCGAGTTCATCAACCACCACCTCCTGCGCTGGTGCACCAACCGCCAGATCACCTTCTCCCGCGGCCGGGCCGCCCACTCCAACGACCAAGCCCACATCGAGCAGAAGAACTGGTCAGTCGTGCGCCGCAACGTCGGCTACCACCGCTACGACACACCCCGAGAACTCGACCTGCTCAACCAGCTCTGGCCCCTGGTCTCAGTCCAGGTCAACCTGTTCCTGCCCCAGCAGAAACTCCTCTCCAAGACCCGCACCGGCGCGAAAGTGTCGAAACGCTACGACACCGCCACCACACCCCTGGACCGGCTCCTCGGCCACCACCACGACCTGCTCGACCCCCACGACCGGACCCGGCTCGGCGCCCTGCACCACGACACCGACCTGCTCGGACTCAAACACCAGATCAGCGACATCCAAGGCAACCTGCTCGAACTCGCCCGCCGCCGCGGCCAAGTCCAACGCCGCGCCAAGACCAACCACGTCTACCTCAGCCGCACCAAAATGGGCACCCGCACACGGGCAACTTCAGATGAGTCAACGACTCCCACCACGCGGGCATCTTGACATGAGGCATCAGGACAACGCGACGAGACTCCCGAAAGAAAGACTGCAAAAGCGGAGCGCTTGCCTCAGGTGTGGGACGATAGCGAGACGCTGGGTGCGTGTCGTGGCGGTGAGGGTAGAGGTCCGGTTCGCTCGGTGTCTTGTGAGGGAGTTGTCGATGGCTACCAGGCGGGATCTGACCAAGGCGTACGCACGGGGTTGCCCGCGTGCTGACAAGAAGACGAAAGGGCGTGATGCTGGACGAGCTGTGCGCAGCAACGGGCTGGTCGGGGGTGAATGCCCGCCGCGTTATCTGACAGGCCTCGCTTCGGAAGGGCTGTGCTGGTCAGACAGACACCCGCAAGGCTCGCGTGCGGAAGTTCTCCTACGAGGCGTGGAGGTCCTGGAAGAGGTCTGGACCCAGGACGGCGAACCGTGCGGGAGGTACCTCGCGGCGGTCATGGACGACACACCCTGGAACGCCTGCTGCGGTTGCGGCGAGCTGGGTCCGATCGCTGATCGGCTCAGTGACGGGGCGATTGCCGGGGTGCTGGCGATGTCAGCAGCCACGATCGATCGGTACCTCGCGCCGATCAAGAGGGCCCGCTACCCGAAGCGAAGTCGATGACTCGTCGGGGTCTGCTCCTGCGTTCCTCGATCCCGTTGCGGACCTGTATGGACGGGTTCCCTCCAG
Source organism: Thermomicrobiales bacterium (assembly GCA_049841275.1). GTDB lineage: Bacteria > Chloroflexota > Chloroflexia > Thermomicrobiales > UBA6265 > JASGDN01. The sequence goes on from JASGDN010000057.1 coordinate 2,876, forward strand.
CAGCCGGGCTGTCTGGAGACCGATACGGTCGCGCACTGCGGGCACCGCGAGGGCGACTACCTCGTCATGATCATCAACGCCACCGAACCGTTCCTGGGCTGGGGCGCGTCACCTAGACGGAGCTTGTCAAGTCTTCTGTGTAAGTAGTTCCGGTTCAGTGGTTGTGGGGCTCGGTCATAGGTAGCGGGTGAGTCGGTCGGGGTAGGCCAGGGCGAGGGCGCCGAGGGCGGCTTTCCAGCCGTGCACGCCTGCTCCTTCGACGAGCCGGCCGGGGGCCTTGCGTTGGTTGCGGGGCAGTCCGGCTT
>JASGDN010000058.1:0-30620 GCA_049841275.1 Thermomicrobiales bacterium
AACAGCGGTTCAATGCGATTCCAGAGATCGTCCGGAAGCAGGGGCTTGCTCATGCCCCAGCATCCCGCATGGCCCATGCCATGGGAGGGTTCTGTTAGGCGCTCTTAGGGAGAACGAAATCTGAATCAACTGTAAAGGTGTAGTCGGCTTGGATACATTTCAAATGCGAAGGATATATCTATTGTCGCGATGGCCACGACTCTGATGCATCTGCAAGATTACAGTTCCGTATGGGCACCGGGACCGAAGACGCAAACCTGGAAGCGCTCATTTGGCGGCATCTGCGACGGGGGCCCGGCGAAATACCCTTGCGCTAGCGCCTCTCCGATTGCACCTGCCTGCGCTCGTTCGATCAGGGCGAGCGCCGGTCCGCCTTCGCCACCGCCCATCATGCGCGCACCGAGGACGCCGGGCAGCGCGTTCAATTCCGCGACGAGCCCTTCCACCCGGGGATCGCTGATCGCGTAGTCGGTAGCTGATGACCGGCCGGATGCGGTCATCAGGCGACCGAACGTCGTCCAGTCGGATGCTTCTACTGCCGCAATCCCTTCCTTCACGCGCTGCACTTCCGTCACGACGTGGCGGACGCGCTGGAAGAGCGTCGGGCTGAGCCATGCATCGGCGTTCGCCTCGATATGCGTCCATTGGTCGGCGTCGATTTCGCCCAGCGAGGGGAGGTCGATTCCCAATTTTGCGCGAAGGATCGTCAGTGCTTCCTGCGACTCCTCCACGCGGGTGGGATAGGACGAGGTGGCATTGGAATGCTGCACACCGGAATCGGCGACCGCGAACGCAAGGTTGCCGAGATCGGGTTGCAGCCGCTCGAAGGTCGTCGTTGCGCCGTCGAAGAGGATGATGCCGCCAGCGACCGACGCCGATTGGTCCATCGCTCCTACGGGCGCACCGGCGCGATGCTCCGCCTCCCGTGCCACGATCACCGTGTCTCGCGGCGAAAGCTCGGCTTGTGAGAGGGCGAGGACCAACGCGACGCAGAGCGCCGCCGACGAGCTCATGCCGAATCCCAGCGGCACATCTCCCGCGATCGAAAGATCCGCCCCCTGGACGGCAACGCCACGCGCCTGGAGTGACGCGACAATACCGCGCGCATAGGCATCCGGGGTGCCCTCCCTCTTCGCGGCATGCCAGTCGCCGAGTGTCGCCAGGTCGACCTCCCACCCATGAGAAGACACGTCGCCCGCAACCGCGCGGACCAGGCCATCCGCGCGCGGCACGATGCCGATCGCCACCGTGCGGTCGATCGCACCGGCCAGAACCGGGCCGCCGTTGTAGTCGACGTGATTCCCGAGCAGTTCCAGACGTCCGGGCGCGACAGCCCAGCGGACGGGCGTCCAGTCGCCGCCGAAGGTCGTGCGGCCGTTGGCGAGGGCGCGTCGTTGGGCCGGGGTAGGTGGAGAGGCCTCGGTGTGGGTCATGGCGGTGTGGCTCCGGCGTCGTTGCAGGACGGTGGCAGAGACGGCGATGCCGCCGCGAACGGGATGGTTCGGCGGCGGCATCGAGGCGGGCGGCGAAAACCTAGCGCCGCATCTTGATCGACTTGAACGCTTCCGCCAACTCGAACGGCTGGTCCTGGGCGAGCTCGGCGGCGCGTTCGCGCAGGCGGTCCGCCAGATCGACAGCCTCGCCGACCTGCGACTTGTGCGCCTTCAGCGCGTCGATCTTCGTGTCGAAGGACTCCGTGATGTCGACGAAGACATCCGGCGACTCTGCGCCGAAGTACCAGATCTCGGCCGTCTTGTGTGGTTCCAGTCCCTCTTCGAGGTGCTCCGGGTAGTAGAGGAAGTCGCGGGCGGTCGGGTAGACCGCGTCGTGTGCGGCCAGTCCGGCGGCGCGATGGTCCGGATGCAGCGCGTAGGGCCGGAACGGATCGTGAGTGACGATCACATCCGGCTTGTACGTCCGGATCATGCGGACGATCTTTTCGCGCAAGGCGAGGTCTGCCACAACCCCACCGTCCGGCTCGTGGAGGAAGACGAGCTCGCTTACGCCCATGCGGCGGGATGCCTCCTGCTCCTCGGCCTCGCGGGTCGCGATCAGGGTTTCCGGGGTGAACGACCGGTCGGCGGTGCCGCGGTTGCCGGAGGTCACCTGGATGATGATCGTCCGCTTGCCTTCCTTCGCGAACTTCGAGATGGTGCCGCCGGAGGAGAACTCGGCATCGTCCGGATGGGCGACAACCCACATGAATGTCTGATAATCCTCGCGCTGCTCGCTCACGTCATGATCTCCCATTGATGATGTCCCGCGTTGGGTCATCGTGAACCGTCGATGGACTACCGTCCGAGGCTGCGCACAATGTCTTCCCAAAGCACCGCGATGTCAACGGTTCGCTGCGCTCCGGATGCGAGATCCTTGACGGCGACCTTTCCTTCCGCCAGTTCCGCGCTGCCCGGAATCACCGCCAGCGGGATATGCAGGCGGTCGGCGTACTTCAGTTGATCGCCGATCGAGCGGTTCGGCTGGATCGACTGGTCGGCATTGATGCCATGCTTGCGCAGCTCCCGTGCGATGTGCGCCGCGTCGGCGAGCGTGTCCGGCAGTGAGACGACGAAGACGTCGGTCGTTGTCGGCGGAACCGGGAAGAGATCGAATTCGCGCAGGACCTCCAGGATGCGTTCCATCCCGAGCGAGATGCCCGTCGCCGGAATATCGCGACCGAGGAACATGCCAACCAGGCCGTCGTAGCGGCCGCCGCCGGCCACGGAACCGACCTTCGGCTCGTCCACGATCGCCTCGTAGACCGGGCCGGTGTAGTAGTCGATGCCCCGCGCCAGCGAGAGGTCGATCGTATAGGCGTTGTGCGGCACGCCAAGGCTGGCGACGAAGCTCATCAGTTCGCGCAATTCGGTGACGGCCTCCGGACCACCGGGAATGTCCGCCAGCTTCGCATCGGCGAGGTCGAGCAGGTCGGCAGAGGTTCCCTGCGTAGAGACGAGATCGATCACCTGCCGCGCGCTTTCGGCGGAGACTCCGGCCTTCTCCAGTTCGGCCTGTACGCCGTTCGGCCCGATCTTCGCCAGCTTGTCGATGGCGCGGTAGACTGTCGCGGCATTCTCCTCCTCGACGCCGGCGAGCATCGCCATCGCCTTGAGCAGCTTGCGGTGGTTGATGTGAACGACCGCCGATGTCATACCGATGGAATGCAGCGAATCGACGAGGACGCTGATGCCCTCGGCGTCGGCCAGCATCGAGGTGGACCCGACGATGTCGGCGTCACATTGCCAGAACTCGCGGAAGCGGCCGCGCTGGGGTTTCTCGGCGCGCCAGACGGGCGCCATGTGATACCGCTTGAAGGGCATCACGATCTCGTTCTGGTGCATCGCCACCACGCGCGCCAGCGGCACGGTGAGGTCGTAGCGGAGGCCGACTTCCCGTTCGCCCTGGTCGGCGAAGTGGTACATCAGCTTCTCGTTCTCGCCGGCCTTGCCGGTGAGGATCTCCATGTATTCCAGGGCTGGCGTGTCGAGGGGCTGGAAGCCGTGCCGCGCGAAGACCTCGCGGAACTGCGTCGCGACGGCATCGCGCAGGTATTTCTGCTCGGGCATATAGTCGCGGAACCCCTTGAGGATCTGGGGTTTGCGGACACTCATCGAATCGTGCTCCTCGGTGATGGGGACGTTGTGGTCGGGAATGGTTGCTACGAGAACGGGAACATCCCGTGCAGGGGCGATCCTTGCCCGGGACGGCATCCAGCCAGGACGCTACGGTGCGTTTCGCCTTACTTCGTCATCTCGAAGACGACATGGGCGAGTTCGGGCGCGATCAGCTTCTCCATGCCGAGCTTGACGGCGTTGCTGGAACCCGGAAGGCAGAAGATCGCGGTGCGGCTCGCGACCCCGGCAATCGCACGGGAGAGCATTGCCGCCGCGCCGATCTCCGGGTAGGAGAGCATACGGAAGAGCTCGCCGAACCCGGTCAGTTCCTTCTCCAGCATGCGTGCCACGACTTCGTAGGTGGTGTCGCGGCGGGAGATGCCGGTACCGCCATTGGTGACAATCGCGCGGATGTCATCGCGCCCGATCCACGTTTGCAGGATCGTTTCGATCTCGGTGGCATCGTCCTTCACGATCGCATAGTCGCGCAGGTCGTGACCGCGCCACGTCAGCTGCTGCTTGATGATCTGTCCGCTACGATCGTCATCCGTCGTGCGGGTATCGCTGATGGTGAGGACCGCGACGGCAACCGATTCGGGGGCCTGTTCGCGATGCTGCTCCGTGGACGCCGAATTCGTATGCTGGTGGGATTCGACGGAAAAGGGGAGATCGGACATGGACGAAGATTCCTTGCGCTTCGCGGACGCGTAGTGGCGTCCCGGCGGCGAGCCTGACGCCCAAGTATATGGGAGCCGGTGCATGGACGGATGAACGAGTGCCGCCGGATCGGCGCAAGCGGCCTATCCCGCGTGCACCGCATTGACGTAATGTCGGATGTCTGGGCGTCCCGTCGCTGGGTCGATCGCGATGGCGACGAGGTCGATGCGCCAGACGCGATGCTGGTGTTCTGGATGCTCGGCCACGAACCACTCGGCGGTGGCCAGCAGGCGGGATGCCTTTGCCGGGGTGATCGCGTCGTCGGCGCGGCCGGCGCGCTCGCCGCGCCTAGCCTTCACTTCGACGGCCACGAGGCATTCGTCCGCGTCCACCATCACGAGGTCGAGTTCTCCGGATGGACGCCGCCATTGCGCCGTGACGAACGTCATGCCGCGTGCTTCGAGGAAGCGTCGAGCATGGGCCTCGGCGGTGTCCCCGAGCGTCTTGCGTTTACGGTCGGCCATGGCGGAGCAGGAACGCTTCCAGCGCGAGGCCGACGGGCGCGAAGCACCGGCGATGCGCCGGACAGGGACCGTGCTCATTCAACGCGGCGAGGTGGCTGGCGACGCCGTATCCCTTGTGCTTGCCGAAGCCGAAGACGGCGTAGTCGGCATCCAGTTCGTGCATGACGGTATCTCGCGCGACCTTCGCGACGATCGAGGCGGCGGCGATGGAGAGGCTGCGGCTATCCCCCTTGAACAAGCCGACCTGCGGCAATCCGAGGTCGGTCACGAAGGCGTCCATGAGCGCGAGGTCCGGCGCAATGTCGAGGCCGGAAATAGCGGCCTCCATCGCCATCCGGTTCGCTGGTCCGACGCCGATCGTGTCGATGATCTCCGGCGCGATGAACGTGACGTGGAAGGAACGCGCCCGCTCCGCGATCCCGGCGGCGAGGCGGATGCGCTCCGGCTCGGGAATCGTCTTCGAGTCGCGGACGCGCTCCCAGAAGGGGTCGGTTTCCACGGCATTCAGTGGAGGCAGGATCACCGCCGCCGATACCAGCGGTCCGGCAAGCGCGCCGCGCCCGACCTCGTCCACACCCGCGATGACGCCCAGGCCAGCGTCGCGCAACGATCGCTCGTGGGAGATCATTGCCGGGTCGAGGGAGGTTTCGGATGGGGAGAGGAGTCGCGTCGTCATGTGTGGAGCATACCAAAACACCCGGATGTTCCCACGGGAACGTCCGGGTGTTTGTGTGGCGATGATGCCGGGATTACGGCTGATCGACCGTACCCTTGCTGAGGTCGCGGCGGCGCTCGGTGATGCGAGCGGCCTTCCCGGTGCGGCCCCGCAGGTAGTAGAGCTTGGCGCGGCGGACGCGACCGAAGCGGGTGACCTCGATCTTGTCGATACGCGGGGAGTGGATGAGGAACGTTCGCTCGACGCCGATGCCGTGGGAGGCGATGCGGCGAACGGTGAAGTTCTCGTTGATGCCACCGGACCGGCGGCGGATCACCACGCCCTCGAAGACCTGAATACGCTCGCGGTTGCCTTCGACCACCTTCGCGTGAACGCGAACGGTATCGCCGGCGCCGAACTGCGGCACATTTTCCTTGAACTGCTCCGCTTCGATGGAGCGAATCAATTGCGCAACCATGGTGGACCGATCCTCTGTTCGCACAGTGGCCGTCCAGCAGACGCAGCCACCTGGCGGGATTGACACGAAAAAAGCACACGAACTCTTAGCCGAGTGTCGGCGCACGCCGGGGGAGTGTAGCACGCGCCGCGACCCGATTCCACCGGCCGATGGTCGAACGCGTGATGAGAGCGGCGGCCGGCACGCTTCGCTGGAACTCACTCCCCGTATCATCCTGAATGACTTCCAGAAGGCGGGAATTCCCCCCGTGTCATCCTGAACGCAGTAATGGACCGCTCCGCTCGATCGCAAGCGATCGCCTATGGAGGACCCTTGCACGAAGCGCTTCTGGCGGGCCACAAGCTGGAAATCGGGAGTGGCCTGAGCGAAGCTCCGACAAGATCCATGCGGGCGGGCACCACGAATGCTCCGGATATCGACCTGGTGGTTCGGTCGATTGTGCTTCGCACTGAGGTTCTGACCGTCGCTCAGAATGACGATGGGGAGCGGGCTCTCCTACGCCGTCGCCTCGGCGGGTTCCTCGTCGTCGAGAATGCCGATCACTTCGGCCGCGACTTCATAGCGGCCGAATGAGGGCATCAGGTACACCCCCTGTGCCAATGGCTTCAGGTCGGTGAGCAGTTCCTGCGCCATCAGCACCCCTTCCCGGCGACCGTCCGATCCCGCCTTGCGCATGCGTTCGCGGGCGGCGTCGGTCAAGGTGATGCCAGGCACCTCGTTGTGCAGGAATTCGGCGTGCTTGGTGCTTTGCAGGGGTAGGATGCCGATCATCACCGGCACCGGCAGGCGCTCGGCTCCGTAGACCTCCAGGAAGTTCAGCCAGACCTGCTTGTCGAAGATTGGCTGTGTCATCACGAAGTCTGCACCGGCGGCGATCTTCGCTTTCAGGCGGCGCGCTTCGTCCTCCAGGTCGGGCTTCGTCGGGTCGACGGCGCAGGCGATGGTGAAACTCGCCTCCCGGCCAATCGACGCCCCGGCCGAATCCGCGCCCTTCTTCATCTGGTCGATGATCCGGATCAGGCCTACCGAATCGACGTCATAGACCGCGGAGGAGTTGGGGTATTCGCCAAGACTGGGTGGATCACCGGTGAGGGCGAGGATGTTTCGCACGCCAGCGGCGTGGGCGCCCAGAAGTTCCGATTGCAAACCCATCAGCGAACGGTCGCGCGTGGTGTAGTGCAGGATCGTTTCTACCCCGACCTCATGCTGGATGAGATAGCAGAGCGTCATTGCGCTCATGCGGACGCGGGCCATCGGCGAGTCGGCTACGTTGATGGCGTCCACACCGGCGTCCTTCAGCATGCGGGCGCCGTCGATGGCCTTCTGCGGATTCAGTCCCTTCGGTGGATCGATCTCGACGCAGCGGAGGAATTTCTTGCCGAGTTTCGCCTGCATGCCGGTCGGCCCATCCGCCAGCGCGACGAGCGTTGGCGGTGCTGGCACAGCGGCGACCACCGGCGTTGCGGTCCGGACGAGCGCGGTCTCGCGAGGTTCTTCCGGGGACGGCTGACGAGCGTCGAGCGCCTCGCGCATGGCGGCGATGTGGGCCGGGGTGGTGCCGCAGCATCCGCCCACGATCTCCGCACCGGCCTCCACCGCACGGCGGGCGAATTCCGCGAAATATTCAGGCGAGGACCGATAGATGAGCCGGTCCCCGATGCGCGTTGGCCAACCTGCGTTGGGCATCGCGGCGATCGCGGGGCGATGCCCGTCCAGCCGGTCGGCCGCCGCTCTCATCGCGCGGACGGAGCCGAGCAGGCGTTGCGGGCCGACGGAGCAGTTCGCCCCAATCGCGGCGACCCTTAGCGAGGCGAGCCGCGCGACAACGTCCGCCGGCGTGTTTCCTGTCAGCGTCCGTCCGTCCTCGGCGAACGTCATCATCGCGACGATCGGGAGGTCGCCGACATCCTGGGACGCGGCGATCGCCGCGTCCATCTCGTCCAGGTTGCCCATCGTCTCGATCGTCAAGAGGTCCACGCCACGTTCGAGCAGGCATTCGATCTGCTCGCGGAAGGCGTCGTAGGCTTCCTGCCGGCTGAGCGTGCCGAACGGCTCCAGCGTACGCCCCGTCGGCCCGACCGATCCGGCTACGAGGGCGGAACTTCCGCTGATCTCGCGAGCCTCACGGGCGATACGGACGCCGCGCGCGTTGATCTCCTGGACCTTGTCAATCAGGCCGTGGGCTTCCAGCCGGAAGCGATTCGCGCCGAACGTATTGGTCTCGATGATATTTGCGCCCGCGTTGAGATAGTCGAGGTGAATTCGGGCTACAATCTCGGGATGCGAGAGGTTGGTTGCATCGAGGCAATCATCGGGGGGGCGACCCGCCTCGTAAAGCATGGTGCCCATGGCGCCATCGGCAAGCACGACGCCGGCGGACAAGAGGTCGAGAAGTGGGTGAGCCATGACGACGTGGTTCCCTCGTTCCGATGGTGTGGCTGAAACTCGACCGTGCTGGCGATCGGCAACCGTACCAGACTGTGTGCCCGGAACCCGGCTTCGTCCGTGCTGGACGAGCATGGTGGCGATCGTGAAATGATTCATCGCGCCTGTGGCGACGGATCTCGCGATCCGGCATCCGGAAGGATGCCAGACTGCCCATCTCCGGGTGTGTTTCGACGCATCGCGTCGTCCATCAACGAACAGGAAACCGCGCTCATGTCCCTTGACGGAACTGGCATTGTACCCGAACGCGAAATCTCCGAGACGTTCGAGCCCGTGACCCGTGGCATCCTGATGCCGATCGGCGGCGCGGAGGACAAGCTGGATGACAAGGTCATCCTCTCGACGTTCTACCAGTTGGCCGGTGGCAGGGCCGCGAAGATCGCCATTGTGCCGACGGCGTCCTCGATCGAGACGGCGGGCCTTCGCTACAAGGCGATCTTCCTCGGTATGGGAGCCGCGGACGCTGAGGTGGTGTATATCGGCAGCCGTGAGGACGCCAATAGTCCGGAGGTGCTGGAGTACGTCCGGGAGGCAACCGGCATCTTCATGACCGGCGGCAATCAGCTTCGCCTTTCCGCCATGCTCGGTGGCACGATGCTCGAAGACCTGGTGCGCCAGCGCAGCCGGGAAGGCATCATCGTCGCGGGGACCAGCGCGGGAGCATCGATCATCTCCGATCACATGGTTGCGATGGGCGCAAGCGGCAGCACGCCGAAGCTGCGCATGGCCCAGATGATGCCCGGTTTTGGGCTCATCTCCGGCGTCATCCTCGACCAGCACTTCCGCCAGCGGGATCGCATCGGCCGCCTGCTCGCGCTGGTGGCCTCCAATCCGCGCCTGCTCGGCGTTGGCATTGATGAGGATACCGCTGCGATGATCAGCGAGGATGGCATCATCGAGGTCGTCGGCCGCCACAGCGTCACCATCGTGGACGGCACCGAGATGTTCAGTGACATCTTCCAGGTGAAGGCCTACGGTGAGATCACGGTCAGCAACGCGAAGCTCCACGTCCTTACGTCCGGCCGTCGCTTCGACATGAAGACCCGGACCTTGGTCCAGGGATAACCAGCGTCCATGCCAAATGGACGCAAGCCGGACCGCCTCGTTACACGCGTGACGAGGCGGTTTGTATGCAGCGACCAAGGACGATCTGGCGCATGCGCGGCGCGGCGGTATTATGCTTCCAGCCACAGGACGCTGGAGGGTTGGCCGTTTCGGGCGGGAGGTACGCAGGTGCTGGAGATTCGGGAAACGACCGTCTATCGGGGGGCCAACATCTGGGCGCGCATGCCGTCGATTCGCTATGTCGTGGACATTGGCGAACTGGAGCGCCGCCCTTCCAACAAGATTCCCGGCTTCTACGAGCATCTTACGGAACTGATCCCATCACTTTACGACCACGGCTGTTCCATCGGGAAGCCGGGCGGGTTCCTCCAGCGTCTCCGTGAGGGGACATGGATGGGCCATGTGATGGAGCATGTGGCGCTCGAAATCCAGAACCTTGCCGGTGCGGAAGTCGTGCGGGGAAAGACGCGTTCCACGACCGAGAAGGGCGTCTACAACGTTGTTTTCCAGTACGACCAGGAAGACGTTGGCCTTGCCGCGGGCCAGCTGGCGCTGCGCCTGCTGAACCACCTGATCTATGGCAGCGAACCGGAGTTCGACTTCGTCTCCGAGCTGGAGTCGAAGATCATCAAGCTCGCCGAACGTCGCGCCTATGGGCCGTCGACCGGGGCCATCGTGCAGGAAGCCGTGCGGAGAGGCATTCCGGTCATCCGCCTCGACCCGGACCGTTCGCTGGTCCAGTTGGGTCATGGCAAATACCAGCGTCGCATCTGGGCGACCGTTACCTCGGACACCGGGGAGATCGCGGTCAACATCGCCGGGAACAAGGAGCTGACGAACCGCCTGCTCCACGAGATCGGTATCCCGGTGCCGCTGTCGCGGGTAGTGCGCTCGCCGGATGCGGCAGTGAGTGCAGCGTCGCGGATCGGCTATCCCGTCGTCATCAAGCCGCTGGATGGCAACCACGGACGTGGCGTCTGCATCAACCTCGCCGATGCGGACGAGATTCGCGAGATGTATCCGATCGCCGAGCGCGAGAGCCGTGGCGGGTATGTGCTGGTGGAGTCGTACATCACCGGCAAGGACTATCGCATCCTCGTCGTCAATCAGGAGGTCGTCGCGGTCGCCGAGCGCGTTCCGGCGCATGTCGTCGGTGACGGGACATCGACCGTGCAGCAGCTGATCGACATCACGAACGCCGATCCCCGGCGCGGTGTCGGGCACGAGAAGATCCTCACCCGCATCCACGTCGACCAGCAGACGCACGAGGTCCTGGAACGGCAAGGAATCGGGCTGGACGACGTTCCGGCGGCCGGCCAGTTCGTGCAGCTGAAGCTGACGGGCAACATGAGCACTGGCGGCACCTCCATCGATCGCACCGACGAGATCCACCCGGACAATGTCGAGATTGCCCGGCAGGCGGCGATGGTGGTTGGCCTCGATATCGCCGGCATCGACTTCATCACCGAGGATATCGCCGAAAGCGCCCGCCAGAGTGGCGGCGCGATCGTCGAGGTGAATGCCGGACCCGGCTTCCGCATGCACACACATCCAACCGAGGGGCATCCGCGGCACGTCGGCCGCGCTGTCGTGGATATGCTCTTCCCGCGGGGTGAGCCATCGCGGGTGCCGATCATCGCCGTCACCGGGACGAACGGTAAGACGACCACCAGCCGCATGATTGCCCATATCATGAAAACCGCCGGGTATCGTGCCGGCTTGACGACCACGGACGGTATCTACATCGACGGCACGCAGATCATGGCTGGTGACATGAGCGGTCCCGGCAGCGCCCGGATGGTGCTCAAGAATCCCACGATCGATTTCGCGGTGCTGGAGACCGCTCGAGGCGGTATCCTCCGTTCCGGACTCGGGTACGACCGCTGCAACATTGCCGTTGTCACGAATGTCGCCAGCGATCATCTTGGGCTCAAGGGCATCGACACCCTGGCCGAACTCGCGCGGGTAAAGGCCGTTGTCCCGGCGAGCGTGCTGCCGGAGGGCGCTTCGGTCCTCAACGCCGACAACGAGTGGACCGTGCAGATGACGCGCGCCGCTCGCGGCGAGATCATCTTCTTCAGCATGGACGAGAACAATCCGGTCATCCACGAGCATCTGCGCGAGCGTGGGCGCGCCGTGGTGCTCAAGCAGACGCGGAGCGGCGAGATGATCACGCTCATGGAGCATCGCCGTGAGACCTCGATCCTGCTCGCCAGCCAAATTCCGGCGACCTTCGAGGGGCGTGCCCGCGTGAACATCGCGAATGCGATGGCGGCGACGGCGGCGGCTGTTGCCCACGACGTGCAACTCGATTACATCCGGCAGGGGCTGCGCACGTTTACGAGCAACTTCTTCCAGACGCCTGGCCGCTTCAACCTGCTCGACCTCGCCGGCCAGCGCGTGCTGATCGACTACTGCCACAATGTTGCCGGGCTGGAGGCGATGGTCGATTTCGTCTCGCGCATGGGCGCGGAGAAGAACGTCGCGGTCATCAGCATGCCGGGCGACCGGTCGAATGAGGACATCCAGGCGTTCGGCGAGCTTGCGGGGAAGTCGTTCGACCGCCTCATCATTCGTGAGGACACCAATACGCGGGGCCGTCCGTCCGGCGAGATCGCATCGCGGCTTGAGAAGGCTGCGATCGATGGCGGCATGGACGAGGCGAATATCCAGATCATCCTGGACGAGCTAGAGGCATGCAAGGCGGCGGTCGATCAGTCCGCGAAGAGCGATCTGGTCGTGCTGATGGCCGACAAGCCGGTGAAGGTCTGGGAGATGCTAACCAACTCCGCACCAGGGGCGTAAGGGGGCCGTGTCCCCGAAACGAACGTGCCTCCGGATCGCCGCTCGGCGATCCGGTGGCACGTTCGTTTCGGGGATCAGTCGGCGGTCACCGTCGATGTCGACACGACCGTGGCGACGACATCAACCGGCCCTTCGTCCGTGCGGTAAGTGCGCAGGCGCGGCATGGTTTTCGCCATGATCAGGCAGCAGCCGATGGTTGCCACGGCGCCGCTGCCGATTGCCACCGGCACCCCGGTGAAATTCGCGATCAGGCCGGCCCGGAGTTCGCCCAGTTGCGGGCCGCCCATTGCAAAGGTCGAGTGGGCTGCGGCGATACGGCCACGGAACTCGTCGGGCGTAACGAGGTTCCGGATGGTCTGGCGCATCGCCATGCTTATCGCATCGGTGGCGCCGGTTCCGGCCAGGAAGAGGAGCGCCAGCGGCAGCGACGCGCTCAGCGAGAAGCCCAGGACACAGACGCCATAGCCGAGTACCGCGAGGATCACGCCCAGACCGGCCCTGCGCGGGATTGGCAGGACGCTCAGCACCAGGCTACCCATCACGGCGCCGATGGCTGGCGCGCTCTGCAGCAGGCCGAGTCCCTCTGCGTCCGAACCGAGCAGCGTCTCCGCCACGATGGGTAATTGCGTCGTGAACGAACCGAAGAACGTCGCGACGAAATCCAGTGCCATCACCGAGAGCAGGATCGGCGTTGTCCACAGGAAGCGGAACCCATCCGCGATGGCGGCAAGGCTCCGTTGCGGCATCACGATCGGGGCTGGGCGGGTCCTGATTCGCCACGCCGCGATAATGACGGCCACGAAACTGGCGGCGTCGGCACCGTAGCAGATCGTCATGCCATGCCAGCCGATCAGGAACCCGCCGAGCGGCGGTCCGGCGATCGCCGCTGTCTGCATCGCCAGGTTGGCGACTGTCGCCGCGCCGGTGAGTTCGGTTCTCGGGACGAGCGACGGGATCAAGGCCTGACGTGCCGGGCCGGCGAATGAGTTGAGGGACGACGCGATCACGATCGAGCCGTAGATGATCGGCATCGAGATGTGCCCGGTGTAGGTCATCAGGCCGAGCAGTGCCGAGGTCACCATCAGCGCGATGTGGGAGCCGATCAGGATGTGCCGGCGGTCGGTGCGGTCGGCGACCGCACCGCCGAACAGGCCGAAGAAGAGGATCGGCAGGAATTGGAACAACCCGAGCAGGCCCAGTTGCAACGCGCTCCCGGTCAGGACGAAGACCTGCCAGACGATTGCCGTCCGCTGGATCTGCGTCCCCAGGATCGAAATGCAGTCCGCCGTCCAGAGCAGGCGAAAATCGCGGTGACGAAGCGTCTGGAAGGCAAGCGAGCGGCGAACTGGGGGATCGGACACGGCGAAGCACCATCCGTTGGCGGAAGACCTTCCGCGCGCATTGGATCGGGAGCCATCGGAGGGATCGACTCGTCAGGACGACGCTGGCACGGTAGCCTTTTTCCGGCGTGCGGACAAGGGCCGTGCATTCGATTCGACGATGGGGGCGGAGCGTGGCGGACATCGATAACCTGGGCGGGGCATTGAGCCGCGAGCAGTTGCGGGCGTTGATCGAGGGTGCAGAGCGGCCGCTGATCACCGCATGGCAGAACCTGGACGAGCAGATCCAGCCGAACGGGGTCGACCTCACCTTGCGGGAGGTATCGGCCTATCGCGGACAGGGGCAGATCGGGGTCTCGTCGGCGGATCGCGTCCTGCCGGAGCTGGAACCGATCGCCTTCGATGCGGATGGCTGGGTGACGCTGTCGCCGGGGATCTATCAGATCGTCTTCAACGAGATCGTCGACATCCCCGTGACGCTGATGGCACTGGGACGCCCGCGCTCCAGTCTTGGGCGCGGCGGCGTGACGATCCACACGGCGGTGTGGGATGCGGGCTACAACGGTCGGTCGACCTCGTTGCTATCCGTGCTCAATCCGGATGGCTTCCGGGTGCAGCGAAACGCCCGGGTGATGCAGCTCGTGTTCTTCGGGATGGCGCAGGCGCCCGCGTCAGGATACTCGGGCAAGTACCAGGGCGAGAACATCGGCTGAGTCCTCTTCCGACAGGGCGTCTGCCCGGCCACGGTGTCTCCTGGCGCCTGCCGCTGGTGGTCTCCGATGATCCAAACAGTCCCATGCCCACCGTGGGCATGGGACTGTTTGGCGTCTGGATGGATCTAGTGGCTGTCGTTGACGCGTGAGAAGATCGGGCGTTCCGGGGCGACACCGGGAGCCGGAATCTGCAGGCGCTGGCGCTGGCGGGTGGCGGTGTTGTTGCATCCTTCCACCGGGCAGAAGTAGATCAGCGTGTATTCCGATGCCGACTGGTCGGAGAAGCGTGTGGGCTTGCCCATCTTGCCGCGAAGACGCATTTCCACATGATGATCCGGACAGACCGGAATCAGAGGTTCCTCAGACGACCCAAAGAAGCGCTTCAACATGCAGGACTCCCGCCGGGAAAGGGCTGTTCAGCGAACGCGATGTGGCAGTAGTATACGGGATCACGAATGGCGGCAGGCGCATCCGCAACCGTCTTCGCAAACCGGACGTCACCGAGCGTGAGAGGGAGCCCCACCATGAAACCGGCGATCAAGACGCTGACCGAGCGCACATTCGATCGAATGGTGGACGTGCTTCTGGAGGAGTTCGGCAAGGACTGGATCGAGAACGCGATCGCGAACCAGCACTTCCAGCGCGGGGCGGTTTCGTTGCTGCAAGACGCCGACGGCGTCCACCTGATCGGCGAGCCGGAATACGAACATCACGCCCAGAACTTCAACCTCTGGGTCGATTTCCCCGTGGAGGATCTGCTGGCGGCTGACGAACTGGCGTTCAGCCTCTTCGCCCATCTCTCGGAAGACATTTTTCTCGCCACGCGCATCTTCGAGGATCGTGGCGTCCGCTACAAGTTCATCACCGGCACCGAGGAAGACGGTCATCTCGGCAGCCTCAACCTGACCGGGACACACGCGATCGAGTTCGTGAACATCCACCGCATGCGCCTCGCGCGCGGGCTCCAGTTCAGCGCCTGATTGGGATGGATGTGGTGCGCGCTCGACGCGATGGGAACTGCCGCGCGGTTGCCCTGTGTGTGAGGGTGCCATCCACGGTATACTTGCCGCAGTCGTGCTAGATGGGGAGCTGGCGGTGCCCTGTACCCGCAACCCGCCTTAGCGGGGTCGAATTCCCTCTCGAGGTACTGGCTTTGTGGGACTAGCGTCGTCACGTGGTGTTGAAGGTTGGGTCCCGCGCGGCGGGGAACTGTGAAATGGGTCAGGACCGGAAGGTAGCAGCCCTAAGCAGCACTCTTCGGGTGACGCGGGGTTACCTTTCCCGAGCTAACGAACGGCGACAAGCCGGAAGGTCGTATCGACAGAGGGTGCACGGCTGTTTTCAGCCAGAGCGTGAGCGAGGGCGGATGGTCGATCAGGCCATCCGCCCTTGTTGTCCTTTGGGCGACGTTCACCCTGCCTCGCCGAGATCGGCAATCCTGTCCGGCGAGCTGCGTCATCGTCGGGAATCACTGGCTTGTGGTCGCTCCGGGCACCGTCCCGGCAGCGTTCGCATAGATGTCGCGGTACAGGCGCAGTGCATTGGTTTGGAGCGCAGCCCCGTCGACTCCGGTGAAGCGATCGATTGCAAGTTGCGGCGATATCTCCGCCCCATCGATCATGGTTGCAGCGAGTGCCGCTGCGGAACCGGCTGCGAGAGTGACCCAGATTGCCTAGGCGATCCAGATTCCATCCATTGTTGGGTGTGGCCCAAAAATGGCAGGTTATCGGGAGTCATCGCGAATACACCATTGATCCGGCGGTCGGGGCTGAATCGTGCCTCTCGGCGCAACAGAAGCTGCGCCGCGGCGATGGCTGGCTCGAATGCTTCTGTCCACGGGATGCCGGCACCGTTGGCGAGGCTTTCCTGATCGACAAGGATCGGCGTGTGGTCATAGCTGCCGATACCGAGCCTATCCTGGTGGACACGCGCGTATACATGATGCTCCGGCCAACGAATGATGGGACCGGGCTTCATCGCATCGTCATGGCGCGCGTAGACGTAGGGATGCGCAACCGGGAAGAGCGGAAGGTCGAGATCGACCATCGCGGCAAGCGAAGGTCCCCATACTCCGCCAGCGAGGACGAT
Source organism: Thermomicrobiales bacterium (assembly GCA_049841275.1). Taxonomy (GTDB): domain Bacteria; phylum Chloroflexota; class Chloroflexia; order Thermomicrobiales; family UBA6265; genus JASGDN01. Next base: position 16,382 of record JASGDN010000058.1, read on the forward strand.
GTCATCGACCTCGAGTTCGTTGTCGCCCGTCGTGGAGAGAACGTAACCCTGCCCGCGCCGGTTGATTCCAAGAACTTCATGCCCGGACAGGAAACGTGCTCCGTGCTCCACTCCTTGCTGCCATATCGTGTGGTGAAGCTGTTTGACTTCGGCTGCGCCGTCGTCCTCGAAGTACGCTGCGGCGATCACTTGACTGATGTCCACGAATGCGGGAAGTACCTCTTCTGCATCTGAGGGATCGACCACGCGGGCCTGCAGTCCGGTTGCTCTTGCCGCTGTCGCGCGTCTAGTTATCTCGGCCACGCCGGCACTGGATGTCGCGAGTTCGAGGGCGAGCGATGCGCCAACGATCCCTGCTCCGATGATTGCGACGCTGCGCATGGCCGCCTCCTCTGATGATCGATGCGTGGGCGTCGCGTACGGGCTTGGAATGCATGAACAGTTGTGCCATTTGAGTCAACGATAGCTTCCGCCCCGGCGTGGTCGCCGGTATACCGGAACTGCCGCTGTCTCGACCGGCGCTGGTTCGCGGGCAAACATCAGCATGACCGTGAACCAACCGATCCAGACTGCGACGCCGATCATCACGACCACCAGCCAGATGGGCCGTGCCAGCGTGATCGGATCGATCTGCAGGAAGCGCAGGATCAGGAAGATCAGGCCGAGGCTGGAGAGCCAGAGCCCGGTCGAAAGCAAACGTCCAAAGCGCGTTCGCCCAAGCTGGCGCCGAAGACCCCAGAGGCGTGGCCAGATCGCCAGCGCCGAAACGACGACGAAGACACACCCGAACACCACCAGGCTCACGATGCTGAGGCCATCGATCAGTTCACCGTTCGAAGGCCGGGTCGTCAGGCTGTCCCACGAGAGCGCATCCACGGCGATCACCTCCCGTTATCGGTACACGAAGCTGGATATGCAGCGAGGGAGGCCGGATGCGAATCCGATCCTCCCTCGGGGACTGTCGCTACGGTCGTGCTAGACGCCTTCGAAGAGGAGCGCGCGCTTCACCTGTTCGATCGCCTCGGTGATCTTGATGTCGCGCGGGCAGGCATCCGTGCAGTTGAAAACGGTGCGGCAGCGCCAGACACCGGTGCCGGAGTTCAGGATGCGCATGCGTTCGCGGGCACCCTGGTCGCGACTGTCGAAGATGAACCGGTGCGCGTTCACGATCGCCGCCGGACCCACGAAGTCGTCCGAGGTCCAGGTCACGGGGCAGGCGGTCGTGCAGGCGGCGCAGAGGATGCACTTCGTCGTGTCGTCGAAGATATGACGCTGCTCCGGCGACTGGAGGCGCTCGCCGGCGGTCGGCGCATCGTCGGCGATGAGATAGGGCTTCACCGACTTGTAGGCGTCGAAGAAGCGTTCCATGTCCACCAGCAGGTCCTTCTCGACCTTGAAGCCGATCAGGGGTTCGATGGTGACCTTCTTGCCGAGATCCTGCATCAGGACCTTGCAGGCAAGGCGGTTGCGTCCGTTGATCCGCATGGCATCGGATCCGCAGATGCCGTGGGCGCAGGAGCGGCGATAGGTCAACGTGCCGTCCTGATGCCATTTCACCTGGTTCAGGGCATCCAGCACGCGGTCCGTGCCTTCGACCTCGACCTGGTATTCCTCGAAGTGCGCCTTGGTGTCCTGCTCCGGATTGAACCGCTTGATGCGTAGCGTGACCTGCATTGGTCTCCCCTCCAGAGAAGTGAGGAACGAGGAGTGAGAAGCGAGGTCAATTCCCCTCACTTCTCACTCCTCTCCTCTCACTCCTAGTACTTGCGTTCCTTCGGCTCGAAGGTCGTGATGACAACGGGCTTCTTCTTCAGCTCCATGCCCCCGGATGTGCGGGTGATCATGCTGTGCGCCAGCCAGTTCTTGTCGTCACGCGTCTGGAAGTCCTCGCGGTAGTGGGCGCCCCGGCTCTCCTGGCGGGCGAGCGCGCCGTGGATGATCGTCTCCGCGCAATCGAGCATGCAGCCCAACTCCATCGCCTCGGTGAGGTCGGTGTTGTAGCGTTTGCCCTTGTCCTGGATCGCGATGTGCTTGTAGGCGGCCTGGAGTTCGCGAATCCGTTGTTTGGCCTCGCGCATGGTCTGTTCGGTGCGGACGACGCTGACCTTGTCCATCATCACGGTTTGCATCTCGGCGCGGATGTCCGCGACATTCTCGCCCTTGTCGCGCCCGAGAATGCCAGCGATGGTCGCCTTGGCGACGGCGTCCGGTTCGGCCGGCAACATGGCGAAGTCCGTCTCGTGAATTTCCTGTAACATCCGCTTGCCGGCGCGGCGGCCGAAGACTACCAGGTCCACCAGCGAGTTCGTGCCCAGGCGGTTTGCCCCGTGAACGGAGACGCAGGCCGATTCACCGGCGGAGTAGAAGCCGGGGATGACGGTTCCAGCCGGATCGAAGATCACCTGCGCATCGACATTGGTGGGAAGGCCGCCCATCGCGTAGTGCGCAGTGGGCTGGATGGGGATGCCTTCCTTCTTCGGCTCCACGCCGAGGTAGACGCGGGCGAAGTCGGTGACATCCGGCAGCTTCTCGTCGATCACTTCCGGTGGCAGGTGCGAGACATCGAGCAGGACATAATCCTTGCCGTCGATACCGCGACCGGCCTTCACTTCCTCGTAGATGAAGCGGGACATCATGTCACGTGGAGCGAGGTCCTTCAGGGTTGGGGCATAGCGGGCGGCGAAGGCCTCGCCCTCGCCGTTGATGACCCTGCCGCCCTCGCCGCGCGCGGCTTCCGAGACGAGGATGCCGAGCTTGTAGAGGCCGGTCGGATGGAACTGGTACATCTCCATGTCCATCAGTGGGACGCCCCGGCGGTAGGCGAGGGCGACACCGTCGCCGGTTCCGGCGAGGGCGTTGGATGTGATCTTGAAGACGCGTCCATACCCGCCGCTGGCGATCAGCACCGTCTTCGCGTGGATGACGTTGATCTCACCCGTCTTCAGCTCCATCGTGACGACGCCGCAGCAACGCCCGTCCTCGGCGAAGAGGATGTCCACGAGGTGATGCTCGTCGAAGAAGTTGACGTTGTGCTTGATGCCCTGCTGGTACAGGGTCTGGATGATCATGTGCCCGGTGCGGTCGGCGGCGTAGCAGGCACGGCGGACGGGGCTCTCGCCGAAGTTGCGGGTGTGTCCGCCAAAGAAGCGCTGGTCGATCTTTCCCTGTTCGGTGCGGTTGAACGGCAATCCCATGTGCTCCAGTTCGAGCACCGCGTCGATCGCCTCACGGGTCAGGACTTCGGCGGCATCCTGATCGACCAGGTAGTCGCCGCCCTTGACCGTGTCGTACATGTGCCATTCCCAGTGGTCTTCCTCCCGGTTGCCGAGCGCGGCGCTGATGCCGCCCTGGGCAGCCCCGGTGTGGGACCGAGGCGGGTAGAGCTTGCTGACCACGGCGATGTTCGCCTTGCCGGCAAGCTGGATCGCAGCCATGAGGCCCGCGCCGCCTGCGCCCACGATGACCGCGTCGTACCGGTGATACGTCATGGGGATCTCCTTGAACCCGTGCCGTTCGCCGCGCCACGGTGCGCGGGAACGCTGCCCGGATGCGTGCATGGATCCTGCCAGCGAAGGCCGGTTTCCACGCACTTGTGAATCGTTCCTATTTTCGCAGCATTTCGCCGATTGTGCTGCATGTCGGGAACGCTCGTTTCAATGCGCTTGGTCGTGGGCACCAGATTGTCCATCGTCGGACTGGGCCGGCAGCGTTCGCATACCCGGCGCACCCCCGGATAGGCGCGCCAAGTGAACATTTCCCCGGATTCCTGCGCTATCGGCGGGGAAGGCGAATGTCTGTTCGGTATACTGAAACGATCAGGGATGCACCCGCCTTCGCGACGCCTTTGTTCCGACCGCGCGGTCACCGGCCTGACCGTTGCATCCGTCACCCGGTGACGTTCCGTCGCCGAATCCATCCGGGAGTCCCCCTTGTCCGTAACCAGCACGTCACCCATTGATCGCGTCGCAGCCGCTCGCGAAATCGCCGCTGCATCGATAGAAGACATCATCGCGCTCACGGCAGCTATCACCGAGGTCCCTGCACCCACGAACGACGAAGCGGAACGTGCCGCCTTTGTGGCCGGGACGTTTCGTGACCGCGGGTACCAGTCGGTCACCGTCGACGGCCTCTCCGATGTCGTCGGCGTTCTGCCGGGGCGCGACCGCACCGCACCGCCGTTGCTGCTCGCGGCTCATATCGATACGGTCTTTCCGCGCACCGTGCCCATCGCCGTCGAGCGCCGGGGCGATACGCTCCACGCGCCGGGCGTGGGGGACAACAGCCTGAGCGTCGCCGCGGTCGCCTGTGTCGCGAAGGCGCTGCAGGCGCTTGGCGTGCAACCGGCGGTCGACGTGTACGTTACCGGCAATGTTGGGGAAGAAGGACTTGGCGACCTGCGCGGTATGCGGGCGGTCGTCGATGCAATTCCCAATCTCGGCGCCGCGATTGCCATAGAAGGACACAGCCTTGGGCGGATCACGCGGAAGGCGGTTGGCAGCCGGCGCCTTCGGGTGACGGCAACCGGTCCCGGCGGCCATTCGTGGGGTGATGCTGGCCGGCCAAGTGCGATTCATGCGCTGGCGAAGGTGATCGCCCGGCTCGACGAGATCCCGTTGCAGCGCGATCCGAAGACCTCGTTCAACGTTGGCCTCTTCGAGGGCGGCATCAGCGTCAACACGATCGCCCCCAGCGCTACGGCTGTGATCGATATGCGCTCGACCGATCCCGATGCGCTGGCGAGACTCGTCAACCGCGTCGAGCAGATCATCACGTCCGGCTCGACGCCTGACGTTCCCATCGTGATCGAGGTCGTGGGTGACCGGCCAGCCGGTGAAGTGCCGCAGGATACCGGCATCGTGCCGCTCGGCGTTGGCGTGCTGAAGGACCTTGGCATCGACGCGGTGGTGGACGCCTCCAGTACCGACGCGAACGTCCCGATAGCGCGTGGGATCCCGGCGATGTGTATCGGCCTCACCAGTGGTGGCAACGTTCATCGCCCGGACGAGTTCATCCGCATCCCGCCGCTCGCCACCGGGTTCGCCCAGCTCCTGCTTGTCACGGTCGCGGTTGCCGAGGCGTTGGCCGCGGGGACGATTTCGTGATTACGGATTTTCGGAAATGGCGCGATGCCAACCGCATCGTCGAACCGCAGCAGCGCGACCTGCTTGCGCCGCGACCTACCTCCGGGGGGGCGTGGTCGCGGTTCGTGGCCGTCGACGTGGAAACGTCGGGCGTCGATCCCGCGCGGGACGAGATCATCGAGATTGCGGTGATCGTCTTCGAGCGGGAGGGCGTAGTCGAGGAGTTCGTGCGTACCATTCGCCCGAAGCGGCCGGTATCGCTGGATATCCAGCGCCTCACGGGCATCATGGAGGCCGAACTCCAGGCTGGAACGCCGTGGGAGGAGGTCCGGCCGGAGGTCGAGCGCCTGCTCGGTTCGCTCCCGATTGTCGGACACTCCGTACAATTCGACGTCGCGTTCCTGCAGGCGGCCGGGCTTCGCGTGCAGAACCGGCAGCTGGACACGTACCAGCTCGCCAGCGCCCTGTTGCCGGACCTGCCGAACTACTCCTTGCAGACCGTCGCCGCGGCGCTTGGGATCGAACTGACGGACGACAAGCGGCATCGCGCCCTGGCGGATACGGCGGCGGCACAGATCGCCTTCTGCCGCATGCTTGACCGCATCGATACCTACGATCCATCCACGCTCGCGCAGGTCGCCGACTATGCGGCGCAGGCAGCATGGCCGGAGGCCGTGCTCTTCCGTAATGCCGCCGACCGTGAACTGCCTGGGCCGATCTTCCATATCGATGGCTCGCTCAAGGAAACGCGCCAACCGCCGCTGGAATTTGCATTTACGGATTCCCGTGAAAAGCCGGAACCTCTGCGCAAGTCCGGGTCGGAACGCCCGATCGACCTTCACGCCGTCGAGCACCTGCTCGCGCCGGATGGCCCCCTTCCGCACGTCCTCGAACGCTACGAATCGCGTCCATCGCAGCAACGGATGGCGGTCGCGGTCGCGCGTTCGCTGAACGAGGATGGACAGCTCATGGTGGAGGCTGGTACAGGCACCGGCAAGAGCCTGGCCTACTTGCTCCCTGCTGCATTGCACGCCATCGAGCGCGGCGAGCGAGTCGTGGTCAGCACGGACACGCTCGCCTTGCAGGATCAGCTTTATACGAAGGACCTTCCCGACGTGCGGACGGCGCTGCTCGAATCCGGCGTCACGGACGAGTTGCGCGTAGCGGTGATGAAGGGCGCGGCGAACTATATCTGCCTCACGCAGTGGTTCAAGCACATCCGCCAGCCGGCGTCCGATCCTGCCGACGCCTCGCTGCGGGCGAAGGTATTGATCTGGCTTGGCCAGACGCAGACCGGGGACAAGGCCGAACTCCGTTTGACGCAGGAGGAAGAGGCGTACTGGCGCTCGATTGCGGCGGGCGACCAGGTCTGCACGATGAAGAGTTGCGTCTATGCCCGGCGTGGGCAGTGCTTCCTGCCGCGCGCGCGCAGCCAGGCGGCGAATGCCCACATCGTGATCGCAAACCACGCGCTCCTGCTCGCCGGCGGATCGCCGGAAGGGCATGTCATGGGTGCGTTCAACCGTCTCATCCTCGACGAGGCCCACCATCTCGAAGATGAGGCGACCGCTGCCTACGGTTTCTACCTCGACCGGCGGAGTCCGGAAGACTTCATCTCCGGCCTGGTGAAGGCGGATGGCGCCGTGATGAGCGGCGCATTCGCGATCGCATCGACCTTCCTCACGCGGTTGCCACAGAAGGCAGCGATCGATGCGGCGCCCAAGGCCCTCGACAAGCTGACCGCCGCCGAAAGCGCCGCAGCCCGCGCCATGCTCCTGGTGGGCGAACTCTTCCAACGCCTCGGCGACCTGCTGCCGGCTCAGCGACGCGGGAACCAGAGCTATGCCGACTCCCTCCGCGTGACTGACTCCGTGCGAACGCGCGCCGAGTGGCACGATCTGACGCTCTTCTGGCAGGACCTCGACAAGGCGCTGCGGACGTTGCTGGAGACGGGTGATTGGCTCCTGCAGATCCTCGACAAGCTCAGTCTGCCCGACGACCTGGAGCATCCGGAGACGAAGCAGCGCGACCAGATCACACTCGATCTCAGCCGGAACCTGATCGGCCTCAACACGATTACCCAGCAGCTCGTCAGCGTCTTCGGCAAACCCAGCCCGGCCGAGGTTTGCTGGATCCGGCGCTCTGTCGTCCAGGGATCGATCTCGCTGAACGTCGCGCCGCTGATGGTCGATGTGCTCTTGCAGGAACGGCTCTACGCGAACGTGCGGACGGTCGTCATGACATCGGCCACGCTCACGATCGACGGGTCGTTCGATTACATCGCCGATCGGCTCGGGATGCAGGATGCCGACGGCTTGCAACTCGGTACGCCATTTGACCACGAGAACTCGACACTCCTGTATGTTGCCGACGATATGCCAGAGCCGAACGACGGGCGCTTCCAGTTCGAACTCAACCAGGCCCTGATCGAGTTGCTGGCCGCCACCGAGGGGCGTGCGCTGGTCCTCTTCACGAGTTACGCCGCGCTTCAGGCGACGCATCGGGCGATCAAGGGGCCGCTGGAGCAACATAACGTCGTGGTTCTCGGGCAGCGAATCGATGGCAGCCCCCGCCAGCTTGTCGAGCGTCTGCGCAGTTCGCCAGGGACGGTCGTGCTCGGGACATCCACGTTCTGGGAAGGCGTCGATATCGCCGGCGACGCCCTCAGCCTGTTGGTCATCACGAAACTGCCTTTTCCGGTGCCGAGCGACCCCATTCACGAAGCTCGGAGCGAACTCCTGGAGAACGCGTTTCTCGACTACTCGGTGCCGCAGGCGGTCCTGAAGTTCAAGCAGGGATTTGGCCGGCTCATCCGTTCGGCATCGGATCGTGGCGTCTGCGCGATTCTCGATCGACGCGTGGTCTCGAAGCGCTACGGCTCGTCGTTCATCCAGTCGCTGCCGCCGGCTCGGGTGCAGATCGGTTCGGTCTACGACTTGCCCTACAACACGGTGCGCTGGTTGAGTGCGCCGTCCGGTGCGGCATCGGGTCGGTCTGCGACGAGGGGAGGCCGCCGATGACGGTCCCTCCTGTCTCGATGGATCCGATTTCCGAGATCGATCGCAACTTGTCGCTCGACCTCGTGCGTGTCACCGAGACCGCTGCGCTCAGCGCCGCCCGCTGGATGGGCCGCGGCCACAAGGAGAACGCCGACCGCGCCGCCGTCGACGCCATGCGCGAGGTGCTGAATGGCATCGCGATGGAAGGCGTCGTCGTGATCGGCGAGGGTGAGAAGGATCACGCCCCGATGCTCTACACCGGGGAAGTGGTCGGCAGCGCGGACCGCCCGAAGGTGGACATCGCCGTCGATCCCATCGACGGCACCCGCCTGCTCGCGGAAGGGCGCCCCAATTCGCTCTGCGTCCTTGCCGTCGCCGAACGCGGCTCGATGTACGGGTGGCAGGACCTTCCCTACATGGAGAAGATCGTCGTCGGGCCTTCGGCGAAGGGCACGATCGACCTCGAAGCCCCGGTCGCCGACAATCTGGAGCGCGTTGCCGCCGCGAAGGGCACCACGATCCGGAATCTGACCGTCCTCGTGCTCGACCGGCCCCGACACACGGGACTCATCCGTGAGGTCCGGGAAACGGGCGCACGCATCCGCCTGATGTCCGATGGCGATGTCGCCGGGGCGTTGCTGGCCGCGCGCGAAGGAAGCGGCATCGACATGCTGCTCGGTGTCGGCGGCTCGCCGGAGGCGGTGATCGCGGCCTGCGCGCTCAAGTGCCTGGGCGGTGAGATGCAATGCCGGGTCTGGCCGCGCGATCAGGAGGAGCGCGACCGCGCTCACGAGCGCGGCGTCGACCTCGCCGAGGTTTTCGCTATTGGCGACCTCGTGCGGGGCGAGGATGTCTTCTTTGCCGCGACCGGCATCACCGACGGCGAGTTGCTGGAAGGAGTGAAGTACCTTCCGGATGGAGCGCATACCCATTCGCTGGTCATGCGCGGGTTATCCGGCACAGTGCGTGACATTCGCTCGGCCCATCGGCTGTCGCCATTGAGCATCCTGCATCGCGTGAAGGACGGAACTTCGTCCGAATCGTCGTGACATCTCCCGGTACATCCGGTATACTTCGCCCGCATCTTCACGGAAGACCCGCGGAAAACGGGCGCGATCGGTCCAGATTGCGTCGTTGACGATGGAAAAGCCGGGTGGTACGCTTCGCAAAGCTGGGCCAACGGAGTGAGTTTCCGCTGTCCGGTGCGAGCCGCCTCGAAATCAGACATCATTGTCTTTCGTCGCGGACCTCGTTCCTCAAGATGCTTCCCACATGTGGTTCTGGATTCCCTGGAGCCGGGCTTCCTGGCTGACTCATCCTCCGGACACACCGGGTCCTGGCCCCCTCCTGTGAGCATGCACTCAGCGCCGCCTATCACTGCGTGCAATCCATCAATGGAGTCTTGCTCTGCAACTGCCACCACTTCGCGGCAACGCCTTGTGCCGCCGTGGCCCATCTCCTGATCGTGTCACACCAGCACGTCCTCATTCCTCATCCCTCCTGGAGGTATTCGTTTGACTTCCGAAGAGCTACTCACAGGCGATGCCGGCGAAGTCGCGGTCGCTGAGGCCCCTCCTCGCCGGACCCGTGCCGCACGTCCGCGCCGCAAGACGGCGGAGCCCGCAGCAACCGACGCAGCGTCCGCACCTTCTCCCGAGGCGGTGGCGCCCGTTGAAACGGCCGCCGAGTCCACTCCGGCCAAGGCCGAGTCTGTGGCGGACCCCGTTTCCGAGGCGCCGGCCGCTCTCGTCCATGTCGAGCCGCTGGCCGCCGAGACCGTTCCTGCTCCCGAGGCTGTAGCCTCTCCTGCGAATGCCGAGGCGGTTTCGGCTGAGGCCGCCGAGGGCGAATCGTCCCGTAGCCGCAGTCAGCGCGAACGCCGCAACAATCGTAAGAACCGGAATACCGGCGCTGTCGGCCAGAACGGGCAGACGGCTCAGGCGGATGGGGAACGACCCCAGCCGCAGGCTCACCAGAAGCAGCAGGGACAGGGGCAATCCCGGCGGGAGAAGAACAGGCAGGAGCAGCGCGAGCGTGAAGCGGCGAGCAACCGTCCGACGGTTGCCGAACTCGACGCGAAGCCGAACGAGCAGCTCTTCGAGATGGCCCGCGACCTGGGCGTCTCCGGGTATCTCCGCATGCGAAAGCCGGATCTCATCACCCGGCTTCTGCAGGCGATGACCGAACGCGAGGGCCACATCTTCGGCGACGGCGTGCTGGAAATCATCGAGGATGGCTTCGGGTTCCTGCGCGGCGAACGGTTCCTGCCGGGTGCGGACGACATCTACGTCTCGCAGTCGCAGATCCGCCGCTTTGGCCTCCGCACGGGCGACCGGGTGAGCGGCCAGGTTCGCCCGCCGAAGGACAACGAGAAGTTCTTCAGCCTGCTCCGTGTGGAGGCGGTGAACGGGATCGATCCGGAGACCGCTCGCCGTCGCCCCTCGTTCGATACGCTTACGCCGATCTTCCCTCTTGAGTTGATCGACCTGGAGACGCAGCCGAACATCCTTTCGACGCGTCTCCTGAATCTCATCGCCCCGATCGGCAAGGGCCAGCGCGGTCTCATCGTTTCCCCGCCAAAGGCCGGCAAGACACTCCTGCTGAAAGCGATCGCCAACGGCATCACCTCCAACAACCCCGAAATGCACTTGATGGTCTGTCTCATCGGCGAGCGGCCGGAAGAGGTGACCGACATGCGCCGCTCGATCGAGGGCGAGGTCATCTCCTCCACCTTCGACGAGCCGGTCGAGGACCATACCAAGGTCGCCGAGATGGCCCTGGAGCGCGCCAAGCGTCTCGTCGAGGCCGGCCGCGACGTGACGATCCTTCTGGACTCGATCACGCGTCTCGCCCGCGCCTACAACCTCGCCGTTCCGCCCAGCGGCCGCACGCTGTCCGGTGGTATCGATCCGGTCGCGCTCTACCCGCCGAAGCGCTTCTTCGGCGCCGCCCGCAACATCGAGGGCGGCGGTAGTCTCACGATTGTCGCGACCTGCCTCATCGACACCGGCAGCCGCATGGACGACGTAATCTACGAGGAGTTCAAGGGCACTGGCAACATGGAGCTCCACCTCGACCGCAAGCTGGCGGAGCGCCGCGTCTATCCTGCGATCGATATCCAGCGTTCGTCCACGCGTCGTGAGGAGCTTCTGCTCGACGACTACACGCTGCGCCAGGTGTGGACGATGCGCCGCATGGTCTCGATGCTCGGCAGTGGCGAGGGAACGGAGCTGCTCCTTGGCCGGCTTGCCAAGACGCAGAAGAACACCGAGTTCCTGGAGACGCTGACGAAGGACATGTAGTCCGAGGAAAGCGGCGAGAGAAAAGAGGAACGAGGGGTAAGCATCCCCTCGTTCCTCTTTTTGCTCTTTTCTATGAGCAGAATCGGGTTTGATGGCCACATTCCGTAGCGGGCAACCACCAGCTGGTCCGGCCGCCCACTATCCGGCGATGCCAGCGAGTGCTCCCCATATCGGCCTGCGGCCGATGGTGGTTGCGCAGACGAGCCGTGCCGCGACGGGATCGGATCCGGCGTCTATGACGCACCTTTGACGGAGACGTGCGTGCGCTCCGGCTCTTCGTGTTCGGCCATGTCGGTACGCTGGAAGATGAACGTCTTCCCGATTGCCGTCGAAGCTGCGCCGGGATTCCCATCCCGGTCGAGCGCGACGATATTCATCTCGCTCTTCCACGGGTCGTCCAGGTGGACGAGGTCGTTCATTGCCGTCTTCAGTGCCTCGTCCAGCGACATGCCGAAGCGCATGAACGTGACGACGCTGTGCGCTGTCAGGCAGCGCTGCGCCATCTCGCCACGTCCGGTGCAGGCGGCGGCTCCCCAACGGTCGTCGGCGTAGTTTCCCGCGCCAATGACCGGCGAATCCCCGAGGCGTCCCGGATACTTCCACGCCCAGCCGGACGTGCTCACCACGCAGGCGATGTGGCCGAAGCGGTCTCGCGCGATGACGTTCACGGTTCCGTGAGGCGGTTCCTCTGCGCCGGGAATGGCCTTCTCCGGGTCGGTCGCCGTCTGGGTGACGATCGACCGGATCTTGTTCAGGTAGCCGCCACGTTCGGCGTAGACGCCGGTGTCGTGACCGGCGAGACCATTCCGCCAGATCTCCTCGACTTCCGGGGTGAGCAGGTCCCGTGGTGTGAACCCGGCCTCGGCAGCGAGCCGTTCCGTGCCCGGTCCGGCGATCAGGACGTGCGGCAGTTCCTCCATCACGACGCGGGCGAGATCGGCGGCATCCTGATACCCGTGGAGGGCGCCGACCGCACCGGCGCGCAGGCCGGTGCCTTCCATCACGCTGGCGTCCAGTTCGACCTCGCCGAGCAGGTTCGGCAGGCCGGAGAAGCCGACGGTGTGATCTGCCGGGTTGGCTTCGACCGGGCGGATTCCGGCCAGGGCCGCATCAAGGGCGGAGCCGCCATCCCGCAGGACGGCGATGGCGTCGGCGATTCCGACCTTCGCATTGGACGAGGCGACGACGATCCCGAAATCCGTCCCGCTCACTGGGCGGCTTCCGGATCGAGGACGTAGCCAGCCTTCGTCAGGGCAGCGTCGAGCTCGGCGTTCGACGGCTCGACGAGGATCGATTCGCCGATCACGATCGTCGGGACGCTGCGCCGACCCGTCAGCTCGAACATGGCTTGCATCTGGGCGGGGTCCTCTTCGGTATTGAGTTCGGTCCAGGGGAGGCCAAGTTCCGTGAGGCGTCCGCGCGAGCGCGTGCAATCCGGGCAGGGTCGGGTGCGGGCGTACATGATGATCGGGGGCAGGGAATCGGTCACGGAGGGGTCCTTTCGGGCTGGAGGAGCGCCGGAAACGGCGCTCAGAGCACGCGTGTGATCTCGTCGGAATCGTATCGCGGAATCGGGTGGCGTCCAGCCGCATCGACCATGAAGAGTCCCTGATCCGGAGCAGTCAGCGTGCCGATCCACGCGAGCGGAACGCCGCCGTCTTCCGCCGCCGCGCGCAAGGTATCCCGGCCCACAGGATCGGCGGCCACAAGGAGCGCTCCCGAGCTGAGCAGCCCGAGCGGATCGATGCCGTAGTGGTCGCACAGGATGCGTGTCTGGGGCAGGAGTGGAATGGCGTCGCGCTGGACCTCCACGCCAAGCCCCGATGCCTCGGCCAGTTCATGGATGGCCGTGGCGACACCGCCTTCGGTCGGGTCGTGCAGGCCGCGTACGGCTCCACTTGCGATCAGTACAGCGGCGTCCTTCGCAACCGCGATGCCGGGGCTGCGCAGGAGCTTGGCAGCGGTGCGGACGACATCGTCTCCCAGTGCGGTGCGAAGACGGTCCGCATGCTCGCGAGCGAGCAGCGCCGTACCCTCGATCCCGGCCCAATTCGCAAGGTAGAGATCGTCTCCCTCCCGCAGATTTCCCGGTTCGAGCAGGCCGTGTGGTCCGGCGACGCCGATCATGGTGCCGACCAGCAGCGGGCGATCCAGGCCGAGCGTGACTTCCGTATGACCGCCAATCAGCGCCACGCCTGCCGCGTTGCAGGCCGATTGCAACTCGGCGAACAGCGTTTCGACCGAACCTTCCGTGGTGCTGCCCTCTGGCAGCAGCGCAACAACGGTCAGCCAGCGCGGAATGCCGCCGAGACAGGCGATGTCGTTTGCATTCACTGCCACCAGGTAACGCGCCGCACCATCGGTCGCGAAGGTAATCGGATCGCTCTTGACCACGATCTGCCGGTCGCCCACCTGGATCGCTGCCGCATCGCGTCCGTAGCCGGTCGGCACGATCACGTCGTCGTCCGGGACGGTTGCGTAGGCCTCGATCAGGCGGTGCAGCAGCGGACCGGGCAGTTTGCCTGCCCGGAGCGGCGTTGTCGAGGTATGGGTGGACGAATCGGGTGAGGGCATGGAACGACGATCCTGCGGTGATGACGGAGTGCTAGAAGGGTGCGGACTCGGAGCCGCTGTCGTCGTCCCAGCCGCCGAAGTCCTCCGCCTGCATCTGTTCGGTGAGAACGGTCACACGGAGTTCTGCCTCGGCGAGCTGACGACGAGCCTGGTCGGCAAGGCGCGATCCCTGCTCGAACTTGCGAACCGTCTCGGCGAGCGGCAGGTTTCCTGCTTCCAGATCCTCGACGATCTGCTGCAGGGCGAGCAGGGTCTCCTCGAAGGAAGCGGAGGTCGTGGCAGT
>JASGDN010000059.1:0-77057 GCA_049841275.1 Thermomicrobiales bacterium
CCCGCCCCCGGTGCGGAGGCCACGCCGATCGGGCCGGATGCCTCACCCGCAGCCAGTCCAGCCTCCAGCCCCCAGGCGAGCCCGGAAGCGTCGCCTGCGGCGTAGGTCCGTTTGCTCGGGAATGCCCCGGATTCGTATGAATCCGGGGCATTCCGATCCCTGTGCTATGCTCTCCGGAACGATGTCGGCACCGTCCGACCTATGATGTACTTCCGCTGAGGAGATTCCCCGTGTCTTCCCGCGATGGATCCGGATCGTCCGGCAACAAGCGGCGTCCCGCCAACGCCGAGCCGCCGTTCGGGTCGTCGACCTCCCAAGGCGCCTACGATATCGACCCGGCCGAGATCGATCGCTACCTCTCCGGCCAGCCTCAGCGCACCTCCCAGCGCCAGCCGCGCGCAAACGCGCCCAGAACGCGTACCACCGACCAGCTCGACCGCCTGCGCCAGATGGTAGAACCCGACACCCCCGTCTCGCCCACCACACGCCGAACCGCACCGGTCAGCTATCGCGAGACAACTCCAGCGCCCCGCTCCGGTTCCAGCAGCCGTCGAGCGGTCTCGACCCCGGCGTCCTACGACGACATCTACCGCGAAGACGATTATGTCCGCGATGTCGCACCGGACGACTACATCGAGGACTACCCAGGGCAATGGGACGAGGAAGGAGACCCGGCCATCGCGGGTCAGTCCGGACGGCGCGCCCGGTCGATGCCGTCGATGCCAAGCGTCCCGCGCGTCACGATCCCCCGCGCGATCACCGGCGCGGCAATTCTCAGCGACCGCACGGCGCTTGCATTCATCGGGCTTGGCATCATCAGCCTCATCGGCATGGCCGTGCTCGTCTCGAACCGCATGACCGCGCTGCCGCCCCAGATCGGGACGCATGTCTCGGCCTCGGGCCTGCTGGAGGATTTCGCCGCCCGCGATGTCATCTGGCGAATTCCGTTGCTCGCGCTGATGCTCACCCTGATGAATCTGGTGATCGGCGTTTTCGCGGCCCGGTTCGACCGGTTCGCCAGCCGGCTCGTGCTAGCAGCGGCTCTCGTCGTACATGTTCTCGCCTGGGTGGCGCTCCTTCGCATCCTGTAAGGCAACCGGGATTTCCGCGCACAAACGCGACGCCGCGTGACACTGGTCACGCGGCGTATTCCGTTCCGAGTTTCCAGGATGGAGCCGTCAGGCACGAGCCGACGCGATCACCCGTTTCAGCAAGACGCCAAGCAGGTGAACGCGGTAGCCCTCCGACGCGAAGGTATCGCCATTGATCTCCAACCCCTCAGCAATGATAGATGCCGCGGCGTCAATGGCGTCGTCACTCAGGGTCACACCCGCAAGCGCCTCCTCGGCGGCGGTGGCGCGCGTCGCTTTCGAGGTCGCCCCGGTGACGGCCACACGAGCATTCGAGACCGTCTCGCCATCGAGATCGAGGCGGACAGCGACCCCGGCCAACGCATACCCGCTGGCCGGATGACCGTATTTCTTGTACCCGGCGATCGACCCGGCGGACGGAATCGGAAGCACGAGTTCCGTGATGATCTCATCCGGTTCGAGTGAAGTCGTCCAGAGATCAACGAAGAAATCATCGGCGGCGATGGTCCGCGGTCCGGAACCGCCAACCGCGTGGACCGTCCCGTCCAGCGCCAGGAAGACCGCGGTCAGGTCGGCGGCGGGATCGGCATGGGCAAGCGAGCCACCCAGCGTGCCATGTGCGCGCACCTGCTGATCGCCCACGTAGCCGATAGCGGCAGGAAACACCGGGAAGAGCTCCTGGATCGTCGAGTCATCGCGGATGGCGTTGTAGGTCGTCATGGCGCCGATATGGACACCATCATCCTGCCGGGAGATACCGCGCAACTCCGGGAGTTTCCCCAGATCGACCAGCATGCCGGGCTGGGCAAGCCGCAATTTCATGGCCGGAATGAGCGAATAGCCACCAGCGAGGATCTTGGCATCCGGATCCTCCCCGAGGATCCGGACGGCCTCGTCGACGGACGTGGCCTGATGATAGGCAAAGGACGCTGGAATCACGCTGCTCTCCTTCGATCGACGGTGAATCCGACACGCTCAGGACGCCGCCTCGCCGGATTCACCGGCTTCGGCCAACCGCTCCGCCGCAAGCTGCACGGAACGCACGATGTTCTGGTAGCCCGTGCAGCGGCAGAAATTTCCCTCCAGCTCATGCCGGATCTCGTCCTCGGTCGGGTTCGGATTGCGCTCCAGCAGGGCGATGGAGGACATGATCATGCCCGGCGTGCAATATCCGCATTGCAGGCCGTGCTTCTCCCAGAACGCCTGCTGGACGGGATGGAATTCGCCATCCTTCGCCAGGCCCTCGATCGTCTCGATCGTCGCTCCGTCCGCCTGTACCGCGAACATCGTGCAGGACTTCGCCGTGACACCATCCACCTTCACCACGCAGGCGCCGCACTGGCTGGTGTCGCACCCGACATGGGTCCCGGTGAGGCCCAGGTTGTCGCGCAGGAAGTGGACAAGCAGCGTCCGTGGCTCCACATCCGCAGAACGCTCGACTCCGTTCACCGTGACCGTGACGTGTGTGGTCAGGTCGTTCTCCATGCTGGCAACCATCGTTCAATCTCCTGATCGTGCAGACGATCGTACGGACAATCGGCCTTCGCTCCGGCCTCGTCGCGCACGTCCGCATCGGACACACATTCCTGGGAACAAGACTCGTGTGCATGGTAGCGATGAGGCCGGAAACTGACAACGGTTGATGATTGACTAGCCCATTGGGCAGGTCCAGGGGCAAACGACGACGGCGCCCGCACAATTCACACGATCTCCCCCGAATGCGCTGGGTGGCTATTCTTTGGCCCGGTCCGCCGCCATTGCCGCATCCGTCACCATCTCGAGGATGATGTCGGTCGTCTCGCTCGCGACCTGCGTGCGCAGCCGCCGCGCCTCCTGCCCGATGCGGTCGAGCACTGAGCCGAAGTCCGCAACCGGAGGCAACAGCGGTCCGACCACTTCCAGCAACTGGTCCCGGTACCATGAGCCGATTCGCCGCCGTACCCGATTGGCGGAAGGCGGTTCCACTCCGACTGCCGCAGCAGCGGCCTCGATCTCCTTGCGCAGATCCGCCCCGGAAATGGGCACCGACGCCACATGATCGACCGCGACGCGCTGGCGGCGCGTTTCATCCGCCTCGTCGTCCCACCGCGCAATGAGCTCCCAGCTCGATCGGTGCCCTGGCGAACGGTCCTGCACGGACGCTTCGACTGCATCGAGATCGATCTGGATCATCTCCTTCGGACCGAGCAGCGGTCGGCTCTGGTCGAGCCAGCATGCAACCGCCGCCCTGGCCACGCGCAACTCGTAGAGTGAAAGCAGGAGGCTCCGGCGGGCAAACGCCGCAACCCCATCGAGGTCGGCGAACCGATCGACCAGCGTCCGCCCTTCGACACCGGACAGGAACGACTCGGCGGTGACCGGCACGAGCACGATCTCGTTGCGCTGGACGGCGATACGGTGCGTACCGCGGCGCTGGGCAATCATGTACCGCGTCAGGCTATAGTCGGGACAGAGAAACCAGCCGTCCCGCAATTCGGCATCCGCCGACAGCGCGCCGATGTGGTCACCCACCACCGGACCGATCCCCAGCAGTTCGGCGAGCACATCAGCGCTCACCTGGCGGGAGCGCGCGGTCTCGGCGCTGAACTTGGCATCGACGGCCTGCACCCACGGCCGACCGTCGCCCTCGCCAATGAGCACGAAATCGGGATTCTGCAGCTTGCGTTTGGAAGCCACCGCCGCGATTGCCGGAACATCGTCCAGGCGAACCGCCCGCGTCACCGCTCCGGGAGCCGGGGCGATCGATGCGGCATCGGCGAACGCGCGCCCATCGATGGTCGCCGCGCAGATCTCGGCCCAACGATCGCCGATGATGCCGCTGGCGCCACCGCGATCGGAGAGACGCATCAGGTCGCGGTCGAAGATCGCCGCGAGCAAGGTGCCGCCGGGAAAGATGTCGGAGGAAAAGGAAAGATCGTCGAACGAGGAAACGTTGGCCAAACCGGACTACCACCTTGATGGACGATCCGCACAGGCGAACCGACGTACCGGGAGACTGGAGCATGCATGGGACGCGCCGCCACACGAGCGGTCGCACATCCCACCAGCAAGCGTAGCAGCCTGCAGGTGCCCAGAGGGAATATACTTCGCCAAGATCTGTCCTGCCGCGCGTTCGCTCCGCTGTCAAAGGCCTACGCCCGTATGTCGTCCAACCGCACCTCCAATCCTCCCACAACGTCTGACACGCCCAACGCTCTCTCGGTCCGGTCGTTGCCCGAGCATCGCCCTTCGCCACTGGACGACATCATGGCGCGGCTCCTGGCACTGCTGCGTCACCGCCCGACCGGCACGCGCGTGAATCACGCCCAGGAACTGGCATCCGATCTCGACGTGCCGCGGGAATTCGTGGAGGCTCTCTTCACCAGCGCGCAGCGACGCGGCCTTATCAAGCCGCTCTCGGCGATGAAGGGGAAGACCACGTGGGCAATCACGCCGCTGGGGGACCGCCTGCTCGTCTTCCACGGACACGAGAAGCCGATGACCTACGGCACCGATGACGACTAGCGGCAAGGAAACTACATCCCTGCGGTGAGACGATCGTACAAACAAGCCCTATCCGCCATAGTCGACGGGGCGGATAGGGCTAAATTCGTTGCGGTAGCCAAGAGGCAGGACAGTGCATTGTCGGGACGATCACGAGGATCGCCCAGACATTGGACGGCCCATTTGGGGTGGCCATCCTTTCGGATTCTGCTGTAGACGATCGGCCCGATAGCCGTATCCCAGTCGCCGGGCTTCCGTATCGCAGGCCTATGCGGTTCCGACAGCTTGCGACGGGTGGGTTCCGCCCGGTTCCTCCGTCGCCAGCGCAAGCAGAAACCGGGCGATATTCGCCCGCCCGATGACCCCCAACAACTCACCGCCAGTCATCACCAACAGTGGATGCACGCCGCGATTCGCCATGATGCTCGCGACCTCGATAACCGATGCCTGCGGCGGAACACTGACGAGATTTCGGCGTGTCATGACATGGTCGACCGTCAGATCGCGCAGGTGTTGGACCTTCTCCTCCAGCGAGTCCCAGAGCAGGATCGGCGTGTCGTTGTGGCTGGAAAGCGGGACGCACAGGATGTCCCGTATCCCGATCATGCCCGCCACGTTCCCCTCCCGCCCCATAACCGGCATGGCGTTGATGCGATGGTCGAGCAGCAGTCGGGTAGCTACCGGCAGCCCGGTCCCGGACGGTACGGAGATGACGTCACACTCCATGATGTCGATTGCGCGCATGGATCACCCCTGTTCTTTCCCTGTTCGTTCGATCGGCGTCCGGATATCACCATGACAGTCGTCGTGCCGCAATCCTGGCAAGGCGAAACGGGCCGGACTGGACGGAGCCCGGTCACGACGATTGCGGCCGCATCGCATTCCGCCATGTCTGCCGGGATGGAACGCGCCACCGCAGCCGCGCGTCATCGGTCAAGCTGCCGTATCGTTCACGTCGTCGACGCCAAAGATCCGGGCATAAAGGTCCCGGCCAAAACTCGTTGACAGTGGAGGAAGCTCCAGCACCTTGAACGAGCGCTCTCCACCTTCGCGTCGTTCGGCCCGCAAAAGCAGCACATCATCGCGGTGCTGCACCTCGAATCCGTGCGCGAGGTCGTAGAGATGCGTGACGTAGATGACCTTGACACCTGCCTCGATCATCGCCCAGACGACCTGGCGTCCAATCTCCGATCCCTCACGCTCGTTGGTCGATAAGAACGACTCATTGCAAAGGAGGATGCTGCCCGGCACGATGTCGTCCACGATCGCGCTCATCCGGCGGACTTCCTCCTCGAACTTGCCGACGGTCATGGTCGCATCTTCTTCGCGCTTGTAATGCGTGAACACGCCCGCGGCGATATTCGCCCGGAAGCTGGTTGCGGCGACGTACATGCCACACTGCCCCATCAGCTGCGCCAGGCCTACACTCCGCAGGAAGGTCGACTTCCCACCCTGATTGGCCCCGGTGATCATCACCAGCGACTTCCCGTCCGCGGCAACATCGTTTCCAACCACGCGACCATTCGTCCCAAGCTGCAACGCCAGCGACACGTCGTAGCGACACGTCGCAGAGAGAATCTCCTGGCCGCTCCCGGTCATCTCGGGCAAACACGTCGGCAAGCTGAGCGCCTCCAGCGTGTTGCGCAGGTTCAGGCACCCCAGATAGAACGCGAGTTCGGTCCACAGTGCCGTGAAGAACGCGCGGACATGATCGGCGGACTGTGCCGAAGCGTTTGCGACACGCAGGATGCCCCGGCTGCGCATACTATCGAGGGACTGATTTCCGGCATCGTCCCGCGGGGCGATCTGGAACGAATACGAATCGTGGCCAAGCACCGACGGGACAAGGTCCCGCCAGCCGCTGTTCACTGGACGGAGCAGTTTGTAGTCGATCTGAGAAGCCACCCTGCCAACCGACGCTTCGAGCAGGACACCACGACGGGAATCGAGATTCCGCACGTGACCTGCAATCTGGTCGAGGTAGGCATCGTCAAGTTCCGTCTGGAGGGTTGCGAAGAGCTGGCGCAATCCCTTAGATTGCATGACGCCGGCCGATTGCTCGGCAATCTGGCGAAGGTGCCGCAGCAATGGAATATACGCCTCCAGCAGGTGGATCGACCCGCCAAGCGTGGCGTCCGGACTCTCCCGTATGAATCCGAAGTAGTGCTGGCGTTGAACCTCGAGCGCGTCCAGCGCCACACGATAGATATCCAGGATGATATTGGGGTGGTTCCGGCAGTCCGTAAGGATTGCCTGGCGGTAACGGATCACCTCCGGATCCGGCGGTGCCGCCAGGATCACCTTCATAGCCACGTCGTAGAGGAAGGCATCTCCGGCCGCCATCGCGTTGAACAGCAACGGAAGCTCGAGATCGGATGACATGTCGTCGGTGTTAGCGCAAAGCGGTTGCGGTTGCTGGTCGAATGCAGCGTCTGGCTGCAGCAACAGCGGTCTCATGGCACGATCCGATCCTTCAACTGCTCGTAGCTGATTCCATACTTGCGGCTGATCGCTGCCGCGTAGGCCAGACCATCGGCCGGCCGCCGGACAATGGAGAACGTCCGCCGCGCAGGATCATCCGGATCGACAAGTGCGACCATGCTGACCGTCGCATCGCTCAGCGAGGCCAGTTCGTCGATGAAGGTGACGTAGAGGCAGAGCAGACCTCGATCGAGCATCCGGTGCAGCACAGACTTCCCGAGGAACGTGGCGTCGCTGAGGGTGGTCGAACTGAACGTCTCGTTCAGGACGATGAGGCTGTCCTCCGTTGCGGATTCCAGCATGGCGTGGACGCGAATCACCTCGTCTTCCAGCTTGCTGCGCAGGGAGGACACATGCTCCTCCTGCTCGTAGTGGCAGAAGATGCGATCCGGCAGAAAGATACGCACGTGCTGGGCGGGAATGGACAGGCCGAGTTCCGCCAGATAGTGCAGTTGCCCGAACATGCGGGAGAAGGTGGTCTTGCCCCCCTGGTTCGGTCCGGTGACCACCACAATACGCTCGTGACTCGTGAGATGGAGATCATTCCCCACTACCGGAGTTTCGTGGTGGCGAGCTTGGCCGCCAGGGCCAGGTCATACCCGCCAACGATATCGAGCTCTCTCGATTCCGTGGAAATCGTGGGGTGGCAGAACTCCATGTCACTGGCTCGAATCGGGGCAATGTAGTCGAGATAGGCAAGATAGAACTGGACCTCGCGGTCGAATCGCGCGATCCGGCCATCGACGAAGACGGCATGCGCGCGGCAGTAACGGTCGAGTTCGGCAAACTCGTCCGGATAGAGCTGTGCAACCAACTCCATGACGCGATACTCGACGTAGGACGCTTCGCCGAACGACGAGTAGCCAGACAGATAGTCCTTCACATCACCCTGCCGGAATCGGGCGAAGGTCCGTTCGACATCCCCGGTGTATTCTTCGCCACCCTCGAGTCGACGGACCGTGACACGGCCAGCCTTGATATGTACGGTGTAGCGAATGGCGCCGACCAGCTCACCGATGCGTTGCCCTTCGTCAACCAGCGTCCGGAAGGCCGGAGACACGATGTATTGCGCCAGATAATCCCGGAGCTGAAGGAATGCCCGGGAGGTGAGATCGGCCTCCTGCAAACGATCGGCCAGATCCCGCACGGCATCGCCATCGATCCGCGTTGCGCTATGCAGCCAGCGATTGCGGGAGGTCGGGTATTCCAGCCCCAACCCGAAAGCGTGATGTCGCCGCATCACGACCATTCGCTCGGAGAAGGCATCCACGGCCTCGCAGACCGGGACCCGTTCGAGCTCCTGCATCGCCTCCTGCCGGTAGTGCAATGTCTCGACGTCACGCAACGGGCTGCGGAAGAACGGCACCAGGTCGTATGCTTCGCGACGGACCACCAATGCGGCGATCACGAGGTCGAGATTCAGATCGTGGAGGCAATCGGGTTCCGGGACATCGCCGAGGACATCATCCTCGGGGTGGAGGAAGAGCACGCTGCGAAATGGTCCGGCAGGCGGAATGACCCGTCCTTCGAGGTGATCCCTGGCAGGGACTGACGGTGTTGGGGAAGCGTGATTCTGGCCGGAAGATATGAGAAACGAATCGGCCGCAGTGGAACCACCAAATGGGAGCCGGGTGGATGGTGATGGGCGGGTGGACGCGTAATGTGACATGAGACTCCTCCGGATACGATCCTCGGTAGAAGTCATCAGCCACAAGCGACGAGCGGATCAAGGAGATCCATCCACGCGTGGCGGTTAAAGGCGGCCCTCATCGCCTGCATCCAGTATATCCAAATACCGCAAGACCCGTGACATCGTTGCCGTTGCATCGCCGGGCAGCCCGGCGATGCCATTCATTTGCCGACCAAATTAGTCGGCTATCATGATTCATCCGTTGTTGCCGCAATGGCAGGCGAGGTTTCAACATATGGCCGCAGGCAATTCGACCGGCATGACCCGACGGCAGGTACTCGGCGCAGGACTCGGACTACGCGCCGCGCTCCTTGGCGGTGCGCCGTCGGTTCTCGCGCAAATCGCGACTCCCGCAGCAACACCGGCAGGCGCGAAGTCCATCGACACCCTCCATGGACCGGTATCCATTCCCGCCAATCCGCAACGGATCGTGTCTCTCCACTTCCCGATCGCGGTAGCCATGCTCGAACTGGACGTCATCCCCGTCGGCAGGCCCACCTATCTGCCGGCTTTCCCGGAAGGGCATCCCAGCGGGGACGATATCCCGACCATCGACGAAGCGAATGGCAACCTCGACCTCGAGAAGATCATCAGCCTCAAGCCGGACCTGATCATCGGCGACGATTGGCTCGATCCATCCCAGCAGAATGCCCCATACAGGAAACTGACCGCGATCGCCCCGACCATCCTGTTCGAGTGGAAGAGCGCCGCCGGCAACTGGGAAGCCGAGGCCGCGGGTACTGCGGAGGCGCTTGGCAAGACGAAGGAACTCGATGCCCAGCGCGCTGCCTACGATGCACAGGCAGAGGACGTGAAGAAGGCCTACGCCGACACCCTGAAAACATTCAAGTGGGATGTCATCAGCGGCGATGGCGGAAACTGGTACCTCTACAGTGCCAACTCGTCGCACGGCAAAGTTGTGGCTCACGCCGGAATCACATTCGCGGCGGCGGCCAACCAGACCGACGGGTTCGCAGAGTACTCCTACGAGCAATTCGACCTGCTGAAGGACTTCGACGCGCTGCTCATTTCGGCGCCGAGCACGGAGATCCTGGACGTACCGACGTTCAAGGCCCTTCCGGCCGTGCAGGCGGGACACGTCTTCACATCGGACTACTTCTTCCCTTCGAGTTATGGGTTGAGCACCGCCCTCCTCGACGACATCACAAAGGAGCCCGCGTCCCTGAAGGGATAGCGTCTCCATAGACCAACGGGGAGGCACGGTTGCGCAACCGTGCCTCCCCGCTATCGTTTCCCACCCCGGAAGCTTCGTCACGATCCCGATGCGGGAGCCGAGGATGACGAGCGAGTGGCTCCGCCCACGAGCAGCCACACACGAGGCCAAAGATCGATGGCGATCCCGATTGCCGCGATCGCGCCGAGGCCAGCGGCGATCCGCGCGAACCAATCCCAGGCCGTCACCGCATAGACAAGCGTCAGTTCGACCTTCCCCGCCGGAGCGGCTATATGCATCGCACTGTCGCTCCCCCGCTCGACATCGACGGGTTTTCCGTTGACCGTTGCCTGCCAGCGCGGGAACCAGTTCTGACGAATCACGATCTCGCCAGACCCATTCTCGAACGTCGCCTCGATGCGTCCGTTTTCCACCGAGATGTGCGATGGGACGTTCCCGCCATCGGTCACCAACGACGTCGGATCGTTCACGATGTAGACATCCCACGCGCCAAACGTCTTCTGGAACGTCAGGTTCGGATTGGCTCGCGCCGCCTCGCGTGGATCGGGATTCGGCACGCCGGCGACCAGTTGTTGCGTCGCAACATTCGTCACGACAAGCGTGCCGATGCCATGCTCCTGGAGATAGCTCGCCTCCAGCGCATTGGCCGGGTCCGGATAGGTGTGTCCGTTCTCGAAATTGTATCCCGGCGTCCCGGCATGTCCCTCGTGCCAGTCCCAGAGCCAGTCGTTGTAGAGCAGCGGAGCCTTCGTCTTCGTCGGTGCCAGTAGGCTGCCGTGCCAGTCCCAGGTGATCGCCGTGCCCCCCAGGTCGATCGGGTCACCGACGATCGTCCCCAGCACCAGCATCGCCTCGCCGTCCGGCGTCAGGCCATCCGCCGCCGTCACCGCCTCCGCGAAATCGGCGTACGAGGTGGTGCCGGTCGTCGGCGTCGGCGGAAGGCCACGATACATCACTGGCACGGCGCCCCACGGCAGCAGGCAGGCAACAAGCATCGCGACCCCCACCAACGCGAGAACGCCATCGGCGACCCACCGCGTGCCTGCGCGGCCCTGAGGGGCCAGCATGCCCATTGCACGGTCCACCAGCCACCAGACGGCCCACGCCGCCAGGTAGAGCGTCAGGAAGCGCTGGAAGGGCATCAGGCGCGGGGTTTCGAGCTGGGCGATCACACTCTGATTCACCGAGAGGATACCCGTGACGAGCACGTAGCCGGTCAGCGCCAATGCGGTCATTCGCGCGGCCGGATATCGCCGGTCGCACAGGGCAATGACGACGCCGGCAACCGCCAGGACCAGGACCGGCGGAGATACTGTGCGCGCGGAAGTCGTGAGATAGGCCTGGACGTTTTCGTAGGACTGGTAGTGCAGGAAGATGTAGAGATCTTCGTACCGCACCAACGAAAGCAGGATCGGCATGCAGAGGAGGAGCGTGACCGCTCCCACCACGGCGATCCGTGCGAGGGCCGTCCGCCACTCGCCGCGCATCATCCATACGATGCCGACGACGACGGCCATCACTCCGACAACGACACCGGCCAGCGAGCGCGGGTTGGCGTAGGTCGAGAGCGTGATGGCTGCGATGGCCCCCAGCATCGCCCAGCGCCCGCCTCGCAGCACGACGCGCACGAGAAAGGCGACCCCAACCATGGCAAAGGTGGCGCCCGCGACATTCGTGACGAGGCCCCACGTCACCAGTTCGGTGTAGCCCCCGCTCGTCCACTCCTGCAAACCGATGCCGCCGGGAATCGCGATCTGGCCCGCCAGCGCGAGGACGGCGATCCCCGGCGTCAGGCGATCGGTCCGCGCCAGCACCCAGAAGCCGGCAACCGGCAGCAAGAAGATCAGGATCACCGCCAGCTTGTGCACGGCGAGGATGGGCAGCATCCCGAGAAAGAGACCCCAGATGCCCACCTCGATCCAGGCGACACCAAGCGGATAGAACTCCACTGGATAGCCACCCTGATGACTGCCAATCCAGCGCAACACCTCGCCGTGCTTCAGCGTATCGAGCAGCAAGGCGGCGCGGGCCGCGTGGAAGGGATTGTCGATCGAGGAAAACGTATTCGCCTGCGGCACCGTCCCGGCAGCGGTCGCGACGGTACGCTGGAGACCGAACGCCCCCAGTCGATGCGCCGTCCACAGGCACAACGCCGCCAGCACCGCGAGCCAGATCGCCACGGACCGCCGCGAAAGGGCATCGTCACGCGCGGCGGAGGATTCGGGGCTGTCGGAAACCGAGGTCAGGGAATCGGGAACGGAAGACGGGACGGACGCAGAGGTCACTCAGCCTGGCCTCCGCCCCGGCGAACGTCGGTAAGCATCAGCCAGATACACACCACCGAGCCAGCGACAATCACGGCCAGCGAACCGCCAAAGATGATCTTCATCGCCATCGGCCCGGCGAACTCCGGAAGGTGCTGGAGCTGATACCACCAGATGTGCGCGATGCGACGTGGCGAATTGTCCTGCACCCATGCTTGCTGGAATGCATCGAGCTTCCACATCCGGGCCGTGATCGACCCGAAGAAGAGATAGCCCAGAAAGCCGAGCACGATGACCGCCCATACGAAGACGGCAGCAAGCAGTCCGCGCGACGATCCGGATACCGGTTCCTTGGACGAGGAGATCGGCTCGGGTTCGAGCGGGTTGGGCGAAGGGGAAAGAGGCGAGGAATCCATCCGGCGATCCTGACGGGTTCAGCGCGCGGAGGCGCAAGGACCGGGTTGCACGGAGAATCCGGAGCGGTGCTCGTTCGGGCACCGCTCCGGGATCGCAGTCGGGATTAGGTCGCGCTCTCGGCGGCGACCTTCTTGATCTCGTGATACTCGTTGTCCGCGTTCACATCCTCGAGATCGTGGTGCTCGCCCAGCAGGTTCTTGGCGGCAAGCAGACCGGTCTCGATGGAGTGGTCGGTGTTGTTGTACCGGAACGACCCGCCACGGCCAATGTACTGCAGGTTCTCGATGCCCTGGATGTAGGCCTTCATCTTGCCGAGCGGCGCCTTGTAGTTGAGGTCGTAGGTGGGATACGCCTTCGTGGCGCGCACCGTGAATCCACCGATGACCTCTTCCGGCTCGACCAGGTGCATGTCCTCGACGAGGTGCTTCACGGTCTGGTTGACCAGCTGCTCGTCGGACATCTGCCAGATGTGGTCGCCCTTGGTGCAGAAGTACTCGACGACGAGCGAGGTGTACTCGTCGTTCGGCACCATCGCCGGGCTCCAGTTCTTCGGCTCGTGGAAGCGGCCGAAGAGGATGTTCTTGTCGTGAACGTAGACCCATGTATCGACCGAGATCTGCCGCTTCCTGAACATCACGTTGACGGTGATGATGTCGCGGAAGGTCAACGAGTCGGCTGCCTCGATCACGTCCGCCGGAGCCGGAGGATCGGTGATCTTGCAGAGCACGGTGAGCGGGATCGAGGAGATGAAGTTGTCGCCCTCGATCACCTCGGACCCGTTTTCGGCGCGGACCTGGATGCCCTTCACACGATTGCCGTCGAGCAGGATCTTCTCGACCGGGGTCTTCAGGCGGATCTCGTTGCCGCTCTCCACGATCTTGTCGGCCATGCGCTCCGAGAAGCGACCAAAGCCGTCACGCGGATACATGAACTCGTCGATCAGGCTCACCACCGCGCCCTTGGACGGGATGACCGCGTCCTTCACGGCGGTCATGAGCGACATGCCCTTGGTCCGCTGGCTCACCCAGTCAGCGCTGAGCTGGTCGCAGTCCATGCCCCACACCTTCTCCGAATAGGTCTCGAAGAAGAGCTTGTAGAGGGTTTCCCCGTACTGGAGCACGTAGGCGTCGCGCATGGATTTGATCTCATGCGGACTGATCTTCTGCTCGGCCTGGGCGCGCCCGTAGTCGGCGACCGCCCGCGCGGCCGTGATGGGACCGACAGCCTTGAGGGCGCTTCCCATCTTCAGCGGATAGTCGATCCACTTGCCATCGAAGCTGTAGATGCGGCTCAGGCGGTTCACCCAGAGCAACTCGTCATCGACAACCTCCTTGAAGAGATTGTTCAGCTCGTCGTTCTTGGTGAACCAGCGGTGGCCGCCGATGTCGAACTTGAACTCGCCGTGGTCCGTCTCACGCCGGATCGTGCGCGCGAGGCCGCCAACGAATGGCGCCGACTCGACGACCAACGCGGGCGCACCGGCCTTGCTCAGCACGTAGGCCGAGCACAGGCCCGCAGGTCCGGCGCCCATGATGACGGTGCGATTCCGGGCGCCGCCCTCATCCTGCGACAGCGTCGCCGTCGTGCTGCCGTTCGGGCTTTGTCCGTTCTGCATGTAAGCCGGTTCCTTCCTGAGCTGCATGGAGGCGACATCCAACGCGTCGTCGCCCCGGGATCCCTGGTCGTTGTCGTTCACAGGCTACCGCACAACGCGTACCCGCGCCGTTGCGAAACGCATCCTGTATAACACATGCCTTCCACCCGATGATGAAGGGCACGCGCATATCCGGGATCCGCTTCGCCCTTCATCGAAGCTCCGCGGTCGGTGGATCAGGCGCGCCAGGTAATCATGTTGTTGAGCGCGAAATTCCAGACAGCCGCCACGCCTGCGCCGATCAGGTTCGCCAGCAGATAGTGCATGCCGAACTCGTGAACGAGGACGTAGAGCAGGCCGGTGTTGATGATCAGGCCGCCGAAATTGATCGGCACGTAGCTCATGGCCCGGTGAACCACCTTGCCAGAACCGCGATCGTGCCAGGTCCACATCTCATTGAGGAAGAACGTAACGACCATCGAAGCCATCACGGCCACCGCCGAGGCGATCTCGATGTTCCACGCGAAGCCGCCATGGAAGACGGAGAGCAATCCCTGATTGACCCCCAGTCCCACAGCGCCGACGACGATGAACTTCTGGAAACGCTGGGCGAGCGTCCAGACACGGACCGCAGCTGGCGGCCAGGACTCGACCGAGATCATGCAAACGCCCTTCCCTGCATCACGTCCTCGCACCTCTCATCCGCTCGGCGCATGCCTGCCCACACGTGCATGCTTCCACAGACCGTTCGTTCCCCGTACCCCACCATACGCCAGGACACCCGAACGCACAATCGAAAGCGCGCCTGATAGCCTAGCTGGCGGCTGGCGTCGCAATCGATTCTCCATTCAGCAGCTTCAGCATGTCTTCGTGCGCGCTGACCAACTGGTTGTCCTCCAGCTTGGTGAACTGCGTGGATGTTACCTCGTCATTCTCGAAGTCCGTCGGCATAGAGACGTAAACACCCGGCTCGTTCTCGGACTTCACGTCCGGCACGACGCCCTTCTTGTAAATCTCCCGGCCATTCGCAGTCAGCCAGAGCTGCACGCCAAGCAGGGCCACCGACCCATCGCTGACCTGGAACGGCTGGAGAACCGTTCCGGTTCCGTATGTCGTCTCACCGATAAGTACGCCGCGTTGGGCGTCCTGGATCGCCGACGAGACCAACTCAGAGGACGATGCGGAGCCCTTGTTGATCAGGACAACCAGCGGCCCCTCCTGCCACTCGCCGTTGCTGCCAACGCTCTTGGTCGTCTTGGTGTTGCCGTCACGGTCCTTCTGCTGGAAGAGCGGCGTATTCGCCGGCAGGAACTGCGACGCGACGCCGATCGCCTCGAAGACGAGGCCGCCGGGGTTATTGCGCAGATCGAGGATCACGCCCTTGGCGCCGGCATCCTTGGCCTCGCGCAACGCGGCCTGGAGTTTCTCGGTCGCACCGCTCGTGAACTGGGAGAGGGAGACCCATGCGATGTCGTTCGGCAACATCGCCCAGGAAACCGGATCGATGGTAATGCGCTCGCGCGTGATCGTGACCTCAAACGGCTCGCTTTCGCCCTCATGCTGCAGCTTGATGGTCACCTTCGTGCCCTCGTCGCCGCGCAGCAGATCGCTCGCATCCGAGGGATCCATCCCTTCGAGGGATGTGCCGTCGATCGCGAGGATGGTGTCGCCAGGACGGATACCCGCCTTCTCGGCAGGAGACCCGTGAATCGGCGCGATCACCTTCGGCAATTCGCCCGTCGTGTCGACCTGGACGCCGATACCGACGAGCTCACCCTTGGACTCATCCTCGAACTGCTTTGCCGCTGCCGGATCGAGGAATGTGGAATGGCCGGTATCGCCCAGGGCAGTCACCATACCCGTGGCGGCGCCATAGACCAGCTCATCGTCGGTAATGTCGTCGGAGAGTACGTAGTTCTCGCGGATCAGCTGGTAGACCTGATCGAGCACCTGATTCTTGTCGGCATCCTGGAACGTCTCGGTCTGCTGTCCTGCCTGCGTACCCGCGATGAGATAGCGATCGATCCCGACACCCGCGCCGACCGCCAGGACCAGCATGGCCGCAGTAACCAGGATGCGCAGATGGGACATCGCGGGAAAGAGCCGACGCGTTCGGGAAGGCGCGGCGGCCGCGCTCGGAGAATCGTCATTCATAGGGTGCAGATCGCTCCAGTTTGTGTGGGACCGTAGCCCGCAATCCGAAGTACCATCCGGGAACGAAGCCCGCCGGAATTGCCGGCGGAGAAAGACGTATCGTGATCCGCATTGCGTGTCACAAAAGGAAGTTCGAGAACCGCCATGCCCGTCTCACGTCCGGATGAATTGGTCGATCTTCGATTTCTGCTCGCCGGGAAGGAATACCTGGCGCGCGTCCGTCGAGGTTCCATTGTGCACGAGGCATTCCATCAAGGCCTGCCCGTGGAGTATACGGCAGGGCATCGCCTCACATTCCAGACGCCCGATGGGACTGAGATCTTCGCCGACAACTTCGTCGGCGACATCGTCGACACCTATGGCACCGCCGACATCGTGACCCAGGCCGAGCCCATCGCCGGCGCGCCCGGTCCCTGGAAGACCATCGGGTTCGACCACCTCGCGATCACCGTTGCCGACCGGAACGATGCGCGAGACTTCTTCCGCGATGTCGTCGGCATGCAGGTGATGCGCGACGATCCGCACCTGACCGTGATGGCGACCGGCCCCACCGCGATCTTCCTCTTCGACGCGGGCAAGGACGCCCCGCTTTCAACCGGCCGCCCCTCATCGATCCATCATCTCGGGTTCGTGGTGGACAACCTGGAGCATTGCTACGCCCATCTGCACGCAATGCGCGATCGATTCGCCAGCGATTTCGCGCTTCTGGAACGCGACGAGCGATGGAGCCTCTACGTCCACTACCGCAATGGCGACGTCACGTTCATGATCCAGTTCTCCGAGGTGAAGGAAGACGAACGCGGATTCCGCACACCGGAGCAGAAGGCCTTCGCCGACTATCTTTACGACTATGCCAGTCGGCCGTATGGCGTCGTCTTCGATCAGGACGCCGAAGACGAAGGATAGGTTCCTTCGGGAAGCTGGAAAATGCCGAGAGGGAGGCAAGCGTGCATTACGCTTGCCTCCCTCTCATCACCGCCACATCTTGCCGTTCAGTCCGCCACCGGAACCGCGACCGGCACCTCATGCCGCCAATGCGCGTATCTCGTCTCCCGGCCGCGCAGGACATCGATATAGAGCCGCTCCAGTGCCGAGGTGAGCGGACCGGCAACCTTGCCATCGCCAATCGGGTAACGATCCAGCGAGACCACCGGCGTGATCTCCGCCGCCGTGCCACAGGTGAACGCCTCGTCGGCGACATAGAACTCGGTGCGATCGACCGGCCGCTCGACGACCTCGATTCCCAGCTCCTCGCGCGCCAGCGTCAGGAGGGCGTCCCGCGTGACACTTTCCAGGATGCCCTGCGTCACGTCCGGAGTGATGAGCTTGCCGTCCCGGATCAGCATCACGCAGGCTCCGGGCGCCTCGGCAATCTTGCCCTGGGCGTTCAGCAAGAGCGCGACATCGTACCCGTCCTGCTTGACCTCGTAGGTGGCGAGCTGGCCGTTGCGATAGTTGGAAATGTTCTTGATCCGCGGCGGCATCACCGTATCGGAAATGCGCTGCCAGGAGCTGACCTTGGCGTGCTGGACGTATCCCGTACCGAGATGGCTCGGCATCGGATGCGTGTTCACCAGCATGGTCCCGCGCAGGTCCGAGATCGCGTTCCGCTTGCCCTCGGCCTCACCGTGATAGATCAGCGGACGGATGTAGGTATCCTCGCGCACCTCGTTCACGACCAGCAAATCGTCAATGATCGCGGTGATGTCGGCTGGCGTCTGCTCAACCGGGAGACGCACCAGCCGGGCGGACGCATCGAGCCGCTTCAAATGCTCCGGCAGCCGGAACACGAACAGCTGCCCGGTCTCCTCGTTGGCGTAGGCGCGGATGCCCTCGAAGACAGCCCCGACCGCCGACCACGCGATATCGGTCACATGCACGGTGGCGTCCTCCCACCGCATGCGCTCGCCCTTCCACCAGATGTATGCCGGATGCTGTGCCATTCGCCCTGTCCTTTCGCCAGATGACCCATCGTCCGGCGCAGTATGGCACGGCGTGAATCGGCACGGAACCCCCCACTCACGAGCCAGTGGAGCGTTCCGGGCCGGGTCATGCTGCGCGCGGCACAATCCCGGGCGAGCCTATTCGGGGAACGTGATCAACGCCAACGCCGCCGCACCGTAGACACCCGTATCGTGACCGAGCGACGAGTACGTCACCGTCACATCGTCGCGGAAGTCGGCGAAGCAATGCTGCGTCATGTACCGCTTCGCCGGCTCGATCAGCACGTCGCGGATCGCGATCAGGCCACCGCCGAAGACGATCGCGCTCGGGTTCGTGAGATTCACGAACGCGCCCATCGCCGCACCGAGTGCGCGCGCCGCCCGGTCGAGAATCAACGTCGCGGCGGGATCGCCCTGACGCGCGGCCTCGGCCACGATTCCGGCGTGAACCTCCTTGCCGCCCGCGAGGTTCATCATGAAGTCGCCATCGCGAGTCGTGCACACCGCTTCCGCTTCATGCTTGATCGCCCATCCGGCGGTGAATGCCTCCAGGCAGCCGACGCTCCCACAGGAGCAGCGCGGCCCATCGAGCGCGACCACGAAGTGCCCGACTTCCGCGCCGAGACCGCGGATGCCATCGACCAGCTTGCCGCTGCTGACGATGCCGCCGCCGACACCCGTGCCCAGTGCGAGATAGACCAGATCCTGCTCGCCCTTGGCGCTGCCGAACTGCATCTCCCCCAACGTGCCGCAGTTCCCGTCATTCTGGAGCGCCACACGCCGGCCCGTGAGATCGGCCAGCCAATCGACCAGCGGGACATTCCGCCATCCAGGAAGGTTCGGCGTATAAAGCACCGTACCAGTACGCGGATTGAGTGGCCCCGGCGACCCGATGCCAACCGGAACGGCAGCGTCGATCCCCGTCTCGGCGGCAATACGCTGGATGAGCCCGGCAATCCGTTCCGCGACAGCGCGCGGCCCTTCCTCCGTATGGGCCAGATCGTCGACACGGCGGACCATGTCGCCGCCTTCGGTCACCAGCGCCACACGAATCCGGGTCGCACCGAGATCGACCGCGATCACCTTCCGTTCCGACACGTCTCCACCCACCCTTTTCATGAACGCCAATTGTCCGATACCCGCCGCCCATGCCCGGAATCCAGCAATCATCGTGAACCGGTCCGTCACGGTGATCGCTACAGGATGAAGTTGCTCAGCTCCTCGTCGTCGACCACCTCGCCGACACGTTCGAGGACAAAGTCCTTGCCGATCTCGACGCTCTCCCCGCATCGGTCCGACGCGTCGAACGAAAGCTCCTCGATCACGCGCTCGAGGATCGTCTGCAGCCGCCGGGCGCCGATGTCCTCGCTCCGCTGGTTGACCTGGTTCGCCAGACGCGCAACTTCCCGCAGACCATCCTCACTGAACCGGAGCGTAAAGCCCTCCGTCCCGAGCAAGGCCTCATACTGCTTCGTCAGCGCATTCTGCGGTTCCGTCAGGATCGCGTAGAGATCGTCCTCGCTTAACGACTGCAACTCGACGCGAATCGGGAAACGTCCCTGCAACTCCGGAATGAGGTCCGACGGCCGCGCTTTGGAGAACGAGCCCGCCGCGATGAAGAGGACATGATCCGTGTGGATCGGACCGTACCGCGTCATCACCGCCGACCCCTCGACGATTGGCAAGAGATCGCGCTGCACGCCCTCGCCGGAGATGTCCGGTCCGGAGTCGCCATCGCCGGAGATCGTCTTGTCGATCTCGTCGATAAAGACCACCGCCGCATCCTCGACGCGCTTGATCGCGGTCTCCACGACCTGATCGAAATCGACCAGCCGCATTGCCTCCTGCTGCGCGAGGATACGACGCGCCTCCCGCACCGACACCCGCCGTCGCAGGCGGCGACGCGGTATCAGGCTGTCGAGCATGTCGTAGATCGACTCCTGCATCTCGTCGTACGGTGCACCCGATGCATAGTCGTAGCCACCGGCTTCGTCGTAGTTGATGCCCTCGTCCAGTTCGATTTCCACCGTCTCGTCGTCGATCTGCTCCGTGTTGAGCAGATCCATCAGCCGCTTCTGCTCGCGACGGCGGCGGCGCTCGAACATCTGGGCCTCGCGCCGCGCAACCGCCTCCGCATCCTCAGCGGCGTCCATGCCCTCCCGGCGCGACGAGTTGCGCGGAGGCCGCTGGGCCAACGCCTGCTCGGACATGATTTCCGCCAGGCGCTCGACGGCGGCGAGGCGCGCCTCCTCCCGCACCAGTTCCAGTCGCTGGCTGTGGATCATTGTGATGGCGATCTCGACCAGGTCACGCACGATCGACTCGACATCGCGGCCGACGTAACCGACTTCGGTGAACTTGGTCGCCTCGACCTTGATGAACGGCGCATCGACGATCCGGGCGACGCGGCGCGCGATTTCCGTCTTGCCGACGCCAGTCGAACCGATCATGAGGATATTCTTCGGCTGCACTTCGCGACGCAGTTCTTCCGGCAGCTGCTGACGGCGGTAACGGTTCCGCAATGCCACCGCGACCGCGCGCTTGGCATCGTGCTGGCCGATGATATAGCGGTTCAATTCGTCCACGATCTCGCGCGGCGTAAGACTGTCGGCGGGACGATCCTCGACGACATCGTCTGCAGCGACACGAACCGGTTTGTCTTTGCCGGTCGATCGGCGGGCGGTATCGGCGATCATCGCGTGGCTCCTTCCCCGGACGCGACTGGCCCGGCATCCTCGCTCGGCGTCTGCGATCCCGCGACCTCGACCGCCACATCGGCCTCGTCGGCACCCGCGCGAACAACCTGCACCATGAAATGATCGTTGGTGAAGATGCAGATCTCGGCGGTAATCTCCATCGAGCGCAGAACGATCTCCTCGGCGGACAGTTCGGTATTGCGGAGCAGCGCCTTGGCAGCAGCGGTCGCATACGGCGCGCCCGAACCGATGGCGACGATGCCGTCGTCCGGCTCGATCACGTCGCCCTCACCGGAGAGGACGAGCAACGACGCGCCGTCGGCGACGATCAGCTGCGCCTCCAGTCGCCGGAGGTACCGGTCGCTGCGCCATTCCCTGGTCAATTCGACGGAGGCGCGACGGAGATCGCCACCCCACTCCTGGAGCTGGGCCTCGAACTTGGCGAAAAGGGTGAGGGCATCGGCCACCGCGCCGGCAAACCCGGCGATCACCTGGCCGTCGTAGAGGGTGCGAAGCTTGCGCGCCCCGTGCTTGAGTACGATGTCCCCCATCGTGACCTGTCCGTCCCCGGCCAGCGCGATCTCGTTACCGCGCTTCACGCCGAGAATGGTCGTAGCGTGGGGACGCCACTGGGTGTCGTAAGTCATTGGATACCGTTGCCAATCCTGACGCCGAATCAGCCGGCGCCTGTGTATCGGGCTCATGGGGAATGGGCGAGCCGCGAAAGAATCCCGATGAGGAAGTGTATCGCGAACAGGCCGCACCCCAGCAGGGGTACGGCCCGTTTCATCCCGCTCGATGCGGTTGGAGATGGACCGATCAGTCGCCGGCCTTCGCGAGCTGCGGCTGCTCGGCGATCACGGTGCTGCAGACCGGACACTTGAGCTGTCCGTTGCGGCCAACCTCCATCATCCACGGGGAATCGCCGTTCGGGCAGGGATACTCCACCGGCTTGTTCCAGGAGACGAAATCGCACTCCGGATAGCGTTCGCAGCCGTAGAACTTGCGCCCCTTCTTCGAGCGACGTTCCACGACCTCGCCCTGATG
Source organism: Thermomicrobiales bacterium (assembly GCA_049841275.1). Lineage (GTDB taxonomy): Bacteria > Chloroflexota > Chloroflexia > Thermomicrobiales > UBA6265 > JASGDN01. The sequence continues at coordinate 22,056 of JASGDN010000059.1, forward strand.
ACAGGTCGGGCATTCGACCCCGATGCGCGTCAGCAGCGGCCGCGCGTTGCGGCAGTCGGGGAAGCCACTGCACGCGAGGAACTTGCCGAAGCGTCCCAGCTTGATGACCATCGGCTTGCCGCACAGTTCACAGACCTCATCGGTCGGCTCGTCCTTGATCTGGACGCGCTCCATCGTCTGCTCGGCGTTCTTGAGCGTCGCCGCGAACGGGCCGTGGAACTCCTGCAGGGTCGGCACCCACTTCCGTTCGCCCGACGCGATGTCGTCGAGCTCGCCTTCGAGCTGCGAGGTGAATCCCACGTCGAAGAGATCGGGGAAGTGCTCTACGAGCAGGTCGTTCACCACGAATCCGAGTTCGGTCGGGATGAGCTTCCGCTCCTCGATCGCCACGTAACTCCGCGCCTGGAGCGTCGCGACCGTGGACGGGTAGGTACTCGGGCGGCCAATGCCCTGCTCTTCCAGCGCCTTCACGAGGGTCGCCTGCGTGTAGCGAGGAGGCGGCTGCGTGAAATGCTGCTCGGGCAGGAGTTTCAGCAGGTCCAGCGGCTCGCCGACCGAGACGTCCGGCAGCGCACCGGCATCGAGTTCGTCGGTCTCGCCCTCGTCGCGGCCCTGCTGATAGACGGCCATCCAGCCCTGGAACTTCACGATGGACCCGTTGGCCCGGAAGACATACGGCTTCTCGCCCGCCTCGATCGCCGCAGGCGAACCAGCGGCCACATCGACCCGCGTGTTGTCGAGCAGGGCATCGGCCATCTGGCTCGCCATGAACCGCTGCCAGATGAGCTGATAGAGCCGGAATTGCGGCGCGCTCAGAAGGGATTTCACCGATTCTGGCGTACGGGCCGGATTCGTCGGGCGGATTGCCTCGTGGGCCTCCTGCGCTCCCTTCGACTTCTTCGTGTAGACAGGCGGACGCGCCGGCACGAATTCGTCGCCGAACCGCCCGGCGATCACAGCGCGAGACGCCTGCTGCGCGCTGACCGCCACATTCGTGGAGTCGGTGCGCATGTAGGTGATAAGTCCCTGCACGCCCTCCGCACCGAGGTCGATGCCCTCATAAAGCTCCTGCGCCATCCGCGTGGTGCGGCCAACTTGGAAGCCAAGTTTGCGAGAGGCTTCCTGGAGCATGGTGCTGGTGGTGAACGGAGGCTGCGGCCGGCGGCGGCGTTCGCTCCGCACGACATCGGCGACCTTCCAGGCCGCGCCGTCGAGCGCCTTCACGATGGCGTTGGTCTCTTCGCCCGTTCCGAGTTCGGCCTTCTTGCCCGCGACCTGATGCAGGCTGGCCCGGAACTGGTCGCGCTTCGGCGGCGCCTTGCCGGTGATCTTCGCGAGATCCGCTTCCAGCGACCAGTATTCAACCGGGATGAACTGCTCGATCTCGCGCTCGCGCTCCACGACGATGCGAAGGGCGGCGGTCTGCACGCGACCGGCGGACAGGCCGCGCTTCACCTTCTTCCAGAGCAGCGGACTGATGCTGTACCCCACGAGCCGGTCGAGAATGCGGCGCGCCTGATACGCATCCACCAGATCCATGTCGATGCCGCGCGGGTTGTCCATCGCCGAAACCACCGCCTCGGGCGTGATCTCATGGAAGACGACACGATGAACCGGCTTGTCCTCGGCATCCGTGGCGTGAAGCAAGTGCCAGGCGATGGCCTCGCCCTCGCGGTCGGGGTCGGTGGCGAGATAGATTTCCTTCGCCCCGGCCACACTGTCCTTCAATTCCTTCACGACCTTGTTCTTGTCGCGCGGAATCAGGTACTTGGGATGAAAATCGGCCTCGACATCAACGCCCAGCGTGCTCTTCGGCAGGTCGCGAATATGACCCATCGAGGCCTTCACCGTATAGCCGGAGCCCAGGTATCGCCCGATGGAGCGCGCTTTCGCCGGGGACTCGACGATGACGAGCTTGCCGCGCGGCGCACGCGTCTTCGCCGCCGTCTTCTTCCTGGCGGCGGTGCCGGACGTGGATTTCCGCGTTGCGGTCTTGGCCGCCGATGTCGATTTGGTTGCCCGGGGCTTCGTTGCCTTCCGGGTTTCGCTGCTCACCTCTGCCGTCTCGTCAACGGTGATGGCGGAGGAGGCAGTCTCCTGAAGTGCCATGAGTGTCTGTTCCTGTTCGCTCGAAAAGAAGGCGCGTCAGGATCGCATCCTGGCTCGCCAGTGTCCCGCTAGCGAGCGACATCATCGTACGGGGACGAAAGCATAGATGGTTATCGCCCCGTCTTCCACCGTACGCGAGCCGTCAAGAGGACCAAGGTCATGCGTCGGCGAGCCGCGAACGATGCCGGAAGGCGGCGCGCTTCGCTCCATACAGGAGTTCGCGCGACCGCTTTTCTAAAGTAGAGAGCAACCGATATCCCTGTCAAGGAGGCTGGGATCGTCCGGCCAGGCGACACCAGCCGGTTCCGGCAAGAAGTCCGGCGCATGCCGTTCAGCGACCACTGCGGACGTAGTGTTGGGCGCCGGCATTCGTCACAAGCCCTTGCAACTCCAGCAGCATCAACACCGACGAGACCTCGGTCGTCGGCAGGTTCGCGAGTTCGCGGAGGTCGTCGATATGCCGCGGCTCGCCGGACATCACGCCGAGGAGCAAGCGCTCCGATTCCCCCAACGGGAGCGCCTGCTGGACTGCCAGCTGTTCCGGCGTCCGGCCGATCCCAAGGTCATCCAGCACATCCCGCGCCGAACGAACCAGAAACGCACCATTCCGGATCAGCTGGTTGCACCCGGCACTCTTGCTCGCACCGACCGGTCCGGGCACGGCACACACATCCCTGCCCTGATCGGCCGCGAAGTCGACGGTGATCAGCGCGCCACTCTTCTCCGGAGCCTCCGTCACCACCACCCCACACGACAGGCCGGAGATGATGCGGTTCCGGGCCGGGAAGTTGCGGGCATCCGGTTTCGTGTCCGGCGGATAGTCGGAGATCACCGCGCCCAGCTCCGCAATCCGCTCGGCCAGGCGCCGGTGTTCCGCCGGATAGATCTGGCGCAGTCCACTTCCGAGGACCGCAATGGTCCGCCCTCCCGCGTCGAGCGCCGCCTGATGCGCCACGCCATCGACGCCCTTGGCCATACCGGACACGACCGTGACCCCTGCCTGCGCCAGGCCGCTTGCGATCGCTTCGGTGACGGTGCGTCCGTATGGCGTGATCTGCCGCGTCCCGACAATCGCGACCGCCATGGCATCATCCTCGACGAGCGTGCCCCGGACGAACAGCACCGGCGGTGGCTGATGAATCTCTCGCAATAACCGTGGATAGGCTGCGTCATCAATGGTCACGACGCTGATGCCATCCCGCTCAAGCCCGGAGCATATCGTGTTTACGTCAAGTGATCTCCGGGTGGATTCAAGCGAGGCCGCCGCTCGCTCGTGGACAGCGGCCCGAAGGTAGCGTCCATCCGCCGTCCAGGCAGCTTCTGCCGACCCGAATGTCTCTCGTAAGCGCGCGAGCGCAACCGGCCCGACGTACGGCACGTGCTGGAATGCGACGAGGTACGGGCGTTCGGCGTCGGCGAAGGCTTCCTGCTCGCTCACAGCGGCTCCTGTCAAACGGAGGACGGATCACGACCGAATTATCCGGAGCAACGGCATTCCGAAGCAAGCGGGTTACCCGTACAATCGCGGAACCCGCCGGCGGTCCATACGGACGACCGCGGCGACAGGCTTGTGAAGGAAGGATCGTCCCCAATGGTGAATGGAAACCCGGTGCGCGACAAGATGGCTCGCGGCGAGGTCGTCCTCGGTTGCTTCGTGCAGACGCCTACCCCACAAATGGTCGAGGTGCTGGCGCTCACCGGCTTCGATTTCGCCCTGATCGATGCCGAACACAGTGCGCTTGCCCCGGATTCGGTCTACCCGATGATCCTCGCAGCAGAAGCACGCGGTATCTCCCCGGTCGTGCGCGTTGGCGAGCTCGACCCGAAAGTCGTCCTGAAATACGTTGATCTCGGGGCGGAAGGCATCATGGCGCCGCAGATTGACACGCCGGACCAGGCGGAGTTGATGATTGCGGCAACGAAGTTCCTGCCACGCGGCAATCGAGGCCTGGCGGGCGGGCGCGTCTTCGACTTCGGCATGCGAGAACCCGCTTCCGCGATGGCAGGCGAACTCTCCGACCGCGTCTTGACCATCATCCAGTTCGAGCACATCGATACCTTGAGCCGGCTCGACACGATTCTCGACACCCCGAATCTGGATGTCCTGTTCGTCGGTCCAAACGACCTGGCGCAATCGCTCGGCCTGCACGGCCAGCCAGCGCACCCCGAGGTCGCGAAGGTGGCTGACGAAGTCGTGGCGCGGTGCAAGGCGAAGGGCGTGAAGACGGGCACAACATTTCTCAACGTGGAGCATGCACGGGAGACGGTCGATCGCGGCTTCGACATGCTGGTCTGCAACTCGATGGCGATGTTCGCAAATGCCGCGCGCGCGATCGGAGACGGCGTCGCGCCACTCCTGCGCCGCGCCGCGTAGGCAAGCGCCACGATCCATGCATCTTGCACAACGTCGCAGAGCGCCCCGGAATCACTCGTCCGGTTCTTGCGCGGAATGACCAAAGATCATGGGACCGATTTGTATCAGCCGGGCGTCCGGTACGCCTGCGCCGCAGGAAAATCACGATCCGATCGCACCTGAGTCTCATGTTCATGCCCAATCCGGGACGATTCATCATGCATTGCCGGCGCGAACAGGGCATACTACCCACGTCGCATCGACGCCCGAATGGCTGGTTCGGGGGGTGTACGAGCCAGGACGAACCCCTGCACACGTTGGCGAGAAGAGGATTCACTCGCGATTTGTGCCGATTTGTGGTAATGTCCAGCCCCAGAACCGCGTCATGATGCTGGTAAACGTTGGACGCAATGCCGCGTCCGCAAGGGACGGGGATTTCCCCTTCCTTCGGAGATCGGTATCCGGTTCGTAACCGGGAACTCCGGGAATGACCGGCACCGGTGCCACCACACCACTACCGCCGGCAACCAACCAGTCGGACCGCCGGTTCGACACATGTGTCTCAGTCTGGGCGAGAGGAGCCAGGATGGCGGCAGAGCCAGCAACCACCACCAGATCCGCGCAGTCGACGATCGATCGAAGCGCACCGATTCTCGAGGTAAAGAACCTGAAGACGCAGTTCTTCACCCAGGACGGCGTCGTGAGAGCGGTCGATGACGTTTCCTTTTATGTCATGCCGGGAGAGACGCTGGGCGTCGTGGGCGAGTCGGGCTCTGGTAAGAGCATCACCGGCCTCTCCATCATGCGACTGATCCCCAGCCCGCCGGGCAAGATCGTCAACGGCGAAGTCAACTTCCAGGGCAAGGACATCCTCAAGATGTCCGACGAGCAGGTACGGGCGATTCGCGGTAACGACATCGCGATGATCTTCCAGGACCCAATGACCTCGCTCAACCCGGTTCTCACCATCAACCGCCAGATCAGCGAGTCGCTGCAACTTCACATGGGCATGAACAAATCCCAGGCGAAGGAACGGGCGATCGAACTGCTGAAGATGGTGGGTATCCCGAACGCATCCGAGCGTGTCGATCAATACCCGCACCAGTTCTCCGGCGGTATGCGCCAGCGCGTGATGATCGCCATGGCGCTCTCCTGCAACCCGAAGCTGCTGATCGCCGACGAGCCGACGACCGCGCTCGACGTGACGATCCAGGCGCAGATCCTGGACCTCATGCGCAACCTGCAGACGGAGACCGGCACCGGCGTCATCATGATCACCCACTCGATGGGTGTCGTTGCCGGCATGGCCGACCGCGTGCAGGTGATGTACGCCGGCCACATCGTGGAAACGGCCACCACCAGCGAGATCTTCGCCAATCCGCGTCACCCGTATACGGTTGGCCTCATGAAGTCCATCCCGCGTCTCGATGCGCGGCAGAAGGAAAAGCTTCAGCCGATCCGTGGCCTTCCGCCCGATCTCATCGACCTGCCGGATATGTGCCCGTTCGTCCCGCGCTGCAATTACGCGCGTGAGAAGTGTGAGCAGAAGAACCCGCCATTGCAGGAAGTCGCTCCGGGCCACCTTTCCGCCTGCTGGTTCTGGGAAGAAGTCCATCGCGACGACGATCAGGACCAGGTTGCCGTATCACACGGGCATCCGGAACCGTCCGTCGTCGCCAACGAATTCGATCCAGAGGCTCCGGATCTCGGCGTCTCGCCGAGCCAGATGGGCCCCGCATAGCCGGAGCGTCGGAGGAACACCATGTCCGCTGCTGTCGCAGAGAACACCCAGCCGCAACCGGCTCCCATCAACAACGAGCAGCCATTGCTCGACGTGAAGAATCTGGTGATGCACTTCCCACTCACGCAGGGCATCATCTTCCAGCGCAAAGTCGGCGCCGTGCAGGCGGTGGACGGCGTGAGTTTCCAGGTCAAGAAGGGCGAGACGCTCGGCCTCGTGGGAGAGTCGGGCTGCGGCAAGTCCACCACGGGTCGCGCCATCCTGCAGCTCTACAAGCCGACATCCGGTGAGGTCAACTTCAGCGGCCGCGACCTGACCAAGCTCGACGGCACCGAGATGCGCAAGATGCGCCGCCATCTCCAGATGGTGTTCCAGGACCCGTATGCGTCGCTCAACCCACGCATGACGGTCGGCAACATCGTCTCGGAGCCGATGCAGATCCACAAGCTGGTGGAGAAGGGCCAGCGCACGCAGCGTGTGCAGGAACTCCTGCAGACGGTGGGGCTCAATCCGTACTTCGCCAACCGCTATCCGCACGAGTTCTCCGGCGGCCAGCGGCAACGCGTCGGTATCGCCCGCGCCCTGGCCGCGAACCCGGACTTCATCGTCTGCGACGAGCCGGTCTCGGCCCTCGACGTGTCCATCCAGGCGCAGGTGGTGAACCTGCTGGAAGACTTGCAGGACCAGTTCGGCCTTACCTATCTCTTCATCGCCCACGACCTCTCCGTGGTCCGCCACATCTCCGATCGCGTCGCCGTGATGTACCTCGGCAAGATCGTCGAGATGGCCGACCGCAACGAGCTCTACGACGATCCCCTGCACCCGTACACGAAGGCGCTCCTTTCCGCCGTGCCGATTCCGGACCCGGTGATCGAGAAGAAACGCGAGCGCATCATCCTCACTGGCGACGTGCCGAGTCCGATCAATCCTCCGTCCGGCTGCCACTTCCACACGCGGTGCCCGTACGTGATGGATGTCTGCAAGCAGATCGACCCGATCTTCGCCGATCAGGGCCGCGATCACTGGGTGGCCTGCCACCTCTACGCGGGTTCTGGCGCCTAGCCACGACGGACACGGACACGCCGATTCGGCGTATCATTGCACCAGCAATCGATCAGGCGGGTTGCCATACCGGTAACCCGCCTTCCTCGTTCGAGTCGGACGCTTCCGAACCACCGCCACCGATCAGCCAACGGAGCCCGCGTGGGAACGATCACCCGTTCACCTGAAGAGATCATCGCCATCCTCCTGTCGTTCGTGATCGCGACGACCATCCACGAATGCGCGCACGCCGTCACAGCCTGGAAACTCGGCGACACCACGGCGAAGGACATGGGACGCGTGACGCTCAATCCGATTGCCCATTTCGAGCCATTCGGATTCTTCGGCATGGTGCTCATTTCGCTGGGCTACGGTTTCATCGGCTGGGGCAAGCCGTGTCCCGTGAATCCCTCACGTTTTCGATACACCTTCGGGGGGCGGCGGAATCTCGGAATGGCAATCGTGGCACTGGCCGGCCCGGTCTCGAATGCGCTGCAGGCGCTGATCGTGGCGATTCCATACCAGATCGCGATCAAGAACGACGTGACGATGAACCCCGACGTCGAGCTCTTCATCGTCTACTTCATCTGGGTGAACATCCTGCTCGCCTCGTTCAACATGATCCCGATCCCACCGCTGGACGGCTACAAGATCCTCACCGGTCTCCTGCCCAACTTCTGGGGGCCGGTACTGCAGCCTCTGGAACGCTACGGATTCATGATCCTCTTCGTCATCTTCTTCATCGGCGGCAGCATCGGTGGCTCCCTGGTCGGCGGGATGATCGACCCGGTTCGCCAGAGCCTCACCGATCTCGTCTACTTCATGATCCAGTGACGCCTCTTCGCCGAACGTCGGTCTCGGTCTCCCGTGGCGTCGTGAAGGCCAGCGCCAACCGGCTCGGGCAGGCGTTGGCCTTCACACGTCCACAACGACCACCGGAGATGCCGACGGATATCGCGATATACCTGCGTCCCGGTACCATCGAACGGTTCCGTGCCCTCATGTCCGCCGACCAGCGACACCTGCTGGCGGTCGGGCAGCGGCTTCGCGCCGACGGCGCCTGCACCGACCTGTGGGTCGCGGGACTGCTCCACGATCTCGGCAAGACCTATCAAGGCCATCACGTTCGTCTGCTCGACCGTGGCCTGTGGGTGATCGCAGCACACGTTCCGCCGATTGCACGAAGGATTCGCAGGCAAGCCACGATGCCACGAATCGGAAGCGGCATCTGGATCGCTGCGCACCACGCCGCGCTCGGCAACGCGATGCTGCGGGAGCTTGGGTACAACGAACGCATCTGTACGCTTGTCGCCCTTCACGAAGACGACGAGCTGGCAGCGGTCGATCCGGATCTGGCACAGTTGCGCGCCGCGGACAACGCCCCGTCGGCAATCCCCACGCGAAAAACGTCGATTGTCTCGTCGACGTCCATCCGGGCAGAGGCACATGTCCGCGCAAGCTGAGCATCACGAAGGCGGCAATCTCAGCCTCGCCAACTACCAGCTGCGCCTCCCCGACTTCGAGGGACCGCTCGACCTGTTGCTGCGGCTGATCGAACGCAGTCAGCTGGCGATCGCCGATGTCTCGCTGGTAGCGGTCACCGACCAGTTCCTCGACCGCGTGAACGAGATGCGGGAGACCGGCACCACTCCGGACGAGACGATCGCGGAGTTCGCGGCGGTCGGTACGCGGCTGACGCTGCTCAAGAGCCGGTCGCTCCTCCCGCGCCCTCCGAGGGTCGAGGAGGAAGAGCCCACGCAGAGCGATCTCGCCACCGAGCTGGCGCAGTACAAGCTGATGAAGACGGCCGCCCTCCATCTCGGAGCACTCCACACGGCGGGCAACGCGACCTTCGCACCCTCCGCGCGCATTCCTGTCTCGATTCCCGCCGCACCGCCTCAGGAGATCCGCCTGATCCCGTACGAGGCGTCCGTGCTCCTGCGCTCGATCCGGCGACGCCTCACGGTGACGGCCAAGCCGATCGAACTCATCAGGCAGCGGAAGGTCATCAGCATCCGCGAGATGATCGACCGCGTGATCGATTTCACCGCACACCTGAGCCAGCGCCCGATCAGCTTCGCATCGATGACCGAATCCTATCGACAGCGCAGCGAGGTCGCGACCGCCTTCCTCGCGGTGCTTGTGCTGGTACGGCGGAATGCGTTGGAAGCACAGCAGGACGACCTCTTCGGCGACATCCGTTTTCAACGGGCTGCCGACACGCCGGAAAGCAGCGATGTATCCTCGGAAGAACTCGCCAACGAGTTCCTGAACTGACGCAACGCCCAAGCCAGCCGCCAGCAACGCGCTCCACAGTCATTCCGCAAGGGATTTCTCCACACGCATCGGATGCCCATGACCGACACCGCAACCGCCTTCAACATCGAGCCGACCAATACCGTCACCGACGCAGGCCAGCTGGCGCTGCCAGGCACGGACGTTCCCTCGATCGCGTTGCCCGAGCTGGCGGCACTGATGGAGGCCTTCCTGCTCGTCACCACGGAGGCACCGACCGTCGACGATCTGGCAAAGGGCGCCGGGGTCGAACCGGACCAGGTCGTTGCGGCCCTGGAGTTGCTCAATGCCGACGCGTCGCGCGGATGGGTCGTGCAGCGACACGGCAAACGCGTCCAACTGGTGACGGCGCCCCGCTTCGCCGAGCGGGTACGAACCTTCCTCGGGCTCGACCGGGAGGCGCGTCTCTCTTCCGCCGCGCTGGAGACGCTGGCCATCGTCGCCTACCAGCAGCCGGTCACGCGGGCCGAGATCGATGCCGTGCGCGGCGTCGACAGCTCCGGCGTGCTCGCAACGCTGCATGCACGGGAGCTGATCGAGCCGGTGGCGCGCCTGCAGACAGTCGGCAACCCGATCCAGTACGGCACGACAACGGCCTTCCTCCAGCACTTCGGGCTGCGTTCGCTCGCCGACCTGCCGCCGCTCGGCCAGATCGACGGCAAGGACGCGCGCGCCGCGCTCGACGCCACAGCGGCAGCCGGCCGGCCCACGCCGGAAGATGCCCTCACCGGGGCAGGCGTGCAAACCTCGCAGGAGGCACACACAGTGGAGACCTCCTCATGATGACCGACATCGTGCTGCACGACGGGGTGATCCTGCCTGCCGCGACAATCGGCGAGATGCTGGGTCACGCCGACACGCCCAACACCGCCGAGTGGTTCTCGACGCTACCCGCGATGGTCGATGCCTGGTGCGATCGTTGGAAGATCACGCTGCATCCTGAGATTCCACACCTGACCTACAACGTGGTGCTGTTTGGCAGTAGTGCAATGGAGGGCGAAGTCGTGCTCAAGCTCGCGCCTCCCGGCATGGAGTTCTCGTCGGAGGTCGCCGGACTTGCCGCGTTCCAGGGACCCGACGTCGTGCGGCTGATCCACGCGGATACAACGTCAGCCGGGATGCTGATCGAGCGGGTCGTGCCCGGCACGCCGCTCCGTGCTTTCGACGACCGGATCGACGACGCGAAAGCGACCACGATCGGTGCCACGATGCTGAAACGCCTCTGGCGTCCCATGCCACCGGAACCCGGCGATCTGATCCCGCTCTCCCGCTGGTTCCGCGACCTCTATCGGTTGCACGACCAAATGCAGGCAGGCCGCACGGACTCGGCCCTTTCGCCAGAGTCGATCGCGTTCGCCGCGTCGCTCGCCGAACGGTTGGCCGCATCTGACGAATCGACAGTCCTCCACGGCGACCTCCATCACGGAAACATCCTGGAAAATGCTGCAGGCGGCTGGACGGTGATCGACCCGAAAGGGTTGATCGGCGACCGCGCCTACGACGTAGGGACGTGGCTGCTCAACGGCTGGCCAGCGTCCGAGCCCGGCGATCACGAATCGATCTTGCGGCGGCGTGTGGACATCTTCGCGCGAGAACTCGGCCTGCCGCGCGAGCGGGTCCTGACGGGCGCCATCGTCCACTTCGCCCTGGTGGTCGCCTGGGCATGCATCGACACCACACCCGAGGAACGCGCGAACGATCCGTGGCTGGCTGGCACCCTGCGCGCCTATGCGATCGCCGAACGGCTCGCCGCCGAAGCGGGAATGCTCGCCTGACGCAGCTCAGACGGCGCTGAGACTCCGAATCCGCGCCACGACGCCCGCCAGCACTTCGATCGCATCATCGATCTCGTCGCGGGAGTTGCCGCGCCCAACCGTGAGGCGAAGGCTTGCCCGTGCCGTTTCCTCCGTCAGGCCCATCGCCAGCAGCACATGACTCGGTTCGGAGTTGCCCGTCGTGCAGGCCGACCCGGCCGATCCTTCCACGCCATCCATGTCAAGCGCGAGAAGTGCCGTTTCTCCCTGCACGCCGCGAATCGAGACGTTCAGGTTGTTCGTCAGGCGCTGGCCATCGAGATCCGGTCCGTTCAGCGAGACGTCCGGGACCTGCTCCTGAATGCCTGCCCAGAGCGCATCACGCAACCCCCGCGTATGTGCGGTATATGCCTCGCGCGATGCGTCGGCGCGTTGCAGCGCCTCCGCCATTCCGACGATCAGCGGAACGTTCTCCGTACCGCCGCGCCGCCCGGACTCCTGGCCCCCGCCATCCTGCTGGAAGCGGATTGGCATGCCCTTTCGCACGTAGAGGATGCCCACGCCCTTCGGGCCGTAGAACTTGTGCGCCGAGAGCGCCAACAGGTCGACACCCAGTGCCTGCACGTCGAGCGGATGCGACCCGGCCGCCTGCACCGCATCGGTGTGGAAGGGAATGCCACGCTCGCGAGCAATCGCGCCGATCTCGGCGATCGGCTGGATCGAGCCGACCTCGTTGTTCGCATACATCACCGAGATCAGGCACGTCTCCGGCCGGATCGCGGCAGCGATAGCCTCGGACCGCACGACGCCACGCGCATCGCACGGGATGCGCGTAACCGCGAATCCCTGTTCCTCCAACGCGTCGGCCGCATGAAGGACGGCATGATGCTCGATTGCGGTCGTAACGATATGCGGCATAGGGCCAGCCGGGTGCGCCAGGCGCGCAGCCCAGGCAACGCCCTTCAGCGCAAGGTTGTCGCTCTCCGTCGCTCCGCTCGTGAAAACGACCTCCGACGGGCGGCAGTTGAGCACCCGCGCGACCGTCTGGCGAGCGCGATCGAGCGCGGCGCGGGCATCCTGGCCGACACGGTAGATGCTGGACGGATTGCCGAAGACGGTCGAGAAATACGGCAGCATGGCCTGAACGACGGCAGGATCAACCGGCGTCGTTGCGGCGTGGTCGAGATAGATGAGATCACTTCCGTAGGTCATCGGAGAGTTCCCGTTCTGGACGGCGAAAACGACAAGGCCACCCGTCTCCCAATGAGACGGGTGGCCTGCATCGGCGCGTCAGGAGACGGCGGTCGGCATCACGGCATCGCTCACTGGCGACGCAGCAACGCCCTTACGGGCGATCAGGTCGGCCAGCGTCGTGGAGTCGAGCGCCTCGGCGATCGAGTCGCGAACCTTCAGCCAGATCGGGCGCGTTTCGCAGCCATCGATCAGCGGACAGGTCTGCTCGGTCAGGTCCTCGGAAACGCACTCCATCGGCGCAACCGGGCCTTCCATCACGCGATACACGTCGCCAATACGAATCTCCCCCGGCGTGCGGGAAAGCGTGTAGCCGCCGTGAGCGCCTCGCTTGCTTTCGACAAGCCCGGCCCGACGCAACGGCGCGATCAGTTGTTCGAGATAGGCGGTAGGAACAGACGATTCCTTGGCGATCTCAGTGATGGACATCGGCCCATCGCCGTAGTGGTGCGCGAGCGCCACCATGGCCCGCACCCCATATTCACCCCGCGTCGAGACTTTCATGTTGTGGACCTCCGGTGGGGGCGAGCTGACGAAACTATTCCCTGAAACGATACTCGGAATTGGCGATCTCGTCAATGGTTGTGAGAATGATTCCTATTTCCCAGCCCGCGGGCGGAAGGTATCGGCGATCGCCTGCTTCCAGTCATCGGGCAGGCCGATCCACTGCGGCACGATGCCTGGCGCGATCTGCCGGTAGAGATGCACGAAGCGATCGGCGGTGAAGATACCCCGATAGAGGCCGTCCTCCGTCACCGGCACCGCCCAGCGATTGCTCTCATTCATCTGCCGCTGTACGTCGTAGATGGAATCGTCGGTATCGGCGACGTAGATCGCCGAGTCCATCAGGTCCCCCACCAGCGTGTCGCCATGCCCACCGCGCAACGCCTCCAGCAGGTCCGCCCGCCAGAGCATGCCAAGCACATAGCCGTTCTCCGTCACCACGATGTCGCGTGGCCCTCCCCGCAACGCGAACGTCAGCGGGCGCTCGGGCGAGATACCACCCATGTCCCACAAGGCATACGAACCGACACGCAACCGTCGCATCGCACTTTCCACCCGCACCATGCGACCTTCCACCTGCGCGGCGACCAAAACGAAGACCCCCATCACACCAATGGGAACAGACCTCGTCACGACGCCGACGGCCATCATCGCCAATGCCAGGAACGTCCCCAACCGCACCGCGATCCGGGTCGCCCGTTCCCGGCCCATCGAGGGGCTCAGCGCTGCCCGCAAGACATGGCCGCCATCCAGAGGAAAAGCCGGGAAGAGGTTAAACGCGAAGATGAAAAGATTCGTGAGGGCGAGATACGCCAGAAACGACGCCGGTGTCATCTCGCCGTAGAGCACACCTCCCGGCACCAGTACGTCCATTCCGAGCGTCGCGCCAAGCAGGAACAGCGCCGGCATCAGGGCAACGAAGAGCGCCAGGTTCATGAAGGGACCGGCGAGAGAAATCATCAGTTCGGCACGCGGCGTTTCCGGCGCTTGCTCGATCCGCGCCACGCCGTTGAACGGCCAGAGCGTGATGTCCAGCACGCGGATGCCATACTGCTGCGCCATGGCGCAATGCCCAAGCTCGTGGAGCAGGACCGAGAGCACGATCAAGACGACGAAGAGGCACCCGAGCGCGAACGGGACGATTCCGCCGTGCGGCCCGAATCCCCACTGATAGACGACCCAGAGAAAAACGAGCGCAAAGGTAGGATGGACGTTGACATCAACGCCATAGAGCCGCCCGATATGGTATGCGCGAAAGATGCCCAGCCGACTTCTCGCTTGCCCGCGAGGGCGAGGAAACGATATCCAGAACGCCACGGCCCCCAGAACGACGGCCATCCACCCCCATGGTACCAAGACTGCGAAGGAAAGAAGGAGACTCCCCGGGACTGACGAGCATCTCTGGCAGATTGTTCTGTCCAGAAATACATAGCAAGGTCCTTGCCACACATTCACGCCCTTGCCTATACTGGGTTCATGCGAACTTGCCATGCATGGACCTTCACGATCACAAATCTCATCCTGCGGCCCGCTGACACGAGGCTTCGTTCCAGTTCCGCGCCCCGAAGGAGCACCCGATGAGCTGGATGGAAGCAGGGTACGAGTATGGCCAGGAGATGCGGGCGTGGGTTTCGCCCAGCCTGATCGAGGCGAACTACATCCTCAGCCTCTCCCAGCAGGAACTCCAGCAGGTCATCGAACAGGAGATGGCCGGCAATCCCGCCCTTGAGGTAGAGGACCGCGCGACCTGCCCGACCTGCGGCAACGTCCTCGACGGCACCTGGTGCCCAACCTGCATGCAGGATGTCCGCGTGCGCACCGAGGAGTCTGCCTACGATTCGTGGGAGGACTTCCCGGAACAGGCGATCACCGCGATCGCCGGCGGTCAGGACGAATCGGACTTCGACCCGATGACGCTGGTCGCATCGAGCGAGTCCATCCTCGATCAGATCCTTGTCGACGTGCGGACCGTGCTGGACGAACGCGGATCTGCGATCGCCGAGTACCTGCTCGAATCGCTCGATGAGCGCGGATTCCTCACCAATCCCCTCGACGCGATCGCCGAGCTCACCGGTCTCGATGAAGAGGATCTGCAAGAAGCACTGGACGTGATCCGCGATGTCGCCCCCGTCGGCGTTGGCGCGCACGACCTTCGCGAATGCCTGCTGCTCCAGACGGCCTACCTCATCGAGACGGGACACGATGTGCCGGCGGCCACCATCCCGATCGTCGACCGCGCACTGACCGAGTTCGGGGCGCACAAGTACGGTCAGATCGCTCGCGACCTCGGCATCTCGATGGAGGAAATCGAAACGGCGCGCGACTTCATCCGCGAGTACCTGAACCCGTTTCCGTTACAGTCCGATCAGGGCCGGACGTGGCGAAGCCCTTCCGATTCCACCTACGTCGCCCCCGATGTCGTCATCTCGTTACGAGACGACGACCTTGTGGTGGAGGTGGTCGACAGCAAGTATTTCCACCTCCGCACCAACGCCCTCTACGACCAGCTGGCAGGGCAGTTCGCACGGCGAAAGTCGCTCCCGCAACGCGTGGCCGAGGTTCCGGACGACATCCGGACGGCTGCCAGCACCGTGTCGGGCGAGGACAAGGATCACGTCCGCCTCTACACGAACCGGGCAAGGATGTTCATCTCCAACATCCAGCAGCGCCGCGATACCCTGCTTCGGATCAGCCAGTGCATCTGCGAATTGCAGGAGAGCTTCCTGCGGGGTGGCGTGCGCGAACTACGGCCGCTCACTCGCGCGGTGGTAGCGCAGCAGGTCGGCGTCCACGAATCCACGGTCAGCCGCGCCACGGCCAGCAAGTACGTGATGCTGCCGAACCGGAAGGTCATTCCCTTCTCGGATTTCTTCACGCCATCGCTGAGCACGAAGGACATCATCAAGGAACTGATCGTCGAGGAGTCGCGCAAGGGCACGTCGCTGACCGATCGCAAGATCTGCGATCTCCTGCTCCAGCGAGGCGTGCGGATCGCCCGGCGCACCGTGGCGAAGTACCGGGCCGAGCTGGGCATCCTGCCGTCCACGATGCGCTGAACGACCCGAGACGGCGGCGGGGTGATGTCCTGCCGCCGTCTCGTCATATCCCTTGCAGGGTCATTCCTCGCCGAGGTACGCCTTCCGCACGAGGTCGTTCTGCATCAACGCAGACCCTGTATCCGAAAGCACGATCTGCCCGGTCTGGATCACGTACCCACGGTCGGCGATGGCCAGGGCCATCAGCGCGTTCTGCTCGACCAGCAGCACGGGCGTGCCTTGCTGGTTCACCTGCTTCACGATCTCGAAGATCTGCTCCACCAGGATGGGTGCGAGTCCCATCGATGGCTCGTCCAGCAGCAACAAGCGTGGCTTCGACATCAGCGCCCGCCCGATGGCGAGCATCTGCTGCTCACCGCCGGAGAGGGTTCCTGCCTTCTGGTTGATTCGCTCCTGCAGCCGCGGGAACAGGTCGTAGACCCGCGCCAGGTCGGAAGGATCGACTCTCCCGTGCAGGAAGGCTCCCATTTCGAGGTTCTCGAGCACCGTCATCCGGGGAAAGACGCGGCGGCCCTCCGGGGACTGGGCGATGCCGGTCGCGGCCACCTTGTGCGCGGGCAGACCGCTGATTCGGTATCCCTCCAGCAGGACATCGCCAACGCGGGGAGCGAGCAATCCGGAGATCGTCCGCAGCGTGGTGCTCTTGCCGGCGCCGTTCGCCCCGATCAGGGTAACGATCTCCCCGGCGTTCACTGCCAGCGAGATGCCCTTCAGGGCGTGGATCTGTCCATAGTATGTGTGAACGTCGCGCAATTCGAGCATCGGGGGCGTCGCCTGGGTCGCACTCATGCGCTCGCCTCCTGGGTGACGGACGGGCCGTCTCCAGCCATCTCATGCAGGATCTCTGAAGCGCCCTTGCCGAGATAGGCCTCGACCACCTTCGGGTCACGCTGGACGTCGGCAGGCAGCCCCTCCGCAATCCTGGTTCCGTGATCGAGAACGGTCACGTAATCGGAAATGCCCATTACCATCTTCATGTCATGCTCGATCAGCAGAATCGTCAGGTTCAGGTCGTCCCGAATCTGCTCGATGAACTGCTTCAGCCCATCGGTCTCCCGTGGGTTCATGCCAGCGGTCGGCTCATCGAGCAGGAGCAGCCGGGGATCGCTCGCCAGCGCACGCGAGATCTCGAGCCGGCGCTGGTCACCATAGGAGAGATTGCGCGCCGTGACATCGGCGAACCGCCCAAGGTTCACGTAGTCGAGAATCTCGTACGCCCGGGAGCGCGCCATCAGTTCCTCGCGCATCACTCCTCTCCCACGAGCCATCGCCATCAGCGGATTCGTTCGCAGGCGGCTGTGCATGCCGACCATGACGTTCTCCAGCACGGACATGTTGCCAAAGAGGCGGATGTTCTGGAACGTCCGCGAGATGCCGAGGTCCGTGATCTGGTCCGGCCGGAGCGAGCCGCCGAACATCCCGGCGTTCTCACGATGGAGCGGGCGTCCCTCGAAGATGATCTCCCCGGCGGTCGGCCGGTAGATCCCCGCGATCAAGTTGAAGAACGTCGTCTTGCCGGCGCCGTTCGGGCCGATCACGCTGGAGATGCTTCCCTGCGGAATCGCCATGGACACGGAATCCACGGCAACCAGCCCACCGAACCGCATGGTCACGTTCTTGGCGCTGAGGATCGGCGGGTTGTCGAGCACCGCCGGCCGTCCGGTTGCGGGTGCTGTGCTGGCCATCCCTACTCCCCCCGTCCATCGACGGCGATTGCTCCCGCCCGCGCCTCGACCAATTCCTCACGAGCCAGTTCCGGATCGTCCTCGTCGCCGGACATCTCCGCCGCGCGCTGGGCGGACGGAAAGAGACCGCCTGGCCGGATGAGCATCACCAGCACCAAGGCAAGGCCGAAGATCAGGAAACGGTCGGAGGTCACATCGTGGTTCTGGATGGGATCGCCGACGAACCCGAGTCCGAGGTCGGATATGCGCCGTCCGATCCAGTGCAGCGGCTCGTTCAACTCCCGCGCCAGAATCCGGTCGAAGAAGCCGATGATCAACGATCCGCCGATCACGCCGTAGACATTGCCGAGGCCGCCCAGGATGACCATCGCCAGGATCATCGTGGAGACGGAGAACTGGAACTGGTCGGGATACACCACGCGCACGTAGCCGGAATAGACCGCACCGGCGAAACCGGAGAACGATGCGCCAAGGGCGAACGCCCACAGCTTCGTGCTCGTGAGATTGATGCCCATGCTGGAAGCCGCGATCTCGTCTTCCCGGATCGCCTGCCATGCACGGCCGATGCGGGAATCGTAGAGCCGGGTGATCAGCCAGAGCGAGAAGAGGACCACGAGAATGATCAGCCAGTACCAGTTCCGTTGATGGTTGGCGTCGAAGACGATCTCGTGCCCACCAGGAAGCGGGATGCTCGGCGGGCGGGCGATCTGGCCGATGCCCTGGGGACCGCGCGTGATCGTCTGGGCATTCGTGAAGAAGGCAGGGACGATTTCGCCAAAGCCGAGCGTCACGATCGCGAGGTAGTCACCGCGCAACCGCAGCGTCGGCGCGCCGAGCAGCACGCCAAAGATTGCCGCGACGATCCAGGCGATGATCATCGCCGGCCAGAAATGCTGGAGGACCCCAGGAACCACGCCCTTCTGCACGAAGAAGCTGTTCGGCGAGGTGAGGAACGCCGTCGTATAGGCGCCGATCACGAAGAACGCCACGTACCCGAGGTCCAGCAGGCCAGCGTACCCGACGACGATGTTGAGCCCCATCGCCAGGATCACGAAGACCATCATCGGCACGAACGCGCCGAGCTGGTTGAAGCCGAAGAACGAGTCGAGGAACGGATAGATAACCGCGATCGCCGTGCCGATGGCGATCCATTTCAGGCGCTGGCGCTCACCGTCCTTCCGACGCGCCAGCCATGCTTCGGCCTTGGAAAGTCCACTGGATGTCACTACTGCCGCCATACAACCACCTCCCCGGCGTGGCTCATACCTTCTCCGAGGTGGTTTGCCCGAAGAGTCCCGACGGCCGGAAGATCAGCACGATGACGAGGATGCCGAAGATGACGGTCCCAGTCCACTGGCTTCCCCAACCGCTGATGTACTGCCCCATGAACCCGTCGCTGAACGACCAGATCATGCCGATGATGTATCCCCCGACCACCGCGCCGCCGAGATTGCCGATTCCGCCGAGGACCGCCGCCGTGAACGCGAACAGACCATACTGGAATCCCATCTGGAAGCGGCCCGAATTGTTGTAGAAGATCGCGACCATACCGGCAGCCCCGGCGAGCCCGCCTCCCAACAGGAACGCCGTCGCGATGGTGCGGTTGATGTCGATGCCCATCAGGGCGGACGCCTCGCGGTCCTGGGCCGTGGCGCGCATGGCGGTACCGATGCGGGTTCGGTAGACGAACCAGGAGAGCAGGATCAGGAGCGGGATCGTGATGCCAATGACGAAGACATCGAGCAGCCGCAGGCGGAGCGTCGAGTCCGCGAAGAGATCGCGGAGAATCGGCCACTCCTTGAGGACGTTGTAGGTGCGAAACTTCCGGGGGATCAGGTCGGGTCCAGAGAAGGGCCGCGACCCTTTCCAGTAGATGCCGATATTCTGCAGGATGAAACTGACGCCGATGGCGGCGATCAGCGGCGCCAGGCGCGGCGCGTTGCGCAGCCGGCGATAGGCAAGCGTATCGATCGTCACATTCAGCAGACCACTGAACACCATCGATCCGAGGAGGCATAGCGCCAGCACCAGCAGGATGGCGCCGTAGGACGATTCGGACGTCACGCCCGATACCGCCGCGATGGTGACGGCGAAGAATGCCCCCATCATGAAGACCTCGCCATGGGCGAAGTTGATCAGCTCGATGATGCCGTAAACCAGGGTATATCCAAGAGCAATCAACGCAATGAGTGATCCCGTCGCCATCCCGATGATGACGAACTGGAAGAAGAGCGTCCAGTCGACATGCATGGTTCACACCTGGTCTCAAACCCCGCCCGATCCAGGGACCGGACGCAACCGCCGCCGCCGTGAAGCGAACAATCCGCGCTGGCCCTCGAACGATCGATCGGGTCAAGCATCGGCGTCCGCCGTTCACCGCCGGAACGAGCGAGCGGCCGGACGTTCTCGCCCGGCCGCTCGCAGTCGGGAGCTTACTCCGCGACTCCAATGACTTTCTGGAAGACGATCTTGCCGTCCTTGATCTCGTTGAGCGAGATCGTAGTGGCGGTGGTATCGCCGGTCGGACCGAAGCTCCAGGTTCCGATCAGGCCGCGGAAGTCCGCGGTAGCCATACCGGTTTCGAGGATCTTCGCGCGATCCTTCTCGCCAACCTTGTCGATCGCCTGAAGCACGGCGATGGCACACTCGAAGGAATAGACCGCGTACGGGTCCGGATCGTGGCCAAGCCGGTCGGTCATCGCCTTGTACCAGTCGGCACCGATGCCTTCAAGGGCCGTCGGCGGAAGGCCGCCGAACGTCACGAACGAGCCTTCGGCCGCGTCGCCAGAACCATCGACATATGCCTGATTGGCCACACCGTCCGGCCCCATGATGGTCACGTCGTCGACCGAGAGCACATCGCGGAGATCCTGGACGAGCTTCGGCACATTCTGGTCCACGATGGCGCCGATGTAGACGAAGTCGACGCCAGCGTTGGCGATCTTGGTTGCCAGCGCCTGATACTCTGGCGCCTTGGCGTCGTAGGCTTCGAAGCCAGCGACGGTACCGCCGAGCTTGGTGAAGGTGGTCTGGAAGACGGAAGCGACGCCCTTGCCATACGTCTGGTTGTCATGGAGCACGTAGGCGTTCTTGGCGCCCTTCTCGTTGATCGCCCAGTTCGCCGAAGCAGCGCCCTGGATGTCGTCCGCCGGAACCAGGCGGGCGAAGTTGCGCTTGCCGGTCGCGGAATAGAGCACGTCCGGATAGCCTTCCGGATTCGCATCGTTCTCCTTGGTCAGCTGCACGGCGGTCGCGGCCGGAGAGATCTGGAACATCCCCGCACCGTTGGTAATTGGAATCGAGACCTCGGCAGCGCCGGAGTTGTAGGTCGCGATGTAGGCAACGGCGTCCGGATCGTTGATGACCTCGGTGGCGTTCTGCGATTCCGTCGTGGCATCCCACGATCCATTGTTCGCCGCAACGCCGTCGTCCATCGCGGTGTACTTGATGGCGAACCCGCCGGCTGCTCCACCCCAGATCTCGACGGCGTACTTCACGGCCTCAGCCGAGTCGGCACCGATCTGCTCGTTCGCGCCGGACATCGGCCACGAGGAATAGAGGTTGATCGTGCCCTTGCTGGTGTCGGTCGAATGCTCGACACCCGCCACACCGAGGCCATCCGTGGTGAGCGCCGTCGCGCCCAGCACATCGGACGAACCGCCCGCGGGAGATGCTTCCGGAGAAGCCTGGGCAAACGCGGAGCCGGCCTGCAGCACGGCTGCGGCGCCAACACCAAGCGCCGACGCCCGCATGAGGAATGTCCGCCGATCAATGGAGCCGTTGCGGAATTGCTGGACCAGCGCTTCGAAACGCGAATCAGTCATGTTCCCGATGCCTCCTGCATGTCACCCCGGCTACGAAGGCCGGACATCAAAGACCGTGCGGGCGATCGCGCGATCGTCCTGTTCCACACGCTACGGATGCGAGAGCACCTCCGTTGGCTCTCATCGTTGCTGAGGGCATATCCGGCGTCGAGGGAGACCCGCTCGCAAACGTGCGCTCTGCCACGAGATGGTTTCCCCAATAAAACCGGAAGCCCGTGGATCGAGGATTGGTTGGATGACGTTCGTTGATGCAGGATGGTAAACGACGACGACGCATATCGTCAACGACTCGCTGGACGACGCTCACAGCACATGGCCCGCCGAAGCTGCATCGGTATCAAGATGGCACAAACACCCGAATCGCGCCCTGTGCGTTCTGCCAGCATTCTGGGCGGATCAATGGTCACATTGCACAGATCGCGGCCCGAATCGGGACACGTCCCGGATGGCTCCGGAAATGGTGGTGCGAAGCGCACAATGCGCGTGGGGTGCAATCAGCCTGAAGCTGTCCCACGGTATGCACGTAATGAGGACAGGCTCCAAGACTCACGCAGTAAACGAAAGCCCGGAAGCGGTTCGCCGCTTCCGGGCTTTCGTTTGCATTCAGTGGTACGCCCGAGAGGACTCGAACCTCTGGCCTCTTGCTCCGGAGGCAAGCGCTCTATCCGCTGAGCTACGGGCGCGTACCGGTCCATCTCGTCCGGCGACCGCCAGTATACCACCATCCTCCCCGGTCCATCCCGCCAACCGCTCGCCTCTCGGGGGCTGGCACACGCCAGCCTCCACTCGTCACGAAAGGGCAGCTGGTTCGGGCAGGTCCTCACTCCACACCATGTCATCGACGGCGGCCTGCCATTCCTGCAGGATCGTGTGCAGACGTTCGGCTTCACCGCGTACCGATGCCGTACCGGACAGGTCGTTGCATTCCCACGGATCGGCTTCCAGGTCGAAGAGCTGCCACGCCTCCGTCCCCTGGCCCGTTTTTCCTGAAATCCAGTAGCGGATCAGCTTCCATCGCCCATCGCTGACAGTCCGCTGCACGTCACGGTACGCCGCGAAGACGCTGGACCGAATCGCCTTCGTATCCGGGGCGAGCACCGGCAGCAAGCTCGTTCCCTGGACGGTCCCGGGAACGTCAATCCCGGTCAGCGCACAGAGCGTCGGGAAGAGGTCGATGTTCGCGGTCAGCTGCGAAACACGTTGCCCCGGCCCGATACCGGGACCACGCATTAGCAGCGGCACGGTGATGCTGTGCTGATAGAGGTTCTGCTTGCCCATCAGCCCATGCTGCCCAACTGCCAGTCCGTGATCGGCGGTGTAGACGACGATCGTCTCGTTCGCCACGCCCTGGCGGTCGAGCGCGTCGAGAACCCGGCCAACCTGGGCGTCGAGGTGGCTGATCATGCCGTAGTAGTCGGCGATATGCCGCCGAACCTCCGCCGGATCGCGCGGCATTGCGGCCAGCCCCTCGTCGCGGACCTTCATCTCACCGTTGTCGAACGGGTGGCGCGCCCACGCATTTGGTGGCAAGGAGATAGTTGCGGGATCGTACATCTCGGCATAGGGAGATGGTGGCGTGCGAGGATCGTGCGGCGCGGTGAATGCCACGTACAGGAAAAACGGGTCATCGTCCGCGTAGGTATCAATAAAATCGATCGCCGCATCGGCGAAGATCTCGGAGGAAAAGCCCTCTCCAATCGTCACTGCCTCATTGGGATAGATCCCCTCGGGATCGTATTCGCGCAGCGGGACGGCATGGTGGTCGCTCATGCCGCCGAAGAAGAGGCGCGATCCACTCGCGAATCCATCGCTGAGCGTCTTCCGGTCGTTGTGCCATTTGCCGACGGCATGCGTGTGGTATCCAGCCTGACGAAATGTCTTCGGCATGGTCGCGAGCGCCGGATTCACCGTTTCCGACCCTACCGCGCTGTCGACCTCGTGGGAAGCGGTCGCCGAGAAGACGCCGTTCCCGGTCAGGATAGACGCCCGGCTGGGCGCACAGACGGCCCCATAGAACGCGCCGGTGATATGCGTCCGATCGAAGGACGCCCCCTGCGCGATCAGCTGGTCGAATACAGGCGTCTGCACGCAGGGATCGCCCTGCGCGCCCATTGCCCCCATCCGATGATCGTCTGCCACCATCACCACGACATTCGGTCGCTGTCCCACCACATGTCCTCCATCGGCCACACCCAAAGCGTGCCCGTGCATCTCCTCGTTCAGCGGACGCTACTGTAGCGGACTTTTCTCCGCATGTCGCCGTACCAGCGAGACACGATCGTTCGGATCGCGCAGACGCACCCGATCCGTCACGGTGGCGGATCGGGTGCTTCGCAGACTATCGGCTTATGTCGAGAGTCGCATCCATGCGGAACGCGACGCCCTACTCGGCGACGAGCGTCCCAACCATGCCGGCATCGGCGTGACCCTCGACCGAGCAGTAGAACGAATACGTGCCAGGAGCCAGGTTCATCGTGAACTCGGTGCTTTCTCCGCCGACGACCATGCCAGAGTCGACCTGGCCATCGATCACGAAGTCGTGCTGGAGGGCACCGACATTGGCCAACGTCACCTTGACGTCATTGTTGGCCGGGATCGCGATCGAGTTCGGCTTGAAGTAGAGGTCACCCATCTCGACGGCAAGCGTGTAGGTGCCATTGCCAGCATCGACCGGGGTTGCAGCGCCGGCAGAAGCCTCGCCCGACGCCGGAGACGCGGCCGGTGTCCCGGCCTCTTCGGTCGCCTGCAGGCGCGTCGGCTGCGCGTCCGGAACGAAGCCGCCACCATTGCCCAGCTTGAAACTGACCAGCTCGTAGACGGCCTCGGCCTCGGGATCGCGCTGGTCGGGCGACGCCACATACTGCGTGCCCGCCGCGACGTAGAGCTCGTCGCCCGCGATCACGACCGGTGCATTCACACCGGCCTTCAGCTGGTAGTACCAGAGCGCCTTGCCATCCTCGCGTGCGAAGGCGCGGACGAGACCATCCAGGCCCGCCGTGATCACCAGGTCGTTTGCCACGATGATCGAACCAGTCGGGAAGGTCGGAAGATCCGTCTTCCAAAGGATCTTGCCGCTGGCGATATCGATCGCGGCGATCTCGCCCTCGAACGGGTCCTTCGCCGTGCGGTCGAACTCCGTGGACTTGTGCCACGTCGGCCGGTTGGTGATGACGTAGTAGAAGACGCCGTCCTTGTACGCCGGCGGCGTCAGCACGCCCCCGTTGCCGCCTGGGTAGACGCGCACGAAGCGGTCGTCCGGCAGCTGCTGCAGCTGGTCGTTCTCGTGGATGCCAACGAGCGTGCGCCACAGGATCACACCGGTGTCGGCATTGATGCCGGCCACCTCGCCGACCTTGCCGGAGGTGATGGCGACCTTCGTCTTCTGGCCGTTGATATCGACGTCATTGACGATCGTCGGTGCGATCTGATAGTCGAGGTCGAAGAGGTCGTGCGGCTTCGGCTGGAAGTACCAGCGCACCGAGCCGGTGGTCGTATCCAGCGACATCGCGGTGCTGGCGTACAGGTTCGGACCCGGCCGGCTGGATGCCGTAGGATACTCGGGATCGCCCGGCCACGGCGCGGCATTGCCGTTCCCGAAGTAGACGTTGCCATCGTCGTCGAAGTTGGGCGGATACCAGAGGCCGGCGCCGGAGTTGTGGCGTGCATTGCCCCAGAGGTTCTCCTCCGAGAGGTCGAAGTACCACTGCGTCTCGCCGGTCAGCGCGTCGAGCGAGTGCAGAACGCCACGCGCACCCAGGTTGCCATTCGTGGACAACGGAACGATCGAGATGTAGATGGACCCGCCGTAGGCGACCGGCGCCATGCGGATGCCTTCCTGCGGGAAGTTGCTCAGCTGGACCTGCCAGACATCCTCACCGGTCTCGGCATTCACGGCCGCCACATTGGCGGACTCGCCGAGGCCGTAGTAGATGTTGCCGTAGCCATAGCAGACGCCGTTCGGGCCGTTGCAGCCGATGTTGTACGTCTTGCGCCACTTGACCTCACCGGTTGCCCGGTCGTACGCCGTGACGTTGCTGGACATGTCCTGCACGTAGACAAGGTTCCCGACCACGATCGGGGGAGCCGTCACGGCGGCAGGATCGCCAGCCTCGTTCGTGCTCTCGGACCGCCATGCCGGGCCGAGGTCCAGGATGTTGGACGACGCGATGGTCGTCACCGGCGCCACGCGATGTCCCTTCGGATCCCCGCTCAGCGACGGCCAGTCGCCGTTCTCGAGCGAGGCTTCCGGAATCGGGCCGGCGGGCAGGGTCTCGGCGGCAGGAGTCGACTCCTGTGCGAAGACTGCGCGATTGTGAACGCCCAGAGCAGCCGCTCCGGCGGTAGCCGTCGAAGCGGCAGACGTAGCGACAAAGCCGCGACGCGTCAGGCGTCGTGGTTCAGACATGCGATCCCCCTCTGTTGGAACGTTGGGTTGCTACGGATTGCTGATGCAACGGAGCACTGCTGCATCGTGAAAACGCAATTCACTGCAATTCTCTCAGGATTCGAGACCCTGTCAAGGCCTAATCCCGACCCAACAACCATGATTTCGGACGAGGCTATTCGTTCGCAGCAACACCCTGTATGCTGGTCCCGGCGCGTGACTGGATGGCAATTCGACAAGGAGGGCACCAGCGTGAGCAATGGGACGGACGTGGACATCTTCGATCGCCTCCGCACGGACGAGTCCTGTGCGGCATGGCTCTCCTCGCTCGAGGCGCTAGACACGTCCCGCCTGACGATTCCCCCGCTCCCTCAGGGCGATGCGTTCGACGATGCCCTGGCCTGGCTGGCGGCTCCGGACGACGACCGCATCACCATGAACACCTTACTTCCCACGATCGCCGGATCAGCCGATCTGGAGTGGCTCCGCGCCCGCTCGGTTGCGTCGCTGCTGACTGTCATGGATGTTGTCGCCGCGCCACATGGCTTTCCAGCCTGGCCAGCATCGCTCGGCGAGCTCGGCCGCTTCTTCTACGCATTCGTCTACGCCTCGATCCTGCCGGAAACCCGCGCCCTGTTCGCGAAGCGCGGCATCCCGGAAGACATCCAGCACGCGACGATGGCGGATATCGGGCGGAACATGTACGTCCATCGGAAGCGCCATGGCACGCACGGCCTGGCATCTCCGGACTGGCTGATGCTGCACGCACGAGGCATGATCTTCCAGCTCGGGCGGCTTCAGTTCGAACGGGCGGGGCTCGGCACGCGCACCAGCAACACCATCCAGGAAAGCGGATTTCCGTGGTCGAAAGGCGATCCTACCCTCTCGATCCATATCCCGGACTTCATGGGATCCATGTCACCAGAAGCCTGCGATGCATCGTTCGTCCAGGCCGCCGACTTCTTCCCACGGTATTTCCCGGAGGAGGCCGTCCACACGGCCGTCTGCAACTCCTGGCTTCTCGATACCCAGTTGCGCGACTATCTCTCCCCAGCGTCGAACATCATCGCGTTCCAGCGCCGCTTCCGTCACATCCGGCCAGGGGAATGGGCGAACGACGGCCCGCTTCGATTCGTTTTCGGACCGGTCGACTGGCCGTTGGAGGATTACCCGCAGGAGACCTCCGTGCAGCGGGCCGTCGTGCAACACCTGAAGGACGGCAAGGACTGGCACGGGGGCATGGGCTGGATGGAGTTCCCATCGACATCGATGCCGGCAGGATCCGCCGGTTGATATCGAGGGGAACTGGCCCTCACGCCACGGCAATTCGATACTCTGTCTCAACAACGTTCGTCTTGAGTCAGGAAGATCGCGTTGAACGCTTCAGACCATCATTCCGCAGCCACGCTCGACCGGGTTCTGCCGCCGGCATTGACACGCCCGATCCAACCGCCTCAGCTTTTCGCCGACCGGCAGCACCGCACCACCTTCGCGCGGATGATGCAGCAGCAGTTCTGGCTCTGGGGATGCGATGTCCGACGCCAGGAAGGTAATCTACTGGCTCTGCACGGATTCGAGAAACAACGGCCGCCAGAAGAGTCCGGCTGCTCGACCAGCCGCTACACCCGACGCGTTGCCCAGGACATCGATCTCGTCCTGTGGGGATTCGGCCTGCTCGCATCCCGCGAAGGCGATGGCTCGGTCTTCCTGTCCCGTCACGCACTCCGTCCCCGCTGCGGTGATTGCGGCGCATCCCTGGACGTGCGCTGGGATCCCGACGATTTCCGCGACCTTCGCCGGCCGGCATCAGCCTGCGATCACCGGCGAGTGCGCCTTCTCCTGGCCGATGTCCTCGCCTGGATCGCTGACTACGAGCGGAGCGTCCTGGATACTGCCGGCATCAGTTTCCGGTCATCATCCATCGCCGCCTGGAAACGGGCGGTCGGACCGGCGCAGGAGCTGCCAGCCCGCTGGAACGAACTCGCCACATCGCTCCACACGGAAGGGTGGGCGATCGCCCTGCCCTGAGGAAACGCCCGGAACCCGGCCGATACGGCAGATGCTGACACGCCGTCGTGGCTGACCGATCCGGTATCCGATGAGCCGCCAGTACGCGCAGATTCCACCGCGGTGACGGCCCAGCATGACGGAGACATGCGACGAGGCCCAGGGCACATGCCCTGGGCCTCGTCCGTTTCCTGCCTCGTGGCGGAAGCGACCGCTTACTGGACGATCAGCTTGCCAACCATGCCGGCTTCCTTGTGGCCAGGAATGGAGCAGTAGTACTCGTACTCGCCCGCCGCCGCATTGATGGTGACGGTGTCGGAGTCACCGCCGTTGAGCGTCTTCGACTCCACCTTCAGCGCATCAATCACGAAGTCGTGCTGGAGCACGCCCTTGTTCACGATCGTCACCTGGACGTCGGTGTTGGCCGGAATGGTGAGTTCCTTCGGATCGAAGTTGATGTCGATCGTGTGGACCTCGAAGGCCGAGCCCGAACCGGATGCGGCCGGAGTGGCCTCGCCGGCCGGAGACGCCTCCGGCGTCGCGATCGAGCCGGTGCCGCCGATCTTCAGCGCGACGAGCGTTGCAGAGGGCTTCGCATCGGCAGACGGCGGAATCGTGAAGGGGCCGCCAGCCGGGACGTAGATGAAGTCACCGGAGACCGCCAGCGGCGCATTGATGCCAGCCGGAGCCTGCCAGTTCCAGACCTCGGTGCCATCGCTGGTGTTGAAGGCGCGGACGATGCCGTCGAGGCCAGCAGTAAAGACGAGGTCGTTCACCACCGTCGCTCCCGCATAAGCCGGCGTCTGGATCTGCGTATCCCAGAGGACCTTGCCAGTCGCGCCATCGAGGGCCACAAGCTCGCCCGTGCCGGAGAAGATGTCCAGCGCTTCGGCAACAAGCCGGCCACCTTCGTAGACGGTGCGCAGGTTGACAATCGGGGCGTAGACGACGCCATCGGCAAAGGCCATCGAGGTTTCGACGCCACCGAGGGTGCCGGGGAAGACCTCCACCTGCTGGCCTTCGGGAACTTCCTGCAGATCGTCGTTCTGGTGCTTGCCGACCGGGGTCCGCCACAGCTCCTCACCGGTCTCCTGGTTCGCAGCAACCACGATGCCGTGCTTGCCGGAGGTGAAGACCACCTTCGTGTCGGTGCCATTGATGCTGACGTTCCCGAGCACCGGCGTCAGCTGGTTATCGAGGTCGAAGAGGTCGTGTGGCTTGACGTTGATGTACCACTCGATGGACGCACTGTCCGGGTTGATCTTGATCAGCGAGTCGGCGTAGTCGTTGTCGCCCATGCGGCTGGTCGCGCTCGGGAACTCCGGTGTGCCGGGATACGGAGCGGCATTGCCGATACCGACGTACAGCTGGCCCTCATCATCGACCGACGGAACGTGCCAGAGGCCGCCGCCGGAGTTGATGCGGGCATTGTTCCAGAGGTTGTCAGTGGTGGTATCGAAGTACCAGAGGATCTTACCGGTGGACGCATCGAGCGCGAAGATGAAGCCGCGCTGGCCACCGTTGTAGAAGGCCTCCGGGGTACCCGGAATGGTGCTGACGTAGACCGTGCTGTCGTACACCAGCGGGGCCATCGTGATGCCCTCGTGGCGATAGCCCTTGATGGTTGTCCGCCAGACTTCCTCACCCGTGTCCTGCTTGGCCGCGATCACGACACCGTCACCACCCAGGGTGAAGAACGCCATGCCGTAGCCGAGGCCAACGCCGTTCGGACCGCCCGACGGAACATCGTTGTTGTACTCGTTGTACCAGACCTGCTCGCCGGTATCGGCCTTCAGCGCGTAGACGTTGCTCTGGGCGTCCTGCTGGAAGACCACGCCATTCGCGATCACTGGGTTCGCGACCAGCGCACCGAACGGCGCGCCGATGGTGATCGGCAGCGACCACTCGACGCCGAGCTGCGAGACCGTGTCGCTCTTGATGCCGCTCGCCGTGATATGGCGGGTGGACTTGAGGTCGAAGTTCTCCGACGGCCAGTTCGCCTCTTCACCGTATTCGGGTGGAACCGCGTCGCCCAGCGGCGTTGCCGTCGGGAAGTCGGCTCCGGACGACTCTGACTGAGCCTCCGGCGATGCCGCCGGCGTCGCGCTGGAGGCATCCGGCGTCGCATCCTGGGCGCTGGCGAAACCAACCGCCGCCCCGGCAATGCCAAGACCAAGCGCCGTGCCGGTGCCGACCAGCTTGCGTCGGCTCAGCAGAGCGCGAGCCTGCTCCTCGGACTCATGACCCTGATTCAGCGATCCCTTAGTCACGTGTACTCCCTTTCTCAATGTCCTTTGCCGAACGTAGCCGCCCGGTCCCTAACGCGGAATTAGCGACGTACGCTCCTGCGCACGCCATTATTCAGTCCCGTGGCCCTTTGGCAAGGACCAGGCAGGCGCGAATTGACCCAATTACAGCATGGATGCACGAGCTATGCCATAAACACCGCAATTGCCGGGGTTGGCACCGGGATCGGGTCCCCGGCGGGCTCCAGCGTCCCTGCCTCGGCGTCCCGCGCCAGCACGGTCAGGGCGCCGTCATGCTGGCTGGACGAGATGACCCACAACGCATCGGGACTGAAGGCGATGTTGCGAGGATAGGCTCCCACCGGCGCCCACCCGATCGGCGCCAACACGCCCGACACCGCGTCGACAGCAAAGGCCGCCACGCTGTCGTGCAGGCGGTTGGCTCCGTAGACGAAGCGGCCGTCCGGCGAGACGAGGATCTGGGACGGGTAGTTCGTCTCGGAGACATCTGGCGGGAGGGTGCTGACCGTCTGGAACGGAGTCAAGGTCCGTGTCGCCCCGTCCCATGTCGCCGCGACAATCGTGGAATCCAGTTCGTCGATGATGTAGGCGAACCTTCCGTTCGGCGCGAAGGCGAGGTGTCGGGGACCGGCGCCCGGCGCAAGGTTCACCTTTGCAGGGTCGCCAAGCGCGCCAGTTTCGCGGTCGAAGGGATAGACGGCCACCTGATCGGTCCCGAGGTCGCAGACGAGGACAGATCCGCCATCCGGACTCTGCACGATCTGGTGCGCGTGCGCCTCGTCCTGCCGGCCCTCCACGATGCTCGACCCGCTGTGCGTGGCCGTCGATATGGCGTCGCCCAAGGTGCCGTCGGCATTCACGGGCACCACCGCGACCGTGCCGCTCGCGTAGTTTGCGACAAGCACGAACCGCTCGTCCGCCGTGAGGCTGGCGAAGCACGGCCCGTCCCCAACGGAAGACACCCGGTTCAGTTCGGTCAGGTTGCCGGTCTGCGGATCGCGGGCGATGGCCGCGACACTTCCGCCGTCGACCTCAGTGACCGCATAGAGCCGCGTCTTGTCCGCCGACGCAACGATCCAGGTCGGGCTGGGGATGTCCAGCGCCACACCGACCCGCGCGATCGCGCCGGAATCCGGGTCGAATGAAAACCGCGTGATGCCCTGCGGCCCCTCGGCCTCCGCGCTGGTGTAGCTTCCGATATAGAGATCCACATGCCCTCCTTGATTGTTCAGTGTCGGTGGTCGGTCCCAACCGGCGCCTATCACGATCAATGTGCTTCGTCTGCCGCTGGACACCCAGTGTAGCAACGGGCTTCCCTCCAAGAAAGCGCCGGCGTCCAGGATCACGCGATGAACGTGAACCCGGCAACGCCCCCAATGCTTCACCTCCCCTGCGTTCGCGGCACACATGCCAGACGCTTGGCGAACCGGCGAGAAGCCGAAGCGACAATGAACCACCATGACACCCCTGCACCGATGACACCCCGTCACGAACGGCACCTTCAACAACACCTATAATGTTGACAACAACAACATCAATCCACCATATCCATGTCGCCGCTGGCCCAGGATCGGCGGCGGCGCGGCCCGGCAAGAACGCTTGTGGCAGGCTGATCGCGTCGGTGCAGACACCGGCGGGGACATGAATGCCAACGATCCACTCGCCCCCACGATCCTTCTTTGCCTGGCAGGCACGAGAACGTCATGGACACCGGCTCAGGCCTGGCGAAGTCCACGACAACACCCGGAACCGTCATGACTGCCATGTACGTACGGTCTCGACAAATCGCACATCGTCGTGTGAAACTACCCACGAGGTTGTGGTCCTCAGCGGTCGATTCACGCTGGCTCATTCCCTTCCGGGAGAGTCGCGCAGGCTGCGAGCGGCAGCGGCGCCTCGGCATCCGCGTCCGATTGCCCTGCCTCTGCATTCCGGAATGCCGGTCTCAGTACCGTTTGGAGGAGGTGGCGACGTGGTCTTTCGCCGCGAGAAGCAAGTCGATTCCTTTCAGCGTCAGATGAATGCCCTTCGCAGCCGCATCGGCGACGGCGGGCAGTACGATAACGACGATCAGGGCGGCGAACTCCCCGACTACGACGACGCATCGTATGAGGGAGATACCGGAGCGTCCTATCCCGTCAATCAGGGTGGTGGCATGGCCGAGGGTGGATACAGCTTCGGGGACTACGGGTCGCAGAGCAGCATGGATCTCGTCGACGACGATCAGCTCCTGGTTCCGGAGATGCCGGTCGCGGACAACCAGATCAGTGTCGTTGCTGCCGACACGGTCTGGAAGGGCGACATCAACTCCGAAGGCAGCGTCCATGTCTATGGCCGCGTCGAGGGTGCGCTCACGGCGAAGGAAGATCTCTGGATCGCCGAAGGGGCCTCGGTCGACGCCACGCTCAATGCACGCCGCGTCGTCATCGCTGGCAATGTCGCCGGTACGATTTCGGCCACCGAACGTTTCGAGGCGCTGCCCCAGGGACGGGTGAACGCCGACGTCACCGCGACGACCTTCGTGATCCACGAGGGCGCAAAGCTGAACGGCCAGCTCAAGATGGCGCATCCGGAGGGCACGGCCGTCAGTTCCTACGACCGCGCCGGTTCGCTCTCCGTGGTGCAGCGCCGCGCGCGCAACGCCTCGTAGCCCGCTTCACGCCGACCGCATCACGATCCCCAAGGAGACCTGCGCGATGTCCATGCGCTCCACCGATTCGCCCGTCTACTCAGGCCAACGCGTCGCCTATGACGACGTGAGCACCGAGGGTTCCGATTCCATCAGCATCCTCGACCGCTTCTCCAATTTCGACGGCACTTTCCACTCTTCCCGCGACCTGCGAATCGAGGGCCAGGCGAAGGGCACCATCGAGTGCCAGGGCACCTTGCACATTGCCCAGGGCGCGTCGATCGACGCCAAGGTCGAGGCGGAAAATATCACCGTCGCCGGCGACCTCGATGGCCAGATCACGTGCCGGGGGCGTCTGCAGATCCTCCCCAGCGGCCGGGTGCGCGGCACGATCACCACCCAGACCCTGGTGATCCACGACGGCGCCTTCTACGAAGGTCAGCTCCAGATGTCCACACCGGATCGCCAGCTCGGTTCCGGCCGGCGCGCACGGTCCGCCGGCGCACCAGTGGCGCCCGCGGCCTTCGAAAGCCCCCGCACGGACGAGACACGATCCGAATCCGGCCCCGCTGGCGGCAGCACCTTCATCCGCCGGTTCGGCGGCCAGGAAACCAACTGGGAGACCACCACGCCGGCAACAGAATCCACCGACGACGATTCGCAGGACGCCACACACTGATATCCATACGCCCACCCCTTTCCGGTCTCCCTGCCCAGCCAGGTGCGAAAGGGGTGCATGGTATACTCCTCGGGCTTGCCGGATGCACGCCGTGGTCACAGAGTGATGACGGGAACAGCAGTATATCGGTGTCCTCATGACACCAGCGGTGTGAGTCCCGAGGCCGTTCCCAGTGATGGCGTCCGCCCGAGCGCCACGAGGAGTGCATGGACGAAGCGAAGGATCCGGGCCTACGGCGATGTGGCACCTGTCTCCATTTCGAGCCGTCGACCTCCTGGCGTCGCGGATGGTGCCGGAACAGCCTTCTCTTCAGCCCCGACCAAAGCCAGTCCGTCCTTCAGGATGAATTGTTCTGCGGAAACGGTCATGGCGACTTTTGGGAGCCGCATCGAAGCCCCGGCGATGCCTCCCCTGAAACAGCAGGTCATGCCAACGTGAAACGACCAAGCCTCTCCCCGCTGAGACTGTTCGAGCCGGCCACGCCATTCCCGCAGTTGGCCGGCGCCACCGCTGGCGGTTCAATGCTGTTCGCACAGAATTCGGGCGGCAGCGGTTCTGGCGGTAACGGTGGAAGCCGCCGTCCGGACGATGTCGATCCCGAATACGACGAATTCGACGAAGGAACCTACGACGTCGATGATGAGGCCCCGGCCGCAGCACCGCGCGGAGGCCGGAGGGGATCGACCGGCCGTCAGGGCGGATCGGCCGGCGGGCGGCAGCGCACGGTGCAATTCCAGCCGGAAGAACGCTACTGGACCGAATACCTGCGTATCGCTCTGCCCGTCATCGGCCTTCTGTTGATGCTCGGTCTGTTCTGGTTCTGGGCGCAACAGCTGATCGACAACGGCGACAACAAAGAGCCACAGGCTACCGACGTTCCGGGAGTCGTTGTGACCCAGACCGAGCAGGCAAACGTCCCGACCGCGACCACGGCGGTCATTGCGACGGTCGCTCCGACCCAGCCCCCGTCCCCGACGGAACCACCAGCCGAACCGACGGCGACGACCGCCACCGAAAACCAGGCGACGCCGCCTTCGACCGGCCAGATCGAGATTGGTGGGACGGTCACCACGAACGATGCAGATATCAACATGCGGCTCGATGCCACGACCAGTGGCGAAATCGTGACGACACTCGCCCAAGGGGAGTCGCTCACGGTCATTGATGGTCCGGTGGAAGCCGATGGCCACACCTGGTGGCAGGTAGAGGACGGCAGCGGAAACTCCGGATGGGTCGTGGCGGACTACCTGACGCCATCCGAGTAGCAGGCCCCCACGACCACAGATCGACCTCAGCAACGACGGGACGCATGACGATGCGTCCCGTCGTCGTATGCCCGCCATCGGCTTGTAGTGTGTCATGCCTCATGTGTCACCGGCATTGGTGCGGCACGAGGGTTCGCCCTCCGTCATATGCGCAGGGCAACCCCTTGTGGGTTGCCGTCCGTCGCTAGCACTTGACGAGTGACAGACCACGAGATCGAGGTATGTCTTACCTTCAGCTGAATCAGGAAGGGTTGTCATCGGGGAGCGATCCCTGATGATTGTGGTACACTGAGCGATGGGTTTGGCGCCTGCCAAGCCTATCATTTTGCACGCGCCGCGACTGGTGGCGGTGTGCCGGAACCGCATCCGCGCTCCGGTTCGCCATCGGAATGACCGACGCGGAAGTCCAAACACCATTTCACGAGGGAAGGTTCATGGCTCAGGCTCCGTCCACATCCTCTGCACGCAACCCGCGCGTCAGTCTCAAGGCCCTGCTCGAGGCCGGCGTTCATTTCGGACACCAGAAGAACCGCTGGAATCCGCAGATGAAGCCGTACATCTTCACCGAGCGCAACGGCATCCACATCATCGACCTCCAGCAGACTGTGCCGCTGCTCGAACAGGCCCACGAGTACGTCTCCGAGGTCACGGCCAACGGCGGACACATCCTGTTCGTCGGCACCAAGAAGCAGGCGCAGGACATCGTCAAGCGCGAGGCGGAGCGGAGCGGCCAGTTCTTCGTCAACCGGCGCTGGCTCGGCGGGACGCTCACCAACTTCGTGACCATCAAGAACCGCCTGCGCTACCTGAAGCAGCTTCAGGCCGAGGTCGAGAACGGTGAGATGAACCTGCTGCCGAAGCAGGAGGCCGCCAAGCGCATGCAAGAGCTGGAGCGCCTGGAGCGCACCCTCGGCGGCATGCGCGACATGACCCAGCTGCCCGGCGCCATCTTCATCATCGATCCGAAGCGCGAGCACCTGGCCGTCCACGAGGCACAACGCCTCGGCATCACCACCATTGCGCTCGTGGACTCCAATTCCGACCCGAACCCGATCACCATCCCGATCCCGGGCAACGATGACGCGATCCGTTCGATCCGTCTCATCACCTCGGGCATCGCGAACGCCGCCATTGCTGGCCGCCTCGAACGGTCCAGCGTCTCGGAAACCGGCGACGATTTCGAGGCCGCCGTTTCCGACGCGAATGAGAACTACGATGAGGGCGTGCAGGCCGATCGCGACGAGGCCTCCGAAGCCTAGCCTTCCCCAGACAGACCCATCGTGAACGCGACGAAGGGGCATGGCAACGTGCCCCTTCGCCAAGCGCGCAAGCACACGTCGTCACCCTTTCATCGGGTATCCGCCACATAGACAGGAGCAGCTCTCATGGCCGTTACCACCGAGCAGATTCGCACGCTGCGCGAGCAGACCGGCGCCGGCATCATGGACGCCAAGCGCGCCCTGGAGCAGGCCGACGGCGATGCCAAGAAGGCCGCCGAGATCCTGCGTCAGCAGGGCCTGGCCAAGGCCGGCAAGAAGTCCGACCGTGCCGCCAACGAAGGCCTGGTCGATTACTACATCCACGGTCAGGGCCGCATCGGCGCCCTGGTCGAGATCAACTGCGAGACCGACTTCGTCGCGCGCACCGATGATTTCAAGACCCTGACCCACGACATCGCGATGCAGGTCGCGGCGTCCTCGCCGAAGTACGTCAGCGCGGACCAGATCACCGAGGGCGACTACGCCAAGCTGGAGAGCGATTTCGGTGACCGCGAAACCGCCGTCAAGGCCGTCGTGCTGCTGGAACAGCCGTTCATCAAGGACCCGAAGAAGACCATCGGCGACCTGGTGAAGGAGGCCATCGGCAAGCTCGGCGAGAACATCGTCGTGCGCCGCTTCGCCCGCTTCGAGCTGGGCGAGGAAATCGGCAAGGCCGAAGTCGACGCCTGAGCCAGAACGCTGGAGAACGACCGGGCGCATACTGCATGCACCCGGTCGTCGTATTTCCGGCTTCCTCTCCTGTGGCGGCGTGCAGACGCGTCGGATGCCCGGCTGTTTGGTATCCTCTGCGCAGATGAGCAAGCGCCACCCGACCATCGCGATTCCTCGCCGCCGCCGGGCGCCGGGCACGACCGGAAAGGATTCTGAATCATGATTGCCGATATCCTGAAAAACGGCGAAGAGCGCATGAACAAGGCGCTGGACGCGCTCAACAAGAATCTGGGCACCATTCGGACCGGGCGCGCCAACCCTGCACTGCTGGATCGCATCACCGTCGAGTACTACGGCACCCCGACGCCGTTGAACCAGTTGTCGAATATCTCGACACCGGAAGCGCGGCTCATCGTCATCCAGCCATACGACCGCAGCACCATCGGGCCAATCGAAAAGGCCATCCTTCAGTCCGACCTCGGCATCAACCCCAGCAATGACGGCCAGCTCATCCGTCTCGCCATCCCGCCCCTCACCGAGGAGCGTCGCAAGCAGATGGTGAAGTCGGTTCACGCTACGGTCGAGGAAGGCAAGGTTGCCATCCGCAACGTTCGTCGTGACGCGCTCCAGCACGCCCGCGACCTCCTCGCCAAGAAGGAGATCTCCGAGGACGACGAACGCCGCGCCCAGCAGGAACTCGACACGCTGACCAAGAAGCATGTCGAGGAAGCGGACAAGCTCGGCAAGGCCAAGGAACATGAAGTCCTGGAAGTCTGACCATGACCGATGAGGGCTGCGACCACTCCACACCATCCCCGATCGATGGGACCACGCTTCCGCCGGGACGTTCCCCACAGCACGTTGCCATCATCATGGATGGCAACGGCCGCTGGGCCACGCGTCAGGGCCTGTCCCGCATCGAGGGGCACAAGCATGGCACCGAGAACATCCGCGCCATCGTCCGCGCGGCCGGTGTGCTGGGCGTCAAGTACCTCACGCTGTGGGCGTTCTCGACCGAGAACTGGCGACGCCCGAAGGAGGAGGTGGACGGCCTGCTCGCCATCCTGGCCCACGCCATCGAGTCGGAGACCGACGAGCTGAACAGGCAAGGCGCCCAACTCCGCCACATCGGCGACCTCGACGCCCTCGACGAGGAGTTGCAGCGTTCCATCCAGGATGCCATCCAGCTCACCAGCGGCAACGAGGGCATCGTCCTCACGCTCGCCTTCAACTACGGCGGCCGGCAAGAACTCCTGCATGCGGTCCGCAAGATCATCTCCGAAGGGCTCCCGCCGGACGATGTGACCGAGGAAACCATCGCGGACCATCTCTTCACGCGGGATATGCCGGATGTCGACCTCATCATCCGCACATCGGGTGAATATCGCATGTCCAACTTCCTGCTTTGGCAGGGAGCGTTCGCGGAATTCTTCTTCTCACCGAAGTTCTGGCCGGACTTCGGTCCCGATGACCTGCGCGAGGCCATCACCGATTACGCCCAACGCGAACGACGCTTCGGCGCGGTCTCGGCCAAGGCCATCGCCGGAACCACATCATGAAACAGCGTTCGATCTCGGCGATCGGCGTCGTGCTGATCGGGTTGATCCCCGCCATCATCGGTGGCCCCATCTTTGCCATCGTTTTCGGGCTGGTCTGCCTTGTTGCCCTGCACGAACTCCTCGGCATCGTGGGGATGCAGCCGCGCGACCGCATGACCTACGTTGCCTACGCGGTCGTGGTCGTTGCAACGGCGATGGCCGCTCTCGGCGATGGACATCGCACCTTCCCGGTTGTCGTGGCACTGGCGGCCTTCGGACCGCTCGCGCTCGGCGTGCTGGACGATGCCGAGGATTCCCCGGACCTGATCGGGCGCTGGGCGCGAACCACCGCCGCAACGCTCTATCTGGCGCTGCCGGCATTCGCAGCCATCTCGCTCCGTTCCACCCAGGGCTTCTCGGAACGATCCTGGCTCGACTCGCTGAGTGACGCGTTGAGCTTCACCAACACCCCAACCGGAAAGGGGCTCGGCTGGCTGCTGCTCGCGATCCTCGTCACCTGGCTCTCCGACACCGTCGCCTATCTCGTCGGACGCAGCATCGGCAAGACACCGCTCCTGCCCCGTGTCAGCCCCAAGAAGACCGTCGAAGGGGCAGCAGGCGGCATCATCGCGGCCGGTCTCACCGGACTGATCTGCACACTCGCCTTCGGCCTGCACGTCCATCCGCTCACCGGCCTGCTGGTCGGCGTCGTGCTCGGGGTCGTCGGCATTCTGGGAGATCTCTGCGAATCGCTCCTGAAACGCCGTGCCGGCGTGAAGGACAGCGGCACGCTCATTCCCGGCCATGGCGGCTTCCTCGATCGGATCGACGCCATGATCTTCGTCATCGTCACGACATGGCTCCTGTTGCCATTCCTGCCGTAGTGGCGCTGGAGTACCTGCCTTGGCCGCATCCGCATCCACCGCACAACCCATCCGGCTCGCCCTGCTCGGTTCGACCGGCTCCATCGGCACGCAGACGCTGGAGGTCGTCGATCACCACCCTGGCCGCTTCGAGATCGTTGCGCTTGCGGCAGGCAAACGTCACGATGTCCTCGCCGACCAAGTCCGCCGCTACAGGCCCGCGATCGTAGTTGCAGAAAACGCACCGGCGATCGCGGGCAAGCCAGCCTTGCCAAGTCCGGAAGGACTTATGGAAGCGGCGACGCATCCCGACGTCGACATCGTCGTGGTGGCGACATCCGGACATGCCGCGATTCCGGCGGTGATGGCAGCGATCGAGGCCGGGAAGACCATCGCAATCGCGAACAAGGAAACGCTCGTCTGTGCCGGCGAGCTGATCATGCCGCTGGCCAGGAAGCACGGCGTCGAGATTCGCACCGTCGATAGCGAGCACAGCGCCATCTGGCAGTCGCTTGGCGGCCGGCCCGCGAAGGAGGCCGACCGCCTACTGCTCACGGCGTCTGGCGGTCCGTTCCGCACCACGCCCATCGCGGAACTCGCCGATGCCACCGTGGCCCAGGCACTCGCCCATCCGAACTTCGCAATGGGCGGCAAGCTGACAATCGACAGCGCCACGATGATGAACAAGGGACTGGAGGTCATCGAGGCACGCTGGCTCTTCGATGTCCCCTTCGAGAAGATCGAGATCGTGATCCATCCCCAGCAGATCATCCACTCGATGGCCGAGTTTCCGGATGGCAGCGTGATCGCGCAACTCGGCACACCGGACATGCGCCTGCCGATCCAGTACGCCCTCACCTACCCCGACCACCTGCGTTCACCAGGCACACGCCTCGACTTCACGGCGCTCCCGGCCTTGACCTTCGAGTCCCCGGACCTCGAGAAGTTCCCATCGCTCCGGATCGCACGGGAGGCCGGTGTCGCCGGAGAAACCCTTCCCACGGTGCTCAGCGCCGCCGATGAGGTAGCCGTAGAGGCATTCATGCACGGAAAACTCACCTTCCTGGGTATTCCGCGCCTCGTGGAGACCGTGCTTTCACACCATGAGCCGCGCCCCATCCGAAATCTGGAAACGGTACTGGAAGCGGACCGTTGGGCACGCGAGACGGCACGCGCGTTGCTGACCGCTCACGCCTGAATCCGAATTCATCGCCCGTCACGCACCAACCCCATCCGCCGCAACGCGTCCAGATGATCGCTATCGAGATCGACTGCCACGGTCGCAACGAGGATCCGGTCGAATCCACCGGCCACGAGGGCTTCTGCGCACGCCCCCAACGTCGATCCGGTCGTCCGAACATCGTCGATCAGGACGTAGCGCCCCGCTGGCGGTGCATTCCCAACGAACGCAAATGCATGGGCGACATTGCGACGGCGGTCATCCGCGCCGAGCGTCATCTGCGCCGTGGTGTGGCGCGTGCGCTGTATCATCGGAGTCAGCGGAACGTCGAGCGCCGTGGAGACAGCGCGTGCGAACAGGTCCGCCTGGTTGTATCCACGCTCGCGCTGCTTGCGCGGGTGCAACGGAACGGGAATCAGTCCATCGACAGGGCCGAGCAAGCGCACCACATCGACAAGCTCCTGGCCGAGATGATCGGCGCGGGCAGACTCATTCTCGTACTTCACCCGCTTA
This sequence comes from Thermomicrobiales bacterium, assembly GCA_049841275.1. Lineage (GTDB taxonomy): Bacteria > Chloroflexota > Chloroflexia > Thermomicrobiales > UBA6265 > JASGDN01. The sequence continues at coordinate 62,925 of JASGDN010000059.1, forward strand.
ATCGCCTCCGCTACCCACCCGGTGTATGGAAAGGGCGAAACCGCCCGTTCGATCGCCGGATGCAGCGTTCGGCACGAACATCGACCGGCAACGCGAGGGACGCCACAGCGGGGGCATCCCCGATCACCGATCGGCAGCAGCGTGGCACGACAGGCATCGCACACCCAGGTGCCCCGACGGTCGCAGCCGGCACACTGTCTCGGAAAGACAGCATCGACCATGACACTGGCCAACGATTCACCCAGGCGACGATAGCGCCCCATCCCTGTCCCCGGAGTTGACCGCATGGCTCACCTCTTCCATGACATTCCCCATCCGCCGCAGGATACCGCGATGCGCCATCACCGTGACGACAGGCATCATGACGATCCGTTCGACGATGGAGACATCCAGGCGCTCCTCTATGGCGTCGACCCGACACCGGGCATCGTGGCCGCCGAGTTCCGGCCGCCCAATCGCGTCCTGTTGTATCAACGAGACCCGGAAACCGGCGAGACCCGCGTCATCGAACGCCAGTTCCGCCCCTGGTTGATCGCCACCGACGCTACCCGCTGGGAAGGGTTCCGACCGGGACCGGTCGTGAGTCAGCTGTCGGGCAACCACCCGCTCAATATTCTTGTCGAGTTCGAGACCTGGGAACAGTACCGGCGTGCCATCCAACTTATGCCGGAGCGCTCGCAGGAGGTGTATTTCACCAACGCGCCAATCAGCCAGTTCCTGCTCGCCAGCGGCGTCACCCTGTTCAAGGAAATGGCATTCACCGATCTGCGCCGTATGCAACTCGACATCGAGACACTGGGACTCGATCCGACCGTGGACGCCGCCGCGATCATCATGGTTGCGATCAGGCAGGGCACTCACGAAGAGTTGCTGATGCTCGACACCTCAGAGGCCGACCTGATCGAGCGCTTCGTGGAGGTCTTCACACGGCTCGATCCGGATGTGATCGAAGGGCACAACCTCTTCAACTTCGATATCCCCTACATCATCGAACGAGCACACCGTCATGGCGTCCCCTTGCCGCTCGGACGAGATGGTTCGGTGATCGCCACCAGCGATTCGGTCCAGCGCTTCCGGGTCGGGCCGACCTCGATCCCCTATACCCTCGCGCACCTCCACGGGCGGCACATCGTCGATACCTATCAGCAGATCCAGCGATTCGATGCTATCGGCCGACTGCCGAGTTATGGATTGAAGAACGTCATCCGCGACCTTGGTCTGGAACGGGAAGATCGCGTCCACGTCCAGGGCGAGGCGATCGCCGATATGTGGCGGAGCGGTCTCCGCGATCGGGAACGGCTGGCGGACTATGCGATGGACGACGTCCGCGACGTGGATGTCCTGGCACGAATCGCGGTGCCGACCGAGTTCTATCAGACCCAGATCCTGCCCATGACCTTCCAGCGCACGACGATCACAGGAACGGGACGCAAGATCGACGACCTGATGGTGCGCGCCTATCTCGCTGCTGGCCACAGTCTGCCGAAGGCGCAAACACCCCGGGCTTATCCGGGAGGATTCGTCGAATTGGTCGAAAGCGGGGTCTTCGGACCGATCGTGAAAGGGGATGTGGAGAGCCTGTATCCGTCGATCATGCTGGCCGAGCAGATCACGAGCGTGTCGGACAGCCTGCGAGCCTTCCCGCTTCTCCTGCGTGACCTGACACAACGGCGCCTGGACGCGAAGCAGCGCATGCGAACAACGACCGGCTCCGAACGGGCGCTCTGGGATGGCCTGCAATCGAGCTTCAAGGTGCTGATCAACTCGTTCTATGGGTATCTCGGCTTCGGCGGCGGGCTGTTCAACGACTTCGATGCCGCCGAGAAGGTGACACTGGAGGGGCAGCGCCTGATCCAGCGCGTCGTGGCGGAATTGAAGAGCGCCGGCGCCCGGCCGATCGAGGTAGATACGGATGGGGTGTATTTCACTCCGCCGCCCGGCGTCGAAACCGAGGATGACGAGGAGCGATTCGTTGGGGCAATCGGCTCCCACGCGCTCCCGGCGAGTATCCGGCTGGCACACGACGGCCGCTACGCACGAATGCTCTCGCTCAAGATCAAGACGTACGCCCTGCTGGACTACGATGGCGCCTTGACCCTGAAAGGAAGTGCGCTACGAAGCCGCAAGATGGAGCGCATCTTCCAACGTTTCATCGACCAGGCGGCACGAGGTCTCCTCTCGGATCAACGCGACGCCGTCCGTGAGGAATACTTTCGGATTGCGGAGGCGTTGCTCACTCACGAGGTTCCACCTTCCGATATCAGCCAATGGACGATGGTAAACGCGAGGACGCTGGAGTCGCAACCACGCCTGCATACGCTGCTTCGGGCGCATCCCGGACGGTGGCGGGCGGGAGAGCGGGTAGAGATCTACGAACGACAGGATGGATCGTTCGGATTCGTGGAGGACTACGCCCAGGACGAGAATACGCGAACGCTGCTCCGCAAGTTGCACGACACGGCCATCCGCTTCGAGGACGCCTTCAGCTCGTCCGCCGAGTTCGAGGCGTTCTTTCCTCTCATCACGCCTCGGACCCGCCTGGATGTCGCCCGAGAGATGAAGGCGGTGGAACAGTTAGGCCTATTCTGATCCCCGAACGGCCTCATAGGACGCGCCTCCTCCATCACAATCAGTTGATGGAGGAGGCGCGTCCTTTCGTGCCGTATATCCACAAAAATCCGGATACTGAGAGCATCCGGCGAGAAACACGGAATCTTGGGGGCAGGAGATCATCGGGACGATGTGATGGCTTCAGCGACCTGGTTGGCGACCTTCCTGAATTCCCGGTTGACCTTGAGCGCGCCGAGAATGCCCATGTTCGCGGCGAAGGTCGCGCTTCCGTTGGACTCCCGACGAAGCACCAGTTGCTGGCCGACGACCGATACGTCCAGTAGGAGACGACGATCGCGCTTCTTCGTGACGAACTTGCCTCCCTGATGGGCTCGCGCGGATGTCGCGTCGACAGGTTCCCATAGATAGCCGCGCGCTTCAACCACTCGACGAACGATGCCCAACGCATCAAGCGGGGCAGTGGTGCCGAGCGAGATCGTCTTCGACTTACTCACATCGTTCCTCCAGTCTGCAAATCCTTGGGCGAGGCGTCCAGCGGCGGGGGCGCATGGGAGAAGGGTACACCATGCCCTGGGGGGCGACCCCGGCGCACGGGCAGGCAGGCACGAGTCTCACAGAACCAACGAAACGACCACCGGCGGAATGCCGATGGTCGTTGTGCGTCCTACTGGGGTAGCGGGGGCAGGATTCGAACCTGCGACCTTTGGGTTATGAGCCCAACGAGCTGCCACTGCTCCACCCCGCGGCGTGTGGTGTCCAGGCTCCCTGGCGCCCCTGAGGGGTGCCCGCGACGGCCTCGCCTCCCACGGAGTCGCCCCCGCAGTACTCTCCGGCGCTGCCGTGGGTCACGACCGGGTTCGGGATGGGTCCGGGTGGGTCCACGGCGCTCGCGGCCACGGACACCCCTCAAGGGTCCCAGCAAACCTGCACACACACTGACGGCCTCGTCCCCGGGTCCGGATCCGGTCCCCGCGGTTCGACCCCGCCGCGCCCATCACGAAGTGCCCATCGTCCCGTCCGTCCCGCCCAGGATCAGGGTCGATCCCCCCTCGCCCATCAGCACGGGTCCGCTCCAGTCGGTTGCCCGCTGTCCACGTCCCGCCTGTCCACCCGGTCGTCTGCCGGGGGGCTCCCGGAATTCAATCCTGGGGTGTCTCGTCTTGGGGCAGGATTCCCGCTTAGATGCCTTCAGCGGTTCGCCTTCCCGCACGTAGCTACCCAGCGGTGCCGGTTCCCCGACAACTGGCTCACCAGCGGTGCGTCCATCCCGGTCCTCTCGTACTAGGGACAGCTCCCCGCACACACCCATCGCTCACAGCGGATAGAGACCGAACTGTCTCACGACGTTCTGAACCCAGCTCGCGTACCGCTTTCATGGGCGAACAGCCCAACCCTTGGGACCTTCTCCGGCCCCAGGATGCGACGAGCCGACATCGAGGTGCCAAACCCTGCCGTCGATGTGGACTCTTGGGCAGGATCAGCCTGTTATCCCCGGCGTAGCTTTTATCCGTTAAGCCACGGCCCTGCCACTCGGTACCGTGGGATCACTAGGCCCGACTTTCGTCCCTGCTCGGCCTGTCCGCCTCGCAGTCAAGCTCCCGTATTGCCCTTGCGCGCTCCGGCCGATTGCCATCCGGCCTGAGGGAACCATTGGGCGCCTCCGTTACACTTTAGGAGGCGACCGCCCCAGTCAAACTCCCCGCCAGTCGCGGTCCCCTGCTTCTTACGGCCCGGGTGAGGACACAGGCGCCGGCAGGGTGGTATCTCACCAGCGGCTCCACCCGACCTGACGGTCCGGCTTCTACGCCTCCCACCTATCCTGCACAACCGGCACCCGCGCCCAACGACAAGATGGAGTAAAGCTGCACGGGGTCTTTTTGTCCTGCTGCGAGTCACCGGTATCTTCACCGGTCGTGCAATTTCGCCGGGTCCCCGGTTGAGACAGCGCCCAGATCGTTCTACCTTTCGTGCGGGTCGGAACTTACCCGACAAGGAATTTCGCTACCTTAGGACCGTTATAGTTACGGCCGCCGTTTACTGGGGCTTCCGTTCGGAGCTCGCACCCCTCCCGTTAACCTTCCAGCACTGGGCAGGTCTCAGCCCTTATACGTCCACGCTCAATCGCGTTGGCAAGGACCGGTGTTTTTGGTAAACAGTCGCCTGGGCCTGGTCTCTGCGGCCCCCTCGAGCTCACACCGCATGGGTGGTCACCCTATCGGGGCGCTCCTTCTCCCGAAGTTACGGAGCGAATTTGCCGAGTTCCTTAACCGGGGTTCTCCCGTCCACCTCGGTATGCTCTACCAGCCCACCTGTGTCGGTTTGCGGTACGGTCGCTCCCGCCCTCGCTAGACGCTTTTCTCGGCAGTCCGGCCTCAATTCCTCCGGCGCAGGCCGCAGCCCTTGCCTTCCACTCGCCTCTCGGTCATCGCCCGAACGGATTTGCCTATCCGGGCTCCCTACCGGCTTGGAGGGCCGTCTAGACCCCGGAACCTAGCCCCCTGCGTCACGCCCTCGCTCAATCGGTCGGGATGCGGGACGGGAATGTGAACCCGTTGTCCATCACCTACGCCTTCCGGCCTCGGCTTAGGCCCGCCTCACCCGCAGCTGATCAGCATCGCTGCGGAACCCTCGGGCATTCGGTGGGGAGGATTCGCACCTCCCTCGCGCTACTCATGCCAACATTCGCACTCGTGGCCGCTCCAGGTTTGCTCACGCGCCCCCTTCCCTGCTGACCACGACGCTCCCCTACCACGCCGATTCCTCGGCATCCGCGGCGTCGGTGGCATGCTTGAGCCCCGGTGGATTGTCGGTGCCGCCGCGCCTCGACCAGTGAGCTATTACGCACTCTTTCAAGGATGGCTGCTTCTAAGCCAACCTCCTGGTTGTCTGCGCGCCGCGACTCCCTTGCCCACTTAGCATGCACTTCGGGACCTTAGCCGGCGGTCTGGGCTGTTTCCCTCTCGACGATGGAACTTAGCTCCCACCGTCTCACTCCCGGCACCCCCTGGCGGCATTCGTCGTTTGAGACGGGTCAGTAAGCGGGAAGCCCCATCGCCGTTCCAGTGCGCTACCTCCACCATGGTTCTGTGCCGAGGCTGTACCTAAATACATTTCGGGGAGAACCAGCTATCTCCGGGTTCGCTTGGCATTTCACCCCTACCCTCAGGTCATCCCTGCCCTTTGTAACGGACACGGGTTCGGGCCTCCACGGGCGTGTTCCCCCCGCTTCACCCTGCCCAAGGGTAGATCACCCGGTTTCGGGTCAGCTGAACGCGACTTCCCGCCCTTTCGGACTCGCTTTCGCTCCGGCTCCGGCTGTCCTCCGCCTTAACCTCGCCACGCCCAACTACTCGTTGGCTCATTCTACAAAAGGCACGCCGTCACGCATTGCTGCGCTCCGACCGGCCGGACGCATCGGGTTTCAGGATCTCTTTCACTCCCCTCGCCGGGGTGCTTTTCACCATTCCCTCACGGTACTGGTTCGCTATCGGTCGCCTGGAGTATTTAGCCTTGGGTCGTGGGCGACCCTGCTTCCCACCGGATTTCGCGTGTCCGGCAGTACTCACGCTCTCCATGCACCCCCCTCCCACCGTCGTCGCCTACGGGGCTCTCACCCGCTCCGGCCGGCCCTTCCAGTGCCGTTCGGCTGACGTCAGGATTCAGGCGAGGCCCCTGCCGGGTCCTCCCATGGACGCGTTCAACCCCCATGCGGCAGCGGCGGCAGCCTCGTGCGCCGCATGGGTTTGGGCTCTTCCCGTTTCGTTCGCCACTACTCCGGGAATCCTCTCTTCTCCTCGGGGTACGTGAGATGTTTCAGTTCCCCCGGTTCCCTCCACACCTCGTGTGGTCACACGTTCCCGTGCGGGGTTGCCCCATTCGGAGACCGCCGGATCGCTGGGTGCCAGCCCCTCCCCGGCGCATTTCGTCGCGTGGCCACGTCCTTCCTCGGCTCCAGGCGCCTAGGCATCCACCCGATGCGCATCTGCGGGGATCTCGCGCCCGCCCGCGCGGAACTGCCCGTTCCGATGGGTCGTCTTCGTGATGCGCGCGGCGAGCCCCAACCTCGGTGCTCACCGCATCCGGATCCCCAGGAGAGATCCGCCTGTCTTGTCAAGGTCCGCGCAGAATCCGTCGGGTGGAGCCGCGGGGATTCGAACCCCGGACCTCCGCCGTGCAAAGGCGGCGCTCTCCCAGCTAAGCTACGGCCCCCGATTGCCTTCTCCCACCCCTCCGGGTGGGCGCGCCAGGACTCGAACCTGGGACCTCGGCCTTATCAGGGCCGCGCTCTCACCACCTGAGCTACGCGCCCGTCCCCAACAGCCCGCACGCGGGGGCTTCCCCCTCGCCCGGCCTGCCGGATCCTGCTGCACACCAACGCCGCCCCGGAAGGATTCCTCCTCCCCGGCCGCGACCCCGGTGTCGAAGACGAAGCAGGTCCCGAGTCCAGTCCTTCCCCGCGCCAGGCCCGCCAGGGCGCCGCTCCGGCGCCGGCATCCGTTTCACCGTCCCGCCTCTTCCGCGGCCCGGGCGCTCCTGCCGGACCGTCCACCAGGGGGGGTCCCCCGGTCCCGGTCCCGAAGCTCGGTCCCCCGGGCCGCGGCCTCATCGGCCGGACGCCTGACCTGGGATGTGTGTGGGGCTCTTCCGTCCGGACTCGCCGGACTCCCCTGTCCCTAGAAAGGAGGTGATCCAGCCGCAGCTTCCGCTACGGCTACCTTGTTACGACTTCGTCCCAATCACCAGCCCCACCCTCGACGGCTGCGCCCCTTGCGGGTTCGCCCACCGGCTTCAGGTGTTGCCGGCTTTCATGACGTGACGGGCGGTGTGTACAAGGCCCGGGAACATATTCACCGCCGCAGTGCTGATCGGCGGTTACTAGCGACTCCACCTTCACGGGGGCGGGTTGCAGCCCCCGATCCGAACTGAGACCGGGTTTCTGGGATTGGCTCCGCGTTACCGCTTGGCGACCCTCTGTCCCGGCCATTGTAGCGTGCTTCTCGCCCAAGACGTACGGGCCATGCTGACTTGACGTCATCCCCACCTTCCTCCGGTTTGCTCCCGGCAGTCTGGCCAGAAAATCACAACTGACCACAGGGGTTGCGCTCGTTGCGGGACTTAACCCAACATCTCACGACACGAGCTGACGACAGCCATGCAGCACCGGTGGCACACCCTCGAAGGCCAACCCGTTTCCGGGCTCTGCAGTGCCATGTCAAGCCTTGGTAAGGTTCTTCGCGTCGCGACGAATTAAAGAGCACGCTCCGCCGCTTGTGCGGGCCCCCGTCAATTCCTTTGAGTTTTAGCCTTGCGGCCGTACTCCCCAGGCGGCAGACTTCCCGCGTTGGCTCCGGCACGGAGGGGGTCAAGTCCCCCCACGCCTAGTCTGCATCGTTTACTGCGTGGACTACCGGGGTATCTAATCCCGTTCGCTCCCCACGCCTTCGTGCCTCAGCGTCAGGTGATGCCCAGCTGGCCGCCTTCGCCACGGGTGTTCTTCCCGATCTCTACGCATTTCACCACTACACCGGGAGTTCCACCAGCCCCTGCATCCCTCAAGCTCGCCCGTCCCCGACGACCCTCCCCGGTTGAGCCGGGGGCTTTCACGTCGGGCGCAACGAGCCGCCTGCGCACGCTTTACGCCCAGTAACTCCGGACAACGCTTGGCCCCTACGTATTACCGCGGCTGCTGGCACGTAGTTAGCCGGGCCTTCCTCCGGGGGTACCGTCAGTGCTTCGTCCCCCCGAACAGCGGTTTACACTCCGAAAAGCGTCATCCCGCACGCGGCGTTGCTCCGTCAGGGTTTCCCCCATTGCGGAAAATTCCTTGCTGCTGCCTCCCGTAGGAGTTGGGGCCGTGTCTCAGTCCCCATGTGGCTGATCATCCTCTCAGATCAGCGACCGATCATCGCCTTGGGAGGCCGTCACCCCCCCAACTAGCTAATCGGACGCAGGCTCCTCGTCCGGCGAGCCCGAAGGCCCTTTCCTTTCTCACCCCACTCGGCAAGAAAGCTCATGCGGAATTACCTCCCGTTTCCGGAAGCTATCCCCCACCCGACGGCAGATTGCCCACGTGGTCCTCACCCGTCCGCCACGTAAGACCACCGAAGTGATCCCCGTTCGACTTGCATGCATTAGGCACGCCGCCAGCGTTGATCCTGAGCCAGGATCAAACTCTCCACCATTGCGCCGGTCTTCCTCCGGCTCGTGTGCGCTCGGATCCGGAACGGGTCGCCCCCTCCCGCGATGCCCCAGCACCCCACGGGTCTCTGGCTCGGTTCGTTCTGTCTCTCGGTCCAGCACGGGTCTCCCCGTCCTGGCCCTGCTTCGTCTTCCACACCCACGTCGCCGCCCCGGCTCCGTCAGTGCCCCCTTCTCCAAGGTCCTGCTCCCACCCTCCCGGGCGTAGCAATGCCCCACGTCGCCGTGGGGCGATTCTTCCCGGCTCCTCACCGGCAAGATCCCGAGTCTAGCAGACCCGCCAAGCCCTGTCAAGACCCCGCCCCAGGAATCGTTCCCGATCCCCCACGGCCCTCGCCAGCGCCCCCAGGGCGTGTCCTCCACCCCCCGGATCCCGTCCCGCAGCCCCGCCCAGGAGTCTCCCCCCACCACGTCACTGCCCTCGGGCACCCCCGCTCCCGCGACGGCTCACGCAGTATACTCACCCCCTCCCCCTCCTCGCAAGGGGTCCGAGGGTGCTTTTTTCGCATCCTGCACGACGGGTGCGACAGAATGCACGACACGCTCCCGACCGCTTGACTAACTCAGACTGCTCCTTCCTTAAATGCGCCTCGATCCCCTACCCCGATTCCTCCCGGACCGCCCGCCAGCAGGTGGTGCGCCCTCTCGCGAATACCGCAGAACCGGCCGGACTGCACTGCTACCACGCCCCCGTGAGGCCACCAAATCATGTCCACTGACAAGCCGGCATGCTAGCATCGCCGCTGGAACCTCGCGGCACCAGCCGCCGGCCTCCGCGCCGGGCTGGCCCGCGCCGATCACCCGCCCTCACAGTCAGGAAGGAATGTCCATGTCCATCAAGACCGTCATCACGACCGACCGCGCCCCTGCCGCCATCGGCCCGTACAACCAGGCCGTCGTTGCCAATGGCCTCGTCTACACCGCTGGGGTCATCCCTCTTGACCCGGAAACCATGAAGGTCGTCGAAGGCGGCATCGAGGAGCAGGCCACGCGCGTCCTCGCCAGCCTCGCCGCCCTGCTCGAAGACGCCGGTTCCTCCACGGCCAACGTCGTCAAGACAACCTGCTTCCTCGCCAATCTCGACGACTTCCCCGCTTTCAACGCCATCTATGCGTCCATCTTTCCCGCAGAGACGGCGCCCGCGCGCAGCACCGTCCAGGTCGCCAAGCTTCCGATGGGAGTGCTCGTCGAGGTCGAGGCCATCGCCATCCTCGCTTAGCAGAATCCTCGCGCCGGCAGCGGCAATGGGACGATTTGAACGTCGTCCCATTGCTGTGTATACTCCGTGAACCACGGTACAGAGTGCCGTTTCCTCGCGCGGGCGCATAGCTCAGTTGGCCAGAGCGCACGGTTCACATCCGTGAGGTCACAGGTTCAAGTCCTGTTGCGCCCACCAACACCATGAAACTCCCCGAAGGAATGATCCTTCGGGGAGTTTGCTGCTCTTCACATTCATCGATCGAGATACATCGTTTTTGATACATTCCGAGCCAGTTTCGCCATACTTTCCGGCCCCTGCACCGCCGCCGTTCGATTTGCCCGCGCGAAACCCGGCTCCACCCCCCGAAAACCCCCAAACGGAACAACCATTCCGCCTACACGCATCCCTCATCCCGCGCATCGTGACATGCTGCACAAAACCCTCGCTCCATCCCGCGAATGAATCCCATTTCTCCTTGACCGCAATCCGGCAGCAGCGGAGAATACCCCCACGCACGCCCCCTTCGGGGGGAAGAATCCACGCTATCTCGAGTCGATGTTCGCAGTACGGTCGGAACGAATCAGCAACTCGCACACGCGCGGGACCATCGCGATTCCGGGTATCGGGTCGAACCGTATCTTCGGGGGGAATGAGGGAATGAGACGCGAGCAAACGCTGGCCGATCGCATCACCGGGTCAGCACTGTGGCGTTCCGTCGTCCGGCATGGCTATCCGGACACGCAGCGCAACCAGGCCCTGATCATCGCCAGCAATGTGTTCCTGCACATTCACCCGGTGAAGATCAAGCGCTACGCCACCAAGGTCACCTACACGTTCTGCCTCGGCGGGCTCTCCTTCTTCATGTTCCTGGTGCTCGTCATGACCGGCGTGCTCCTGATGTTCTACTACGTGCCATCGGATTCCCAGGCCTATCAGTCGATGCTCGACATCCAGGGGAGCGTCACCTTCGGCCAGCTCATGCGCAACATGCATCGCTGGTCCGCCCAGGGCATGGTCATCGCGGTCTTCCTCCATATGGGCCGCGTCTTCTATACCGGCTCCTACAAGCCGCCCCGGGAGTTCAACTGGGTCATCGGCGTGCTCCTGCTCGTCGTCACCTTCCTGCTCTCCTTCACCGGCTACCTGCTCCCGTGGGACCAGCTCGCCTTCTGGGCCATCACCGTCGGCACCAACATCGGCGGCGCCGCCCCGATCGTCGGCCCCCAGGTGAACCGCATCCTCCTTGGAGACTTCCAGATCGGCCAAAGCACGCTCATCCGCTTCTACACCCTGCACGTCATCTTCCTACCATTGGTGGCAGCCTTCCTGATGGCCGTCCACTTCTGGCGGATCCGCAAGGACGGCGGCATCTCCGGCCCGCTCTAGGCCGCTCGCCACGCTGCATTCCGGCCTGGACGGCCTGAAGGGAGAGAGAAGAACCCATGGCAGTTGCTGAACACGCCCCAAATCAGAATCCGGGGGCCGCAATCGACGAGCAGAAGCGGCAGAAACTGCTCGAACTCGTGCGGGGCCGCGCGCTCGCCCGCCCCACCGACCTCGCCGATGACGAGGTGATGGTCTGGCCATCCCTCGTCGTGGTGGAGGCCGTCTGCGCGGTCGTCTTCCTCGCGATCCTCACCGCGCTCTCGGTGCTCGTCAACGCGCCGCTGCTGGAACGGGCGAATCCGAACCAGACACCGAACCCATCCAAGGCACCGTGGTACTTCCTGAACCTGCAGGAAATGCTGCTGCACATGGACGCGGGCCTCGCCGGCGTCATCGTGCCGACGGTCGCCCTGGTCGCCATCGCGACCATTCCCTACTTCGACCGCAGCCCGCTCGGCGTCGGCATCCTCGGCACCTCTACCAAGGGGCGCCAGATCATCGCCTTCTCCGCCGTCTTCACGACGGTCGTCCTCACCGGCATGATCCTGCTCGATGAGGCGATTGGGCGCGGCACGCAATTCGGTCTCGGCCGCTATGCCCAGGATCACTGGGGCTTCCCGGAATGGTTCGGCGGTATCTTCCTTTCCACCGTCATCATGCTGGTCGCGATCGGCGTGCTGATGCTGATGGTTCGCGGAATCTTCCGCCCGACCACCCGGGAAATGGTGATCGCCCTCTTCACCGGCTTCTTCGTCAGCTATTGGGTGCTTGCCATTTACGGGACCTCGTTCCGTGGGCCGGGCCAGGATCTTACCTGGCCGTGGAACCTGCCGCTGGTTCATCACTGACCGTCCTGGCGCCCGTCTCACCGTCGAGGCGGGCGCAGCCCGGCTGGGAGCGGAGTCCCACCGGAATTACTGTGGAAGGAACGACGCCGACATGACACCGATGGTCAAGACGTTGGCCGGCCTCGCCGGCGGCTGGGCAGTCAGCCGGGCAATTGGGTTGGCCTCCCGCCTCCAGGCCGGGCATGGTGAATCGACCGCACAGAAGCTGCAGTCGCGCCGTCTCTTCACGCGGAACGCCGTGATGGGCGGAGCGGGTGTCCTCCTGCTCCAGGCTGGCGCCGGCTTCGTGTACCTGCTCTGGCCGAACAAGACCGGCGCCTTCGGCGGCCAGATCGCCGTGGCGGCATCGTCGGTGCCCGCAGTCAACGGCACCCCGTTCCGCTACGCTCCCGGCAAGTTCTACATCGTCCATACCGAGGACGGTGTCGAAGCCCTCTACTGGAAGTGCGTGCACCTCGGTTGCACCGTGCCGTGGGTCGAGGGTGAGCATCACTTCCATTGCCCCTGCCACGGGTCGGTCTACGACTACGACGGCTCACGCATTTCCGGCCCCGCCACCCGCGCTCTCGATGCCATGCCGGTGACGGTCGACGACAAGGGGAACCTTTCGGTCAACACCAACCCTGGCTCGCTGATCGTACGGACTCACTACGAGCCGTCGAACGCAACGCCGTACAAGATCTAGATCGGCTCCCGGATGGGCGGTTGGCCTGAGACGGGGTGAGGAGAGGAAGCAGCGTGGGAGCAGTACAGAAGCTCGCAACCGTGGTCATGATCGGACTGGTCGCCCTTGCGACCGTGTTCCTGGTCTACGCCGCGAACGAACCGGACCGGCGTGATGAGCAGGTCAATCGCCAGGATGACCTCGCGATCGAGCGTGGCACCGAACTCTTCATCACCTATTGCCTCCAGTGCCATGCACCGGACGGTACTGGTGCAATGGAGAAGACCGGTCGCATCGGCGGTATTCTGAACCAGTCCGGGATCGAGGATAAATCAGGCTTGCCGATCGTCTATCAGACCGATGATCCGGCCATGCAGCAGAAGGCAGATCATTTCATCCGGTATCGCCTTGAGAACGGCTATCCTGGCGATCCTCGCGAAGAACTCAAGATGCCCGCCTTTGGCCAGGACCTCAACGTCGAGCAGATCAACGATCTTGTCTACCTGATCATGCACGTCGACTGGAACTACGTCTACAACGAGGCGATGATCGAAACCGGCAAGAGCGAGCAGACGGCCACCTGCACCAAGGATCCGTCCGATGCGATCTGCTCCGAGAAGGAGCCGCTCGCCTACCCGACCGTGCCGCCGACCGCGGTGCCAGCGGCAGAAGCCAGCCCGGCAGCAGGGGTCACACCGGTAGCCGCCGGTTCGGATAGCGGTGCCGCATCCTCCGGTGCACCAGTCCTCGAACTCGATGCGCAGGACGTGAGCTGGAGCCAGAAGGACATCACCCTCAAGCCTGGCGATACCATCACGGTCAAGAACACCGGTGTCCTGCTTCACGACTTCGTCGTCGACGAGCTCGGCATCAAGGTCGAGGTCGAATCGGGCGAGTCGGCAACGGTCACGATTCCGGCCGACGCCAAGCCCGGCACCTACACCTTCTACTGCAGCCAGCCCGGCCACAAGGAATCGGGTATGGTCGGCACGCTCACCATCGGCAGCTAGACGCGGGACGATCCCCGGAAAGGACTTCCAGCATGCTCGTTTCCAACATGGGTCTCGTTTTCGGCGTTCTTGCGGACACGGTGGAGGTCATTCTCGCCGTGGCGATGATGCTCGCCGGGATCATCATCACCTGGGCAATCCAGAAGTGGGCTGATCGCGCCATGGAGCAACCCGGCGCCACGAATGTCGGCAAGGGTGGTGGTGGCAGCCAGTACGAGCAGCGCTCGATCCGCAACTGACCCTTATCCACAACGA
>JASGDN010000060.1:0-2853 GCA_049841275.1 Thermomicrobiales bacterium
CTCGGGCGTCGTCGGGCTCGGTCGCCGCCGCTGTCCGCGCCTGCGTTTGCCCGACGCCCCCTGTCCCGGTGCGGTGCCCGCCCCTTGCCGGCGTTCGGGCGGTTGCCCACCGCCTGCCTGGGGCTGTGGGCGATCGGGCCGCTCGGCGGACTCGGTGCGGGCTGGACGATCGGTGCGCGGGCCATTGCCTCGCTGTCCCTTGTCCGGGTTCCGCTCCTGGCTCGGTGGCGGGGCGGCCTGTTGCTGCGCGGCGGCATTCGCACCCCCGCCACGACGACGATTGCCGCGCCGTCGGCCAGGGCGTCCGGAGGGCGATGGTTGTCCTGGCATGGGCATCTCGCCGCCGGATGGCTGCTGGGATCGCTTCTCGCCGCGTGGGAGCTGGCCGCCGGATGCGGCCGGTTCGGACGGCGCAGAGGCGGACACATCCCGGCGGGTGTCTGATGGCGCCTCCTGGGGAGGCGATGCTGCGGATGGGGTGGATACGTCGTCGGGGCGTCGGACGCGCCGGTTTCGCGATCGATTTCTCGTCATGGAGTCCTGGTTCCTCGATTGGCGAGCGCGGTTCGCGCCTTTTGGGTGAGGCGGGTGGCGCGATGGGTCGCATCTACGGCGGCCTTGCTACTCAGGGATATGGCCTTGCGGATACCCTCACGCACCAGTCGCCGGATGACGGCCAAGTCCTGGTCGACCTGGGATGGATGCAGATGTTGCGCCGCCAGATGCCGGCTCACGGCCTCCGGCGGACTCGTGCGCATGGCGATTCGGAGTGCGGAGAGGACCACGTAGAGATCGTCGATCTGCCCCGCTACCGGAATGATGCCCGGAATCAGATCGACCGGTGACAGGAGGTAGGCGCCGCCGACCGCAAGCGAGGCTTTGGCCTGGGCGGGAACGTCCGGATCGCGGCTCATCGCGGCAATCAACCGGGCGTAGGCTGGGATGCGCTTCACGACATCCCAGAATGCGCCCAGTACCGGTTGATCGGCGGATTCCCGCAAGGCGGGCTCTGGCCCGATCTTCGCCGGTGTTGCGGCGGGAGTGTCCGGAACGATGGTTGGCGAGACCTCCTGCGGTGTCACTGGCTCGGACGCGGGTGTGGAGTCGGGTGTGGCATGTGGCGATGGATCCCCGGTCATGGTCGCGTCCCTTTCCGTGACGGCTCGGAGCGATCAGGGTGATGCATGCATTGTGCCACTTGTGGGCACCGGACGCGGCAGGTGCGCGTTCGACTGCCGCATTTGGCCGTCTTTCGCCCGATAACGGCGGGGCTTGCGCCAGATTCGTGAAACACGATGGGGACGAGCGGGCCTCGATCTGGTACGATGCGATGAATCATTCAATGTAACCCGTTCCGGGTGTTGGGTCTGTCGTGTCCCCAACCCTCTTTGCCGGGACTCGTGGAGGCAGCGTCGCCGTGACCACAAGCGTTCATCCCGTCGCTCAGGGCCCTGATCGGAGTACGAATCTCACGCGTCGTCAGCGCCAGGTTCTGCGCCTGCAAGCGTACGGCCTGACGTATCAGGAGATCTCGGAGAAACTCGGCCTGAGCATCTGGACGGTGAAGAATCACCACAAGCAGGCGATCCGCGCACTACACGCGGCGTTGGGCGGCAACTCCCGCCAGCCCATTCGCACCTCGCTTGCCTGCTACATCCTCGGCCTGATCGATGGTGGACTCAGCCCAGCGGATATCGCCAAACACCTGCGCCAGGTGCAGAAGCAGGTGCGGGACGAGATGCTGGGCGACGAGAGCGAAGATCTGGCCGAGACGCATGGCCGGCCGCAAGCGCGCGTCCTGGACGAGACGTACGCGGCCTGACCGCTCACCGCCGGGAACCGGATCAGGCCGGCCGCGTTCGTGGACGATGGATCCGCTAGTCGACGAGTTGACGGACGACGAAGAGTGCGTTCGCCGGTCGCTCGGCAATGCGGCGCGTGAAATAGGGATACCATTCCGTGCCGTAGGGAACGTAGACGCGCATCCCGTACCCCTCGGAGCGCAGGCGAACCTGCTCGTCCTGCCGGACACCGTAGAGCATCTGGAATTCGAAGCGTTCGAGCGGGATCTGGCGGCCTTTTGCGTATCGCTGGGTGGCGTCGATCAATGCGGGATCGTGGGTGGCGATGGCCGGGAAGTTGCCTCCATCCAGCAGCAACCGCATGAGGTGGACGTAGTTGGCGTCGATCTCGGCGCGGTCCTTGAACGCCACCGTTTCCGGTTCGGCGTAGGCGCCCTTCACGAGACGGACGCGGGCACCGATCTCGATCATCCGCTTCACGTCGTCCGCTGCCCGGCGGAGATAGGTCTGGATGACGATGCCGACCTCTTGCGGATACCGGGCGTGCAGCTCCTCGAAGAGGCGCATGGTGACATCGGTATAGGCCGAACCCTCCATGTCGATCCGCACGAACCCGGAAACCTCCTTCGCGACGTCCAGGACCGCGGCGACGTTGTCCTTCGCCAGCTGTTCGCCAAGATCGAGGCCGAGCATGGTGAGCTTGATCGAGATGTTCGGCTGCAGCTGGGCGGCGTGCATCCGGCGCAGAATCTCCTTGTAGGAGGCGACGGCGGCGGTCGCTTCCTCGGCGGTGGAGACGTTCTCGCCGAGCTGGTCCAGCGTGGTGACGATCCCCTTTGCGGCGAGATCTGTGGCCGCACGGAGGCCGTCGTCCAGTGTTTCGCCGGAGACGAATCGCTCGACGAGGTTTCTGGCGAGCTTGCTGGAATGGAAGAACGAGCTGACCTGCTTGTTGTCCGCGATTGCGAGCACGGTGCGTCGCATGATGCTCATCGAGTGGGTCTCCGGAATCGAACGGGCGCGCGTGGGTGGCGGCGTTCGCGAACGCCGC
>JASGDN010000061.1:0-81314 GCA_049841275.1 Thermomicrobiales bacterium
CCCGGTGCGCCATCGTCAGCCGGGCGCTCGGGTTGGTTTTGGTCTGATTGCTGGGCGGGGGCGACCACGGATCTCGTCGTCCCCCCGGCGGTTCCCAGAAGCCAGTGTCACCTACACAGGCACCTCCAGCGGACTGTTCGGGTCGGTGCCGTTGATAATCTCCTCGTAGTCACTGTACCCGTCACCGTCGCTATCGGGATTGTGCGGATTCGTGCCGTAGATGTCGGTCTCCTCGGCATTGGTGAGGCCGTCGCCATCGGTGTCCATCTGATCCGGCGATGTCTGGATTGGGCTCGGGTTCGGAACCAATGGATCGGTACCCCACTTGTCGACTTCGACCCAGTCGGAGCCGCCGTCACCATCGGTATCGGCGTTCAGCGGGTCGGTCCCAAGGTAGATCACTTCCTGTCCGTCCGGCAGGCCATCCCCATCGGTATCGGTGTTCAACGGATCGGTGCCGAGATTCCGCACTTCATTGCTATCGCCGAGCCCGTCGCCGTCCGTATCGAACACCTCTGGGTCGGTGCCGTAGACTTCGTTCTCCTCGCGGTCGGACAAGCCATCACCATCGAAGTCGTCCAGGAGCGTGGACGAAGGTGCCTCCACCGCATCCGGTGCGGTGGCCGTGGTTGCCGTAGGCGCTGACGCTGGCGCGGGGAGTTCCGATGATGTCGTATCCGTTGGCTCTGTGCCGCTGTCCCCGGTGTGCTCCGGGAAATGATAGAAGGTACAGGCGAAAGACCATCCGTAGGACAGGCGGCCGAACGGGCCACTGGCCGTGCCTGGGGCATTCGGGTCGGCACTGGCGCTGAACCAGTCGTTGCTGCGGCCGGGATCGCCCGGATTGTCGAGCGTCTCGCAATGCAGAAGCGGCAGCGAGTGTTCGGTTGGAACGGTTTCGACCACCTCCCATGTCTGCGTCGGGTTGCCCATCACGAAATCGTCGAGCAACACGCCGTCGGTACCGGTCGTTCCCGAAGCGGCAACCTGCCAGGCCGGGACGTCGGACGGTGGACGCCAGCGAATTTCGATGGAGATGTCGGGCATCGGACGGCATTGGGGGTCGACCGTCGCGGGATCGAATGGGGCGAGGTTGATATATGGGCTCAGCGGCAGCGATGGAGTGTCGGCGGGCCAGAGACCGGTGGGGCAATCGAGAACATTTACCTGCATAGAGGCTGGGCGGACGAGGCGATCGGCGTCGGGGGTGAGCGGGTCGTTGCCAAGCATGACTTCGTCACTATCGGAGAGGCCGTCCATGTCCGTGTCTTGCCATGATTCGTCGGACGAGGCGACGGGTGTCAATGCGGGAGTGGTTTGCGGCCCGGCTTGAACGGAGCGGGTATAGGTGTGCGCCTG
Source organism: Thermomicrobiales bacterium (assembly GCA_049841275.1). Classification (GTDB taxonomy): domain Bacteria; phylum Chloroflexota; class Chloroflexia; order Thermomicrobiales; family UBA6265; genus JASGDN01. The sequence continues at coordinate 1,360 of JASGDN010000061.1, forward strand.
GACAAACACCAGGGCACACACCCCGGTGAGCGCGATGAAGAGCGAGATCGCGCGTCGAAACGTGTGACGATCGGGACGAAGGCTGCTCCGCATATGGATTCCTCCGGCATGGGCATCGCCCCCGCTTCGGAGAGCCGGGGGGATGCTGAACTGACGAACTGGGGTGTTCCCATCGCCAGCATGCCGAAGAACGCAGTCGTGCGATAGAGCAGAATTACTCTATTCCGAAGCCGGATTTTCCGGCTGGCTCCCCGTGAGCCAGCCCGCCTACAGCAGAGTCCGAAAAGGTTGTCCCATTTCGTCGATGCGGCCCTAAGATTTCGGACTATGCTCTATACCGGTGTGCCGGACGATGCTGCCGAACGATAGGCTGCATCGAGGATCCGGTTTGCCGCAACGCCATCCGCGACGGTCGCGCGCGGGGTGCCGCCGTTGCGCCAGCAAGCAATGAAGTCCGCAATCTCACGCTGAAAACGGTCGCCAGCCGGTACGTCGATCGTGGCCCAGTCCTCGCCGACCGGGCAGATTCGCAGCTCGTTCGTCCCGTAATCGACGACCGCTGTGCCCTTCGTGCCGTAGAGCGTCACCGTCCACTCCCCGACCGGTGTCCGCCAGCTCGCCTCAATGGAACCGAGAGCGCCTTGGGCCGTTTTCAGGATCAGGATTGCGGTGTCCTCCACCGGCAAGGCCGGGCCAAGCGATGTCTCCGTGGTGCTCATCAGGGCATCGACGATCACCGGATCTCCAACCAGATAGCGGAAGAGGTCGATCGAATGCACGCTCGTATCGATCAGCGCGCCGCCGCCGCTGATGGCGGGGTTGGAGAACCACGTCGTCTCGGCATGCTCCATCAATCCGGCGAACCGGTTGCGGAACGTGCGGATCTGGCCCAGCTCGCCCGCATCGATCCGGCGCTTCAGTTCCTCGATGTGTGGCTGGAAGCGATGGCAGAAGCCGACCGCGAAGAGCGTGCCCGTACGGCCGGCGACCTCCTGCACGCGCTCGGCATCGGCGAGGTTTGCGGCAAGCGGCTTCTCGCAGATCGTGGCGACCCCGGCCTCCAGCGCGGCAGTCGCGAGATTCGCGTGGAAAGCCGGCGGCGTGCAGATGGAAACAATATCCACCGTGCCGCCCTGGATGAGGTCGATGGCGTTGGCGTGGGGCGTGCCGCCATGCGCCTCGATCGCGGCATCCAGGAGCGCGGGGACGGTGTCGCTGAAGGCGACCGGGGTGATGCCGTTCGCCTCCCAGGCGGCGATGTGCTTGCGGCCGATGCCGCCGAGACCGATGATGCCGACGCGCGGCATGGATGTCGTATCGCTCATGACGGGATCAGGCTCCTGCAATATCGGCGAGGGCGACCTCGGCGTGGGTTTCTCCGGAACGGACGCCAGCCTGAAGGATGCCGAGGACTTCCAGCGTCTGTGCAGTGGAGAGTGGCGATTGCTTCGTTTCGATCATGCGCACCACCTGGCGCATCGTGTTCGTATAAAAACCATTGGCATCGTCGACGGTGAAGGAGCAATGGCCGTTCGCGCCATAGGCCGTCAGCTCGAAGACGTAGGACGCGTCGCGTAGGGTCTCGACGGCGGCGATCGGCCCGTTCTCGTACGGGATGACGGCAACATCGCGTTCGGCGTAGGCATGGCGGAAGACGCTCGTCGCGCCGGTGCCGACCACCGCGCCGAGAAGCTCCACCGCGTGGACGCCGTAGTAGTACCAATCGCCAGGCCCGACACTGACGACGGACGACAGCGGACCGATCTTCACCAACTCCGCGCGGGCGGCTTCCAGTTCCACGGCGAAACGCAGGGAGGAGCAGCTGAGCAGTGGCGTGCCGGTGCGCTCCGCAATCGCGAAGAGGTTCACGGCGTCGGCGTAGTTGGTGGTCATCGGCTTGTCCACGAACGCCGGAATTCCCGCCTCCAGGTATGGACGGGCGAGGTCCGCGTGGACCGCACCGCCGCCGGTATCGTCTACCACCAACACCCCATCGACACTGCCGATGGCATCGTCGGGATCGGCAATCTGCGTGGGGATCCGGTGTCTTGTCATCAGGTCGTCGACGCGGGTCTGATCGTCTCCCCAGATCGCGACGATGCTGGCCTCATCGATGACGGTCGGGGAATCCGGCGTGCCGTTGAAGATCGTGGCGAAAGCGTCCGCATGAGACGTATTGACGCCAAGCATGGCGAGTCGGATCACGAACGGTTCCTTTCTTGCAGGTCAATAGAGATGCTTCGAGCAGGCGATGTCGGACACATGCCGTTCGTTTGTTGGGGTCGACCCGGGACGGTTTATCTCGGAAGCCTTCAACACTGTTCCGCATCAGCTGAATCTTCTGGAGAATCGGTGCTCCCTACTTGAGTCCGGTGAGCGAGATGCCTTCGATGAAGTGGCGCTGGGCGATGATGAACACCATCACCAGCGGAATGCTGAAGATGACACAGGCAGCCATCAACGGTCCCCATTCGACACCATGCTCCGAGAAGAAGTTGTAGAGCCCGATCGAGAGCGTGTAGAGCTTCGGATCGTTCAGGTAGATCAACGGATTGAGGAAGTCGGTCCAGGTGCCGACAAAGGCGAAGAGGCCGACTGTCGCCAGGGCTGGGCGCGCCAGCGGCAGGACGATGTCCCAATAGATGCGGGCCTCGCTGGCGCCATCGATCCGGGCGGCATCGAGCAGGTCGTTCGGAATGCCGCGGAAGAACTGCCGCAGCAGGAAGATGGAGAATGCCGAACCGAGGAAGTTGGGAATGATGAGCGGCCACCAGGTTCCCATCAGCGGCGTCTCGTTCCAGAGCAGGTACACCGGGATCATCGTGACCTGCGGCGGCAGCATCATCGTCGAGATGATGACCAGGAAAAGCGGATCGCGGAGTTTCCACGGTACCTTCGAGAGTGAATAGGCGACCAAGGGGCAGGAGAAGAGCGTGCCGATCACCGCCAGGATGCTGAGCAGCAGGGTATTGCCGACATAGCGCCAGAAGGGCATCACCTCGAAGACGCGGCGGTAGTTGTCGAGGATCCAGTGATCGCTCCAGATTCGCGGCGGGATGCTGAATGTCTCGTTGGGCGACTTGAACGACGTGCTGATCATGACGATGAACGGGAAGAGAAAGAGCAGGGTGACGATCACCGGCGCCAGTTCGCGTACCCCGGTCGCGACGAGCTTCCGGGTCGAAGGACGCTTTCGTGGCACGGACGTGGATGGTGTGGGGATGGTCGAGGCCACGGGTCAATCTCCCTCGTAATGGACCCAGCGGGTCGCCATGCCGAGGATCACGGCGGTGACCGCCAGCGAGATCAGGAAGAGGATCCAGGCGAGCGCGGAGGCATAGCCCATGTCCAGGTACTGGAAGGCATTCTGGAAGATGTACATGCCGTACATCAGCAGCGAATCCTTTGGCCCGCCGCCGCCCTGGTTCAATCGTTCCTGTGCGAAGAGATAGGCCTGCGTGAAATACTGGAGTGAACCGATGACCCCAATCACGAGCTGAAAGAGCGTGACCGGCGAAATGGCCGGCCAGGTGATGTTCCAGAACTTGCTCCACCAGTTCGCTCCGTCGATCTCTGCCGCCTCGTAGTAGGTGCGCGGCACCTCCTTCAGCGCGGCGAGGAAGATGATCGTCGTCGAGCCGACGAGCCAGAACCCCATGATCAGCAGGGCCGGCTTGGTCCAGAACGGATCTTCCTGCCACAACGGTTGATAGAGACCGGCATGTCCGATCACCTGGTTGACATAGCCGTACTGTGCGTTCAGCAGCCAGCGCCAGAGATAGGTCGCGGCGACGATCGGCACCACGGTCGGCAGGTAGACGATGGCGCGGTAGAGCGGCTGGAGTTTTGACGGTGTGTTCAGCGCCAGTGCGCAGATGAGCGCGAAGGCGAGCCCGAGCGGCACACCGATCACGGTCATGAACCCGGTGTTGTAGAGGCTCGTGAAGAAGCGATCGTCGTGGATCAGATCGCGATAGTTGTCCAGTCCGATCCAGACCGGATCGTCGAAGAGACTGAATTCCGTGAAACTGTAGTAGGCCGAGGCGAGGATGGGATAAAGCTGGAAGACGAGGAAGCTGATCAGCCACGGGAGTGCGAAGAGGACTCCCACGACTGTCGGGGACAAGCCGCGTCGGGATGTCGAAACGTTGGGAAGCGTTGCCATGAGTCACCTGGGGCGGACGAGGGGCGCAGGGCCGCACCCCTCGTTCACGACCACACCTTATTTCGCTGCCAGCGATTCGGCCTTGGACTGGAGCTCGGTGAGGGCATCGTCTGGTGTCTTCGACAGATCGAGGACCGAGTCGACGGCGGAGGTGATCTCGGTCGAGTATTCCTGACCCCAGGTGACGTTTGGCATCGCCTGCAGGTTCGGGCTCTTCAGCGACTCCAGCCAGTAGTCGAGGCCGGGAATCGCCGCGTAGGCCGGATCTGCCAGCAGGGAGGTGCGCGCCGGGAGATTCGCCAGTGCGAGCGTGAAGTCCCGCATCGGTTCGGCGGAGACGAGGTATTTGAGGAAGGTCCAGGCCTCCTGCTTGTGCTTGGAGTTGGCGGGAATGAAGAATGTGCTGACGGCGAGGTCAGTCGTGTCCTTCAGGTCCGGCTTGTCATCCACGTACGGAATCGGGGACGCACTCCACTTCAGGTCGGGTGCGTACTGCTTGATGAACTGGGCCTGCCATTCGCCGTCGGGAATCATCGCCACCTTGCCGGTATAGAACGGCGCCTGGGCGGAGGCGTATTCGCCGAAGCCGGACTGGAAACGCTTGACCTGATCGACACCGTACTTGCTGAGCACATTGTCCACCCAGAACTGGAGGGCGGCGATGTTGCCCGGATCGTTGGCGGTCGGCTTGCCATCCGCATCGATCCACTTGCCTCCGAAGCTGTAGGCGAAGGCAACAAAGTTTGGCTGGTTCATGCCGAGCTGGGTGATGTTGCCGCTGCCATCGACCTTCGTGAGCTTCTCGATCGCGGCCGCCAGCTCGGAGGTGGTGGTCGGGGCGGTGACACCGGCCTCCTCCAGCAGCGCCGTGTTGGACAGGAGCAGCGTGGTGTGGACGGCGATCGGCAGTGACCAGGTCTTGCCATCGAACTGCATCTTGGTCATGACGCGCTCGATGAAATCGCTGGTGTCAAACGAATCCGCCGCGATGAAATCGTCAAGCGGCTCCAGCGCCCCCTTGTCAGCCCAGGTCGCGATGTTGCTGTCGAAGTTGTCCGAGACGTCGAATCCGTTACGGCTGGTCATCTGCGCGAGCTGGCGCTGCGTGTCCGGGTTGGAGACGCCCTTCACCTCGATGGCATCCTGGCTGGCGTTGAAGGCATCGACGATCTTCTGGATCGCCTCGCCTTCCGGACCGGACCAGAGGTATGGGAAGTCGATGGTCACCTTGTCCTGCGCGGCAGCGAGCGAGATGCCCGATGCGCCGAGGCCGGTCGCGATTGCTGCCCCGAGAGCGACACGGCCGCCGTTGAAGATCAGTTCTCGCCGTGTTGTTGTCATGAGAACGCGCCTTTCATCCGGTGGCGGAATACGCCAATAACCAGGAAATCGTGAAGACCGGGACCCTGACGGGAGGCTCCTCCTGACCGATGCGCGGATGACCGATTGGATGACATGATGTTACAAGTTGTTACATTCCGTTGTCTGCGCATCACCGTATCAACCGCACGAAGTGCCGTCAAGCCCCTTCGATGGGCGAGTTCTGCGGCCACTCATGCCGGCAGTCCACGATAACTGGGTTGTTCCTGGAAGGGAGGAGGCTTTTCGCTTCGGGCGGATCTCGCTACAATAGAACAACATGTAACGTAGGTGTTGTGCCAGGGTACCCTGGCGACCAGAGGGCGACGATCCCTGGCAGTGGCGGGGGAGCACTGGGGTTTGCATGAGGAGATGGCGATGGCGACAACGGCAGACGGGATGGACGATATCGCCATGCTGTTGGCGACCCCACGAGACGACGCGCCTTCGACGGCGACGCGTTACAAGCGGATCGCGCATCAGATGCGCGAGGCGATTCGCCAGCAGGTGATTCGTGCCGGCGACCCAATTCCTTCAGAGCACCAGCTTTGCCGGGTGTTCGGCGTAAGTCGCCCCACCGTGCGGCGAGCCGTCGACGCGCTGGTGGAGGAGGGCATGCTTACCCGCCGACAGGGGATGGGGACGTTCGTTGCCAAGCTTCGCCTGGAGCAGCCGCCGGAGCGGGTGATCGGTTTTACCGAGCGAATGCGCCGGAATGGGTTGACCCCCTCCACCCGCGTGCTCGATCGCGACATCCTGCTGGCCCGCGCGACATCACCGGATATCGCGAGCACGCTGAGTGTCAGCGCGAACGACCGGATCTTTCGCATCTCGCGATTGCGCCTGGCGAACGACGAGCCAATCGTCCTGGAAACCATTCACGTTCCGCTCGAGCGGTTCCCTGCTCTCGACGGGATCGACCTCGCCCAGGAGTCGCTCTACCGCGTCTTCGCTGAACGCTTCCAGACCGAGGTGACGTTCCTGCGAGAGTCGCTGGAACCGGTACTCCTGACAACACATGAAGCCGCGCTCCTGCACGCCCAGGCCGGGTCGCCTGCCATGCTTGCCCGCATCGTCACCTTCGACCAGCACCACCAACCGATCGAGCACTCAATCTCGTTGGTGCGCGGCGATCGTTGCCAGTACGAGATCGAGCTTTCACCCGGAGAGGCGTCTGGCGAACGCGGGTGGTCCCTTCGTCAAACCCAGTTTGAGGTTGGCGACCGGTCTACACCCATCACGTGATTCCTCGGAGACGCGGATACCCCAGCGGAGGATACACACCTCCGCTGAGGTATCTCACGCGGGACTACTCGCGCGGAATCGTGTTCCCGGCGCGGGCGAGAATCTCGTCGATCACGCCGTTCTTGGCGTCGGCGTAGTTCTGCACGTAGGCCCACGTCTGCGCGGCCAACTCCCGCTTCGTCGCGGCGTACCGGTCCCGGTCGGTGTCGTTCGCACGGATGGCATCGCGGAAGCGCAGATGCCGCTCTGCCTGACGGGATCCCCGTGAAAAGACGTGAAGATTCACGTCGGGACCGGCGCCCTTGAAGACGCGGTGTTCCTCCCATTCGGGTTCGCGGATGCGGAGTGTGTAGCCAGCGGCGGTCAGTGCATCCACATAGGATGTCTCGTCGCTGGAATCCTCCACGAGCAGCTGGATGTCGATGATCGGCTTGGCGCAGAGACCGGGGACCGATGTCGAACCGATGTGCTCCAGGCCGACGACACGATCGCCGAGCGCTGTCCGGATCTTTGCTGCCTCGCGTTCGTAGCGGGCCGGCCACTCCGGATCGTATTCGGCAAGGACGATCGTGCTGTCGACGCGCGTCGGTTCCCCGACAGTCGCGGTGCGGATATCGGCCTCGGTCATGATCTCCTGCGGCCGGTTGCGTTGAAGGCCGGGCGTTGCGTCGGGCATGGTGCTGGTCCTCCGGAATCGAACGGAAAGAAGGCAGCCCGACATCATACCCGGCGCGTCAAGGGCGGATCAGGCGTTCGCCAGTCTGGTCACGGCATCGGGACCGACGTAGGTGCCAATCGACTCCCCGTTCAGGATGTCGATCATGGCGTTCTTCTGCCCGGCGTCGAAGACGTGGATGGGCAGCTTGTGTTCGCGCGCGAGGATGAAGGCAGAGGGGTCCATCACCGAGAGCCCCTTTGTCACGACATCGTCGAAGGAGACCGATTCGTAGCGTTTCGCGGTCGGGTCCTTCTTCGGGTCGGCGGTGAAGACGCCGTTCACCCCCTGTTTGGCGGCAAGAATCGCATCGGCCCGGACCTCGATCGCGCGCTGGGCGGCGGGATAGTCTGTCGTGACGAACGGCTGGCCGATGCCAGCCGCGAAGACGACGATGTAGTCTTTTTCGAGGTGCCGGATGGCCCGGAGCCTGATGTATGGTTCCGCCACCGCCGCCATCGGGATAGCCGACATCACGCGAACCTCATGGGATCCGCGCGCATTCAACGCCCCGCGCAGGATGAGGCTGTTCACCACGGTGGACATCATGCCGATGTTGTCGGCCTCCGCGCGCTCGATGCCCCAGTCGTCGGCGAGGCGGCCACGGAAGATGTTGCCGCCTCCCACCATGATCGCGACCTGCACCCCAGCGTTGGAGAGGTGCAGGATTTCATCGACCAGGGCATCGACGGCGCCCCGGTCGATACCGGTCTCTGCCGCTCCCGAGAACGCGCCCCCGCTCAGCTTGATCAGCACCCGGTTGTACTTCACGTATTGTCGCCTTTCCGCGCGCAGACCCCGCCCTTCGTCGCCCGTTCGCGATCGGGACCCAAAATCCTCGTCGGACTCTAAAGCAGGGGACGGGCCATCGCAAGGCGGAGGAGTGAGGACCAGGAAATGAGACATGGAGGAACGAGTTCCGGACAGCGTTTCGCTACTCGATACAGCACATCGTGCCAAGCGTGTCGCGCGTGCTGAACCCATCGATCTACCTGCTGAGATGGCGCCATGTGGTGTCAAGCGGCGGTCGTCACCCTCCTTTTTCTTTCCTCTGGCCTCTTTTCTCATTCCTCATGTCTTCGTTCCTCACTCCTTGTTGTGCCGTAGAATGATGAGAGTCATTCGCGAGTAGCGCCGTGCCCCGGATTTGCCCATAACGGCGCACCCGAACCCGGAAAGGTCGTATCAGCTCATGACCGATACCGCACACTCGAGCACCAACCCGCTTGGCGCCCGTGCCCGCCTGACGACGTCGCAGGGAACCACTGTCACCTACTACCGCCTCCAGCGTCTGGTGGAGGAAGGCCTGGTCGATTCGCTGGACCGCCTGCCGTTCACCGTCCGCATCCTGCTGGAGAATGTCCTCCGCAACCTCGGCGGCGAGTTCACCGAGCGTAGCCATCTCGACGGTCTCGCGGCCTGGCAGCCGGTTGCCGGTGCGGCCAGCGCCGACTTCGAGTTTCCGTTCCTGCCCGCGCGCGTCGTGCTCCAGGACTTCACCGGCGTCCCCTGCGTGGTCGACCTCGCGGCCATGCGGTCGGCCGTCGCCCGTCTCGGCGGCGACGTCGCGAAGATCAATCCGCTGGTGCCGGTCGATCTCGTGATCGACCACTCGGTGCAGGTCGATCGCTTCGGCTCCAACCTCGCCTTCGCGCGCAACGTCGAGCTGGAGTACGAGCGTAACCAGGAGCGCTACACCCTGCTGCGCTGGGGCCAGCGAGCCTTCCAGAACTTCCGTGCCGTGCCGCCGGGCACCGGCATCGTCCACCAGGTCAACCTCGAATACCTCGCGCCGGTCGTTGCCACGAAGGAAGAAGCCGGTGAGACGATCGCCTTCCCGGATACCCTCGTCGGCACCGACAGCCACACCACGATGGTGAATGGCCTCGGCGTGCTCGGCTGGGGCGTCGGCGGCATCGAGGCCGAGGCGGTCATGCTCGGCCAGCCGCTCTACCAGCTCTCGCCGGAGGTCGTTGGCCTCAAGTTCCATGGGGAGATGCGTCCCGGCACCACCGCGACTGACCTCGTGCTTGCTGTCACCCAGCTTCTACGCAGGCACGGTGTGGTCGGCCGCTTCGTCGAGTACTGCGGCACCGGGCTCAGCAACCTCAGCCTCGCCGACCGCGCCACCATCGCCAACATGGCCCCGGAGTATGGCGCGACGGCTGGTCTCTTCCCGATCGACGCCGAGACGCTGAATTACCTGCGCCTCACCGGGCGCCCGGACGACCAGGTGGAGCTGGTCGAGCGGTATGCGAAGGAGCAGGGCCTCTTCCGGACGGACGAGACGCCCGATCCACAGTTCAACGACCTGCTGGAACTCGATCTCGCCACCATTGAGCCGAGCATGGCCGGTCCGCGCCGCCCGCAGGACCGGATCGCGTTGGGCGATGTCCAGAAGACGCTTCACGCGACCTACGATTCCACCTTCAAGAGCGACATGGACCCCGCTGCTGCGGCCTACGACGAGGAGATCGAGGAGTCCTTCCCGGCCAGCGACCCTCCGTCCACGATGGCCGAAGGCGGGAACGCCAACGCGAATCCGGCGCTATCGCAGAAGGTGGCTCTGAAGCCGAATCCGCGTAAGGTCGCCCACTTCGGCGAGGTCTCCGTCAGTATCGAGGGCATGGACGCCGAGCTGCATCACGGCGCGGTCGCCATTGCTGCCATCACCTCCTGCACGAATACGTCGAACCCGAGCGTGATGCTCGGCGCCGGCCTGCTGGCGAAGAAGGCGGTCGAGCGAGGGCTGAAGGTCGCGCCGTACGTGAAGACCAGCCTGGCGCCGGGTTCGCAGGTGGTGACGCGCTATCTCGAACGCGCCGGCGTGACGCCGTATCTCGATGCGCTTGGCTTCCAGACCGTTGGCTATGGCTGCACGACCTGCATCGGCAACTCCGGCCCCTTGCCGGAGCCGGTCGCGAAGGCGATCGACGACAACGACCTGGTCGTGGCATCGGTGCTCTCCGGCAACCGCAATTTCGAGGGGCGCGTCCACCCGCAGGTGAAGGCCTCGTTCCTCGCCTCGCCGCCGCTGGTGGTTGCCTACGCCCTGGCGGGGACGACCGACACCGACCTGACGACGCAGCCGGTCGGATACGATCCGAATGACGAGCCGGTCTACCTTCACGAGATCTGGCCGAGCGAGGCCGAGGTGCAGGAGGCAATCGCGTCCTCCATCGATCCGAAGATGTTCCGCGAGGAATACGATACCGTCTTCCAGGGCGACGAGCGTTGGCAGGGGCTGCCCGTGCCTACGGGCGATCTCTACGACTGGGACCCAGGTTCCACCTACGTGCAGGAGCCTCCGTTCTTTACCGACCTCTCGCCGGAACCGAAGCCGGTGGAGGACATCGAGGGCGCCCGTATCCTGGCGCTGCTCGGCGATTCGGTGACGACGGACCACATCTCCCCAGCTGGCTCGATCGCGAAGACCAGCCCGGCTGCCGAATACCTCCGCAACATGGATGTGGAGCAGAAGGATTTCAATTCCTACGGCTCCCGGCGTGGCAATCACGAAGTGATGATCCGCGGCACCTTCGCGAACATCCGGCTTCGCAACCAGATCGCCGAAGGCAAGGAAGGCAATTGGACGAAGTACTTCCCGACCGGGGAGATTACCTCGATCTGGGAAGCCTCCATGCGCTATCAGGAGGCGGGTACGCCGCTGGTGGTGATTGCGGGCAAGGAGTATGGCACCGGGTCCTCCCGCGACTGGGCGGCGAAGGGCACGCTGTTGCTGGGTGTGAAGGCGGTCATCACGGAGAGCTTCGAACGCATCCACCGCTCGAACCTGGTTGGCATGGGTGTGTTGCCGCTCCAGTTCAAGCCGGGCGAGAACGCGCAGACCCTCGGTCTCACGGGTGAGGAGACGATCTCCATCCCCGACATCGACGCGACGCTGGCCCCGCGCGCTATCTATACGGTGCATGTGACCCGACCCGACGGCTCGACATTCACGTTCGACACGATCGCCCGGATCGACAGCCAGGTGGACGTGCGCTACTACCGCAATGGCGGGATCTTGCCGACCGTGCTGCGCCGTCTCATCGAGGTGTAACGAGCGGTACCCAGTTTTCGATCCGGACACAGGAACGATCCGGGCAGCTCGGGCTGCCCGGATCGTTCCTGTGTCCGGGATGCGTTTGGCTTCTGGTGCGGCCAACGGGTACGAGCAAGAACAACCTTTGACCGGTACTCTGGTACTATGGAGCGGGGAAGGCAACGACCGTCGCGGCTGGCGGTAATTGCGGCCCGGTGGGGATCATTGCTGGAACATGCCGATAGACCCGTGCCGTGTGGTTTGCGGGATTATTCGTGGGGAATGAATTCTTGGCTGAACGCCGGATCGAGATTGTGGCGCTGGTGGGTAGCCTGCGCCGGCATTCGTACAACAGGAACCTCCTGCGGTCGGCGATGTTGACCCAGCCGCCGGACATGCGTATCTACGAGGTGCCGATCGCTGGCCTTCCGTTCTTTGACGAGGACCTGGAAGAGCATGGCGATCCGCCAACGGCGCGCGACCTGAAGCAAGCGATCGCCCGCGCCGATGGTGTCCTGATCGTGACACCCGAGTATGGCTATTCCATTCCCGGTGTGCTCAAGAACGCCCTTGATTGGGCGTCACGTCCGACCGGGCGGTCCGTCCTCCGGGGGAAGCCGGTTGCAATCATGGGGGCGTCGTCCGGACGTTCCGGCACGATGCGCGCCCAGCTTCATCTGCGGCAGGTGCTGCAGCATATGGGGGCGGTCACGATCCCGGAACCGGAGGTCTACGTCACCTTTGCGCCGGACAAGTTCAACGGCCTTGGCGAGTTGACGGACAAGACCTCGCTCGATCAGGTCCGGCTTCTGATCCAGAACCTGCGTGAGTGGACCCTGCTGCTGAACGGACCGCGTTGATTCCGTTTCGCTCCGGGCTATCGGCGGACTTGGCAAGGCTTGGGGCGGTGGGATGATTCCCTCAGGCCTCTCGTTCGTCGTCTGCGCTGTTCCGGAGGTATTCCCGATGTCCATCACTTCTCGCCGCGCCATGATGCGTTCCGCTGCGGTCGGCATTGCTGCGCTCGGAATTGGCCGCGTCGCGCCGTCCGTCTTCGCCCGGGCGATTCCCTCCGCATCTCCCGTCACGACTGGATTCGCGCACGAGGGCATCTTGATTCCGGTGGGTGCCATCCCGAATGAGGGTGCTCGCCTTGCGCTGATGGAACCGGATGCCTTCAATGCCGGGCACATTCCGGGTTCCCGGGCGCTCACCTGGGAGCAGCTCGCGATTGCCGATTCCGCGGATGCCGCCCTCGCGGCCTGGCGGGAAGACGCGCTTGCCACGCTGGCCGACCTTGGGGTCGCGCGTGGTACGCCCATCCTTGCCTACGACGATGGCACCCTCTTCGCCGCCCGCATCTGGTGGGTGCTCACCTACCTCGGGTTCGATCCGCCACAGGTGCTCGATGGCGGTCTGGATGCGTGGAAGGCCACGGGCGGCGAGATCGAACGGGCGATACGCGCGACAGCGCCGATTCGTCCTGTGTGATCCGGCACGCCGGAATCCATTGCCGTCCCGACACCGCGTCCGGAACTCCTCGCGACCAAGGCCCAGGTGCTGGCGAGCATTGGCGACGCAGACGTGCTCTTCCTCGATGCCCGGTCTGCCAAGGAATATGCTGCCGGCCACATCCCAGGCGCGATCACCCTCGCCTACACCGAGAACGGCGACGGGAGCACCCCAATTACTGGAAATTTCCCGCGTCGCTGACGTCGCTCTATGCCGGGATCGGCGCGACGCCGAACAAGCGGATCGTTCCCTACTGCTCGACGGGCACGCGCTCGGCGGTGACGGCATTCACGCTCTGGCTGCTCGGGTATCCCCATGTCGCGCTGTTTACCGGCTCATGGCAGGAATGGACCTCTGGCACGGCTGGTCCGGTCACGACGGGGAGTAATCCATGATGGCTGCAGGGGCACACGCCGTGCGTGTGCGGTGTCAGGGGAACCATTCGCCCTGAACGCATACCGTGGAGGATCACCACGACGATCATTCGCCTCATTGCCTCGATCATCATTCCGCCGTTGGGCGTGTTCCTGAAGCGCGGCCTTGGCTGGTCGTTCGTCCTCAGCATCGTGCTCACGATCCTGGGATACATTCCCGGCCTGCTCTACGCGATCTGGGTGGTGTTGTTCAGTGACTGACCAGCAGATCTGTCTCAGCCGTCGGTGGCTATCGTGTCCAGGCGCGATCGGAGCAGCATCAGGACGGCAGCCTCCTCCGGCTCCAGGTCGGAGAGCGAGCGGCTGATTCGTGCATCCGCGCGCTGGCGGATCGTCTCCACGGTCTCGCCGTCCAGATAGGCGTCGAGCACGGCCGGATGGATGTAGCACGTCCGGCAAACCGCTCGCGTGTTGCCCAATGTCGCTGCCACCGACTCGATCGCATCCACGACATTCTGCTTGGCGCGCACAGCGGAGTCGGCGGCCTCCAGCCCGGCGAGTGCTTGTGCGGCGAGGACGGTCCCGGCCCAGGTTCGGAAATCCTTCGCCGTGAACTCTGCGCCGCCGATCGCGTGCAGGTAGGCGTTCACATCCTCGGAGTCGATTGTCTGGCGTACGCCATCGGTGTCGAGATACTGGAAAAGGTGCTGGCCGGGAAGATCCTGCAGGCGTTTCACGATGCCTGCGACCCGGCGGTCCTTCAACGTCACCTCGTGATCGATGCCTGACTTGCCGGTAAAGGAGAACCGGATCGCGCTCGATGTGACCTCCGCGTGGCGATTGCGCATCGTCGTGAGACCAATCGAGCGGTTTTCCTTTGCATACCGCTCGTTCCCGACACGGATGAGCGTCGTCTCGAGCAGCCGTACGACTGTCGCCAGCACTTTCTCACGGGGTAGGCCGTGTTTCCGCATGTCGGCATCGACGCGATCGCGGATCGTGGGCGGTGCCTCCCCAAAGGCAATCATCCGCCCGTATTTCGCCTCGTCGCGGGCCGCACGCCAGCATTCGTGATAGCGATACTGCTTGCGGCCCCGTGCATCCTTGCCAGTCGCCTGGATATGTCCGGAAGCGCGTGGCGCGATCCAGACCTCTGTCCAGGCGGGCGGTATGGCGAGTGCCCTGATACGGGCGAGGATGGTCTGGTCGGTGATGTGCTCACCCTCCGGATCCCGGTAGAAGAAGCCGCGGCCGGCCTTGTGCCGCGTGATGCCCGGCCGGTCGATGTGGGCGAAGGTGAGGCCAGCCTCCTTCGCGATCTGCTTCGTATCGGGATGCGGTGCGTGGGATGGCTGTCCTGCGGAAATGGACATCGGCGTGGATCGTCCTCGGTGATGGCTGCGACGACATGGGCTTCCTGACAGGCAGTGCGTCTGCGCGGTGGCCCATCACAAGAATGCACACCCGATGCCACATGACCTCCGGCACATGGCTCCCGATGCCAGCGGCCGATCGGCATCGGGATGGTGGGCAGTGGACTCGACTGACGGGCGATGCGACGACGGTATTAGAGCCGAATTCGATTTGATCGCCGCTACGGAATCGAATTCCGATCTAGGCCCGGACGGGGATCGCCGGAGTGGGAAGTCGTGGGCCATGGGGACGTGGCAAAGTCGGCATTTCCATCTGGAAATGCCGACTTTGCCAGATGTCGTGCGGATGGCCGTTCGGCGCTAGAACTCGCTGATCAGGATGATGATCGCGCTCGGCAGCGTGAGGATGACGGAGGCGATCAGGACCCACCAGAAATACTGCTTCTCACGGCTTGGGCCATTCTGCGAGAAGTTGATGGCAATGATCCGCAGGCCGTTCAGCGTGTGGTAGATCACCGCGCCAACGAGCAGGATCTCCATCGGGATGATGAACCAGTTGCCGTAGAACTCGACCGAGTGGTTGTAGACATCCCGGCCGAGGCCGATCAGCATGATGTCGATGATGTGAATGAGCAGGAAGCCCAGGATGCCGATGCCCGTTGCGCGGTGTAGCACCCAGGCGTATTGACCGGTGTCGCCCGCATAGACCGGCACGCGGCCCTCACGCAGGTTCTTCACGACCCACACGATCAGCGCGATCGTCGCGACGTATGTGCCGATCGCGAGCAGGAAGAGCAGGCCGCCGAGCCCCTTCGCGATCCACATCTGCCCGGAGAGTGGGCCGGTGTTGTCGCGCGACATCTGCTCGTTGAAGGTCACGATGGTGATGAGGCCGAGTACCGAGAAGATGACGCCGAAGACCCAGAGCAGACTGAATCCGACCTGGCGCTGGCCGGGGCTGCGCAGAAAGTCCTTGATCGAGAAGCGGAGGCCGATCAGCCCATGCCAGAGCGCGGCGAACAGCAACAGGGTGTCGAACGTCCGCCACAGCGGGTTGGCCCAGCGTGCGGAGACGAAATCGAAGGTGGTGTCGGAGGGGACGTTCAGGTAGTGAGTGATGAAGAGATGGCCACCCGCCAGGAAGACCAGCGCCAGGCCGGACACACGGAGAAAGTACCACATCAGCCGCTCGGAGTTGGCACCTGCCGCGCCCATTCCGGATCGGCCTCGTTCTGTCGATACGTACGCCATTGCTCCCGCGTCCTCCCCCTCAGGATCGTGCCGCCGGTGGACGGATAACCGCCTGGTTCCCGTTGCGGGATACGCTGCGTCGCGCCCTGCCTGCGGGACACCGTCGGGATGAACTCTGGCGGGTATTGTACGCCGCCGATGAGGAGTCCGGTGCGGGAATGGAGAACAATTCTCGAAAACGTGCATGCACGCCGGTCAGCGGTCCGGGTTGTCCTTCGAAGCGGAGACGGGCTTGATAGCGCCAAGGTTCACCCCGCCGAGCCGTCCCAGCGCGGCCAGGTCCAGACCGGGCGCCGCCGGGTTCGCGAACGGAAGATCCACCGCGCATATTCCCGTCTCTGGGTCGCAGGACGGATCGGCGGCGGGTGTCTCGCCAGGATCGGCTGCTGGAACGGCGTCGAGCTGGTCGCGCGTCCAGTCGCCGGAGCGTCCGCCCTGCTTCTTCTCGACCCGGATATCGCCGATCGTCATCCCACGATCGACCGCCTTCACCATGTCGTAGATGGTGAGTGCGGCGGCGGAGACGGCGGTGAGTGCCTCCATCTCGACGCCGGTCTGTCCCTTCGTGTCGACGCGCGCCTCGATCTCGATGGAGTCCTCCGTCAGCTCGAAGTCGACGTCGACGCGGGTCAGCAGCAGGGGATGACACATGGGGATGATCTCGGGCGTCTTCTTTGCCGCCATGATCGCCGCGACCTGGGCCACGGCGAGGACATCGCCCTTGGCGGCGCGCCCCTCCCGGATGATGGCGACGGTCTCCGGCTTCATGTGAATGCGGCCCCTGGCGACCGCGATGCGCTGCGTTTCCGCCTTGCCGCCGACATCGACCATGCGGGCACGGCCGGACGCGTCGAAGTGGGTGAGATCGGTGCGGTTGTTGTCTGATTCGGACATGGAAACCTGGTTCCTGCTCTGGATCGGCTAGGATGCTCTGCACAGGATAGTGCAGCGCGTCAGGAGTTCCCGCCCCGAATGACCAGTTCCCCGCTACGCCAGCCCGATCTGATCGTGGTTCGTCACGCCAGCCCGCTCGTACAACCGGAGGTTCCGCCGAATGCGTGGTCGCTGTCGCCGAAGGGGTGTTGGGATGCCCAGGCATTGGGCGTTCAGCTGCGGCCGTTCGGCCCGCTCCGGATTGTGACGAGTCCTGAGCTGAAGGCCATGCAGACCGGTGAGGCGATCCTTTCCGGTGACGCGCCGGCTACGGACGAGGCGTTCGGCGAACAGGGATTGGGTACGGTGCCGTTTCTGCCGGGCGACGCCTTCCGGAATCGGGTGATCGCACACTTCCGGTATCCGAATGAGCGCGTTCTCGGCGAAGAATCGTCTGTGGACGCCGCGATGCGGTTCGATCGCGGGGTGAACCGGCTGCTTGGCAATCGGATCGGTGGAAGCATCCCGGTCGTCGTGTCGCACGGACGCATCGTCAGTGCGTGGCTTGCCGCTTGTGCTGCGCCGGAGGACAGTGAAACGGTGGCCGCCGAGACGATCTGGACGGACCTGCGCATGCCCGATGTCATCCTGCTGCATCGGGCGTCGTCCGGATTGACATGGCGGCTGCTCGACGCGGGAGGAGCGTGACGTGGGGCCGCTGGGACAGGCAATCATCAACGGTGTGGCGGTGGCGATGGTGGTCGCGTTGGCCTTCCTGATCCTTACGTATCCAACGGGAGAGCGGCTGGCGATCTCCATCGGGTTGGGGGCGATCGCCGCGATCGTCACCTATCTCCGTGCCCGGCGCATGTGAGGGATGAACGAAACGGTAGGACCGCCCGAAACCGGGTGATCCTGCCGTTCGTCAGTCCTCGCGGGCGCGGCTGTCACCCTTGACGGTGATCAGTGGTGTCAGTGTGTGGACGATCTCGATGAGATCCATCTGCCGTGCGATGACCGTCTCGATGTCCTTGTATGCGCCCGGTGCCTCGTCGATGTAGCCCTTGGACGCCTTCGAGAAGGTGCCCGCGAGCGACGCGGAGAAGGCGTTCGTGTCGATCGACCGGCGGGCGGCACTCCGGCTCATTCGGCGTCCGGCGCCGTGCGAGCACGACATCAGGCTCTCCGGATTGCCCCTGCCCCGCACGATGGAGCTCGGCGAACCCATCGATCCGGGGATGATCCCGAGTTGCCCGGCGAAGGCGGATGTCGCGCCTTTCCGATGCACCATCACCGGAACTCCGTCGTGCTCCTCCAGCGCGGCGAAGTTGTGGTGGATGCTGATCATCGGTTCCGGAGCCGGTGCATCAACCGCGATACCGGTCGTGGCCAGAACGTGGTGCAGTTGTTCCAGCATCCCCTGGATCATCTGCGTGCGGCTGGCCAGCGCGAAATCGGTCGCCCACTGCATGTCGGCGAGGTAGTCCTGTCCGGTCTGGTCGTCCAGCGGCAGTGAAGCGAGATCCTTGCCAACGGCGAGCGAACGGGCCTCCGTGCTCCGGATCGCGAGCGCGTTGTAGTGGTCGGCAATCCGCAGGCCGGTGTGGCGCGAGCCCGAGTGGACCATCAGCCAGATGAGGCCGTTCTCATCGGCCTGTGCTTCGAGGAAGTGATTGCCGCCGCCGAGCGTCCCGAGCTGGAAGGCCGCCTTCTCCTGGATCAGTGACTGAAGCACCGTTGCCCGCAGTGGGCGGTCGAGGTCTCCAAGGTTCTGTGGATGCCGATGGACGTTGAAGCCGGTTGGGATGGTGCGGTTGACCTGCCCCGACCATGCGCGCCAGAAGGTCTTGTCCATCTGCTCGCGGTCGAGCGTGATGCCGGTGTTCAGCGCGCACATGCCGCAGCCGATGTCGACGCCGACGGCGTTCGGGAGGACGGCATTCTCGGTGGGGAAGACGCACCCGATTGAGACACCGAAGCCGACGTGCGTGTCGGGCATGGCGGCGACGCGGAGCGAAACCTCCGGGTGGGAGGCCGCGTTGGTGAGTTGCTCCATGGCGCCGGGTTCGATCTCGGTTTCGGGCAGCCAGGTGTTGATGGGGACGCGCATGCTCCCCCGCTGGATGATGGTCTCCATATGGGTAGTTCCCTTGCATCGATGAGATTGGCAAAAAAGACAGTGTGTTTGGGCATCGCCGGAGGACCACGGGGTCCCCGTGCCGTCTCGATGCGCTGGATTCGGCCAGATGGTGTTAACGGGCGACCGGACGAAGTCCGCGGCGCAAGCCAGGTAGCTCGGCGATCGGCGGTGTCGGGTCGGACATTGGCGTCCTCCGGGAATACGCCGCCACAAAGCTGCCCGGCTTGCCTGGTTGGGACACGACCTGGCGTCCTCCACGCGGGGATGCGAGGAGGAGGTCGTGCACGGCAATGAGGGTGGCGAGCGTAATCATGGGGTCACAACGTCCGTTCATCGGTCGGATCCGGAGACATGGCAAGGACACACGTCCTGTCGCTCATTTCCGGCGGTGCCCTTCGAGGGGTGACGCCCATTCTAGCGAACAGATGTCCGAAATGGAACCCCTTGGCACAACATACATGAATCCCGGGACGCAAACGGGCAGGACGCATCAATGCGTCCTGCCCGTTCCTCCAATCGAGTCAGTGGGAATGTGTGTCGTAGAGTTCCGGCGCCCAGGCGCGAACCAGGTCGATGGTTTCCGATACATCCCGGCCATCGTTGTCGATCCGCAGAAACCGGAAATCGCCGTGTGCGGCGGCGAACGTCGTGTCTTCCGGATCGACGCGGTCGACCATGTCCCGCCATTCCTTGGTCGATTGCTTGGGACGTTTGGCCCGTCGGATGTCACGCGTCGGCTTCCCGGCGCACAGCTGCACGACGTAGACATTCGCCTCGTCGGGCAGGACCTTCCGAAATGCGTCGTAGTGCTCGATGTTGCTCAGGAAACTCCCCGCGATCACCGTGCGGTAGTCGGCGGTCCAGAAGTTCCGCGTGAGGTCTGCCACGTTCTTCCACATCAGCTGGACGAATGCCTCATCCATCTGCCATGGATTGACCTGCCCGACGTCCTCGGCGTCAATTTGGGCGCTCGATGGAGTTTCCTTCATCAAGGCCCGCACCGTCGTCGATTTTCCCGAACCTTCCTGCCCCACGAGAATCACGAGATTGTTACGCGCGTCCGACATGATGTCCTCCTGCCCACGAAGAGACGCCGATATCCGCGTCATAGGGGAGAGTTCCTGCGCCTGCGGATACCGGATGTTCGAGAGCGGCGGGCACTGTACCACGCCAAACGAGGCCGTGGCCATGCATGAATCGCGAATGCTGAGCCTGGTCGGATTCGTCCGGGCTGTTGTGGTGGAGACGATCAGATCGCGACCGGCCGGTGGACGCGACGTTCGACCGCCAAGGTGTCTGGCAGGCGGATGGCATAGTCCTCGTCGGCCCGAAGGTCGGCCGTGAACGCCTTGCGTGAGCCATCTCCGTCGTAGAAGACGATATCGCCGGGATCGGAGTCGTTTGCCGTCACAACGAACGGGACATGTGTCGCCGTCGCGAGGTGGCTTAGCAGGGTTTCGAGGTTCTGCGTGGATGCCGGAATCTCAAGGAGATAGTGCGCCGGGAAATCTCCCGGCTGGTCGTCCGTCTCCCGCTGCCAGATGATGAGGACATCATCACTCCGTAACGCGTGTAATGCGACGTCGCTGAGCATCCGGGTCACAACTACTGTATCGCTGGGCACACCGAAGACTGACACGCTAGCCTGGCGTAGCGTCTCAGGTGCCGGTTCGTGCTCGAAGTAGATGTCGGGGCCAGAGACTCTCATGGCTGTCGGCGTTCTTTCAGTATCCAGATCCGTTGAGCTTCAAGGATATGGACCTCCGCGATGTTCTGTCGCCGAATCTCGTAGTCGGCCAAGTCATTGATGCCATTGTAACGCGCATAGGCGCGCAAACAGATCACGACCGGGCGTGGAACGGGACCGATGAACCCATCGCCACTGACAGGGAAAAGTCGTCCGGTCGGCTTGATCTGATAGACGCGCCCACGAATGTGGAACTGCGATCCGTCGCGATCGGCCAGCCCGGAGGTAATGTCTGCCACATCGGCGGAGACATTCACTCCGGGAGCGATGAACGTGGTCCATTCGTCGGCAAGAATCGATTTCCGGATGCGTGCAATGAAATGACGGTCCGCCGGAGGGAGAACCGGGATTCGAGGTCGGTTTCTCTCTCGATCATTCTTGTCATCCATCGATATCGCTTGCTCGTCTCGCCTAGTCGGTGAGGCGGACGACAGGATTCCGCAGGGTACCGATACCATCGATGGTGATGCTCACGACATCACCGTCCTGCAACGTGAACTCGCTCGGCGGGATGATCCCCGTGCCCGTGAACAGGAACGCCCCGCTCAGGAAGGCGTTGTGCTTGTGCAGATACGCCAGCAGGTCGTCGAACGAGCGGTGCAGTTGGTTCGTGGAGGTCGTCCCCGTGAAGATCTGCTCGCCGCCGCGTTCGATCACCAGCGTGATGTCGAGGTCGTTCGCGTTCGGCAGTTCGTTTACCAGCACGATCGCCGGCCCGAGACCCGCGCAGGCGGTATAGACCTTCGCCTGGGGCAGGTAGAGCGGGTTCTCACCTTCGATCGAGCGGGACGAGACATCGTTGCCGATCGTGTAGCCGACGAGCTCCCGGTGCGCGTTCACGACCAGCGCCAGTTCGGGCTCCGGCACGTCCCACGTCGAATCGCCCCGGATGGCTACTGTCCCATCCGGCCCGGAGACGCGGCTCGGTGTGGCCTTGAAGAAGAGTTCTGGGCGCTGCGCCTCATAGACGAGATCGTAGACATCCTTCTGTGTTGACTCCTCCATCCGGGCGTCGCGGCTGCGGGAGTAGGTGACGCCACACGCCCAGACCTCCTGCGTGTCGATCGGCGCGAGCAGCTCGATCTGGTCCACGCGAAGCGGGATGCGCGTGTTGTCGAGCACGTCCCGCACGGCAGCCTGGAGTTCCGCCAGAGACAGCCGAAGGGCAGCATCGACAGTCGAGGGAGAGGTGAATTCGTAGACGGCATCGCCATCGACCACGCCGAGGCGGGAGGTGGCGCTATCTGCGGTCTTGAAGCGGACAAGTGACATCAGTTGGCTCCTTCAAATGGGCTGAAAGTGTCGTTCGTTTTGTAGGGATCGATTTTGTGTCGATCCGTTACGACGGGCACGACAGACAGACATCTGCACTTCAGATGCCCCTGCTGGCAGCGATCATTTCCGGCTTCGCCAGAAGTGCTTCGCACGGGGGTTCTTCGCTGCGCTTAGAATGACATGGCTCGGTGCTTTTGGGAT
The DNA here is from genome assembly GCA_049841275.1 of Thermomicrobiales bacterium. Taxonomy (GTDB): domain Bacteria; phylum Chloroflexota; class Chloroflexia; order Thermomicrobiales; family UBA6265; genus JASGDN01. The sequence continues at coordinate 23,632 of JASGDN010000061.1, forward strand.
AGACCCTTGCGGACAGTACCAGTCCAGACGACCTCAGTCCTGCCGTTCGCGGACGCGGTCGGCAAGGAGTTCCGCGATGTGCTTCACCTGCAGCGAGCGCCCTGACGCATCCGCGCCGCCTCGAAGGTGCATCAGGCAGCCCTGATTGTCCGTCACTAGCACTGGCGCGCCGGTCGTATCGGCGTTGTCCAGCTTGCGGTTCATCAATCGCTCGGCAATGAGCGGATACTCCAGGCTGAACGAGCCGCCGAAGCCGCAGCAGAGGACCTCGCCCAGCTCGCGAAGTTTGTAGCCCATCACGTCCTGGAGCAGGTAGCGTGGTTCTGCCTTCAGCCCGAGCGCGTTCAGGCCCTGGCAGGAATCGTGGTACGTCAGGGCATACGTCCCGCCGTCGAGCGGCGTCAGGCTGCCTGCCGGGATCTGCGCCACGTTTATCAGGAAGCTCGTGAAGTCGATGATCCGGTTTGCCAGGCGTTCGGCGCGGGCGTGCCAGAGGGGATCGTTGCGCAGGACGTGCAGGTAGTCCTGCGCGATCATCGCCACGCAACTCGCGCTGCCGGAGATGATGTAGTCGGCCGGAATCGCCTCCAGCCGTTTGATCGTGCGTTCGATCATCGGGCGGGCGTGCTTGGCATCACCGGAGTTGTGCGGGATCAGGCCGCAGCAATGCAGGTTTTCCGGCGCGATCACCGCCACGCCGAGCGCCTGCAGAACCGTGCCGATCGCCTCGGCTTGCTCCGGATAGAACATCGTCGTCATGCAGCCGGGGTAGAGCGCGACCGTCATCCCATCCGCCGTGTTGGCGATCAATGCGGGCGTTGCGCCGGGGATGAGCCCTGGCGTGTCTCCACGACCGCCGAGTCGCGGTGTCGGGAGCTTCTCGGTGATGGCGGAGGCGGTGGAACGGATCGTGTGCATGGGGCCGGGGTCCTTCGGTTGGCAAGCGTGGATGCGGCCCTTGTGGCCGCTTGGGTAGGCGGCCACGAGGGCCGCATCTACGATGGAGTTCCTGTCCGTTTGCGGGCGGGGGCGATGGCCGGGAGGCTGCGCCAGCGCGTCTGCTTGTTCAGGATCGGGATGCGCTTGCCGCGTACAAGGCGTCCGCCGTGCGTCAGCGGACGCTGGGCGTGACGGCCGATCTTCAGCAGGAGCTTCATGACCTCCGGATGGCTGTAGACGCTCATGGCGACCGCCTTCTCCGGCTTGAGCCCCTTCTTCTCCACCACCATCTTGCGGACATCAAGGATCTGGCGCGGCAAGGGGATCTCCACCGGGCAGACCGTTTCGCAGGCGTTGCACGAGAGGCAGAGGCTCTGCGGACCGGCGACGGCGTCGATGCCGTGCAGGAAGGGCGTCACCACCAGCCCGATCGCGCCGGTGTAGATGTGCCCGAAGACGTGCCCTCCCACCTCGCGATACGGCGGGCAGACGTTCGCGCATGCGGCGCAGCGGATGCAGTGCAGCGCCTCACGGAACTCCTCCTGCTCGCGCATCTTGCGCCGTCCGTTATCGACCAGCACAAGGTGCTGCTCGTGACCGGGCGATGGGCCATGGATGAACGTGGTGTAGACCGTCAGCCGCTGTGCGGTCGCCGATCGGGCGAGGAGGCGGAGCTGCGTCATCGCGTCCTCGTAGGTGGGAACCAGCTTCTCGATGCCGGCGAGGATGACGTGGACCGGCGGGATGGACGACGTGAGGCGTCCATTGCCCTCGTTCGTCACCATCATCACGGTCCCGGCCTCGGCGATCAGGGCATTCGCGCCGGTGATGCCCATCCCCGCCTTGAAGAAGACATCGCGCAGGGCGTCCTTCGCGGCGTGGACCTGCTCGTCCACGCTCTCACGCGAGATCTCGCGCCCGAGCGTCTGCGTGAAGATGTCGCCGACCTGCTGCCGCGCAAGGTGGATCGCTGGCATCACCATGTGGCTGGGCCGCTCGCCGCGCAACTGGACGATCCACTCGCCGAGGTCCGTTTCCACGACCTCGACACCGTCTTCCTCGAAGCGATGGTTGAGTTCGATCTCCTCGGAGACCATCGACTTCGACTTCGCGACGAGCTTGACGTTCCGTTCCTCCGCCAGGCGAGTGATGATGGCGCAGGCGGCATCGGCGTCTTCGGCAAAGTGGACGGTGGTGCCGGCCTTCTCCATCTGCTTCACGAACTGATCGAGGTAGAACTCGATGTTGTCGATGGCGTCCGTCTTCGCGGCCTTCATCCGCTCGCGCAGCGCCTGGAACTCGACCTCGGCCATCACGGCATCGCGTGATGCCCGCCAGCCGGTCTGGAAATTGGTCAGGTTGCGCGAGAGCTGGGCGTCGGAGACGGCTGCGTCGTAGCGATCCTCGAAGGCCACCTCCGGATGACCGTGATCACCACCAGCCGACTCGGCGGCCGGGTGGATCGGGTCGTGCACATCGGGTGGACGGTGGCGGGGGTTCGAGGCCGGGAGTGCCATGCGATATTCCTCAGCGGATGTCGGATGTGAAGAGGACGTGGAAAACACCGGGACCCTGGACGCCAACCGCCAGGGTGCGTTCGATGTCGGCGGTGCGGCTGGGCCCGGTCACGAACGTTGCGTAGGACGCGCTGTTCGCCGAGACCTCGCGCAGGATCGGGGCCGCCTCCATCAGGGAAGGCACGAGCGCCGCCGGATCGGCGAGCACGATGAGGGTGTCGGTCATCAAGGTGACGGAGCGCCCTTCGACGGTCGGCTCCACGAGCAGCGACGAGCCGGTCTCGGCGATGGTGGCGCGGGCGATGGTCAGCCCGAGCGGCTGGTCGCGGACCTCGGCGGGTCCCGTGGAGACACGTGGCTCCAGCCCGAGCTCCCGCAACGCATCCAGCAGGGTCGGGGCGAGGTCGGTCGTCTCTTGCGCGATCCAGATCACCGTGTTCCCGGCGGGATTCCGCTCCGCGATTGCCTGCGCCAACGCCTCTGTACCGCCAAGGACCACCGCCGCCACGCCGCCGGCGGTCGCCAGGCGTTCGGTGAAGAGCGCAATGCGCTCCGGTTGGGAGAGGGCGGTGAATGGATCGACGGAGGCGGGAGAGCTCATCGAGCGGGGCGATCCTTGGGATGATGGGCGTCTTGCGACAGAGACTCGTTCGCGGGCGTCGCGTTGCCGGGCATCGTACCGCAGATGTTCGAAGGTAGCATCATCAGCGGACCGGGCAGTGCTGAACATAACGCCCAACCTGGTGTGGGGATGTTCGCCGAAACGCCACCATCCCGTGTCATTCTGGGCCCTTCGGCTTCGCTCAGGATAATCTCGCGATGAGTCGCTTCCGCTTGGTTGCTCTGCAACCGCCTATGAAACACCCGCCGCGCGCAGCGAAGAGAGAGCGCTTCCGGCGGAGCCGGAAATCGATGTTGGCATGGAAGGCACTGCATCCGACGCGCTGATTGGGGTGCAGCTCCGCGAAAACGTGCCCTCCAGATATCGACCTTCGGTCGATTGTGCTTCGCACGGGGGTCCCTCGCTGCGCTCAGGAAGACATGCTTGGTATGTCTACGGAAGAGGTTCTCTATGTGACGATGGCTGCTCCCATCATCAAGGCGGCCAGCCGATCACTGCTATAGCGTCGCGCCGATGATCCAGGGGTTGAACTCTTCTTCCCCGACACCGGCTGCCTCGCTCTTGCTGGCCTTGCCGGAGGCGACGGCGATGATCTCCTCGAAGATCTCCAGGCCCATCTCGTCCAGGCTTGTGCCTTCGAGCATCTTGCCGCAGTTGATGTCCATGTCCGGCTCCTGCCGGGCGTAGAGCTCGCTGTTCGTCGCCAGCTTGATGCTCGGGGCCGGCTTGAACCCGAAGGCCGAGCCGCGTCCGGTCGTGAAGGCGATGATGTTGCACCCGCCAGCGACCTGTCCGGTGGCGGAGACGGGATCGTAGCCGGGGGTATCCATATGGAGCAACCCCTTCTCCTCGATCCGGTCCGCGTAGCCGAGCACGTCCATCAGCGGTACCGTGCCCGCCTTCGCGACCGCGCCGAGCGACTTCTCGTAGATCGTGGTGAGGCCGCCGAGCTTGTTACCGGGAGACGGGTTGTTGTCGATGCTCGCGCCGAACATCGATGTGTAGTCCTCCCACCAGTGGATCTTGTCGACCATCTTTTGGCCGACCTCCGGCGTTACCGCGCGCCGCGTGAGCAGGTGCTCGCCGCCGTAGGCCTCGCTCGTCTCGCCGAGGACGGCAGTACCGCCGTGGCGGACCAGCTCATCTACCGCGCGCCCGAGCGCCGGATTGGCGGTCACGCCCGACCAGCCGTCCGAGCCGCCGCACTGGAGCGCGAGCACGAGTTCCGAGACGGGGACCTCCTCGCGGGTGGCCTTGTTGGCCTCCGGCAGGAGCTGCTTCACCGCTTCGATCCCGCGTTCGACCGTTTGCAGGAAGCCGCCGTCCTGCTGGATCGTCAGCACCAGCGGTTGCTCGCCATCGTGGTCGAGGCCGGTGTTCGCGATCATGTCGTCAGGCTGGTTCGTCTCGCACCCGAGCGACATGATGATGTAGGCGCCGACATTCGGGTGATCGACGATGCCGGACATCGTCCGCTGGAGCAGCCCGAGGTACTCCGAGCCGTAGTGCGCGCCGCAGCCGCCCTTGGTGGCGAAGGCGATCACGCCGTCCACGTTCGGGTACTGGTCCATGATCGGGTTGTCCTTGAACCAGTCCGCCACGCGGCGGACGGCTGAGGAGGAGCAGTTGACCGAGGCCAGCAGCGCGACGTAGTTGCGCGTGCCGACGCGGCCGTCCTTGCGCCGGTAGCCCATGAAGGTGCGGCGCTGGTCCTCCGGCACATAGTCGACCGGCTCGTAGTCCGCGCAGAAGGCATAGTCAAGCTTCAGTTCGCCCTGGTGGACGACGGTGTTGTGCGTGTGGATGTGCTGGCCTGGCGCGATCGGCTGGGAGGCAAAGCCAATGATCTGCCCGTAACGGCGGATCGGCTCGCCCTCCGGGATCTCGCGGATTGCCAGCTTGTGTCCCGGTGGGATCATCTGCTGGACGTTCACCTCGGTGCCGTCCCCGAGGTCGATGGTCGTGCGTGGCATCAACGGTTGCTTGGCGATGATGAGGTTGTCGGCGGCGTTGAGCCGGATCGCGACATCCGAGAGGGAAACCTTGCCGCGTGTCGCGTGGCCGAGCATAGATGTGTTGGATGCGGGCATGACCATGATTCAGTTCCTTTGCGAGGTGTGGGGACCGAGGAGAGGACGGAGAACCGAGAATCTGGAGACTATGTCCTCGGTCCTCACTCCTCAGTCCTTTATCGGGCGGTCCAGCCGCCGTCGATCACCATCTGCGAGCCGGTGACGTAGGTGGCCTCGTCGGAGGCGAGGTAGAGCGCGAGCGGCGCGATCTCCTCCGGGCGGCCCATGCGCCCGATCGGCTGCCGGGCGTGGAGTTGCTTGCGCGTCTCCTCTTCCTCCCCGGCGTGATAGCGGGCGAGGTAGGCATCGACGAATGGTGTCTCCACCGTGCCGGGGCAGATGCAGTTGCAGCGCACGCCGCGATCCACGTAGTCCATCGCGATCGACTGCGTCATCGAGATCACGGCGCCCTTGGTAGTGCCGTAGGCAAAGCGGCGTGGCACGGCGACCTGTCCGGCGACGGACGCGAGATTGACGATGATGCCGCCTTGCGGGTCCTGCGCGATGAACTGGTTCACCGCCGCCTGCGAGCAGTAGAAGACGCCGTTGACATTGACGGCGATCAGCCTGTCGAACCCGGCAGCATCGGTCTCGGTCAGCGAACCGACCATGCCGATGCCCGCGTTGTTGACAAGGACGTCGAGCTTGCCGGTCTTCGCGACGACGGCCGCGACCGCGGCATTCGCCGATTCGAGGCTGGTAACATCGAGGTGGAGGGCAAAGGCCTGTCCGCCGGCGGCGGTGATCTCGTCGGCGACAGCCTGCCCGGCCTCGTCGTTGACGTCGCCGATGGCGACAGTTGCGCCCTGCTTGCCATAGAGCAGCGCGATCTGGCGGCCGATACCGGAACCTGCGCCGGTGATGAGTGCGGTCTTTCCATCGAGTCTGAACACGTCCGGATCATCCCTTCGCAATGGAAGTGCGCCCACGCGGACGCACATCATGACATACGGTCCGGTCTGGTCAAACGGGACTCGTCTGCGGGATCGGACACGGTTCACTGGTGAGGGTATTGTATACAATCCCCGGAAAATGGGAACAGGTTTCATCTACAGATCTCGTTCGGCGTTCGGCCTCGCTTGGTACGCGCTGGCGCCGGGGGCGTCGCGGGGGAGCATACGCGCGGTCCGTCTCTGACTGCTCGAAACATGGGGTGGGGTTCACGAGTCATGTGGGTATTCTTGTAGGATGATGAAGGGCGGATGAACGAAAGTTTGATTTTTTTCTGCGATTCATGATAGGGTGCCAGTGAAGCTTCACAAACGAATGGTGGTTGCGCACGAGTACGTCGATCCCGACGTGAGAGGAAACCACAATGGCCAGCCGGAAGCGCTTCGCGTCATTGATGCTTGCTCTTATGCTCCTCATGAGCGCCGTCAGTTTGGTGCATGCTGAGGACGCCCGTTACTCGAGGATGTATGACGTGTTGCCCGGGTTCAACTTTCGAAACTTCTACGACAACAATTGGGATAGCGTCTCTACCTGGAGCTATCTCGGAGGTTGTGGTGGAGCAAACCCCAATTACTGGGTATACCCCATTTCGCTCTCGCTCTGGCGGGTATATGACTGGGGCCAACCGGATGTGAATGTGAGCGGGGTCTCCCATTCGGGGCAATACCAGTACAGGTACTACGGCCAGTTCTCGGCTGGAACGTATCACATCACCCTGGCTTGGTATCAGAATGCCGGAACATGGAACAAGCTCAGCTGCGACACGGTGAACTATGGCTGGTGATGCGCAGATCGCTGCAGCTTTGGAACTGCGCGATTTGCGTCATCGGTATCGCCGTGCGGCGGACGACGTGCTCTCGATCTCGTATGTTTTCACGCCAGGACGCACGATCCTGCTTGGACCAAACGGAGCGGGGAAGTCGACCTTGCTTCAGCTATGTGCAAACTGGATTCGCCTTCAGCACGGAGCAATTTGGCTCCGTGCTGAAGGTCAGGCGATCCCGTCGACTACCCGAGCCTATAGGGCTTGTGTTGGGTTCATGCCACAGCACCCGGCGTTCATTCGCGGGATGTCTGCGCGCGACCAGTTGGTGTATTCCGGCTGGTTCGCGGGATTGTCGGAGGCCGATGCCCATAGGCAAGCATCCGTGTGGCTGGAGCGGACGAACCTCTCGCGTGACGCGGGCAAGCGCTGTTCCGAGCTGAGTGGTGGAATGCAGCGGAGGCTCGCCTTCGCTGCTGCCGCCATCGCCGAGCCTCCAGTGCTCTTGTTGGATGAGCCGACGGTCGGGCTGGATCCACACGAGCGCAGCACCTTTCGTGAGATTCTGATGGACTATGATGACAATGCGATTGTGTTGATCTCCACCCATCAGATCGATGATCTCGACATGCTCGCCGATGAGATCGCCGTTCTTTCGGAGGGGGAGCTGGTGTTTGGCGGGCTGACGGACGTGTTCCTCCGGCTCGCCGATGCTGGTCTTCCGACGCTCGCTCGGAGGCGGCTTACGCAGCGGCGGTGCGGAAGGGGCGTGCGGTGTGAGCGCCATTCTCGGGCGTATGAATGCGGGATGGTACGCATTCATATTCTGTTTTCCCCTGACGCTTCTTCTCCAGAACAACGTCCAAGCACGGTTGACCTATCGGGAGGGGCAGACCTCTCTCTTGAGTGAAAGCGTGTTTCCGACGCTGATGGTCATCGCCATGGTCGGTGCTTGGGAAGGTGGACGGCTGGCTGGCGGGCCTGTTTCGATGCGGAGCGCTGCTCGAATGCCGCTCGCCGTGATAGGGCTTTCGACGGTGCCCGGCGTGATCTCCGGTGTGGCCGGACATCTTGTTGCGACGATGATCTCGTTGTCACATGCGGGCATTGTTCCCCCGCTCCCGTCTCCTCTTCTCTATCTCGGATTTGTTCTGGTGGCTTGGGGTGTGGCGACCGTATCCTGGTTGGTTGGCTACGCGCTCGACACGGTGATCAGCCTTCCACTCATGGCGGGGGCCGTGTATCTCGGCATGATCTGGCCGCTGCTCACTGGGGATATAGCCTTTCGTTCGCTGCTTGCTGAGCACTCATCCTGCTGCAGCATCTCGCAGCAAGTGGATTGGAGAGGGGTGCTTGCACCCATCCTGTTTGGCATCGGACTAGCAGTGTGCGGCTCGGCTATTGCTGTGTGGACGTGGCGACCTCACCGCTGGTCTGGCCTTGTGGCTGCCTTCGCCGTGCTCGTGCTTGGAGTTGGACTGGTCCTGCCGACGTTCATCGCCAATCGCGACCAGGTGCAGGCACGAGATGCGCGTGCGCTGGTGTGTCGTCAGTCGGCTTCCTCCGTGCGGACGTACTGTGTATGGCCGGAGCAGAGCGGTGACCTCGATGCCTTTATTCGCGAAGGCGATACCACGCTTGATGCTTGGGCAAGGCTTGGCCTCCCGTTCGCACCAGCGACCGTCACCACTGCGATGTCGACGGGTGGTGTTCCGGACGCTGTCTCTGTTTCCTTCGGCCCTGATCCGACTCAAGGGCATATCGCGCTTGCACTCGCAACAGCGTTGTTGCCGGAACCATACACGTGTCAGGGTAATGTGGCGGGGTCGTACGTCTCGCTGATGCTCTGGATGGCATTGGCTGGAGGGGCGTCGTCGGACGATCGTGCGCTTGCGCAGTTCACGATGCCGGGGAATCCGAGTGGCGGACCGCTTGTCACGGCTCAGGATCGTTTGGCCCAGTCGGCCGATGCTCAAGGGGCGTGGTTTGCGCAGGAATATGCGCAGATGCTGGCGGGATGTGCATGAGGTGTCGTTTGCCGGCGATCTGGCTTCGCGCCCGTCATGCCCGTGATTTTGCGCTGGCATTCGGAGTCACAGCGTTGATCGGTGCATTCTTGTCGGATCGTCGTGTGCCGCTACCATTCTCGTTGGCGTCGGGCATTTCGCTCGATGCTCCGGTGCGTGCCTTTGCACCGATCATCACGGTTGCACTGGCCGGCTTTCTGTTGATCTTTCAACAGTATGCTGGCGAACGTGCCAGCACCCGCTTTGTGGCATCGTTGGACGCAACTCTGCTACTCGGATATTCAGGCATCTTGCTGCTTCCCGCCATACTATGGAGCCTTACTGGAGGAGGACCGTCTGTCCTGGCCATGGCGCGCAACTATGTCTTCGCGATGTGGATCGTGCTGATTGGCTCCCATATCATCGGGACACGGCTGAGCGTGGCAGCTGTGACGCTTGGCATCATCATGACACCGCCATTGTTGCCAATGCGCTTTCGTGACAATCCGCCACCGTTCGTGGTGACAATGGCGCGGGAAGGATCAACCGGTGCTTGGGTTCTGGTTGTCGTCATCGTCGTGATCGGGACGACGTTGATTACTCGACGGGGACTACCGCCGCCGCCATGAGGTCTTTCGTGGGTGGCGCCAGAGCCTCTGAGAACTCGACGTTCCCTTGACGAAATTGGAGTAGCTGAATGGTGGGCGAGGATACGGTGCGTTCCATCGCGTTGGCGCTGCCGGGTACGATCGAAGATGATCTAAGGTTCACGGTCGGGGGGCGAGATTTCGCCTGGCAGTATCCCGAACGCGTCCATCCGAAAAAACCGCGCGTACCCCGGCGCGACATCCTCGTGGTTCTCACTGCCAGCCTGGACGACAAGGAAGCGCTTCTGGCTGGCGAGCCGGAGATTTGCTTCACGACTGACCACTACAACGGGTACCCGGCGGTGCTGGTGCGCCTCGAGGCGATCGACGAGGCGCGCCTTGCGGAACTTCTCGCCGAGGCGCACGCGGCGGCCATCGCCAAAGGGCCGCCGAAGGCCCGTAGACCCTCGGCCCCGCGACCCACGTGACAGCGTGGCGAACCGAACGCTCAGCCGCGGCCGTCAGCTGCCTCACCCGGAGATGACGATGATGTTTGCGTAGAGGGCAGTATCAGCCGTGCGGATCGTGCCGCGTCCCTCGTGGCTGAGGCGCTTCAGTTCCAGGTGGCTGACCGTCTGCAACGGGATCTCGCCAAGCACGGAACGCAGGTCTGCGATCCATTCCGGGCTGACGGTGAGTGCTTCCTCCGCCACCAGCACGCGGTCGATCACGAACTCCGCGTTCACGGCCTTCAGCACGTCGAGCACAGTGGGGATACCGTCCACCAGCGCGAGGTCGATTCGCTCCGGTTCCTGGGGGACGGGGAATCCCCGGTCGCAGACCGTGAAGTAGGCGGTGTGGCCGGTGCTGGCGAGGAGATGGTTGATGCCCGGATGCAGGATTCCGCTGCGCTTCATGACCCAGCCTCCCTGGCGTTCTGGACGCGGGTACGCTGGTCGAGGGTGATCTGCTCGGCCAGGGTCGGAGCGGGGCGCTTGAAGATCAGCGTCCCAAGGCGGATGTCGGCAGTAACCAGTTCCCAGCGATCGGCGCCCAGGCTGTTCAGGCGCTCTGTCGAGGGAAGCTCCGAAACCCGCTCGACGTGGTATTCCCAGCGTCCGGTTGTGTTGGATGTCCCGCTCATGATCGTTCTCCGTTATCAGGCTCGTTGTCGTCCGCTCCGGCGCGTGGTGGCTGCGCTGCGGGTGACATCGCTGCGTCATCGTCTTCTTCGAGCGAGAAGTCCGCAAGCACCCGCTGCTGGATATTGAGGATGTGGGCCTCCAGCGCCTTGGCGGCAGCATCGGTATCGCCGGCGATCAGGTAGTTGATGATCGTGCGATGCTCATTCAGTGCCTTGTCGACCCAGCCAGCGATCATGAGGCCAGCCTTCTGGAAGACGGCGATCTGGGCCCACAAGCCGTCGAGCGTGGAGACCAGCCGCCGGTTGTTCGAGTTCTCGAGCAGGAATGAGTGGAAGCCACGATCCACTTCGAGGAAGGCCTCCGATGCTGCCGTGCGGTCGCGGTCGGTCCGCGCGCTATGCAAGAGGTGGTCGACCCGCTCCAGTTCGTCCAGCTGATGGCGGAATTCGGCTGGGGACACCGCGATCGCCGCGTGGCGCAACGCGAACGCTTCCAGGGCCGCACGCAGTTCGTAGATCTCCTCGATGTCGCGCCGGTCGTAGGACGCGACGAAAAACCCACGGTTCGGCTCCGCAATGACGACGCCGTCCTTCACCAACCGGTGCAATGCTTCTCTCACCGGCGTACGGCTGACCCCCAATTCTTCACTCAGGCGGAGGTCGGAGAGCTTTTCGCCGGGGTGCAGCTGGCGGTCGAGGATACGGTCCCAAAGGACGCGATAGACGTCCGATCCGAGGTTCCGTCGCTGGATCAGATCGCTGCCGTTGCCCGGTGGCTGGGGCGATCCGGACGGCGTGGCGCGCTGGCCGGCGCCAGGCCGGAGGCCGTCTCCACCCGATTCCATGTGCGATTCCGTCATGGCAGTGGCCCGACTTTCTTGCTCGATCGATGACCGGTTCCGGCAACGCCGGTACCATCCCTGGCGTCATGCGCTCGGGGCAGAGCCGCGAGCACAGCAGCAGGGATTTCACGCGATTGCTATCGAAGACGATGACGATGATGATTGTATACAATACCGGGACTGTATACAAAGAATCGGTCACCGGGCTCTACGTCCGGTTATACCACCGGTGCCGGGCTGGCTCCCCTCGCGCGGGATGCGCGGTCCGGGTATGCTGGCAGGACGAGCAGGCGGCCGTGGCTTCCGGCGATTCGGACGCGGCGATCGATGCATGGGGTGCGCGGGACCGGACCGCGACAGGAGAGGAATGGCATGACGGCACGACTCGCCTCGCGGATGGGGCGTTTGGGGACGGAGACGGCGTTCGAGGTGCTGGTGCGTGCCCGTGCGCTGGAGGCGCAGGGACGCGATGTGGTGCATGTCGAGGTGGGTGAGCCCGACTTCGACACGCCTGAGAACATCATCCGTGCGGGGCAGGAGGCGCTGGCCTCTGGCTGGACGCACTATGGCCCGGCCAACGGCGACCCCCAGTTGCGCGAGGCGATCACGACCTATATCAACGGCCATCGCAAGACCGCCTTCACGCCCGATCAGGTGGTGGTGACGCCGGGTGGCAAGCCGATCATGTTCTTCCTCATCCTGGCGTTGCTGGAGGAGGGTGACGAGGCGATCTATCCCGATCCCGGTTTCCCGATCTACGAGTCGATGATCAACTTCTCCGGTGCGAAGCCGGTGCCGATCAAGCTCCGGGAGGAGAACCAGTTCCGGCTCGATGTCGAGGAACTGAAGTCGCTCGTCACCCCGAAGACGAAGCTGCTGATCATCAACAGCCCGGCGAACCCGACCGGTGGCGTCCTGACGCGTGAGGATATCGAGGCGATCGCGCAGATTGCGGTCGAGAACGACATCATCGTGATGTCCGACGAGATCTACGCCGAGCTGCTCTACGAGGGCGAGCACGTCTCCATCGCGTCGCTTCCGGGTATGGAAGACCGCACGGTGATTCTCGACGGCTTCTCCAAGACCTATGCGATGACCGGCTGGCGACTGGGCTACGGGCTCTTCCCGAAGGACCTGGCGCCGCTGATTGCGAAACTGGCAGTGAACAGCGTCTCCTGCACCTCGGTCGCCGTGCAGCGCGCCGGTCTGGAGGCCCTCACTGGGCCGCAGGACAAGGTCTCCGAGTTCCGCGAGGCGTTCCGGAAGCGGCGCGATCTGGTGGTGGGACGGCTGAACCGGATCGACGGCGTCTCCTGCGTGACGCCGAAGGGCGCCTTCTACGCCTTCCCGAACATCACCGGCACCGGCCTGACGAGCCGCGAGTTCGCGGATTCCTACCTGCAGGACTATGGCGTCGCGGCGATTGCGGGAACCTCGTTCGGTGCGGCTGGGGAGGGCTACGTCCGTCTCTCGACGGCGAACTCCGAGGCGAACCTGAACAAGGCGCTCGACCGCATGGAGCAACTCATCGCCGACCTCAAGAGATAGGCCATCAACGGCCTAATACGATGCACGGGAAGGCCGGTGCGATGCAGCACCGGCCTTCGGTCATCCCTCGTCGTGGACGGGATACCGGCCGTAGCCGACCAGTTCCGAGAGCGGCTTGCGGCCAGCTTTCGCCGGGCTGGAGCGTGGATCGGCGTAGGTCGTCGGATACCCGAAGGCGATCACCGACTTGAAGAGATGATCGTCCGGCACTCCCAACATCGCGCGGGCAGCGGCCTGTTGATCCGGAGTATCGAACCAGGCCGTGCCGCCGCCGAACCCCAGGGCATTCGCCGCAATCAGCAGGCGTTCAGTGATGCGACCCTCGTCTTGTCGAGCACGACACCGATCGCGAGCGAGGTGCTAGCCACCCAGGCAATACGCGGGCTAAGGTCCGCGACCGCTCCGGACGGTCGAGCACGATGAAGTGCCAGGGTTGGCGATTGAGGGCGCTGCTCGTCCATCGCGCGACCTCCAACAATTCGTTCACGGCATCGGAAGGGATCGAGCGCCCATCGAACTGCCATGCCTGGCGGACGTGTTTCAGGAGGGCAAGCGTGCGCTGCGCCTCGTCAGGATCGGGGTTTGGCATCATGATGAAGCCTGCTCATTGGTAAACGACCGCAATCGCCGGAGGCCGGTCCAGTGCCTCAGCCACGAGACCGGAGATAGGCGATAAGGGTACCAACACCAGAAACTACCGCGACGACATGCAGGATGTTGAGCCCGACAACCATTTTGGCCGGAATGTCTTCAATCTGCACTACCGGAAAGATGAACGAGACGATGCAGGCAACAATGGCGACGATTGCGAACCATTTCAACGGCTGAGCACTGAACTTGCGCAGAAGCAGGAAGATGATTCCGCCAAAGATCCAGTAGAAGATGACCGAGCCGACGGCATCGCTGGCAGTGATGGGACCAACGTCACCTCCCATCCGCTCGATTGTCACGGAATCGGGAATCAGCCCGGCAGCGTCTACGAGAAAGAATGCGATTGCTGTCGTGACTGCTGAGGCAATGATCGCCAGCACCAGGCCGATCACGGCGTCCTTCCAGGAGAATGGCTTTTCATTGTCGAAGATGCTGAAAGCGCTGGCCATGAGAATTCCTCCACCACTTGTGACCACGACACGTCGCCGGAAATCTGTCGCTGCACCGGCGACCCGTTCGTGGCATCGCGGGAATGCAACGCGCGATGCCCCGTCGGGATTCCAGTGTGCCAGCGCCAGGGATAGCCTGGCTTCTCCCCGCTTGCGGGATCATGCGGATGTCCGGCCCAGGCACGGCTGAAGGGCATCGACAATATCCGTGGCGGGAGCGGCGCCTTTGAGGTAAACCGGGGATGCGTCGTCCAATAGGCCCGGCCAGCTATCACCGTTGCTCTTTGCCAGGAGACGAACGTGCATGCCTAGAAGGCAGGCGATTGCCGGTTCCGCGCAGCGCAGGCATGATGGACGCGGATGGGACTTCGCGAAGGGGATACGACCATGACAGCAGTGACACGCGCGACGCGGACAGTCACCATTGATGGCCGGCGGCTCACGCTCTCCAGCCCGGACAAGGTGATGTTCCCCGGAACGGGCATGACCAAGGCCGGCGTGATCGACTATTTCACCGCTGTTGCGTCCGTCATGCTGCCTCAACTCCGCGACCGCCCGGTGACCCGCATCCGGTTTCCGGACGGCTTCGGCGGCGAACGATTCTTCGAGAAGAATGCGCCCCGCTATGCGCCGGACTGGCTGCGCGCCTTCACCATCGATGCCAGTCCCGGCGATCCCGCTTCGAAGGACGTACGCTATCCCGTCATCGACGACCTCGCTGGGCTGACGTGGATGGCGAACCAGGCTGCGCTGGAGCTGCATGCACCGCAGTGGCGGCTCGGGCCGCGCGGCGGCGTCCGCAGACCGGATCGCCTCGTGGTCGACCTCGATCCCGGTGAAGGAACGACCCTGGATGATGTCGCCTCGGTCGCGGCGATCGTTGCGGACCGCTTGCGGGCCGAAGGGCTCGTCCCGGTGCCAGTCAGCAGCGGCGGCAAGGGCATTCATATCTACGCAGCGGTCGATGGGCGGCGAACGGCGCGAACGATCCACGAGTGGGTGAAATGGCTTGCGCGGGAGTTGGAGGCCGCGCATCCGGAGCGGATCGTGACGAATGTTCGGAAGGTCCATCGCGGAGGGCGCGTCTTCCTCGACTGGAGCCAGAACCACCCCTCGCGCTCGACTGCCACGCCGTATACCCTGCGCGCGAAAGGCCCGAATCCGACCGTCGCCGCCCCGCGCTTCTGGGATGAGATCGCGTCCGGCATTGCCCAGCTCGGCCCGGACGAGGTACTGAAGCGGCTCGACGAACACGGCGATATCTTTGTGCGCGTTGTCAATAACGGCGGTGCGCCCGTATGACATAGGGGAAGCTGATGGAGACGGCGATGATTCCGGAGACGATGTGCGGTGTGAAGCTTCCCGGAGGGCGGCGGGTGGAGTTCGTGGACATACCTGTGCCGGCGCCCGGATTCGGTGAGGTACTGGTGCGGATGAAGGCTTCCTCCATCTGCGGCAGCGACATCCGGGCCATCTACCGTGAGCACCTTGGGCACGGGCCGGAGGCATACCAGAACGTGATTGCCGGGCATGAACCATCCGGGCAGATCGTCGCGGTCGGACCGGGCTGCCATCGCTTCGGCGTCGGGGACCGCGTCATCCTCTATCACATCGCTGGCTGCGGCGTCTGTCCCGACTGCCGTGAGGGGTACATGATCAGCTGCACATCACCGCAACGTGCCGCGTACGGCTGGCAGCGGGATGGCGGTCACGCTGATTACCTGCTTGCATCGGAAGCGACCTGTGTCCCGCTGCCGGAGCCGCTGACCTACGTCGATGGTGCACTGATCGCCTGCGGGTTCGGCACCGCCTACGAGGCGCTGCGCAAGGCGAACGTCTCCGGGCGCGACCGCGTGTTGGTCACCGGGATGGGGCCGGTCGGCATGGCGGTCGGGGTGCTGGCGAAGGCGATGGGCGCGTCGCAGGTGATCGGTACGGACGTTGCGGCGGAGCGGCTTTCCTTTGCATTGGAGGTCGGTGCGGTCGACGAGGGCCTCATCTCGAACGAAGGCACGCACGGACGCATCCTGCAGCTGACCGGCAGGTTCGGCTGCGAGGTGGCCGTCGATTGTTCGGGGAATCTGGCCGCACGGGAACTGGCGTTGCGGGCGACGCGCCGGTTCGGCCGTTGCGTGATGGTCGGCGAGGGCAATCGCCTGGACATCGATGTGAGCCAGGTGCTGATCCATCCGCAGATCACGCTGATGGGCTCATGGGTGACAAGCATTGGGCATATGGAGGAGCTGACCGAGAACCTGGTGCGCTGGAACCTGCATCCGGAGAAGATCGTCTCCCATCGCTTTGGTCTCGAAGACGCCGCCGAGGCCTACCGCGTGGCCGACGCGGGGAAGTCCGGCAAGGTCTGCATCGTGATGGATTGAGTGGGGTCGGGGCAGGAACGTTCCGCGGGCGAACTGGACGGCAAACTCAGGCAGAGAAGGCGAGGCGGACGTGCAGGGCCAGGTGCAGGCGCAGGCGGATGTCCGCGTCGTTCAGGTCCTGCCCGGTGATCTCGGCGATGCGCTCCAGGCGGTAGAGCACGGTGTTCCGGTGGACGTGGAGCAATGTCGCCGCCTCCTTCGGACTGCAGTTCGCCGCGAAGAAGGCTTCCAGCGTCTTGATCAGTTCCGCACCGTGCATCCGGTCGTAGTCGAGGAGCAAACCAAGCGCCTCATCCTGGAACGTCTTCAGTTCCGGCAGGCTTTCCGCCGCGTAGATCAGCCGGTAGACGCCGAGCTGGTCGAACGAGGTGACGTGGCCAGGTCCACGTAGGCGGCGTCCCAGCGTCAGCGCCTGCCGCGCCTCCTGATGCGATTGCCGGATGCCCTCGATCCCGGAGCGGGCGCGGCCGACCCCGAGTGAGACGACTTCTGTCGAGGCGTGGATGGCGATTGCAGCGTTCAGGTCGTTACGGAGCGTGACGACGATCTCCTCGACTTCCCCTTCCGTGGATATCGGCCAGATTACTTCGGCGCTGGTGTTTCGCACGCGCCACATGATGCGCGCGTTGCGGTCGCGCGCGGCCCGTTGCAGTCCGTCTTCCAGGATCGACCAGCGGCCGTCACGCGCGCGTGCGGGTGCATTCGGCGCCGGTTCCACGCGGGCGATCAGCGCAACGTAGGTACCGTTGAGATCGTGTCCCAGCCGCTGCGATTGTTGCAGGAGCGAGACCTCGCTCCGGAGCGCCCCATCCAGGATCTCGTCGAGCACGTTCAACTCGATTTCCTGACGGGCGCTGAGGGCTGCTTCCTCGCGGGAGAGTGCGACGGCCGCCGCCGCCGCGCCACGAGAGGCGAGCATGCCGTCTTCGACCACGTCCTCACCGCTCGGTACGAGCAGGGAGACGTTCCCCAGCAGGCCGTCGCGGCCGATCACTGGTGCGACGATACGGCTCCATCCGGAATCAGTTGGGTAGGTGGCAGTCGGCGGTTCGGCGGAGCTTGTCGCGGCGACGCTGCGCAGCCAGGCCTGGACGGTCGCGCGGGTGGGGAGCAGGATGGCGTCCGGGTCGCTGACGCTATATCGTGAGGCAGCGTTTGCGCTCAGGGCCAGGATGCGGCCGTCTCGCCCTTCGATCGCCACGGCACGCCCGGCCAGCCGCGAGAGGTCGGTTGCCATTGCCTCCAGCGACTCGCCACCAATGGCCAATTCCATCAGGCGACGGCCTGCCTCCTGACCCCGGCGCTGGATTTCGCGGCGGCGCTCCGTGATGTAGCGGGAGGTGTTGCGCTCCAGCGCGCTGTAGTCGACGCCTTCCGGCAGCATGAGCAGGGGAATACCCGCTTCAATGGAGGAACGGCGTGCGGCTTCGTCCACCGTGTCGGAGAGGGCGATCGCCGCGACGCCGAATCCCGACAGCTGCCGGATTGCCTGATCGAGCGTCAGTCGCTCGTCCAGCATTTCCAGCACGTGAGGCGGCAGGAGAACGATCTCGCCGCCACTGAGATGCTCGAAGGCGGGCGGCGCCGGGCGCAGGCGAGTTGCCCAGGTGACTTCCCGCCCCAGCCCGGACTCGCCGGCGACGACGCGCGTCGGATCGGGAAGGGCTTTCCGGAGGATGTCGTTGACGGAGATCATCGGTCGTGTGCTCCAGGAGCCGGCAGAACTGGGCGATCCACGCTAGAGGTCGCCATAACGAAGATGTTCCCACGGGCTGACGTGCCGGCGGAAATCGGCCCATTCGGCCCGTTTCACGGTCAGCAGCTGGTCGAAGATGTAGGGGCCGATGGCGTTGCGGACGGTGTCATCGGCGGCCAGGGCGTCCAATGCTTCCCCGAGCGTGCTTGGGAGGCGAGGGACGCCGAGCCGGTTCAGCTCGTCATCGTCGTAGGCGACGAGGTTTTCGTCCACAGGGGCGGGCGGTTCTTCGCCGTTGCGGATGCCGGCCAACGCGGCTCCAAGCGTGGCGGCGATCAGCAGGTAGGGATTCGCCATCGCGTCCGGGCTACGGAGTTCGATGTCGGCGAGCTGGTCCGGGCTTGCCCCCGGCACGCGGATGAGCGATGCCTGGCTGACCCGTGCCCAGGTCGCATGACGCGGGGCGCGGTGGCCATCGGCGAGCCGCTTGTAGGAATTGACGGTCGTGCAGGCGATGGCGCTCATGCCCTGGGCGTTGGCAAGCTGTCCGCCAATGAAGTGACGCGCTGTTGTGGTGAGTCCGTCAGGCGAGCCGGGGTCGCGCAGGAGATCCTCGCTGTCCGGATAGCGGAGCAGGCGCTGGAAGAGATGCATGCCGGACCCTGGGGCGTCGGAGAAGGGCTTCGCCATGAAGGTCGCCCGGAGCCCCCGCCGTTGGGCGATCGAGCGGATGATCTGGCGGGTGGTGGTGATCTGGTCGGCGATGCGGATGCCACCCGCGTGCGTGAGGTCGAGTTCCTGCTGGCCGGGTCCGGTCTCGTGGTGGGCGCCGCCGACCCCGACACCCATAGCCTGCAGGCTGGCGACGATCTCGTCGCGCGTTTCGGAGAGCACATCCTCACCGATGTCGAAATAGCCGGCGGCATCGGTCGAGGGCAGGAGCGTGTTGTCTGTCTGACGGCCCTTCAGGAGATAGAACTCCATCTCCGCGCCAACCCGGTAGTCGAACCCCATGTCGGCTGCCTTGCGCAACTGGGTCTCCAGGGTCGAGCGGGGATCGCCGGCGAACGCCTGTCCGTCGCGGCGCAGGACCCAGCAGAAGAGCTGGGCGCGGCGAATGGTGCCGTCGCGGACCGGGGCGATGAGCAAGGTCGTGGGGTCCGGGGCGAGGTAGAGGTCGAGTTCGACCTGCCGCTCGCCGCCGGTCAACGCGGCGCCATCGAACCGATAGCCATGGCGAAAGGTGTATTCGAGGATATTGGCGGGGATGGTCAGGGCCTTCATCCCGCCCGAGATGTCGCTGAACTGGAGGTCGACGATGCGGATGTCGCTCTCCGTGATGCGGGCCAGCGCCTCCGCGATGTGTTCTTCGCGTTGCTGGGGCTCCGCCGATCCAAACTCGAAACCGGACATCTTCAGGCTCCTCGTACCAAACGCCGCCGGTATGGAAGGCGGCACTACACTGTTTTCTGAAGGGATTATGTGCGGAGCATCCAAACCCATGCCAGTGGAAGACACGAGACGACCGTCGTACCGGGAACGACAACGCCCAATCTGTCGATCCCGATTCAGGAATCATGCATACAGCCTAGCTGCCGGGCGTTGCTTCTGCCCTGTGCATGCTGTCGAAGTGTTTGGGCATTGCGTCTAAAAAGGACTCATTACGATCTTGGCGTTCCGTACCTGTTTCCGTGACAGACCGGGAAATACACTGAAAACTCCCACAATGGCGTGGATTGGGTGGGTTGTGTTGCCTGCGGGAGCGGATCGGCGTCGATCGTCTCTCAGGCCTGAGGCGATGCGAACCCAACTGGTTGTGTCGGATTTCACAATCGCGCCGCGCAGCCACTCGTTTCCGGGGTTACGTCACTCGCGGCTGGCGCTCGCCGGTCCGCCGATCTCTTGCGTCGAACGTCGTGCGCCACCTGGGACACCCGTCCGTTCATCGGGAACGAGACGCCCATGCCCGCAACGCGCATACGAAGGAATACAGGTATGACCGATTCGCTCCTGCCCCGCGTGGATGCCCCGCTCCATTCGCCCACTTACGAACACGATTCGTGCGGTGTCGGTCTTGTGGTCAATATTGCCGGGAAACCCTCTCGTTCCATCGTGGAGCGGGCGCTGGCCGGGTTGGTGAATCTGACGCATCGTGGTGGCGTGGGGGCGGATCCGCGTACCGGCGACGGTGCGGGCATCCTGCTTCAGGTTCCGCATGCGCTCTTTGCCGGCATGGTGAACGGCGCGGACAAGGGTGCGTATGGTGTCGCGATGGCCTTCCTGCCTCGCGACGAGGCGAAGCTGTCGCCGGCGAAGGGTTTCTTTGCGACTGCCGCCGCGGACCGTGGGCTGGATCTGATCGGGTGGCGCGACGTGCCGGTCGATCCCGCCGTGCTCAGCGAAACAGCGGAGCAGACGCGCCCGACCATCGCACAGGCGCTGATCGCGCGGCCAGCCGGGATCGGGGCGGAGGCATTCGAGCATGCGCTGGTGCTCTACCGGCGTGCTGTCGAGCGGGCAGCGCAGGCGGAGGGCTTCACCGATGCCGATCTCTTCATCGCGTCCTGCTCCGCGCGTACGGTGATCTACAAGGGGTTCTGCCTGCCAGAGGATCTCGCTTCCTTCTATCCGGACCTCCAGAACCCGGCAGTCGAGAGTGCGATCGCCCTCTTCCACCAGCGATACAGCACCAACACGTTCCCGACCTGGGGCCTCGCCCAGCCGTTCCGCCTGATCGCCCACAACGGCGAGATCAACACCGTCCAGGGCAACCGCCTCTGGATGCAGGCGCGGACGCCGTCGCTGGCACTGCCCGGCGTCACCTCCGAGGAACTCTGCCCGGTCGTCTCGATGGCCGGCTCGGATTCCCTCTCGCTGGACAACACCATCGAGCTGCTGAACCTCAGCGACCGTTCCCTGCCACGGGCGCTGATGATGTGTGTACCGGAGCCATGGGAGCAATATGCGGACATGGACCCGGCGCGGCGCGCCTTCTACGACTTCAACGCTGGCCTGCTGGAGCAGTGGGACGGTCCGGCGGCGCTTGGCTTTTCCGATGGCGTCCTCGCGGGCGCCACGCTGGACCGCAACGGCCTGCGGCCGTTCCGCTTTTCCATCACGGCAGACGGGCTCTTCATCGGTGGCTCGGAGGCGGGCACGGTGGAGATCGACCAGGAGACGGTGATCGAGAAGGGGCGACTCGGTCCGGGCCAGATGATCCTGATCGACACGGAGAAGGGCGTTGTCGTTCGCAACGACGAGCTGAAGAACGGGATTGCCCAGGGCCAACCCTACGCGCAGTGGCTGCAGGAGAACCGCATTCGCCTCGACATCCAGCCCGAGCCGGACGAGGACTCGCCGGTGCCGCCGGATGCCGACGCCAAGACGCGCGCCGCGTTGACGAAGGCCGATCCAAAGGTGGTTGCCCGGCAACGGGCCCTTGGCTACACCGCCGAGGACCTGCGCCTGATCGTCACGCCGATGGCGGGCGAGCGCAAGGAGCCGACCTGGTCGATGGGCGACGATGCGCCGCTGGCCGTCCTTTCCGATGTGCCGCGCCCGCTCACCGCCTATTTTCGCCAGCGGTTCGCCCAGGTCACGAACCCGGCGATCGACTCGCTGCGCGAGCGGCGCGTGATGGCGCTGGATACCTTCGTCGGGCCGCGCGGCAACCTGCTGGCCGAGACGGCAGAGCAGGCGAAGCTGATCCACCTCAAGAGCGTCGTGCTCTGGCCGAGCGAACTCCAGGCTGTCCGCACGCAGACCGCGCTGAAGGTGGCCGAGATCGGCACCGTCTTTGCGGTCGCGGAGCCGGACGGCGCGTTGCAGGCGAAGCTGGAGGCGGTCATCGCGGAGGCCGAGCAGGCCGTCCGCGATGGCGCCCAGGTCCTTGTCTTCTCCGACCGGGGGTTGGATGAGCGACATGCCGTGGTGCCAATGCCGCTCGTGATCGGCGGCGTCCATCATCACCTGATCGTGGCCGGCTTGCGCGACCGTGCGGATCTCATCGCGGAGTCCGGCGAGGTCTTCGACGTGCATCAGCTTGCCGTGCTCATCGGCTACGGTGCGTCGGCAGTACATCCGTGGATGGCGCTGGAGGCCAGTTCGCAACTCGCTGGACAGCGCGGGTACGAAGACATTCGCCCGCTGGAGTTGCGCCGCAACTATCTCTACTCGATGGAGTACGGCTTCCTGAAGGTCACCTCCAAGATGGGCATCTCGACGGCCAGCGGGTATCGTGGCGCCCAGATCTTCGAGATCCTCGGGCTCGGCCCGGAGATCGTGGAGCGGTGCTTCCGGGGAACGCCGTCGCGGCTCGGCGGTATCGGGTTCGCCGAGGTCGAGGCGGACATCCGGACGCGGCATACGGCGGCCTTTGCCGAGATGGCGGCGCGCTTGCCGGACTTCGGCGTCGTGAAGTTCAAGAAGGACGGCGAGGCGCATGCCTATGCCCCGACCATCGTCAAGGCCATGCAGAAGGCGACGGCCGAGAACGACCGCGAGGCCTACGAGACCTATCGCGACCTCGTCCGCCAGCAACCGAAGACGGCGATTCGCGACCTGTTGCGGATCAAGCCGATAGGACCGTCTATCCCGGTCGATGACGTGGAGCCGGCTTCGGCGATCACGAAGCGATTCATCGTCACGGCGATGTCGCTCGGCTCGCTGAGTCCGGAAGCGCATCAGACGCTCGCCATTGCCATGAACCGCATCGGTGGCCGTTCCAACTCCGGTGAGGGCGGGGAAGATCCGAACTGGTACGACGACAAGATTGGCGATATCCGGCACAACAAGGTGAAGCAGGTCGCATCCGGCCGGTTCGGCGTCACCGCGCGTTACCTGACGAATGCCGAGGAGCTGGAGATCAAGGTCGCCCAGGGCGCGAAGCCGGGCGAGGGCGGCCAGTTGCCGGGCTTCAAGGTCACGGCCTTCGTCGCCCGCATGCGGCACGCGGTGGAAGGGCTGCCGCTCATCTCGCCGCCGCCGCACCACGATATCTACTCGATCGAAGACCTTGCCCAGCTCATTTACGACCTGCGCCAGGTGAATCCGAAGGCGAAGATCGGCGTCAAGCTGGTCGCGGAGGCCGGCGTCGGCACCGTGGCGGCGGGGGTTGCCAAGGCGCGTGCCGACTACATCCTCATTTCCGGGCACACGGGCGGCACCGGGGCGGCGCCGCTCGCCTCGATCAAGCATGCCGGCGTCTCCTGGGAGCTGGGCTTGGCGGAGACGCAGCAGACACTGGTGATGAACCAGCTGCGGTCGCGCGTCCGCTTGCGCACGGACGGCGGCATCAAGACGCCGGAGGATGTCCTCTTCGGCGCGATCTTCGGGGCGGACGAGTTCGGGTTTGGCACGTCGATCCTCGTTGCCATCGGCTGCGACATGGCGCGCCAGTGTCACCTGAACACATGCCCGACCGGGATCGCCACCCAGCGCGAGGACTTGCGTGCGAAGTTCACCGGCACGCCGGAGATGGTGATCGCGTACTTCGAGCAGTTGACCCAGGCATTGCGCGAGCTGATGGCATCCCTGGGCATCCGCACGCTGGCGGACCTGATCGGGCGGACCGATCTGCTGGAGCCGGTGGAGCTGGAGGGTCGGGCGGCGATGCTCGACCTCAGCGCGCTCCTGACGGAACCGGTGCCGGCGGAGCAACGCCGCAAGCTGATCGATGTCGACCATAACGCCGACGAGACGCTGGACGATCGTATCCTCAAGGCGATCGAGCCGCACCTCGCGCGGGGTGAGGCCGTCGAGTTCAGCAGCACGATCGAAACAGAGCATCGTACGGTCGGGGCGCGCATCGCGGGTGCGATGTCGCTGCTCCGCGAGCCGCGCCCCGATGGCGAGCCGATTCGTCTCGACCGGGTGAGCCTCCACTTCTCCGGGAGTGCCGGGCAGAGCTTCGGGGCCTTCGCGGTGCCGGGACTCTCGCTCACGCTGGAGGGTGAGGCGAACGACTACGTCGGCAAGGGCATGAGCGGTGGCGAAATCGCCATCTTCCCCATTCGCAACGCAGCCTTCGACACGCCGCAGGCCATTGCCGGCAACACCATCCTGTACGGGGCGACGGGCGGTACCGTGTTCCTTGCGGGGCGCGTCGGCGAGCGGTTCGCGGTGCGGAACAGCGGTGCGACGGCGGTGGTCGAGGGGGTGGGCGATCACGGCCTCGAATATATGACGGGCGGTACGGCAGTGATCCTCGGCCCGACCGGGCGCAACTTCGGCGCCGGCATGACGAATGGCGTCGGCTATGTCCTCGATGTCGATGGTCGGTTCGAGAGCCGCATCAACGCCGAGTCGATTTCGCTGGTTGAGGTTCCTGCCAACGAGGCGATCGAGTTGAAAGCCCTGATCGAGCGGCATGTGGAGGCCACCGGCAGCGCCTATGCCTCCAGGCTGCTTGCAGCCTGGGACGAAACGCTGCCCCGTTTCTGTCGTGTCACGCCCAATGCGGTGCTCGAACTCGCCGTGTTGCGTGCCGAAGCCGAGAAGGAGGCAACTGCGGGCGCGGCGGACTAGCCTTGGGGGCCGGGACATTACGCGGTCGGGTCTCGGTGGTGTGAGTGCCAGGTTGGCCGAGACGGTCCTTACCAAATCCCGTTCGATAGGCAAAAGGCGGGACCGTCCATTGTCGGGGCGATCCTCGCAATGGCGACCGGTGATCGCCCCTCCATGGAATGACCGGTCCGGATTGGCAACCTTTTCGGATTCGGCTGTAGGGCACGGAACTCGGATCCCAGAAAGATGGAAACGCCCGCCCCGGCACCAGAGCCGGGGCGGGCGTCGATGGTCGACAGGATCGCCGGGCATTGGCTACACGGCGATAGCGATCGGTTCCTCATTGGTGAAAGGGTCGGTCTCGGCGCGTTCGACCTCCGCGACTGGAGTGGCGGAGACGGTGCGCACGGGCATGATCATTACCGAACCGGTCTGCGGATCGATATGGACTGTTGCCTCGATCTCGAAGACCTCTCGCAAGGTAGACGGCGTAAGGACTTGCGACGGCGTGCCGTGGGCGATCACCTTGCCGTCCTTCATCGCCACGATCACATCGGCGTAGCGTGCGGCCATGTTCAGGTCGTGGAGAATCATCACCACACTGTAGCCAAGCTCACGGTTCAATTGCCTGGCCATGTCGAGCAGGTCGATCTGGGCGGACATGTCGAGGAACGTGGTCGGTTCGTCGAGCAGGAGGACGGGAGTGTTCTGTGCCAGCGTCATGCCGAACCAGGCACGCTGACGCTGGCCACCGGAGAGCGCCTCGAGGTCCTGGTGGCGGAACTCGGTGAGGTTCGTGTGGATCAGCGCCTCGTCCACCCGGTGCTCGTCCGTGGCGCTCCATTGACGGAGGAGTCCCTGATGAGGCACGCGACCCGACGCAACGAGGTCCTCCACCGAGAAGCCGGACGGTGGCACTGGCCCTTGCGAGAGGAGGGCCATGCGCTTCGCCAGGGCCTTGTGCGAGCCGGAGGCGACCTCCTTGCCATCAAGGGTGATGGTGCCCTTCGAACGCTTCAGCAACCGGGCGCAGGAGCGGAAGAGGGTCGACTTGCCGCAGGCATTCGGACCGACAATGGCGATCATCTTCCCGGCAGGCAGGTCCAGTGAGAGATCGTCGATGATCGTCGTCCGGCCGTAACCGGTACGCAGTCCCTGGATAGCGAACTGGCCAGTGGTTCCGTATGGAGAGGGAGAAGCTATCTCGGACGCGCTCGATACGACCGTGTTGCTGCGAGGCATGCAGAAGCAGTGGTTGCGCGTACTGTGGGGATAGATGTCGCAGGTGACGCCATAGAGCGCATGGAGGGCGTCCGGCTGGAAGACCTCATCGGGTGTGCCTTCCTTGACGATCACGCCAGCACGCATCGCCACAATACGGTCGGAGATGCGTGCGGCCTCGTTGATGTCGTGGAGGACCATCACGATCGTCTTGCCCTCCACCCGGTTCAGGTGCTCCACCAGGTCGAGGACTTCGAGTTGGTGAGCCACATCGAGGAAGGTGGTTGGCTCGTCGAGCAGCAGGATCGGTGTGTCCTGGGCGACGGCCATGGCGATCCAGGCGCGCTGGCGCTGACCGCCGGAAAGCTGGTCGACAGCGCGCTTGCGCAATTCCTGCATGTTGGTGAGATAGAGGGCACGATCGACGGCGGCCTCGTCCTCGGCGGAGGGCGGCTGGAAGAAGGACTGGTGCGGATAGCGTCCCCGCCGGACCAGGTCCTCGACCATGATGCCCTGCGGGACGATCGCCTGCTGGGACTGGAGGCCGAGCCGTTTCGCGACCTCGCGTGTCGGATAGGTGTGGATCAGCTGGCCATCGAGATGAACCTGTCCGGAGACGGGGTCCAGCAACCGGGCGAGCCCGCGCAGGAGCGTGGATTTGCCGCAGCCGTTCGGGCCGATGATCGTGGTGATCTTGCCATCCTCGATCTCGAGGCTGAGATTCTTCACGATGACGGCGTCGCCATAGCCGAGGGAGAGATCCTTCGCGTCGAGTCGGCTCATGACTACATCCTCACGTTGGAACGATAGAGTAGGAAGAGGAAGTACGGGGCGCCCACGGCAGCCGTCACCACGCCGACCGGCAGGCTGACGGGCAGGAAGTGCTGGGCGACAGTGTCTGCTGCCAGCAGGAAGAAGGCGCCCATGAAGGCGGTGAGGATGAGGACACTGCTGGAGAGCGCTCCAGCGAGCATCCGCGCCATGTGCGGCACCATCAGGGCCACGAAGCCGATTGGCCCAGCCACGGCGACGGAGACCGCCGCCAGCGCGCAGCCGACCACGATCAGGCTGAGGCGCAGGCGTTCGACCGGCATCCCGAGCCCGCGCGCGACATCGTCACCGAGCTGCAGGACGCGTAGATACCACATGAGGGCGATGGCCAATGGCAGGCAGATGATGAGGAAGCCGAGCAGGACTTTCACATCGCGCCAGTTGGAGCCGTAGATCGATCCCATGGTCCAGACGATGGCCGGCCTCACCTGTTCGATCGGGAACCGGACGGTGATGAGCGTGGTGAGGGCGCTGATCGCGGCGCCGACGCCGATGCCGACGAGGATCAGCCGGTTCGGGGAGATACCGCCCTTCCAGGAGAGGGTGTAGACCAGGAAGGCGGCAGCCAGGGCGCCGATGAAGGCCGCCAGTGGCAGGAGCGAGGCGCTGAACCCGAAGACGATCCAGAAGACGGCCACCAGGCTGGCGCCGGTATCGATACCGATGATGTCCGGCGAGACGAGCGGATTGCGGACGAGGCCCTGGAACACCGCACCCGCCACGGCGAGCGCCGCGCCGATGAGCATCGCGCAGATCACGCGTGGCAGGCGCAGCGTGCGCACGATGAAGAGCTGGTCCTCGTCGCCCTTGCCGAAGATGGCGCGGACGACATCCATGAACGGGATCGAGTAGCTGCCGCGCGTCATGGCGAAGACCGCGAGCGTCATCGTCAGCGCGAGGACGATCAGCGCAATGCCGATGACGCGGAGATTGAGACGAACGGCCAGCGGACCGGTGCGGATGGTGATGTGTCCCGGCTTGTCGTGCGGGGCCGGGATCTGCTGGCCGGCGGTCGCGGGGGTGGTCGAAAGATCGAGGGTTGCCATTTGGTTGCCGCTCCCGAGCGCTAGTTTGCGACCGTGCGCTGCCGCGCAAGGAAGATGAGGAACGGCGCGCCAAAAATCGCGGTGACGATGCCGACCTGGATTTCACCGGGGCGGGCAACGACTCGCCCGAGGATATCCGAGGCGGTCAGGAATGCGGCACCGACGACCAGGGAGTATGGGAGCACCCAGCGGTAGTCCGGCCCGATCACCGAGCGGACGATGTGGGGCACGGCGAGACCGACGAACCCGATCGGTCCAGCCACGGCAACCGCCGCTCCCGTGATGATGACCACCAGGAACGAAGCCACGATCCGGGTGCGGCCGGTGTTCATGCCGAGGCTGCGGGCGGTCTCCTCACCCATGCTCATCACGTTCAGCTGATGACCGAGGAAGATGCCCAGCACCGCACCGCCGAGCAGGAACGGCGAGACCCACCAGAAGACGGAGAGCGGTCGCCCGGCGACCGAGCCCGCCGACCAGAAGCGGACGATGTCCATCGTGTTCTCGTCGAGCAGGAGCAGTGCGCTGGTCCATGCCCCGAGCAACGACGAAATGACGACGCCGGCGAGCGCGAGTTTCACCGGCGTCGCCCCGCCCGATCCGGCCGAACCGATCGCGAAGACGAGGAAGCTGGCGATCATCGCCCCGCCGAAGGCGAACCAGACGAACTGGTAAGGCGCGCTCAGGCCGAGGAAGAAGACGGACGTGACGACGCCGAAGCTCGCGCCGGCGCTGACACCCAGGATCGAGGGGTCGGCCAGCGGGTTTCGCGTCACCGCCTGCATGATCGTCCCGGCGACGGCGAGGGCGCAGCCGACACCGAGCGCGATCACCGTTCGGGGAACGCGCAGGCTGCGGACAACTGTCTGCTCGTAGGAGCTCTTGTCGTAATGGAAGATCGCGTTCCAGGCGTCGCTCGTCTTCAGTTCCAGCGATCCGTAGCGGAGGCTGAGCAGGGCGATGGCCGCGGTCGCAGCGATGCAAGCCAGCAGGCCGAGCGCGCGGGCTGAATTGCGCCATCGACGACGGGCGGGCAGTTCCACGACCAGGGTAGTCTGTGGCGAGGCGTCGATCGCGGCCATCAGCGCACCTCCTGGGTGCAAGGTGCCTGACTCGGGCCAGGCGGGCAGAAGGGGTTCACGGCCTTCCCTCTTGGGGTGAACGGAGGAGCCGCGGGTGTGCAAATACCCGAGGCGAGCAGTCGGACTTATCGTAGTTTTGTCCGTTGCGTGTGTCAAACCGATCGGCCGCATGCGGGGAACAATCGGGCATGGCCGCGCGGTTTCAGACGCCTTGACACCATTCTGGCGGCCTCCTACCATAATCCGAGTCTAATGGTCGGCTATCCGTCGGTACGGTATCAGGTCTGGAGACGGCACCATCCATGAAGACACCCTCATCTGCTCTGACAGATGCATTCGCCGACTGGACGCCAGCGGAGCGGGACGCCTTGGCGAATGCACTGACCCGCCGCGGGTTCACGGCGACAGCGGCTGCACTGGTGGCGGCTGGGTTCGGCATCGCGGGTGCGCAGACGCCGGCGGCGTCACCTGGCGATGGCGGTACGCGCACGGTCGAAACGGTGAACGGCCCGGTCGAGGTGCCGGCGAACCCCACGCGTGTGGTATCGGTGGACAGCTATTCGCTTGCGGCGCTGATCGATGCTGGCCTCGTGCCGGTCGGCGTGCCGGAGATGGATCTCGATTCCTTCATTGCCACCTACAAGGACGCCCTGACCGGGGTGCCGACGATCGGGACCTTCCAGGATATCGATGTCGAGAAGATCAAGGTCCTTCAGCCGGAGGTGATTCTCTCCATCAACGCGCCATGGGCGACGGCGATCTACGACCAGTTGTCGCAGATCGCGCCGACCGTCCTGCTGGACTATCAGGTGCCGAATGCTTGGCAGGTCCTCTCTGATGGTTTCGCGGCAGCGGTCGGCCGGGAAGCCGATCTCGCCAAGGTCAAGGAGACCTACGCCGACCGCGCCGCTGGGGTGAAGACGACCTTTGCCGACGCGATGGCGTCCCTGAAATGGGCGGTTGCCATCGGGTGGGGCGCCGCCGATAACCAGTGGACGCTGTACTACCCGGATTCGGCGCCGGGAGTGGTGCTGACGGACTGTGGCGTCCAGTTCGTTGCGGCGGCTGCCGGCAAGACCGGGACCAACGAGGCATTCTCCTACGAGCGGCTATCGCTGCTGGAGGATGCCGATATCGTGCTCACCTACGGCGTGCACGATGGTCAATCGGAGGAGCTGACCCAGGCGATGATCGACCAGCCGCTCTTTCAGGCGCTGAAGGTGGCGCAGGACAACCATATCTTCATGCTTGCCAACGTCGTTCCCTCGCCTTACGGTGCTGCGATCGACTTCATCGGCTCCGTGGGGACTATCCTCGGCGATGTGACCGGGGCATCGGCTACACCGGAAGCATCGCCTGCCGCCTGACGTTTGCGTGGATGATGGGCCAGGAGATGCCTGTCCGCGCTGACCGATACGGATATGAAAGGACACAGAGAAACATGGCAACCGAAGCCACGAACGAGCAGGAGCGAACGCGAGTCGAGCGGTTTTCGCTGGCTTTTCGGCGCGTCGAGGTGCGCCGGATCGAGCCGCTGACGCCGCGTTACCTGCGGATCACGGTGGGCGGTGACGAACTTGCCGGCTTCCGCACCCTCGGCGCCCAGGACCACTTCAAGCTCATGCTTCCGGCTGGGGGAGAGGATGAGCCGGTGGTGCCTGAGATGACATCTGAAGGTCCACGCTATCCAGAGGGCGCCGTGCGGCCGGTGATGCGCGATTACACGCCGGTCGCGTTCGATCCGGCCACGAATGAACTGACCTTCGATCTCGTGCTACACGAGCGGGGTGCGGCTTCCGACTGGGCGCGGCAGGCCGTTCCGGGGAAGATCGTGGGTACTGCCGGGCCTCGTGGGTCGCATATCGTCGAGTACGGGACCTTCGACTGGTTCCTGGCGGCGGGCGACGAGACCTCCATCCCCTCGATCGCGCGGGCGCTGGAGATGCTTCCGGCAGGTATGAAGGCATACATCTTCATCGAGGTCGATGGGGCCGAGGACGAATTGCCGCTGCCAACGCAGGCCGATGCCCAGATCACCTGGGTGCATCGGAACGGCGCGGCGGCGGGGACCACAAACGTGCTGGAGCAGGCGATCCGTGCCTTCGACTTCCCGGCTGGCGAGGGATTCCAGACCTACACCGGCGAAGCGGGGGCATTGCGGGACATTCGCCGCTACCTGCTGAAGGAAAAGGGCCTCGACAAGCAGTGGATCGACTTCTCCGGCCATTGGAAGTACGGTACTGCCGACTTCGATCATCACGCGGCGATCGAGGACTAGCCGATTCCGTATCCCGAAGCAGGATGGAAGGACGTCGACCATGCCGATGAACCAGGCGCACATGGAGCTCTGTTCCAGTCCGGAGTGGGCGGAGCATATCGAGAAGACGATCGTCCCATGGGCGACCGGCGACCTCGAGTTTGGGGACAACGTGCTGGAGATCGGGTCCGGACCGGGCCTGACGACCAACGTATTGCAGCACAAGGTGGCGAAGCTCACCGCGTCCGAGATCGACCCGGACATGGCGGCCGCGCTGGCCGAACGGTTCGCCGACGTGCCGAATGTGACAGTGATCCAGGCCGATGCGACGAACCTGCCGTTCCCGGACGACACGTTCAGTACCGTCTTCAGCTTCACGATGCTTCATCATGTCCCGACTGTGGAGATGCAGGATGCGCTCTTCGCCGAGGTTGCGCGGGTGCTGCGTCCGGGCGGGTTGCTGGTGGGCACGGACTCGCTGGACAGCCCCAGCTTCCGGGAACTGCATGTCGGGGACATCTGCAATGTCGTCAATCCGCTGACGCTCGAAGCGCGGTTGCGGGCGGCGGGATTCAGCGATGTCTCGCTGACGGTGTGGGCGATCGGCGTCAAGTTCGTCGCTCGCGTCTAGCATCCAGCCGGTCACCTTCAAGGCGCTCCCTGAACAGGACCCGCTCCGATGACCGGAGTGGGTCTGTGTCATTTCCGGTCGACGGCTGAACGTCCTGTCGGGGGAAGCGATCTTGCACGTCCCGCCTGAATGAGCCCGGTGTGCGACGACGATACAGGGAGGTTCTCCAATGACAGTGCAGTTGAGCATGGTCGGTCGATGGTGGAAGACATGCCACGAGCGCTGGCGTTCTATCGTTTGCTAGGCTTGGACATCCCTGCGGAAGAGGATGAGAGGCGCTTCGTGATGCATCGGATGGAGAGCGGCGTCACGTTGTTCTGGGATCGCTTCTTCGTCGATCAGTACGATCCTTGCCGGAAGCCGGTCACTGGTGGATATCAGTCGATGCTGGAGTTCTACCTCGGGGACGATGCGTCGGTGGATGCGACGTACGCCACCCTGACGGCGGCTGGCTACCACGGGCGGCTGGCTCCGGCGCAAACGGTGGGACCCTACGCCGCGATGGTGGACGACCCCGATGGGAACGTGATTCTGCTCACCTCCGATCAGGGGGCATTGTGATGGGGGCTGCGAAACGGGGTAGATGCCCCCTATTCGTCGGGGCGATGACGTGGCCATTCCTCGGTCTGCCAGGTCGGGATCGATCGATGATCGATGCACCTTGGCAGTGAAATAGTGGACGTGGTGAAGCATGTCTCCTGGTGGCATGAGTTGGAGTGCCAGGAGTCGGTAATTGAGCCATTTGTCGCGAGGAGGCCATGCACGGCGATTACGCTTGAAGCACGCGTAATAAAATTGAACCCATCGATATAGACTGAGGCTCGGGCAGGCGTGTCCAAGGTGGAACTCCAGCACAAAATGAAAGAGGACGCTCGTAAGCGCCCTCCTCCGACGAGAGCCAAAGGCCCCGCTCACTCCGGCAGGCGATGCGACCGGAGGAGTTACATCTATTTTGGGATCGATGCCTCATCCTGCCAATCGCGGTGAGAAGGCGGAGACAAGGTGTCGAGCCGCTTGACCTTGCCGTAACGTCAACCGCTAGGATCGTCGTGCGATCGGATGGACCGGTCGAGCAGGGCTTGTCGGGCATGACCCCGTCGCCCTGAACGGTGCGTCGGCAATGCCCGTTGATGGGGCGGTGACAGGAGGTACCCATGAAGGAAGCGTCCCACAACGCGCGCTTGGTTGGGGAGATCTCCGGGCATGTGTCCTCACGCGTGTGGACCATCTCCGAGGTGGCGCGGATGGCGCACGTCACGACGCGCACCCTCCGCCATTACGACCAGATCGGCCTGCTGTCGCCCGCTGGTGTGCGGGAGAACGGCTATCGTCTCTACCGGCGTCCTCAACTGCTGCGGCTGCAACGGATCCTGCTGCTGCGTGAGCTGGGGCTCGACCTGGAGACGATCGCCACGATTCTCGATGGCAGGCAGGACGAGGTCGCTGCACTGGAGGTGCATCGCGACTGGTTGCTCGCCGAACGCGATCGGATGCAAGCCCTGGCGGGGACCGTCGAACGCACCATCGCGGACTTGAAAGGAGAGGCTCCCATGTCGGAGGAGCAGATGTTCGAGGGGTTCGAGAACCCCTATGAGGATGAGGCCCGGGAACGCTGGGGCAACGAGGCGATCGATCGCTCGAACGCAGCCTGGGCGGCACTTGGCGCCGAGGGACAGCAGGCGCACATCGCGGAGTCTGTCGCCATTACCGACGACCTCTTCTTCCTGATGCAAGCTGGAGTCCCGGTTGATGATGCGCGCGTCCAGGAGGTCATCGGGCGGCACTATCGCTGGATGAGCCTGTTCTGGATGCCGAATGCCGAGACGTATGCCTGCCTCGGACAGATGTACGTCGACGATCCCCGTTTCACGACGCATTATGATGGCGAGGATGGCGAGGATGGCGCTCGCGCTGGCCTCGCAGCGTACATGCGCGACGCAATGGCCGTCTATGCGCAGGAATCCCTGGCGGCGTAGTAGTTGTGGTTGTGGCCGGCTGGCGAGCACGAAGCGAGGGCGGCCAGGACATTCATCCTGGCCGCCCTCGCGCCATTTCGGCGGCTATGCGAGTTCGATCTCGAAGATCGTCTCAACCTCGACCGGCACCTCGGACGGCAGCGCCTGGAGGCCGACGGCCGAACGGGCGTGGACGCCCTTGTCCCCGAAGACCTCGTAATAGAACTCGGAGACGCCGTGAATCACCTGCGGGGTCTCGCCGAACCCGGGCGCGCAGTTGACCATGCCGAGCACCTTCACGACACGCTTGATGCGGCCGAGGTCGCCGAGGACTGACTTGGCAATGGCGAGCTGGGCGATGGCGCATTCGCGGGCGGCCTGATAGCCCTCGGCGGTGGTGTAGGTATCGCCGACGCGGCCCTTCCAGGACTTGTCCAGCGGCGTCGAGCCGCAGCAGTAGAGCAGGTTTCCGCTGACGACACCGAGCGCGACAGCGGGGTGGAAGGGCTTGAGGTCGGGCAGCTCGATACCGAGCTCCTTCAGCTTCTCCTCGGGATGCGACATGGTGGTATCTCCCCTGGTTGTGGATTACGGATATACGAAATGGCGCACGATGCTGCCTTGGGATCTCCGCACGCGACTGTGAGGCAGGATACCCGTCGTGCCGCAGCCCGTCGAGGCGGCTACATCGTTGGTGTTCGGGCAAACATGACGTCAGCGATGCCAGTCGCGATGTAGATACGATCACGTTTTCGTCTGGTTACTTCTTCGACGATGCCATCCGCTTCGAGCTTTGCGACGAGGCGCGTTGCGGTTGTGAATGCGATCCCGAGGAGATCGGCTGTGGAATTCACGGTCAGGGACGGTTTGTCAAAGAGATGGTCGATGACCGTCAAGATACGAGCGGATGATTCGTCCTGGTATCGCTCACGTAGGTCCTCGCGAAGGCGATTCAATGCGCGTACGCGGACGTAACTGTCATGGGCTTGCTGCGCGATGGCATTGAGCAGGAAGAGAATCCATTCCTTCCACGCTCCCTTTGTGCTGACCGCGTAGAGATGGTCGATATATTCTTCCCGATGATCCTCCAGGTACTCGCTGAGGTAGAGGAGTGGCATGTCGATCTCGCCCCAAAGCCCGAGGCAGAGGGGGATCAGCAGGCGTCCGAGTCTTCCGTTGCCATCCATGAAGGGTGGATTGTCTCGAATTGGTAATGGATGAGGGCAAGGCGCACGACCGCCGTGTATCGCTTGTTTTCGACCAGATAGTGGCAAAGGCCGTCAAGCAGGTCGCGAACGCGCTCTGGCGGAGGCGGTACAAATCGTGCGGTTGTCGCATCGTCGCGATTGGTTCCGATGAAGACTTGAACCTCTCGCAACTGACCTGGCCGTTTGTCCTGACCGTGACCCCCGGCTAACAGCTGTTGGTGTAATTCCATCAGGAATCCAGTTGTGAATGGGCGTTCGGCTTCGCGGTGCCATCCCGTGAACGATGTCTGGATGTAGTTCGAGACCTCCTGAAGGTCTGGGTCTTCGCTAGCATCGGTTTGATCCGCTTCGAGCCGTATCAGTTGTCCGTAATCTGCCTTGGTTCCCTCAATGCGGCTGGACGCGAGTGCTTCGCGTTGGACGAATGGTCGGATCAGCAGGTTGGGATTCCGGAGAAGTTGCCCCGCTCCATTGAGATTGCCGAGCGCAAGCGTCGCTCGCTCGACGGCCTCCGTGATCTCGTGGTCGCCTCGAGATCGGGCGGAAGGTTGTCAGGAACAAATGCCCATGCCGATTTTCCGGAGACGGCGGCAATGGTGACAAGGTCTCCAGGAGCATTCTGGGCAAAGCAGGATGGATTCATGGGCTGGCCTTGATATGAACGCCGATGAAAATACCGACCATTGATATTATCGAATACCCCCAACTTCGACAATAGCGTCGATGGCTATTAGCGATGGTGCAACTATCGCCCGACGCTATTGTCGATTGGGTTGGCCATCAGAAATAGGCGGTCATGCTCCTGACATCGAAGCATGTTGCTACGAAAGCAGCTCCCGGAGTGCCTCGATCACGGGTACTTCCTCGCCGGGTTCCAGCGTCTGCGGGTTGATCGCGATGGTGGCTGGACCGGCCTCGCCCACCGCAATGCGTGGCGTGCCAGCCCAGAGCGCCGCGATGAGGGCCGTCTTGTCCAGCTTCGCCTCGTCCCCGAGCGTGATCAGGACGCGACCGAAGGGTTGGCCCGCCTCGTTCGGGTAGCCGCGCTCCGCCGTGATGCCGGGTATCTCGGCAAGACCGGAGAGCCAGTACTGAACGATCCGCTCGTAGTTCTCGATGATCGCATCCTCGTCCTGCGCGAGGGTCCATTCGACCGCCGCCAGGATACCGACCAGTTCCTCCTTGCCCACTTTCATCGGGCGGCCGATACTGCTGTTCGGCGAGGCGTTCGGGTAGATATTGTTGATGATCGCCTTCTTTCCGAGCACCAGCCCGGATGACTGCGGACCGCGCAACCCCTTGCCCCCGCTGAAGATGACGATGTCAGCCCCGGCCTCCTGGGTGAAGCGCCAGAAGTTGCGCACCGTGGGGATCTGGGCGGCGGCATCGACCACTACCGGCACGTCGTGGGTGTGGGCAATCTCCACCACCGTCTCGATCGGCACGGCGTTGGGACCGAGGTGGCCGCCGGCGAACCAAAGCACGGCGGCGGTACGGTCGCTGAAGGCGGCCTCCAGCGAGGCGACGGAATCCTCGATCTCCACGAAATCGGCGCCGGTGATGGCGGCTGCATAGTCGTAGCCGTTGCGCTGCGAGCGGTGGATGATGATCTCCGTTCTCGGGAAGCCCTCCAGTTTGGGGAACCCGTGGATGCGTTCCGGCAGGCCCTCGGTGAGGATCGCCGCCATCGTCAGCGTGATTCCAGCCGCCGCGCCGGAGGAGACGTACGCCGCCTCGTTCTGCGTGGCTGCCGCGATCTTCGTACTGACCGCACGCTGGAGGTCGACGAGGTCGACGAACGACTTCGCGCCCTGCTGCATGGCGTCGACGACTTCTGGCGGCATGATCGAGCCGCCGAGCTTGGTCAGGGTTGCGGCGGCGTTGATGACCGGGCGCACGCCGAGGTCGGCCATCCAGTCCTTCTGGGATGTTGACGAGTCTATGACCATGGTCCAAGGTCCTCCGGAATCCAGATGCGGGGTTTCGGTTCGCTGCCGAGCTGGTTCGCCATCCAGGCGTCGATCGCGTCGCGATCGGTCTGGCCTTCGTGCGTGACCTGATAGAGGTCGACGGCGCCGGTGACTGCGGCGGTCAGGGATGACCACCAGGCGGCATCGCCGGATTTTCCGTCGTCGTTGACGGCCACCAGGGTGGTCGAGCCAATGCGCGAGGACTGCGCGCCAGGATCGACCAGGGCAAGCGTGTGCCGGACGGCGTTTGCGTGGTTGGGATACGGTCGTACGTAATCGTTGATCTCCTCGAAGGGATACGCCTCGGTGGCGCGTGCGACCTCCCACAGGCGGTGGAAATGATTTGCCGTCACGGCGACGGCGCTCACCTCGGGCCGTCGCGCGGCGATGAGCAGCGCGACGTCGTTGCCGTGGAGGCCGATGCGTGCGGCGTCTACCTTGGGATGGTTCGCCAGTATTTCCAGCCCGCGCAGGTGGTCGGCGAGGACGCCACGATAGATCCACGCGTCCGGATCGGCGATGCCATCGGTGAACATCCCGGGGAAGGCTCCCGCGTAAGGCCAGTCGGCGCCGCGGGTGCCGCGATACATCAACGTCATCACGACGTAGCGCTGACGATCCTCGTACTGCGGCGGCGTGACGACGCTGGCGTATCCGGGGATGGAGAGCAGGGCTGGAAAGGGGCCTTCGCCGTGCGGCACGCTGATGTAGGCGGCGATCCGGTAGTTGCCGATGCTGGTGAAGCGGGAGCGATACGTGGTGCTGAACCCGGTCGAATAGAGCGGGATCTCGAATGACTCCGGGTTGGCCGGGATCGTGGCCAGTTCGGCGTCGATGGCGTCCCAGTAGGCGTCCACCTCGGCAGCGGTCGGAATGGAATCGGTCATCGGGAAGGGTGCTCCTTGGTCGAGAAGTGAGGGATGAGGAGTGAGAAGTGAGACGTCCATCCGTGCCATGGGCATGAAGGGATCTCGTTCCTCACTTCTCGTTTCTCAGCCAACGGTGGTCTGGGGGCGGAGGTTGGCGGTTGGCGTGTTCGGCTTCAGGTGCTCGGCGAGGAAGGCCTCCACCGCCGCCATCTCCCAGAAGTTGCCGGCGTCGTGTCCGCAGCGATCGTACGTGTGAAAGGTGACCTCGCTGTTCGAGAGGGCATCGACGAGGTTGTAGGCCGTTTCGGGCGGGCAGACATCGTCGTTGTGACCGGCGTAGATGAGCATCGGCGCGGTGATGGCAGGAGCGAAGTTGAGGCAGTCGAAGTAGGCGACCGTCTCCCGCATCGCCGGCTCGCGTTCCGGATAAAGGCGCAGGTACTCGTTCATCTCCTCGTAGGGATAGGAGTGGGTGAGCTTTGCGGCGTCCATGAACCCGGTGAGGTAGGGCGCTCCGGCGGCTCCGCAGGCGATCAGATCCTTGCGCAGGGCGGATGTGCTGAGGGTGAGGGCGCCGCCCTGGCTGGAGCCGTGGACACCGATGCGGCCGGGAACGATCTCCGGCAGGGTGGTCATCACGTCGATGGCGCGGGCGGCATCGGCGTAGAAGCCGCGATAGCTGTAGGTGTTCGGGTCGACGATGTTCTGGATGAGCAGGCCAGGATAGCCGGGATTGAACTGGCAGTTGGAGCGCAGCTTGCCGCGCGGCGCGACTCCGAATGCCGCGTAGCCCATCTTCGCCCACGACTTCGGCAGCGTCGGCTCGGAAATATAGCCCGGCACGATGGCGAGGCCGGGATACGGTCCGGCGATGTAGTCCTCACGCGGGCGGCAGTACCACCCGGCGATGCGGACGCCATCGAGGCTGGTGTAGTGGGCCTCGAAGACTTCCACCTCCGGAGTGGAGCGCATCGGGACCGCCGTGAACTCCGGATCGAGCGGGGTGGCCGCGAGTTCCGCTTCGACGGCCTCCCAGAAGGCGTCGAAGTTGGCAGGTCTGTGGACGCTGGACTGGAACTGATCGGGGCGACCCCGGCGGGCCGGCCGGATGGGCGTGGTCATGACTGGACCCCTTTCCGCGAAGGACGAACGATGGCCGATGACAAGGTGAGGTGGACCTGACGGGTGTGCTGGGGCGCATCTTCGGGGCAGGTTGAACGCTTGGCAAGAGGGGGGATTTCCGGTGTCGCCGTCGGTGAGGCGGTAGGCCATACTCACGATGTGTCCTGGCTGATCGGATTGGGCGGAGCCTGTGTGTCCGGAGTCGTGCATGTCGTTTGGGCTATTCATGTTGCTGCTTGTGGCGTTCTGTGCGGCGGCGTTTGCAGTGGCAGATGTTCGTCGTCGCATGGTGGATCGGCGTGCAGCGATACTAGCGCGGCGCGCCGAGGAGGACCGCCTCCGGGACCGTGAGCGGGAAGGATATCGGCGCCAGGTTGGCGAGGCGTATTCGATCCTGCGCGCGGCTGTGGCCGACCTGCGCGCTGCGGAGTACCTGGCGCAATCGGAGATCCCGGCATGGGCCGACGCGCACCAGGACGCGATCGCGGCGGCTCGATTGATGCCACATGCTGATCTCTTGCCATTCGACCAGCAGCAGGAATTCCGTCGCTGGTGCGGGTATTTCGCCGATCTTCCGGTGGCGATCGAACGACACAATGAGCACGTTGTCGCTCGCCAGATGGAGGAAAATGCCGGGTTCTTCGATCGTGTGGTTGGCAATCCGCTCACCGTGCGTCAGCGTGAGGCCATTCTCACGAACGAAGACACGACACTGGTCGTGGCGGGGGCGGGGACTGGCAAGACGAGCGTGATTGTCGGCAAGGTCGGTTGGCTTCTCCATCATGGCCTGGCGCAGCCCGACGAAATCCTCGTGCTCGCCTACAACAGGCTCGCCGCGGATGAAGTAGCCGGACGGTTGAAGGAGATTCCGGGTGCCGAGCAGGTAACGGCAACCACAATGCACGCCTTCGGACTCTCCCTGCTCGCGAAAGTCAGGGGCACGAAGCCGTCGCTCTCACCGCTGGCGGAGGATCGTTGGCGCCTCGCTCGCCTGATCCGGGATCGGCTCAAGGCGATGCTTGCCGATCCGGATCAGCGTCGTGTGTTGCTCGACCTTGCAACACGACACCTCGAGGCGATGCCGGATTTCTCGGCGGAGCCAGCGTCCGACAACGAACGTCGCGACATCCAGGGCGTGATGGCTTCGCTGCGTACCGTACCCAATCAGCCGGTTGAGATCGACGAGCGATCGGCCGCTGAATGGGCATGGCTTCTGCGCCATGGACGGCAGGCTCGTCGCGACCTCACCGGAATCAGGATGCGGAGCCGCCAGGAGGTGAAGATCGCCAACTGGCTCACGCTCAACGGTATCCGCTGGGAATACGAAAGGTCGTATACCTTCTCCACTGCGACCGCCGAGCACCGGCAATACAAACCCGATTTCTATCTCCCCGATCATGATCTCTGGATCGAGCACTATGGTGTTGGTCGGCATGGTGAAACGGTGCGGAATATCGACCGGCAGAAATATGCCGACAGCATGGCCTGGAAGAGGCGTACCCATCTCTCCCATGGCACCCGTTGTATCGAGACGTTCAGTTACCAGGACATGGATGGCACGCTCTTCCCGAAACTCGAAGCCCGGCTGCGTAAGGAAGGTGTCGCGGCTCGACCGCTCACCGCGCAGGAAATTGCCCGGCTGGTCGATAGCCGGGGATCGGGATTCGACTGGTTGGTGACCCTGATCGGGACTGCATGTGGTCTCCACCGTGGAAACGGGAAGGCCCGTGAGTCCGTTGTCGCGCGTGCGTCCACCGAGCGCGATCACCGGTTCCTGGAGGTGCTCTTTGCGGTTGTGTCGGACTATGAGGCGGTGCTCAGGCAGAGCGGCGAGATCGACTTTGACGACATGATCCTGCGTGCGCGGGAATATCTTCGGAGCGGAGCCGCAAAACCCTCGTTCCGGTATATCCTCGTCGATGAATTCCAGGATATCATAGAGAATCGCCTCGGCTTGCTGCAGGATCTCCGGCGACACGTTCCGCATGTACGCCTGTTCGTCGTCGGGGACGATTGGCAGTCGATCTATCGCTTCAATGGCAGCGACGTGGGGCTGATGATCGATCTGGCGAAGCATGTTGGTGCGACGGCGCGCGTCGACCTTGATGTGACATTCCGGTATGGACCGGAATTGCTGAAGGTTTCTTCGGATTTTATCCAGAAAAATCCGGCACAGCTGCGGAAGACGATGCATTCTAGCCGCGTTTCCGTAGGAGCATCCTGTCAACCGATTTGCGTTATTGCATCCGCATGGACCGCGAGCGAACCGAAACCGACCATGCGGGTGCTCCGGGATGTCCTCAACGACATCCATCGACGGCGCACGCTGGAACGTGAGACGAATGAAGTCAGCGTGCTCGTTCTGGGGCGGTATAACGCCACCGAACCGGAAGGATTCGTGCAGTTGCAACGCGAGGCTGCTGCACGTGGCATTGGGTTGACCTTTTCGACGGTGCATCGGGCCAAGGGTATGGAGGCAGACTATGTCGTGCTGCTTCGGGTGACTGATGGATTCAACGGGTTTCCCGCCGAGATCGAGGATGACCCGGTACTTCGCCTTTTCACGGCGGTGCCGGACTCATTCCCCAATGCCGAGGAACGGCGCCTTTTCTATGTTGCGATCACGCGGGCAAGGAGGCGAGTCTACATCACGACATTCTCTGGACAGCACTCCCGGTTCATCGACGAGGACCTGCTTGCCGACGACGCTCTTCCATTTGTCGAGCGTTGTGGTGACCTTGCCAATCGATATCGTTGTCCGGATTGTGGCGAACTCTCGATTGTGAAGACCGAACATGGGCATGGCTTCTGGTGGCGATGCATACGGTACCCACGTTGTACGGGGCAGCTGCCGAGATGCCCGATGTGCGTTGGGGGCGGTCTGGAAACGGTGTCTTCAG
Organism: Thermomicrobiales bacterium; assembly: GCA_049841275.1. GTDB lineage: Bacteria > Chloroflexota > Chloroflexia > Thermomicrobiales > UBA6265 > JASGDN01. The sequence goes on from JASGDN010000061.1 coordinate 65,396, forward strand.
CGGACAGGCAGGATGTGATGGTCTGTACCGAGTGCCAGTATGTGACACCGCATCATGGTGCTGAATCCAGGGATGCAAGACGGCGGTCGAGATGACGCCGTTCGGCGGTGTTCTGCGTGAGGGCATAGGCCCGCAACAGCGCCTCCTTCGCGGCATCGGTATCACCGGAACGGGCCAACAGTTCGCCGCGGGCCGCGTGGAAGAGGTGGTAGGTCTCCAGTCCGTCGATGCCATCCAGCAGCGCCACTCCGGCCTGCGGACCTTCCGCCATCGCGACGGCCACGGCATGGTTGAGCGCTACCACCGGGGATGAGGTCATCCGGCCGAGCGTGGCATAGCATGTGGCGATGGCGGTCCAGTCCGTGTCGCTGGCGGTGTGGGCATTGGCGTGGCAGCCGGCGATCATTGCCTGCACCTGGTAGGGACCGGGCGTCATCTGCAATGTCGCCGTATGCAGCACCCGGTTCGCCCGGTCGATGAGCGCGGAATCCCAGAGCGCGCGGTCCTGGTCCTCCAGCATCACCAGATCGCCGCCGGCATCCAGGCGGGTTCCGGCCCGGGCATGATGGTAGAGCTCCAGCGCCAGCAGCCCCTTCGTCTCCGCCGACGCTGGCAGGAGGTTCGCGGCATGCGTTGTCAGCCGGATAGCCTCCGCGCAGAGGTCCGTCCTTAGGGGGTTCGCGTCGCCACGCGCCAGGTAGCCTTCATTGAAGATCAGGTAGAGCACGCCCAACAGCGCATCGATCCGTTCACCAAGGTCGTGCGGGATCGAGAGCGGAATGCGTGCATCCCGGATCTTGCGCTTGGCCCGCACGATGCGCTGGGCGAGTGTCGATTCGGACAGCAGCAAGGCGGCGGCGATCTCCCCGGTCGTCAGGCCACCGACGAGGCGCAGGGTCAACGCGACCTGCGTATCGCGGTCGAGGGCGGGGTGACAGCACAGCAGGATGAGACGGAGCTGTTCGTCGCCGGGCATGAGGGGATTGGCTTCGGGATCGAGGAGGTGCATGGTCCCGGAGTCGTCAGGAGCCAGCGGATCGGGTTGCGCGTCGATCAGGTCCGGGGCGGCAGCGAGCATTCGGCGGCGGGAGCTTGCCTCACGACGCACCAGGTCGATGGCCTTGTTGCGGGCAACGGCATGCAGCCAGGCGGCGGGATTTGCCGGGATGCCGCGCTGGGGCCAGGTTTCGGCGGCCTCGATCAGCGCCTCCTGGACCGCATCGTCGGCGAGCGAAAGATCGCCCACGCGGGCGGCGAGGAGGGCGAGAATGCGCCCGCTCTCCTCGCGCGCCAGGTGGGTGATGGCGTGTTCCACGTCGGCCCGGCTCGGTTGTCGTTGTTCTGAAGCCGCTGCCATCCGTGTCGTCTACGCCAGCGGGTTGGGGCGATACAGGATGGGCCGGACCTCCACAGAGCCCCGATCGACTGGAACCTGCTTCGCGAGAGTGAGGGCCTCGTCGAGGTCGGCGGCGGTGATGAGATAGAACCCGGCGATCACCTCCTTCGTTTCGGCAAACGGGCCGTCGCTTACCAGTGGGGTGGCGCCGGACGCCTTGCGGACGGTGGTGGCGGTGGAAACCGGTTGCAGGCTGCCGCCGCCGAGCCAGTGGTCGCCTTCCAGCAGCATCTGGTTGAAGGCGCTCCAGCGCGCCATCATCTCGTCGAAATCTGGAGTGCCGGGCGTCGACATCGGAACGTCGGGGTCCTGGGCGATGATCAGCATGTATTCCACGGTGCGTGCTCCTGTCCGTGATGGGTGCGAGAGGGAAGGGACCCGTTTGCCCCTTCCTGCATGCATGACGCATCGTCCCGGCGAAATCGACAGGAACGAGACGGGCAACCTATAACGCAGGAACGGAGCTACTTCCGGGAACGCGGATCGAGGGCGTCGCGGAGGCCATCGCCAACGAAGTTTATGGCCAGCACGGCGACGATGATGGTGACGCCCGGCGGGACCCAGAGCCAGGGCATCTCCTCCAGCGTCGTGATCGATTGCGCGCCGTTCAGCATGTTGCCCCAACTCGCGGTCGGCGGCTGCACGCCGAGACCGAGGAAGCTGAGGCCTGCTTCGAGTAGGATCGCCTGCGCGATGCCGAAGGTCGCGTTCACGATCACCGGCGTCGTCGCGTTCGGCAGGATATGGCGGAAGATGATGCGGGCGTTTGCGGCGCCGGTGGAGCGCGACGCGATCACGAAATCCCGCTCGCGCAAGGTCAGGAACTCGCCGCGCACGAGCCGGGAGATTGGGGGCCAGCCCATCAGGCCGATCACCAGCATCACGTTCAGGATGCTCGGTCCGAGGATCGAGACGATCGTGATGATGACGATGATCGAGGGGAACGACAGCACCATATCGGCGATGCGCATGATGATGGTATCGACCCATCCGCCGAAGAACCCCGCGATGCCGCCCAGCACCGTGCCGATCGCCACGTAGATGCTCACCGCGACGAACCCGACCGCGAGCGAGATGCGGGCGGCGTACATCAGCCGGCTCAGGACATCGCGGCCCTGGGCGTCCGTGCCGAGCAGGTAGGTGAGGTTGGGCGGCTTGCGGTAGTTGGCGAGCGAGACGGCGTTCGGCGGATGCGGAGCAAGCAGCGGTGCGGCGATCGCGACGACGACGATGATCGCGAGCACCACCGCGCCGGCGACGGCAAGCTTGTGCCGGCGGAACCGCGACCAGACGGTTGGACTGCTGCGTGGCGTCTGGGCGGCGACGGCTGCCAGCGACGGAGCGTTCGCAACGGCAGTCTGGCTCATGTGTACTTGATCCTTGGGTCGGCCAGCGCGTAGATCACGTCGGCGAGCAGGTTGCTGAGCAGGATCATGATGGCGGCGATCAGGTTGATGCCCATCAGCGTGTTGTAGTCACGTCCTTGCACGGAGGCGATGGCGAGGCTGCCCATTCCGGGCCAGGAGAAGACCTGCTCGATGATGACGGTTCCGCCCAGCAGCATCGGCACGTTCAGCGCGATGATGGTGATGATCGGGATCAGGGCGTTGCGGAGGGCGTGGATCATCACGCCGCGCTCGTCCAGTCCCGTCGCCCGGGCGACGGTCACGTAGTCCTGCCGGATCGTCTCCAGCATGCTCGCCCGGGTGTAGCGGATGATCGGCGCGGCCTGGGCGAGTCCGAGCGCGGTGGCGGGCAGGATCATGTGCGTGAACGAATCCCAGAGCGTGCGTGGTTGGCCGACCGTGTACATCCCGCTCGTCGGCAACCAGTCGAGCTTCAGCGAGAAGACGTAGATCAGGACTAGGGCCAGGAAGAACGACGGGATGGAAACCGTCAGGAATCCCAGGACCGTCAGCAGGTAGTCGATGAACGAATACTGCTTCAGGGCCGAGACGATTCCGAGCGGGACCCCGATGGCGACCGAGATGACGAGCACGGTGAGCATCAGCTTGAGCGTCGGCCAGATGCGTTCGCCGATCTTCTCGTTGACGGGCATACGATCGACGAACGAGTAGCCGAGGTTGCCGGTTGCCGTCTCCTTCAGCCACTTGAGGTATCGGACGGGCATCGGATCGTTGAGGCCGAGCGATTCGCGCTGATGCGCGACCCACTCCGGCCCCATGTTCGCCATCTGCTCGGGATTCATGAGCGCCGTGACCGGGTCGCCGGGAGCCATGTTCACGATGATGTACATGATGATCGTGATACCGAGCAGGACCGGGATACTGATCGCGATCCGACGGATGAGAAAACGTCCCATAGGTGATGTCCCGCCCGAACGGGATCGTCTTCACCGCGGTGAGGACGATCCCGTTCTGAATGCGTGCCGTGGGGAGTGGCTGGCCGACGCGCCTAGCCGAGCGACCATTCCTCGACATTCCAGAGGCGATTGTCGACGTAGGAGGGCGGCAGGAAGCCCTTCAGCCGGTTGTTGAAGGCAAAGACGGTGTTCGGCGACCAGAGGAAGACAGACGGGCATTCCTCGTTCAGCAACTGGGCGAGCTTGGTGTAGACCGTCTTCCGGTCCGCCTGCGAGGTTGCCTGGCGTCCCTCGGCGTAGAGCTTGTCGACATCGGGATTGGCGTACCAGACGCTGTTGCTACCGGTCGGCGTGAAGCCGTTGCTCAGGTAGTACTTCGAGCTGATGTTCGGATCGGCGCCGTAGACGCCGCCACCGCCGATGTAGATCTCGTAGTCGTGATCGGTGATCAGATGCTTGTTGATCTCGGCCGCGTCGTACTGCACCAGGTCGACATTGATGCCGACATCCGCCCACTGGGCCTGGATGACGGGGATCATGTCGCTGAACGTCTTGTTGCCGGATGGGTTGTACATCATCTGGACCTTGCGGCCGCTGTCCCAGCCCGCGTCGCTCAGGAGCTGCTTTGCCTTGTCCGGGTCGTAGGCGTATTCGTTCAATCCGTCGGGGACACCCATCCATTCCGGCCCGAAGATCGGACTGTTCCGGACGATGGCATTGTCCTGGTAGATCTCCTTCACGATATTGGCGCGATCGATGGCGTAGGTTGCCGCCTGCCGGATACGCTTGTCCTTGAAGTAGTCCAGGTCGAGGTTGAACGAGATCGAGTCCATCGAGGGGCTCGGAATGCTGACCACCGTGAGCGAGGAGTTCTGCTGGAGCCGCTCGATGTCGGAGATGGAGATCGAGACGAGGTCGACGGTGCCCTTCTCGACTTCCGCCACGGCGACTTCGCTGTCGAGAATGCGCAGGAAAACGCTCTCGATTGCTGGCTTCGCTCCCCAGAAGTTCGGGTTGGCTTTCAGTTCGAGATACTGGTCTGTCTCGAAGGTGACGAATGAGTAGGGGCCGGCGCCGACATTCGGGGCGAGGTTGAAGGATTCGTTCACGAGCTGGTCCGGCGCGACATCCCCCAGCACATGCTTCGGCAGGATGCCGAGACCGCAGAAATCCGCCAGGATCGCGAGGAATGCGCCATCCGGTTCCGCGAGCGTGAAGACGACGGTGTGATCGTCCGGCGTTTCGATGCCCGCGACGGAATCAGCCGTTTGATCGCCATATTCGGCGGCTCCCTTGATCCCTTGCAGGCGGCCCGTCCAGATCGAGCCGACGCGTTTGTCCAGCGCGCGCTCGAAGGTGAAGACGACATCCTCCGCGGTGAGCGGCGTGCCGTCGTTGAAGGTGGCCTTGGGCTGGAGCGTGAACGTGTAGACGGTGGCGTCGTCGGAGGCCGTGATATCCGCGGCGAGGTCGCCGGTGGGTTCCAGCTTGTCGCTCATGCGGACGAGCGATCCGAAGATGGCCCGTTCGACCTGCTGCTCGAATCCGGCGGTGGAGAAGATGGGGTTCAGCGTCTGCGGCTTGCGCCACTGGATGCTGACCTGCGACGCATCCTGGGCGGCGGCATGCCGGGCGCCCGGGGTAGCGAACAGCGTGAAGAGGGCTGACGCACCGGCGCCAGCACCAACGAGTTTGAGCAATTCGCGGCGATCGAGCCCACGGTGTTCCCATGCATCGGCGAGGGTCTCGAGGGTCCACGAGGTCGGTGCGGTCATCGGTGCTCCTCATCTGCGTTCACAGCGATTCCGGCCACTCAGTTGATTGGATGATGTGACTCATAGCCTATCACAGGATCAACCGGGGGAGTACTCCGCTGCCGGCGCGAATGGGCGTTGCGTGCGAGGCGGCGGCCCGGACGACGGTTGACGCCCTGTCGCTATGCTGATATGGTTCATTACATGACCAATGAACCAGTGAGGTGAGCGTCCCCGATGTTCGACGAACGCAGTCCGATCTACCGGCAGATTGCGGACCAGATCACCAATGACATCGTGCGGGGGACCCTTCAGGAGGACGAGCAGGTCATGTCCACCAACCAGTACGCCGCGTATTACCGGATCAATCCGGCTACGGCGGCAAAGGCATTCCAGCATCTCGTGGACAACGGGGTGCTGTACAAGCGGCGAGGAATCGGCATGTTCGTCTCCCCTGGCGCGCGGAACCGCCTGCTTGCCGAGCGGCGCCAACGCTTCTTCGCGGAGGTCGTGGAACCGATGCTGAATGAGGCGCGCGCGATTGGCATCCCGCTCGCCGAGATCGTCCGGCGGCTGGAATCGTCCGTCGCGGAGGATGATGGCATCGGGATGGGAGGCGTTTCATGAGCGCTCCCATGCAGCATCGCAATGGGGCTGACGCCGCGCCATTCGGGCGGATCGAGGTGCGGAATGTCGGGCAGCGGTTCGGCGAGACGGTTGCGCTGGATGATGTCTCGTTCACGATCGAGCCGAACCGGATCACCGGCTTGCTTGGACGGAACGGGTCCGGCAAGACGACGCTGCTTTCGATCATGGCGGCTTTCCGCAAGCCGGACGCCGGGGCCGTCTTCATCGATGGCGCCCCCTTGTTCGAGAACCCGGCATTGACCAGCCAGATCGCCTTCATCCGTGAGGGCGGCGATACGGTGGAGGGCTCCGAGCCGGTCTCGGAGGCGCTCCGCTACGCCGCCTGGCTCCGGCCGAACTGGGATGAGTCCTACGCGCAACGGCTGGTCGAGCAGTTTCATCTTCCGGTGAAGCAGCGGATCGAACGTCTTTCCCGCGGGCAGCGGTCGTCGCTGGGCATCATCCTCGGTCTGGCGGCACGGACGCCGATCGCCATCTTCGATGAGACGTACCTTGGACTCGATGCGCCCTCGCGCTACGCCTTCATCGATGCAGTCCTGGCTGATTACATGGGTGCGCCTCGCACCTTCATCCTCTCGACGCACCTGATTGAGGAGATGGCGCCGCTCTTCGAGTCCGTGTTGATCCTCGATCGGGGGAAGGTGCTGGTGCATCGCGATACGGAGGATCTGCTGCGCGATGGCACAGCGATTACCGGCCCCGCCGATCGCGTGGATGCCTTTGTCGACGGAATGCGTGTGATCGGACGACGTTCGCTGGGGAGAACGGCCTCCGCAATGGTGATGACCCGGTTGGACGCCAGCCAGCGGCAACGGGCCGAGGCCGACGGCCTTGACCTGACGCCGATCGCCTTGCAGGACCTGTTCGTCCATCTCACTGGGGGATCGCCGCTGATGTCTCCCGATAGCGCGCCAACGGAGGATCGATCATGAGGGCCATGACTCGGTACGTTCCCATGCCTTCCCGTTCCATGTCGAGCCGCCAGGCCGGGAGATTTCCCTGGATCGTGGCGGAGGGGCAGATCGCGTTCACGCTGCTGGCCGCACTTGGCTTCGGGCTTGTGATTGCGGCGGTCGTGATCGGCGCAGCGTGGAAATCCACGGTCACCGGCAGCATCTGGGAACCAGCGACGAATGCCATCCCGTGGTTCGCGGCGGTCCTGGCTGGGCATACCTTCCACCAGGTTGTGCCCATGCTGATCGCGAACGGCCGGACCAGGCGTGAGGCAACGATCGCGGGCATTCAGGTGATCGGGACGATGACGCTGACGATCTCGCTGCTCTCGACCTTGGCCTATGTGATCGAGTTGGTCGTCTACCGCTGGCAGGGGTGGCCCCGTACCATCGGCGGCAACCATTTCTTCACGCATCACGATCAGGTTGGCCGCATCTTCTGGGAAACGCTGCTGACCATCGCGCTCTGGTCGTGTCTGGGCGCGATGGTGGGGGCCGCCTTCTATCGCGACGACCGGCAGGGGTGGTTTTCGCTTGTCCCGGCCGCACTCATCATGACGGGTGTCGGTATCTTCATGACTGTCCAGGCACCTGTTGCCGACAATGTCATTGCGAACGTGCTCTCCGGTTGGGGGCGGTCGTTGCCTGTCGCCACGCTCGCCACGGCGGTCGGCCTGGTGTTCACGAGCGTGATTCTCTGGCGAATCGTGCGGGACATGCCGCTCCGACGCTGGCGCTGAGGGTGCGGGCAGCGACTTCGAGGCGGTTTGCCCGGCATCCCGGATGCCTGCGCCCGATGCCGTGCGCGATGACTGCGCCCACGAAGGGAGATGTGGATGTCGATACCGATTGTCCTGCTGGGTCTCTTGCTGGCTGCGGGCGGGATCGGCGTGTGGGCGTGGCTGTGGATCCGTCTTGCCGATGCGTGGGCCGGCCGGGGCGACCTCGAGGTGCGGGCCGTCGCTCCGGCCAGAGAACGGCGAGCGGCGTCACTCCTTGAGATAGGAATGGTGCGCGCCGTCGATGAGCAGCGTCTGACCAGTGGTCCACTCGGTTTCCGGCAGGCAGAAGAAGACGACGGCGGCGGCGATGTCCTCCGCGCGGCCGAAGCGGCCAAACGGGATGTAGCGTGGTGGGGCGATGCCCTCGCGGAGCGGCGTGCCGGGCTTGTCGGGCACGGCGCCGGGTGCGACGCAGTTGACGGAGATGCCGTAGGGCGCGAGTTCGTAGGACATGTTGCGCGTCATGGCCTGCACGCCGGCTTTGGCGATGTTGTAGACCATGCCGTCCTTGTGCCCGGCGAAGACCCCGATGGTGCTGACGTTGACGATGCGGCCACGGGTGCCGCGCTCGATCATGTGGGCGGCGGCATGCTGGGCGAGGATGAACGGCGAGCGGACATTGATGGCCACCTGCTCGTCCCATTCGGCGTCGGTGACTTCCCAGAAGTTGCCGCGAATGCTCATCCCGGCATTGTTGACGAGGATGTCGAGCTGTCCCACGGCCTCGATTGCTTCCGTGCCGAGCCGGTGGGCATCGTCCACGTTGGCGAGATCGGCGGGGATGCCCCAGGCCTGGGCCCCGATCGCTTCCACGGCGGCGACGGATGCGGCGACATCGTCCGCATGGCGGCCGGACACGACGATGTTCGCCCCTTCGCGTGCGAGCCATTCGGCCATCGTGCGGCCAAGGCCTCGGGTGCTGCCGGTGACGAGGGCGTTCTTGCCGGCCAGGCGGCCGAAGCCCTTGCCCCAGGCGGGATCGATGCGAGGAGCGGCAGCAGGGGATACCGGTTCGGGCATGGACGAACTCCGAAATCAGGTGGTAGGCGATTGACGGTGACCGTGGGCGCATGAACCCCACCCGGAGACCGCGCATCGCCGCGTAGCCGGGTGGGGAACGCCACCACGGACTGTAGCAAGGAATTGCCCTGCCGGAAAGCGGAAAAGGTCCGGATCGCGATGTCATGCCAGTCGGAGAAACGTTGCCGCGATAACCTGTGCGGAGGATGTGCGTTCCGGTGCCTGGAGTGCTGACGGCGGGAGGTGTGCGATGATCCGGATCAAGCGTGCCTACGACGATGGTTCGCCGGATGATGGGACACGGGTGCTGGTGGATCGGCTTTGGCCGCGTGGGGTGAGCAAGGAGCGCATCCGGATCGCGTTCTGGGAAAAGGATGTCGCCCCGAGTACCGCGCTGCGCCAATGGTTCGGGCACGATCCGGCGCGCTGGGACGAGTTCCAACGGCGCTATGTGGCGGAGCTGGTGGCCAACCCGGAGGCGTGGAGGCCGATTCTGGACGCGGCGCGGTCGGAAGATGTCACCCTAGTCTATGGGGCGAAGGATACCGAACACAACGACGCTGTGGTTCTGCAACGGTTCCTTCAGAACCGGCTGGATGGACATCCGGAGCCCTGACGGAGACGCGCCTGCGACGATCCCCCCGGAACCTGCGTTCAACCAGGTTCCGGGGGGATCGTCGCCATGTAGCGCTCGGTTTATCCCTTGAGGGCGCCGGCGGTGAGTCCGCTTTCCAGGCGCTTCTGGAAGACGATGTAGACGATCAGGGTCGGGATCATCGTGATCGTCATGGCCGCGAAGAGCGCGCCGTAGTCGTTCTGGTACCCCTGCTGGATCGCCAGCATGCCGAGTCCTTGCGAGAGGACACGTTTGCTTTCGTCCTGCATCAACGCCAGGGGCAGCAGGTACTGGTTCCATTGTCCCAGGAAGTTGAAGATCCCCATCGCGATCAGGCCAGGTTTTGCCATCGGCAGCATGATCTGGAAGAAGACTTGGTACTGGTTCGCGCCATCGACGATCCCCGCCTCGGCAACCTCCCCCGGAAGCGTTTTGAAGAAACCCACCAGGAAGAAGATCGTGAACGGCAGGGAGTAGGCGATGTAGACCAACGCCAGCCCGTGATAGGTGTCCTTGATGCCAAGGTCGCCCATCAGGAAATAGAGCGGTACTAGACCAAGGAAGACCGGGAACATCAGTCCGGCCATGAAGATGTAGAAGATCACCTTGTTGCCTGGGAACTCGAAGCGTGCGATGACATAGGCTGCCATCGCCGAGACCAGTAGCGTGCCGGTCAGGGACATCGCGATCACGATCAGGCTGTTCCATACGTAACGACCGATGTGCGCATTGTTCCACGCATTCGAGAAGTTCACCCAGTGTGGGCTGGCGGGGAGGTTCCATGGGCTGAAGAGGATCTCGCTGTTCGTCTTGAACGAGGTGAAGATCATCCAGACGAACGGAAAGATCACCAGCACAGCCCAGAAGAGGAGCAGCGCCTGCGTCACCACGGCCAGCACACGGTCGCCGGTGGTCTTACTGGAAACGACTTCCAGGCTGCCACCGCCGGCATCGATCGGGTCCGCGTCCAGGTGCGGCGTGGGAATCGTGTTGACACTCATGATTGGTCAGTCCTTCGTCCAGGAGGTAGCTGTACGAGACGGGCAACTCCCCGCTAGAACTCGTAGGTTTCGCGCCGTGTGACGCGCATGATCACCACCGACAGGATCAGCGTTAGGATAAGCAGGATGACGCCGACGGCCGAGGCCGATCCCCACCGGTTCTTGGTGAACGCCTCGCTGTACATGTAGACGGCTGCGACTTCGGCCTTGCGGGAGGCGCCGGACGAGCTGCCTCCGGTCATGACCTGTACGAGGGTGAAGAAGTCCAGAGCGGCGATGGCGATGTAGATGAGCGATGTGCGGATGGTCTCCCACATCAGTGGGAGCGTGATGTCCTTGAATTGCTTCCACCGGCCCGCACCATCGAGTACCGCCGCCTCGTAGAAGGTTGTCGGAATGGACTGCATGCTGGCAATAAAGATCACCATGTAGAACCCGACACCCGACCAGACCGACACTGCCGCGATGGCCCAGAGAACGGTGTGCGGATTGCCGAGCCAAGCGCGTGTGAGATTGTCTAGGCCAATCGCGCGAAGGACACCGTTCAGCAGTCCGTTGTTGGGACTGTAGACGTAGGTGAACAGGATGCCGACGATGACGGCGGAAATAACCTGGGGAAAGAAAAAGGTGATGCGGTAGAACGATGCGCCCCGGACGCCTTCCCCCTTGCCGCCCTGCGTGAAGAGGGAAGCGAAGAGCAGGGCCAGGGTGATCGTGATCAGCGGCAGGAAGATCAGGAGTTGGCCATTGCGCGTGAGGGCATCGATAAACCGTTGCTCGTGCAGGAGTCTTCGATAGTTGTCGAGTCCGACCCACGGCATGTTCGCGGAGGTTCCGCGCCAGCTGGTAAGGGAAATGTAGAATGCACGCCCATATGGGTAGAGCACAAAAACGCCATAGAGGATCAGTGCTGGGAGCAGGAACGGGATGATCACCCGGTATTTTCGATAGTACACGGCCACCTCCTGCAAGAACCGGATCGGTCGGGACTGCCGTGGGGCATGTGCGAAGCCGGAGGGGATGCATGTGCACCCCTCCGGCTCCTTGGTCACATGGAGCGCTTCGCTAGGCGGCTGGACTGGCCTCCGGCGATGCGGTCGGCGCCTCACGGGTGAACTTGGGAATCGAGTCATCTTCGCGGATCTGGTCGGTCAGGTCCTGCAGCGTGGAAACCATGTCCTCCACACTGGTCTGGCCGGTCAGGATCAGGCCGAACTGGTTCTTGCACTCATCGGCAAGATCCTCATACCAGCCGGAATACCGTGCCGACCAAGTATTCGGGCCAGCGGCGGCGATGCCATCCTGGGCAGACTTGAACGCCGTGCCCAAGTCGAGGCCATCGGCTGAGCCGGTGACGACGGTCAGAGACTTGGTGAGCTCGGAGAAGGTCTTGCCACCTTCCTTGGAGAAGAGCAGGCGTAGCCACTCCATACCGCCAGCCGGATTTTTGCCCGCCGGGACGATGAAGGTCTCGCCAGCGGAGATGTTACCCGCGGTCTGAGGTAGTGCGTCACTTTCCCCAAGGCCCGGCGATGCGTTGATCACCATCTGGAAGCCTTCGGGAATGACGTCCTTCATCTCATTTTCGAGCCAGGTGCCGCAGGGGATGAAGGCGGCCTTGCCTTCGAGCCAGGCGGCTTGGGACTCGGTGTGGCTCAGAGCCTCGGTGCCTTCCATGATCCAGCCCTCATCATAAAGGCGCTTGAAGATGGTGAGAACCTCGGCAACCAGCGGCTGCGTCCAGGCATCTTCGGCGAGGTTGTCGAGCTTCAGCATGGCCTCGGGCCCGCCCGCCTTGAAGAGGGTATCGTTGAAGATAGCTTGCATATAGGTCGGATAGAGGCCCTGATATGTGAGGGGGGCGATGCCCGCGTCCTTGATCGTAGGCGCTAGTTCGAAGAAGGCATCCCAGGTTGTGGGATATTCCCAGCCCTTTTCATCGAAGAGCGCCTTGTTGTGCCAGATTCCCCACATATTGTAGACGTAGTTCAGGACGAACTGCTTCCCGTTGTAGACGCCGTCGTCTTGGGTGCCGGGGCCGAGGGAGTCGGCGAACGTCACGCCCGTCTGGCCGAACGCCTCGGCCGCCATGAGCGGGGCGAGATCGGTCAACTGTCCCTCGTTCACGAGTGTGGTGTTGCTGAAGTTCCCGGCGCCCGAATTGTCCATCACGTCTGGCGGGTTGCCGTCAACAAATCGGGCCTGATACTGCTCCTGCAGGCGCTGGGTGCCGGCGTACGTGATCTTGACGTTTGGATAGATCCCGCTGAATCGCTCGTTGTTCTTGACAGCATAGTCGTCGCCATACCCGCCCTTGAAGATCACCACGTCGAGCGGGGCTTCCGGGTCTACGCCAAGCGGATTCTCGGCGCCCTGCGCGCCTGCAACCTGGGTGACGGCGACGGACAGCGCCAGCGGCGAGATGCCGAGCACGGCTGCCCGCTGGATCATCTGGCGGCGGGACATGCCCGACGCTGCAACTTCCCGAAACAGTTGATCGATGCGATCATGGACCTCGCGCACGATGGGACTCCTCTTCGTCTCGAAGATGACGTCATCTCCGAAGCGTTGCACGCCTGCCCACGCAGGCGCCCGGGATCGAAGCTCGGCGATCGATCGTCCTCAGGGCTGTAGGGGACCTGAGTTATGCGTTCGACAGAGGCTCCCGCAGGAGTCTTCTCGACGACACACAATGGCCTGACCGGGCTGTCCGAGTATGAGAATACTGTCCCATTTCAATTGAGGAGTGTCAACCTCGTTCCGGGCAATGTACGGGAAGGCGCTCGTGTTGTGCGATAGCCCGGTTCGTAACGACTGGCGAATCTGTGAAAGGTATACAACGATGAAGCTCGCCGTTCAGACATCCCTGTTGCCGGGCGATGATCTTCACGCAAAGTTCGCTGCCGCCGCTGTCGCGGGGTACGACGGCGTCGAGATTCCGACCGGCCCTGCATTCGACATCCTTCAGCATGAAGGAGAGATCCTGGCCGCCAGCGCGGCGAGCGGGATTCCCGTCGCCGCGATCTGCACGGCGGACATCCACGATCCGGTGGTCGCGGACCCGGAGGAGCGTGCCCGTCGTATCCGCGTGCTGCAGGACCTGGTCGCCTGCGCCGATCGCCTCGGGGCGACCGGCGTGGTCAGCGTGCCGGTGCGCCCGACCAGGCAGGCGGAGATCGAGCCTGGGCTGTTGTCGGATCTGGCGGTGGAAACCTATCGCGAGGCAGCGGAAGGACTGGCGCCGGGTGCCGCGCGGATCTTCCTGGAACCGCTCAACCGGTTCGAGACGCGTTTCCTGCTCCGGGTGGGGCAGGGCGTCGACCTGGCGAATGCCGTCGGGCATCCGCGCTGCGTGGTGCTGGCCGATGCCTTCCATATGAATATCGAGGAATCGAGTTGGTCGGAACCGGTGATCCAGGCAGGCGACCTGCTCGGGCACGTCCACATCGCGGACAACAACCGCTTCGAGCCGGGCGCGGGCATGATCGACTTTCGGCCGTTCTTCGGGGCGCTGCGCGAGATCGGGTACGCCGGGTATATCTCGCTGGAGTGCTTCCATCCCAGCGGATCGGGCCTGTCCGGCCTGGCGTCAGAGACGTTGAAACGCTCCGCAGCGTATCTGAGGGATGTCTGGGCACGGACCTAGCGGTCTGTCACGTCTCCAGTGCCAGGGCTCATGTCTGTGGCGAACCTCCTTCTGCTCGGCACAGGCTGCGATGGTGCCGCGTTGTGCGGACGCGTAGTAGGTCACGAGTTGCCGTTGATGCCAGTCGCGAGGGTGGTGTGGGGCAATAGCCAGGATCTCGGTGGACAGGGGGAGGGCGAACCGTACGGTTCGCCCTCCCCCTGCATGCATGGCAGCGCAGATGATGGCGCAGTTGGACGCACCGGCACACTCACGCACGAATTGCCCGTCCGGACACCGTGCGCATGGCCAGAATGAGGGAGTACAGTTGACGCGGTGACACACGCCGGAGTATCACGGACCGGAACGCGGGACGACGAATGTCCAGTAGGCGGGATGAGCCCGGCTCCTCTCAGGTCAGGCAAGATAATGGTGTCGACATCGAGACACGGTATGAAGGTTCTTCGCGTTGGGGCGACCGCCCTGCTGACCCTGGTGTTGCTGGCTGGCTGCATCGGGCAGGAGAAGCGGTCGGACCAGGGATTCACCTCCCTCGATCTCGCCCAGATCCCCTCCGTCACGCTCGTCCCCACCTCCGTTCCGGCGACCGCGGTCGCTATCGGGCAGGGCGGTGTGACCGGCGTGATTCCGCCGACATCGACGAAGACCCTCTCCTCGTCCCAATTGGTCGACATCCAGCCGGACGAGCTGGGTGTGATCCCGGTCTTCATGTATCACGCCATCACGAGCGCCGATCATACCGACGACCTGTGGACGCGTACGGTCAAGGATTTCCGTAGCGACCTCCAATGGCTCTACGATCACGACTTCTACGTCGTGTCCATGCGCGAGGTGTTGACGGATGCGATCTCCGCGCCGCCGGGCAAGCACCCAGTCCTGTTGACGTTCGACGACGCTTCCTCCGGGCAGTTCCAGTTTGAGAAAGATGCCAAGGGCGATCTGGTGCCAACTCCGGATTCGACCATCGGCGTGATGGAGGATTTCTACGCCAAGCATCCCGATTTCGGGCACAGTGGCCTCTTCGCGCTTCTGCCGTACAACTGCTTCTCGTCCGACGCCGACTATAACACCATCGACTATTGCGACCAGAAGCTGAACTGGCTGTCCGACCACGGCTACGAGATCGGCAACCACACCTGGGGGCACCAGGATCTTTCCGTAGTCGATGCGGACGAGATTGCCTCCCAGATCGGCCAGACGATGGACTTCATCGACGAGCACGTGAAGGGGCCGGGGAACATGAGCCGGGTGCTGGTGCTGCCGTATGGCGCCATGCCGGACCCCAATGTCGACTGGTGGGCGTGGGCTACCATCTACCAGGGCTTCACATGGAACGGTGAAGACGTGACGCTCGACGCCGTGGTGGATGTCAACGGCGGGGTGGTGCCGTCACCGGCGAGCACGGCGTGGGACCCTTACACCATCAACCGGTTCAACACCGAGCCCGATCTCATCAAGTACTGGTTCGACGAGTTTGAGAATGGCGATCTGGTCCTCTACACCAGCGATGGCAATCCCCAGACGGTGGTGGTGCCCGACAATCTGCCGGACCAGCTGGCGGAAGACTTCGATCCGGATGCGCTGGCGGCGTCCGGCAAGACGGCCCTGACCTACGATCCGAAGAGCGGCGATGTGGCCGTGGCGCACGACGCCCCAAAGCAGGTGGCATCCGTTGACGTGCAGGATCGGACCGCGCGTCATCGGGATCGCGTTGCCGGATTCGACGTATCCTCGCACTAACGGGATCTGGGTCATTGCATTTGGGCTGGTTTGCGGGGGA